>JBHAFF010000013.1:0-12594 GCA_041855985.1 Alloprevotella sp.
CATGTCCGTTGCTTTTTTACTGTCTTTGGATTCGCAACACTAAGATAAGTGAAAAAAATGACATGGCAAAATCCTGGACAACTTTTTGTTGCTCAGGAGCTTATAAAACATAACATTTACTAAGTTGCGGAATTAAGGTTCATGAAAGAATTTATCACCACCGAAATAAAATCAGAAACAGCCATCCTCGTGGCCCTCATCACCCCGCGGCAGAGTGAGCGGAAGACGATGGAATACCTCGATGAGCTCGAATTTCTGGCCGAGACCGCCGGTGCACGGGCCGTGAAACGCTTCACCCAACGCGTGGACGGCCCCAGTTCCGTAACCTATCTCGGCAAAGGCAAACTCCAAGAGATCCGCAGCTATATCGAGGACTGTGAGCGTGCTGCCGACGAGGCGGACGATGATCCCCTATGGCCCGCCGATGTGGAGAAACTGGAGCGTATCGGCATGGTCATCTTCGACGATGAGCTCTCTGCCAAACAGCTCCGCAACATCGAGGCTGAGCTGCGGGTGAAGATCCTCGACCGCACTTCCCTCATCCTCGACATCTTTGCCATGCGCGCCCAGACGGCCAACGCGAAGACACAGGTCGAACTGGCGCAATACCGCTACATGCTCCCGCGCCTCCAACGCCTCTGGACCCACCTCGAACGCCAAGGTGGCGGCTCCGGAGGAGCGGGCGGCGGCAAGGGCGGTAGCGTGGGACTGCGCGGACCCGGTGAGACACAGCTCGAAATGGACCGCCGCATTATTCTCAACCGCATGAGCCTCCTCAAAGAGCGGCTCGCCGACATCGACCGCCAGAAGACCACCCAGCGACAAAACCGGGGGAAAATGGTGCGTGTGGCACTCGTAGGCTATACCAACGTAGGCAAGTCCACCCTCATCAACCTCCTCTCCAAGAGCGAGGTCTTCGCCGAAAACAAGCTCTTTGCCACCCTCGACACCACTGTGCGTAAGGTGATCGTCAAAAATCTACCCTTCCTTCTGGCCGACACCGTAGGCTTCATCCGCAAGCTTCCGACCGACTTGGTGGAGAGCTTTAAGAGCACACTCGATGAGACCCGCGAGGCCGACCTCCTCCTCCACGTCATCGATGTGTCTCATCCCGACTTTGAGGAGCAGATTGAGGTGGTGGACCGCACCCTCCTTGACCTCGGATGTGCCGAGAAGCCCCGCATCCTCATCTTCAACAAGATGGATGCTTACACCTTCACTCCTAAGGCCGAGGACGATCTCACGCCCGCCGGCCGCGAAAACCGCAGCCTCGATGAACTCATGCAGACCTGGATGGCCCGAACGGCGGGCGGCGCGGACACTTCCAATCCCAATCCCGACAATATCCTTGATGTGATCTTTATCTCTGCGCGTCACCGCACGCACCTCGATGAGCTGCGCGAACTGCTCTATCAGCGCGTACGTGCCCTACACGTTCAGAAATATCCCTATAACGACTTCCTTTTCCAAGAATACAGCGAAGAGGGCGAAGCTCTGTGAACTGATGTCTTTTCAGCGGCCCGCCTTCTTCCCGTCATCCACACCCCTGTGCCCTTCTGTGTGCGCAGGGGTGTGTCTTTGATGTTCATGGGCTTGTTCAAGACGCCACCGCGGAGTCTGCGTGAGGACTCCGCGGTGGCGTACAAAAGAGTCCGCGGTGTCGTGGCTGCAACTCCGCGGAGTTGCAGCCACGACACCGCGGTGGTGTTTTCAGCCATGCACAGGGGGGTGGGACAATTCTGTCCGGAACATCACCGTAGGGGGGAGACGCTCCGTCCTGTGGCCCGTCTTCGCCGTTACCGGTTCTGACCTCTGCCTTCGCCAAGGCCGGTAAAGCGGGTGCACGGGACATGCCCCGTGTCGGGAACACCCCTTCCCCACCTCCTTCCTGCTCAACTTCGGCTGACGCGTAGCCCTTTGCGGGACAGGCGCATATCGACGAAGCGGGCGGAGGCTCCTGCGGGGTCGGCATGGAGGATGGCCTTGATGCGTGCCGCAGCTTCGGGATCTTTGGCCACCATATAGAGGTAGCCACCTCCTCCGGCACCCGGAAGTTTATAGCCGGAGCAGAGGTCATCGATGCGGGCGCAAAGGGCGGCGATAGCGGGCGGTTCGGTGCCGGGATCAAGAGCCTTGTTCTGCGTCCAGGTCTTGCGCACGAGGCGTCCATAGCGTTCGAGGTCACCGCGCTGTATGGCATCGAACATGTCAAGGGCATGGCGGCGCATCTCATCGAGGAGGCGGAGGTGGGTGCCCGAGTTGAGGAACATGCTCCGGACGATTTCGGCCAAGATGTTCTTGGCCGTGCGCGTGAGGCCGGTATAGTAAAGGAGGTGGCAGCTGTGGTGCTCGGGGTCGGTGAAGAGGTTGTCGGGCAGCCATCGTGCCACGGGGGTCTGGTCGAAGCCTGAGGTCGTTTGCAAGAGTTTCACACCGTGGAGCATGCCTCCGTACTGATCCTGCCATCCGCCGCCCGTCGTGAGGAGCTGTTCGAGGACGAGGGTGCGGTTGCCGATCGTCGTCTTGTCCCAACTCAGGCCGCAGAAGTCAGAGAGTGCGCCCAGGACGGTGGCGGCGAGGATGCTGCTCGTGCCCAGCCCCGAACCGGCAGGGATGGCGGCGAGGAGGGTGACTTCAATGCCTGAGCCGAAGGCGGCGAGGGCATCGTGGAGGGTGGCGTGCCGGTCGATGGCGAAATCGGGAAGGAAGCCGCAGAGGGCGAGGGCGGCTTTGGGGATGGAGAAGGGCGATCCGACCTTGTTGAACTGTGCCAATTCCTCGTACGTCTCAATCACCTCCATGGCACCGAGGTCGATGCTGCGGCAGACGATGCGCAGTGCCGAGGTGGGCTTCACATAAACCTGCAAAGGCTGTTGACCGTTCAGCTCGACGGAGAGGTTCACTACGTTGCCGCCCGAGTTGAGGCAATAGGGGGGCGTGTCGGTCCATCCGCCTGCAACATCGATGCGCACGGCAGAGCGTCCCCACACAATCTGGTCGGGGAAGATGTCGAGGCGTGGACGCTGAGGGCGTGCGAGGGCGGTCTTGATGAGCCCTTCGCGGAGGAGGGCGAAGGCTTCACGCTCAGCGATGTGTCCGCGTGCTTCACTCTCCGCATCGCCGCGCAGACGCTCTACCCGCGCACAAAACATCGCCGCGCGGATGCGGCTCAGCAGTTCGTCGGAGGCATCGGGGACTTGGGGAAGAGGCAGGCCGCGCTCGGCAAACTTGTCGGCAGCATCCGTCAGATCGAGCTGGTAAAAGACGCTCTTGCGGTGGTTGCCGGCCATTTTGGTCAGGTTGCCATCGCGGAAGGTGCGCCGTTGTTCCTCGCTGCGTAGGAGATTGGCGCGGTCGGCAATGCCATCGGCACTGAGCCGTTCACGGCTGCGCCAGAGGGCAGAGCGGTCGGTCGTGGGTGCGGGATCGAGCATCCAGGCCAAGAGCTGTCCTGCTTCGGCCGGGTCGGTCGTGAGGGGAAAGAGGGAGGCGGCTTGGAGGTCGGTGTCTGCCCCCAGCTCTTCGGGCCGGAGGTGATGTGCTGCCATCCATTCGGGCATGGGCTGTCCGAGAAAGAGGGTCGTGGGATCGGACACCGGGCCACGGAAGGCATCGCGATAGCCATAGGGACGGAGGGCAAATCCTGCTGTGCCCACAGGTACAACGTCAACGCACTGCTCCGGACGGAGCGTGAGCTGCCAGTCGTTGAGCGGCACCCCAGTGACGACATGGTCGCGTGAGAGTTGCCATCCGCGCGCGAGGTGGGTGTTTTCGACCCAGATGTTTTCGTGTTCGGCGGTGAAGGTGAGGTCGATACGGGCGTTTTGGGTGAAGATGGAGGGATGGCGCTTCACCGTCTTTTGGAGGATGAGCCGCTGGTCGCGTACCAGGTTTTGCAGCGCGAGTGTGGAGGAGATCATCTCGGGTGTTGTGCCGAAATGGTAGAATTCGCCGCTCGGCAGGGGCACAACGGCCACTGATAGTGCGCCCACCTCGGCATCGGAGAGTGTGGGATGCGCACCGAGTGCAGCACCGAACTGTCCATAGAGGTCGTAGGCCGTGCGCTGCCCTCCGGCGGTGAAGGATCGCTCACGGAGGAGGCGCAGGGCGCGCTCGCTCAGCAGCCAGATCCCGATGTCCATCAGCGAGAGGTGGGTGGCGGTGAGGGTGGTGAGCTGTTCCACCGTGGGCTTTTGGAGCACGAAGTCGAGGGCCTCGGGTTGACGGCGGTTGATGAAGAAGACGCCGTGGTTGCACGCCACGGCAGGATCGGCCCAGAGGCCGTAGCACACCACATCGGCTTCGGGCACCGGGGCTATCGGCTCGGTGCAGCGCACATAGACATCCCCACTTGCCACCAGGGTGGTGAGCCGCTCCGGTGCGGCCGCCATAATGCGCTCATAGAGCGGGAGCTGGAGGTCGAGAAGGGTCTGGTCGATGCGCTGTCCACGTGCCCATCGGAACACGGGGATGGGAAGGCGCACCTTGCCTGCCGCGGCATAGGCGGGGAGGCGGCGGCTCTGCCCGCCGGCATGGAGGAGGATGCGCCGCTCCGGAGGAACGATGCCCGTTTCGGCACAATGCCGGGCAAAGGCATCGAGCAGCCAGGTGGTGCCGCCGCCACTGCCCAACTTCTGCCCTGCGGGGTCGGAAGTGCAGAAACAGGTGGAGGGAGAGCATCCGCTCACGGCGTGAAACTGTTCCACAACGTTGGGCGGGAGGGAGAGGAGGACTTGCATGAAGCGTAGGGGAAATGTGGGAGAGGGTGGGAAGGGATGAGGTGTGGAGGGTCAGTGTTCTTGATACCACTGATAGAGCTGGCGCACTCCTTCATCGAGTTCTACTTTGTGGTGCCATCCGAGGCGGTGGAGCTTTGACACATCGCAGAGTTTGCGGAGCGTGCCATCGGGGGCGGTAGTGTCCCAGAGGATGTCGCCCTCGAAGCCTACGGTAGAGCGGACGAGACGGGCGAGATCGCGGATCGCGGTCTCACGTCCTGTCCCGACGTTGATGTGGCAGTTGCGCACCTCGGTGATGCCGTCAGCATTGGGCTTACAGCCCGTCTGTGTCTGTGCAAAGTTGACGTTGAGCAGCACATGCACGGAGGCATCGGCCATGTCTTCGCTCCATAAAAACTCGCGCAGCGGTGCGCCCGATCCCCACAGCCGGACGGCCGCGCCGCTCACCCCGATCTGTCGGAGCGCGGTGTGGATATCTGCATCAATCGTTGCGCCATCGAGCCGGAGGTCTCCGATCTCGGAGGGTCGGCGGGCGAAGTCGCGGCGCACGGCATCGAGGTCGCCGGCGCGGAGGAGGCGGGCGAGGTGGAACTTGCGCATCATCCCCGGCATCACATGCGAGCGGACGAGGTCAAAATTGTCGTTCGGCCCGTAGAGGTTGGTGGGCATGACGGCGATGTAGTCCGTTCCGTATTGCAGGTTGAGGCTCTCACAGAGTTTCAGTCCTGCGATCTTGGCAATGGCGTACGGCTCGTTGGTGTATTCGAGCGGTGCGGTGAGCAGGGCTTCTTCGCGGATGGGCTGTTCGGCCTCACGGGGATAGATACACGTGCTTCCGAGGAAGAGGAGATGCTGCACACCGTGCCGGAAGGCTTCACCGATGACGTTTTGCTGGATTTGCAGGTTTTCGTAAATGAAGTCGGCACGGTAGCGGAGGTTGGCCATGATGCCGCCTACATGGGCGGCGGCGAGCACCACAGCATCGGGGCGTTCGGCATCGAAGAACCGGCGCACTGCCACAGCATCGCACAGGTCAAGCTCAGCATGGGTGCGCCCGATGAGGTGTGTGAAACCACGGCTTTCGAGGTTGCGCCAGATGGCCGAACCCACTAAGCCACGGTGGCCGGCAATATAGATCTTGGAGGAGGGAGAGAGCATGGCTACACAGGGTGATGAGGACTATTTGACGATGCCCTTTTCAAGGTATTCGGCGAGGTTGATGTGGAGGACATCGGCCACATTCTCCACTGCCACCTTGTTCATGTCGTGCTGCACCATAATGCGCACCAGGTCTTCGAAGGAGGTCTTGGCCAGTGGATCCCACCCCAGTTTTGCTTTCGCTTTCGAGGGATCGCCCCAGAGGTTCACCACATCAGTGGGACGGTAGAAGTCGGGGGACACTTCGATGAGCACACGCCCTGTCTTCCGGTCGATGCCCACCTCATCCAGACCTTCGCCGCGGAACTCGAGGTCGATGCCTGCTGCCTTGAAGGCATAATGACAGAAGTCGCGGACAGAGTGCTGCTCGCCCGTGGCGATGACGAAGTCTTCGGGAGTCTCATGTTGGAGGATGAGCCACATGCACTCCACATAGTCTTTGGCATAACCCCAGTCGCGGAGGGAGGAGAGGTTGCCGAGGTAGAGCTTGTCTTGCTTTCCCTGAGCGATGCGCGCGGCGGCGAGGGTGATTTTGCGCGTCACGAAGGTCTCGCCGCGCCGCTCGCTCTCGTGGTTGAAGAGGATCCCCGAACAGCAAAACATGTTGTATGCTTCGCGGTATTCTTTCACCATCCAGAAACCATAGAGTTTCGCCACGGCATAGGGACTGTATGGATGGAAGGGCGTATTTTCGTTTTGAGGCACCTCTTCCACCTTGCCGTACAGCTCGGACGTGCTGGCCTGATAGATGCGGCAGGTTTCTGACAGTCCGCACAGGCGCACGGCTTCCAGCACACGGAGCACGCCCACGGCATCGACATCGGCCGTGAACTCCGGGGCATCGAACGACACCTGAACGTGGCTCTGGGCCGCGAGGTTGTAAATTTCGTCCGGACGCACCTTGCCCACCACTTGGAGAATGGACATCGAGTCGCCCATGTCGCCATAATGCAGATGGAAGTGGGGATGCCCTTCGAGGTGGGCGATGCGCTCGCGGTAGTCCACCGATGAGCGGCGGATCATACCATGCACTTCATAATCTTTATCAAGGAGAAATTCGGAAAGGTAGGAACCGTCCTGGCCGGTGACGCCTGTGATGAGGGCTTTTTTCATAATGGAAATCGGATTTGTGGGAGGGGAGGGTGGTTATTCCCGTGCCCCGGCTTCACGCGTGTCAAGTGTGAGGATGGGCGGAGCTGCTACAAAAGTAAAGCATCCGCGTGGCTTGGCCAAACCTGTAGCGCAGAGACTACGCGCATGCCGAAGCTCTGCGTGTTGTGGTGTTGGGGGAGTGTGGGGAGTGTGGCGGTGCAGAGCCGGAAGGTATGTGCGCGGGGCCGTTATCCGAACAGCTCGCGGAGGGCCTGCTCCACGCGCGAGACGGGAACGAGGGTGATGCCCGGGAACTGCGTGGGATCTAGCCCCTTCATGTTCTGCTCGGGCAGGAGGAAGCGGGCGAAACCCAGTTTGCGGGCTTCGGAGATGCGCTGGGCGATGCGCGTGACAGGGCGGATCTCGCCGCTCAGGCCACATTCGCCCGCCATCGCCACATCGGCATCGATGGCCGAATCGACGTTGGATGAGAGGACTGCGGCGATGACGCTCAGGTCGATGGCGGGATCGGCCACGCGGATGCCGCCGGCAATGTTGAGGAACACGTCCTTCGCGCCAAGTTTGAAGCCCACCCGCTTTTCGAGCACTGCGAGGAGCATGTTGAGACGGCGCAGGTCAAACCCCGTGGCGGAGCGTTGAGGTGTGCCGTAGGCCGCGGTAGAGACCAAGGCTTGCGTTTCGATCAGGAAAGGACGAACGCCTTCGAGGGCCGCACAGATAGCCACTCCGGAGAGGGAATCGTGGCGCGTGGAGAGGAGGAGTTCGGAGGGGTTCTCCACGGGACGCAGACCGTTGGCGTTCATCTCATAGATGCCCAGCTCGGCGGTGGATCCGAAGCGGTTTTTGATGCTGCGGAGGATGCGGTAGAAATAGTGGCGGTCGCCCTCAAACTGCAGCACACAGTCCACGATATGTTCCAGCACCTTCGGCCCGGCGATGCTCCCTTCCTTGGTGATGTGTCCGATGAGCAGGACGGGCACGCCGTTGTCTTTGGCATATTTGAGCAGTGCGGCGGCGCACTCACGGATTTGTGTCACGCTGCCGGGTGAGGACTCCACCGTCTCCGTCTGCAAGGTCTGGATGGAGTCGATGACGAGGAGATCGGGTTGTACCTCGGCGACGTGCTCAAAGATGGTCTCGAGCTTCGTTTCGCAGAGAAGATAGGGGTCTTGGCGCAGCGCAGCCGACGGGGCATCGCCCTGCGGGTAGAGGCGGTCGGCGCGGAGCTTGATCTGTCGTTCGCTTTCCTCGCCGCTGACATAGAGGATCCGGCGATCGGCCATGAGCATGACCGTTTGGAGGAGCAGCGTGCTCTTGCCGATGCCCGGCTCTCCTCCGAGGAGGACAAGGCTGCCCGGCACGAGCCCACCACCGAGGACGCGGTTCAGTTCGGGGTCGGAGGTGTCATAGCGCGCTTCTTCGGCGGCATCGATGCGGGAGAGGCGCACCGCGCGAGGGGCTGTGTGGAGCAGTCCCGCTGCCGCTGCCGCACCCTGCCCTTTGGAAGGTGTGGCACGCTGGAGGACAATCTCTTTGAGCGTGTTCCATTCCCCACAGGAGGGGCAGCGGCCCACCCATTTCGGAGAGTCGTAGCCGCATTCAGAACATACGTAGGCGGTTTTTGTCTTGGCCATATCACAATGAGGAAAAGGCTACATTTCACCAAGTTCGCGCTTGATCTTGACGAGTTCTTCGCGGATGGCACGGAGGCGGTCCACCACTTCGGCGGTCTGCACCGTCCCTGCGTGGTTCTTGCGCAGGAGGTCGCGTGCGGCCTCGATGCGGAGGCCACGCACTTTCACCAGATTGTAGACCACTCGGATGGTGTCAATGTCCTCCTTGGTGTACTGCCGCACGCCGCGCCCACCCTTCTTCGGCTTGATCTGCGGAAATTCGCGTTCCCAAAAGCGTAGGAGGGTGTCACTGACATTGAGCATCTCGGCCACTTCACCGATGGAATAGTAGAATTTAAGGTCTTTGTCCGTCTTGAGCATAGCGGAGGGGGGGATGATGATGGGGCAAAGTTACGGTTTTTTTCTCACTCGGCAAACGAACGTTTTCGATAAGCCAGACGGGCAGTGTCAAAGCGGGGTACACGCTTTGTGCACTGCCGTGGCGCGAAAACGTCTGGTGGAGACAAAGAAGTCCGCCCCTCGTGATGAGGAGCGGACTTTTTTGTTCGAGGAGTCAAGAGGATGTCCTGCCTTAAGCTTCTGCCTGGGGCTCTACGGACACCACGCTGCGGTCGCGCTGACCACGCTTGAAGGTAACAACGCCGTCGGTGAGGGCGAAGAGCGTGTGGTCGCTGCCCATGCCGACATTCTTGCCAGGATAGTGAACCGTGCCGCGCTGGCGAACGATGATGTTGCCGGCGATGCAAGTCTGACCACCCCAGATTTTCACGCCGAGTCGCTGCGAAGCGGACTCGCGGCCGTTCTTGGAACTACCTACACCTTTTTTATGTGCCATTGTCTTGGGGTTTTAGGGGTTAAGCAATAACTTCCTTGATGGAAACTTCGGTGAACTGGTGGCGGAAGCCATTGAGCTTGCGATAGCCCTTACGACGCTTCTTGTGGAAGATGAGCACCTTGTCACCCTTCACCAGGGGAGAAAGGACTTCACAAACGACCTTTGCGCCTTCCACGGTGGGTGCGCCTACGGTGATGGCACCGTTGTTGTCAACGAGCAACACCTTGTTAAATTCAACAGTCTGGCCGGCTTCGGCTTCTTGGATGTGGTTGACGAAGAGCTTCTTGCCCTGCTCCACCTTGAACTGCTGACCGTTAATCTCTACGATTGCGTACATGAATGAATGTATGTATGAACGGGTTTTTCCGGGAGGCGGAAGGTGTTCATGTGCTTACAGGAATGCCCCGCGCGAACCTTCACTTGTTCTGCCTCTTCGGACTCTAAAATCGGCTGCAAAATTACGACTTTATTTTGGAAAGACAAGGGCGGAGGTGAGTTTTCTCGGATTATTTTTCGAAAGGGAGCACAATTGGCATATGGGCGGAGGCCTCGGCAAAAGCAGATGAAGCGTTGTTCCGGATCAATCGCGAATATCATCGGAGTTTTGGGCTGTGAGAAAACGATATTCACAAGTCATCGGAGGATAAGTGGCTCTTGAAACGCTTGGTAATCTCGATGGGATCGTGGATAGCTGCTGCTGTGCTTGTCGAACTTTCAGAAATTCTGTTTATGCCCATCGGTGGGCGGAGGGTTTTTCTGCTCGCCTTTTTCAGCTGCGCCGGTTCGGAGACCTTCGTCCTGCTGCTCCTTGATGAAAAAGGCTTATCGACTATTTCCGAAAATTTGTGGGAGTCGTTCCGAGGTGCTTTTGGACAAATCGACTGAAATATGCAGGAGAAGAAAAGTTGAACATATGGGCGATTTCGGTGAATGATTTCTCTTTTTGCTGAAGAAGCCGTCGGATATGAATGGTCGTAAAACGGAGAATCCAATAGTTTGCCGTTTTACCACTCACCGATTTGCAAACCTCTGACAAATACTTTGGAGTGACAAAAAGTTTGTCGGCATAATAGCCGACTTCGCGGTTTTTCACATAGTCGCCTCGCTCCAGCATCTGCATAAAGCGAGCGATAAGATCAGCATCTTGGAAAGAAATGTTCGACAGTCCGTCATGTGAAGCATGGATGTTGAAAAAGTCGAGAAACATCATTTGTGTGGCACAAATCAACACGTCCTCCTGAAAGGGATTCGTGTTGTCTTGCAGACGTTTTTCTATCTGACGGAAGTCTTGCTTCAGTTGTTCAAACTGCTTTTCGTCCATTTGCATCACCGGGCAGGAATAGAGTGCCAGTGCTCCCCTGATTCCATAGTTGCTACGCGGTGTACATAGCTCCAAAAACTCTGGTTTTACATAAATACAGGTTGCCTCGAAATCTGCGGAGCATTGCATTCGTCCCATTGACTGTTGGATAAGGACAATCATTGATTCCTTCTCATTTAATGTAAAGGGACGACCGTCAAGAGAGAAATCAAGTCGGCCACGTGTGCAGATGATATGTGCCACATAGCCCTCCAGCTCATCCGCACAAAGACGATTGAGATGATGTTCTACGATCAAGTTGCTTTCGTTGAATGCCATAAGGGTTTCTTGTTTCCATTGCTGCAAAGATAATAAAACGCCGCTGTATGTCAAATGTTTACGATTGAAATCTGAGAATGTTCCGGATAGCTTTTATCCAAATGAAGCTTCAGGAGTCCCTGCATTCTCCTTTATCTGTCGTATATCCCGAAATGAACTGCTCCTTGTGTCAAATGAAAGAGCTTAGGCTCTGGAATCTCCCATTATTATTGTCTGAGGTTCTTCACCTTGTCTTCTCCTAAAATCAACCCAACCTTGTCAAGCAATGCTGCAATTTGTCTTTCCGTCCACCCCAACCGCAGGCAGATGGCCATATGCGCTTTTGCCATAGGTTCGACACCGCCCACGCCCGCGATAATGGAGACGGTGGCCATCTCACGTTCCTTGAAACTAAGCACATCACGCTCGAAGAGGTCGCAGAAAAGATGCTCCTTAAGGAAAGTATCAATCCCGGGAGCAAAGGCTGCAAAACCGCTCTTCTCCGCTGTGGGTTCAACTCCTGTAAGGAGGGCGAGAATTTCTGCCCCTCGACGGTATTTGCTTCCCTCGGCTGTAATGTGGGACGCAACCCTTCCTTCGGCGTCGTTGATGCCTTGCCCTTTGCGTTCCTCAATCAACTGCATGAATGTCTGTATGGCTCTGATGGCTCTCGGGAAACCACTGTAGGCATAAGCCTGAATAAGGATTTCCTTAATCTCGTTTTGGGTCATTCCTGCATTCAACGCTCCTGTAAGTGACTCGCGCAATGCTTCGAGATCACCTGCACCGGTAGTGGCTCCAACAGCAATTATGGCTTGCTGTCGTTCTGACAACTGCCCTTCCAGCTCTGTTGCCGGTTTCAAACTCTCCTTCACGGCAGCATGGTAGGCTTCGTTACCCACAGGACGAAGCCACACCGTAGAGTTGTTCTTCGGATTGGTACCCACTGCCACATGAGAGAACCAGCAACCCGGTGCCGCGCCATGCCAATGGACCACGTTGGGGGCGATCTCCACAATATCTCCCGCATGAAGCAGCCGTGCCGGCTTTCTCTCTTCTTGGTAATAGCCTCTCCCGGCTCCTACAATGAGTAGTTGCCCTCCTGTGTGGTAATGCCAGTCATTGATACAGCCCGGTGCGAAAGTCACGTTGACAAGTGGCACGTTGAGTGTTCCATTTGGCTGAGCCGGGCAAGCCATACGCTGCCTGTAAAATGTTCCGATGCAAAAGGAGTGCCCGGTTCGTATGGCTGCGCAAACTCCTCAGCTTGTTGTGCGGATATGGGTTGTATCACCATGGAAAACATCAGTAATAATAAAAACCTAAAGACCTGCATTCCTCTCATGTTATCAACCTTTTAACCCCAATTCGGTTTAAGCACGGCTTTTTATTGGCAAGTCAATAGGGCACACTCCCCCTTTCGACCTACTTCATAGGCCGAAGAGAAATTGTTTCACGAAGTGCATCTTTAGAACAAAGTCAGCTGCTTGGTGCTAC
>JBHAFF010000014.1:0-66504 GCA_041855985.1 Alloprevotella sp.
CAAAAGAAGCATTATTGAGACCATTAACGATATGCTAAAGAATGTGGCGCAAATCGTTCATACGCGCCACAGAAGTCTCTCCAACTTCATTGTCAACCTTCTCGCAGGAATGGCTGCTTACGCCTTTTACGACACCAAACCCTCTATCAATATGGAATTTGAGATGGAGGCCGAAGCAGAAGTAAGGCAGCTCTCACTTTTCTAAAACTATTGGCGCGAAACAATCATTCTTCGACCTAAAACCAGGGCGAAAGAATCGTTGTGGACCATAATCCGGACTAAAAAGAGGTGCCCTTAAACCGAATCGGGATAGTAAGTGAAAATTATGGTATCCTTTTGCAGCACTCCGATTTTAGGTGTTTCGAAATAGAGTTTCTGCCTTGGGCTTCTATTGATTTTCTTCTGTATTGTGCAATTCGTTTGTCCGTATAGTCATCAAAGTTTGCATGCTTGGGTATGGATTGCCGATGAGCGTGTATGATACTGTGGATGCTTTGGTGGGAAGTGAAGCCTCTTTTGTTCCTCCCAAAACCAGACATCCCCTGGCAGTGACAGAGGCACGGCCAGGGGATGGGAAATAGGGGAAATGGAGCGATAATCGGGCGGAGTGGTTATTTCGCCGCCTTCTCCTTGGGAAGCATGATAATCGTGGCGCGGTTGTTGTTCTTAATCACGATGTCTCGGGCAAACGCCTGGAGGTCCTGCGAAGTAAGGGCGCGGAGGGCATCGAGATAGCCTGTCTGCTTGTCTTTGTCCCAACGCACCTTGCCCACGATGAGACCTTCCCAGTAGTCGTTGCTGCGCTGGTGCTCGACATACTGCTTCTCGTTGAACTTCTTGATGTCTCCAAGCTCTTCGGGAGTCACGCCCTTTTGGGCAATCTCTTTCAGACCGAGATCCATGAGGTAGAGCACGGAGTCTACCTTTTCAGGAGTGAAGGGGCAGTAGATTTGGAGGGTGTAGGTGTCGTGCACCCCGTAGTCGGCTGATCCGCCCGCGTGGACATTATAAGCCAACCCACCGTCTTCACGGATGCTCTTGAGGTAACGCTTCGTGAGGATCTCGCCGAGGGCATCGGCGGTGATGGCCTTCTGCATGGTGTAGGGCGTCTTTCCGCTCCACAGCTGCACGAGCATGGCTTGGGGTGTCTCCATCTCGCGGTAGAAGCGGTTGTCCACCACACCCGATACGGGTTCGATCTTGAGATCGCGGTACTGTTCGCGTTTCTTCACGCCAGGAAGTGCAGCGATGTACTGCTCGGTAAACTGGCGGAGGCTGTCCACATCGAAAGCACCGGTGAAGAAGAAGTCAAAGTCGCCGGCCGAGCGGAAACGGTCGCGATAGATGCGCTTGATGGCAGCATAGTCGGCCTTTTCAAGGTCGGCAAGCGTGATGCTCCTGCGGCGGGGCTGGTTGGGGAACAGGGTGCTCATGATGGAGTCAGAGAATGCCTTCTGAGGATTCTTGTCGGCATTGATGAGCTGCGTCTTCAAGGAGTTGATGACGTTGTGGTAAGCATCGGGATCGTCAGTCGGCTCTTGGAATTTGAGGTAGATCAACTCGAAGAGGGTTCGGATGTCCTTCGGGGTAGAACCGCCGTTGAGTTCTTCGCCCGTGACTCCGATGGAGGAGCTGATGCTGGCCACCTTTCCGGCGAGGGCCTTTTGGAGTTCGGTAGACTTGAATGCACCGAGTCCGGAAGAAGCGATCACGCCATCCACCAGTTTGCTGTTGATGATGTCGGCATCGCTCACGAGGCTGGAACCGCCGAAGCTGCGTGCGCCGAAGCTAAACTGGGCATCGTTGAAGTCAGTCTTCTTATAATAGACGCGTGCGCCGTTGGAGAGCGTCCACTTGGTATAGCCGAAGGGAGCAGCTTCTTCCTTCTTGATCTTGCCCTTCTTGGGGAGGACGGGCACGAGGGGTTCATTCTTCGTGTTGTCCACATAGGCTTCAAGCTGTGCTGCACGGGCGGCCTGGACAGCAGCTTTAAGGGCATCGGCGGTGGGGATGTCCACACCTTCTTTATCGGGGAAGGTGGCGAAAACCACAAAGTTCGTGTCCACACTCGCTACATACTGCGCCAATGTGGCGTTCACCGCCTCGGCAGGAATCTGCTGAGCCAGCATTTTGTAGGTCTCAAACTCCGTCTTGATGTCGGGGATAGCATCGCCATCGAGGAAGTGGCGCACATACTGCTGCGTATAGTATTCGTGCTTCTGCTTGTCGCGGTTGTTGTAGATGGTCTCGATGCCGCTGAGGATATTTTCGCGGGCGCGGAAGATTTCCGACCCTGTAATGCCGAAGCGACGGGCACGCTCCACTTCCTGCATCACGGCTTGGAGAGCTGCTGCACTCTGATTGGGCTTCGGCATGATGTAGATTTCGAAGTTGTCGGCCATCTTCGAGAGAATATAGGTGCCATAGCCACTCTGCGCGTTGAGGAAGGGGCAGTCGGGCTTCTGGCTCAGCTCGTTGAGACGCTCATTGAGGGCAGCGGCGATCACACCATTGATATAGTCCACCGCCACGGAAGCATAGGTGCCGCGGAGTTCGCGTGGCATCGGCTCGTGCTTGAACATCACGGCGAGTGCAGCACTCGAAATCTCCTTGTCCTTATCTACGATGTAGATGGGCGTAGGGTTCGCCGGAACGGGATAGTCCACATAAGCCGGTGCATTGGTGGCGCGAGGAATGGCCGAGAAGATGGTCTTGATCTTCGCCTCCACCTCGTCCACATTCACATCACCCACAACGACAACGCCCTGAAGATCGGGATGATACCACTTCTTATAATAAGCGCGGAGGGTGTCGGGATGGAAGTTTTCTACGATGTCCATCAGCCCGATGGGCATGCGGTGGCCATATTTACTGCCAGGGTAGAGGTTGGGGAGCTGGCGTTCGATGATGCGCATATAGCCGCTCGTACGCATGCGCCACTCTTCGCGGATCACCCCGCGCTCCTTGTCAATCTCCTTTTCGGTGAGGAAAAGTCCACCCGACCAGTCGGCCAGGATATAGAGACAGGAGTCGAGGTTGCTGCCCGTCATGGGGACATTGTTGATGTTATAGACCGTCTCGTCGGTGGAGGTATAGGCGTTGAGGTTCTGCCCGAACTTAACACCGATGCGCTCACAATACTTGACGAGCTGCCCATCTTCGGGAAAGTGTTTCGAGCCGTTGAAGGCCATGTGTTCGAGGAAGTGGGCGAGGCCGCGCTGGCTGTCGTCCTCCTGGATGGAGCCCACCTTCTGGGCAATGTAGAAATGCGCCTGTCCCTTCGGCTCCTCGTTGTGGCGGATGTAGTAAGTCAGGCCGTTGCTAAGCTTACCGATACGCACCGCGGAATCCACAGGGAGGGGAGGCAACTGCTGCGCCTGCGCATCGCCCATGCAGAGGGCCACGAGAGCAAGCAAAAGGAGCTTTACCTTTTTCATACTGCGTACGTGATGATTATTGATAATGATAAAAAAATGTGGCATGCGAGAACACGCTCCCTTTCTTCCCTTTCGATCCAGAAGGGGCATTGCTCGCTGTTACAAATGCAAATATACGTGATTTTCGACAGAAACCAGGCTGCCATACCCGAAAAGATGCCGCGTTTTCTTTTTTTGGCCATATTTTCTGGGGTAAATCCCAGTTTCCTACTGCGAAAATCGCTACTTTTGCAACATCTTCTTGGCGTTTCTCTATCCAAATCTTCATCGCACATAACCTCGTTTGCCCTACACCTCCACTGGTGTCCCGCAATCTTCGTCTGCTGCGCCCGCCGCTGAAGCCTCAGCAGCCATCACATACCCACCAACCGCAAATTCATGCGGAGTGTATTCTCCTTGGGCTATCTTTTTAAGCCCTCGTCTTCTACCAAACGTTCTCATAAATCCAGACGAGCACTGCCAAAGTGAGGTACGAGTTTTGAGCACTGCCGTGGCCAGAAAACGTCTGTAAAGTAAATAACGAACACATTCACCCTTCACATCATTCGCTCATGAACTTCTTTTACCGCACGCTCCTCCTGTTGCTCACCGCAGTGGTAGGCAGCACGGCACTTCCCGTAACAGCGGCAGTCGACGACAACGCGCTCAATCAGGCCTATGAATCCGGGCAACGCCTCTTCCGCCTCAAGAGCCGTTACAACCGCTATGCCTACGAGAAGGCCAACCACAGCGTGGCTACCGCCACCGCCCCGGGTACCAACCTCGCCTATGTCTGGATTGCCGAAAAAAAAGGTGAGAACTCCTACGTGCTGCGCAACGCTGCCACAGGGCAGTGCCTCCCCAACGAGGGAGGGGACGATGCCGCGCTCGTCACCACCACCACACCGGTGCCTTATTACGTCAAACGCGGCACCCGCGCCACAGACGTATACCTGAGTTGGACCGGCGACTTCAAGAACAAAACCTGCCTCCACGAAAATGCCGCACATAATGTGGTGAAGTGGAACGCCACAACCACCGACACCTACTCCAACTGGACCGTGGAGAGTGCGACCAACATCAACGCCGATGACGTTCGCGCCTCCCTCGTCAAGGCTTCGGGCTATGCCACCGCGCCGGAGAGTGGAAAGTACTACCGCATTGTCAATGCGGCATACACCGACCGAGTGCTCACCGCCAACTTTACAGAGCGCGGCTGCTATGCCCTCCCAATTATCGATGGCGACATGACACAGGTGTGGAAAGTTGAACAGACCGAACGGGGATGGACACTCAAAAGCCCCATTACGGAGCAGTACATCATCAACAACAACAACACTTCTACCTTCTACCCCTTCGGCACATCGGCCGCTTCTGCCGCCTTCGATCTTGTGCAGTATGCCGACAGCTATCTCCCCACCTTTGCCTTCATGGGCACCAGAACAGGTCTGCACGCAGCATCTGCCCAAAGCTTCAAGGTGGTAGGATGGTACAACGACCAGGCAGCCTCGCGCTGGCACTTCGTTCCCACCGACATCGACGATGCCGCCGTTGCTGCCGCAAAGGCCAACCTCGAAACCTACAACGACCTCACCAAGCGGCGCGTGGCCCTCAACACCGCACTGGCCAAATATTTCGACGACTTCGTCTGCACACAGCTTAAAGCAGCATATGCCGCCATGAGTGATGACGACCTGCGCGCTGCGATGACGGCCGACAACATCCCCGCCACCCTCTCCGACATGGCCATCCGGGTGAAAAACCAGAAATGGAACACCGCCAACGATGACGCCAACCGCTACGAACAAAGCTTCCGCATTGCCAACTTCCAAGCCTACTCCGATTACATCCAATGGATGAATACCTCGCACGTTGGTGCCGGCTTCGCTTTCTCCAAACTCACCAACCCGACCGGTATCTCCCTCAAACGCGGCGAAGTGGCCAACATCTGGATTGACCACGCCGCACCGGCAGGCACCGAGCTCAAAGCCGAACTCGTGCGCGACTTCGACACCACCGGACAGGAAATCCTGCTCTACCGAGGCCTCAACACCATCCAGGCGAGCAACGATGTACACATCTACATCTATTACAACATCACCAACGCAGACAAGAAACTGGCAGACATCGCCGATGTGAAGGTGCACATCGAAGGCGGACGTGTCAACGGTTATTTCGACACTTCGCGGCACACCAACGCTGACTGGACAGCAATGAACAAGCTCACGAGCCACGGTTTCTTCACCGACCCCGTCTGCCGCATGAAGTCCAAAACGTTCTGCCTCAGCCTCCACCTCGACGGTGTGCGCCAGCGCGAAGCAGCAGGTGCATGGAAATACAATGGCGTGGACTATGGCATCGCGGGCGTATTGGAAAAATGGGACGACTTCCACTTGATGGAACTCGGACTCATTGGTGCCGACCGCTTCTACGACCGCTTCCGCCCCATGCTCATGGCCACTTCCAACTCATCGGCCGGTTTCCTCTACGCCACAACTTATGGTATCTTCTTCATCGGTGTAGGCGACATCCTCGCCTATAAGACCTATGTGGAAGGTGGTGAGTTCTTCAACGGAGGCAACCTTTGGGCCACGGCGCACGAGACGGGCCACCACTACCAAAGGCTGTTCGACATCATCGGAGGCATGGAGAGTTCCGTCAACCTCTTTTCCAATGTTGCAGTCTGGAAACTCGGCTCGAATGTGAGCCGCGGTCCCGCCCTGAAACCTACGATGGACGCGTTCAACAAGGGCGGCATGTCTTGGATCGACATTGACCTCGGACAGCGTATGCGCATGTGGTGGCAGCTTTGGCTCTACTATGAAGAACTGGGACATCATCCCAGATTCTTTGCCGACCTCTGCGATGCCTTCCGCCGAAATCCCATGGCCCGCACCAATGGCAACACCGACCTCCTGCAATTTGCCCGAACCTGCTCGGACGTTGCAGGCGAAGACCTCACCGAATTCTTCGAAGCTTGGGGCTTCTTCACCCGAACGGGCAACGATCTGATCGGTACTTGGGGCGACAGCTTCTACGATAGCTATTATGCTCCCGTAAAAATCTCCATCAATGCCGCCGATGTGGCCAACACGAAAGCCCACATGGCGCAGTATGAGAAGAAAGCTGCCGCCAACCTCTTCTTCATCGACGACCGCATCCGCACCTGTCCCGCCACACACCCCACCGCCAAACCGGGGCAAACCCGCTGGGGCACCACGCCAGGCGTTACACCGGGCAATGCCGCCGAAGTGGGAGATGTGGGTATGTACCTCGACTTCGGAAAAGACGCCGTCACAGCTGCCCCGAAACTCGTCAAGATCACCAACCGCACCATCCGCGTGACAGGCACAAACGCCGTGGGCTACAAAGTCTACAACCAAGCAGGCAAACTCATCTTCCTCGCCAACCGCCACAGCTTCACCCTTCCTGTGGGGGTTGATATGAGCGGCATCACCGTCAAAGTAGCGTCTGGTAATGGCCAAGACGTTGTAGTGGTGGAAAACGGTCAAGTCATTGCTCCCTACGATGGCAGCATCGTCGATGGCATTCACGATGTAGAGACCGGCACCCAGGATCGTCCCGATGTGATCTACGACCTCTCCGGACGCCGCGTGCTCAACCCCGTTTCCGGTGGTGTATACATCGTCAATGGACGCCGCCAGATGGTGCGATAAACCCTCCCGAGGGGAAGCACACGCCTCCCCGACATGATCCGCATAATCTGCGTTTTCTGCGCAATGTCTAAACATCTAAAAATCCCCCGGACAGCCTCGAAGGCTGTCCGGGGGATTTTTAAGTGCAGTACACCAGAATAAGCTTCGGCGTTTGTGCCGGTAATCTCCGCTATCAATCCAGCAGACTGCTGCTCGATAGGGCGTAGCGTCCAGCACCGGTGAAAACAAGGGCAGCAGCTCCGAAGAAGTAAAGCCCCACCAGTTCGACAGCCCAACCACCCTGTTCGCTGAGCGAAAAGATTTGTGCGGCGTGGGCGGTGAAGAGGGCCACCAGCATGTTAAAAGCCAGCACAGCAGCGGCGCAACGCGTACGCCATCCGACGATGATGAGCAGAGGAGCGACAATTTCGCCCACCAAGACACCATAGGACAGGAAGGAGGGAAGACCGTGCTGCGCCAGAAGGTATTGCACGCCATCCAGACCACCCGTCAATTTGCTCACACCATGCACAAGCATCATCAGCCCGAGACTGAGGCGGAGGATGAGCAGGCCAAGATTGTTGTTCGGAGCAAGGATCGCATGTTCTGTAGAATTGGAATTCATAATGGTAAGGAATTATGCGATGAACATCGCGGTTGAACATAAAGAGATGGCGGAAACATCGACGACTTTGCACCTTGTTTCCCGGTTGAGTTGATGCAAAGATAGCTACAACTATCGAATACGATGCAACCACACGGAGCATTTCTACACATTTTCTATCGAACGCGTCATTTTTGCCGCGTACAACCTGCAAATACCTGACTTACATTTGTACACGCCATCTCGAAGTCCCGTCAGAGGTGTGGGAAGAAACAGTACAAAACGCCCCAAAAGATCAGACGCATTCGTGTCCCTGAGCATGGAAGCTCCCAAGACAAGTCACTGTTTTGCGGGCATTCGTACGAAAAACCCCACCTCCAAAGGTGGAAATATCCACAGAAATCCGTACTTTCGTAGCTTAGTAGGTGATCCAAAGAAATTGGCACAGGAAGAGCAACAAAGACAAGGCTCCAGCCAAGAAGACAACCTACTCATCCATAGATACGTTTTGGAGCATCGAACCACAATACCGCCCTTTATGCGCATTCTCCACACTGCCGACCTTCACCTCGGCCACCTTTTTCACCAATATCCTCGCCTCCGCGAACACCGCCATTTCCTCGACTGGCTCCACCGTCAGATCACGGAAGAGGAAATCGATGCCCTCATCGTCAGTGGTGATGTGTTCGACAGCTACAATCCCGGAGCGGAAGCCCAACGCCTCCTCTACGATTTCCTCCTTCGGGTCGTTGACGATCATCCGGGTCTGCAAATAGTGCTCATTGCGGGCAACCACGATTCTGGTGCGCGTCTCGATGCTGTGGCCGGGCTGCTGAGCCGCCACAACATCTATGTGCGAGGTACATTGCCACGCAACGCCGATGGAGATCCTGATTTTGAGCAACTCCTCCTGCCCCTTGCTCCACGCGGTCAAGAAGAAGCCGCACTGGTCTGCTGGGCGGTGCCCTATCTCCGTCCTGGCGACTACGCAACGGAACTGTCGGCCGAAGAAGGGCTTAAATCCGTACTCACCGCCCTCGAACGCCTGCACCGTGAGAGCGATTTCCGCCGCTGCCCCACCCTCCTCGCCGCCCATTTCTATGCCGCCCATGTTCAGCTGGCAGAGCGGGAACACAGTGAACGTATCGTTGTGGGCGGTCAGGATCAGGTGGACGTGAAGGTGCTGGGACAGAAACATGCCTATGTAGCCCTCGGACACATCCACCGCGCGCAATCAGTGGGCGACCGCACGACCGTGCGCTATGCCGGGAGTGCCCTACCCATGTCGTTCGGCGAGCGCGACTATCACCACGGCGCAGTACTCGTGGACATCGATGCAAAAGGTAACAGCCAGTTCCGGATCCTCGACTACACCCCTCTCTGTCCCCTGATGACCATCCCCGTCCATGCACCGGGCGATCCCGAAGCAGTGCTCCGCCTCCTGGCCGAACTCCCCGAAGCCGCTGCGGGGGCGGAGCGCGATGCCTTCCCCTACCTCGAAGTAAACCTCCGCATCCGCCAGCCCGAACCCGATCTGCGCCACCGCATCCTTGATGCTCTGCGCAACAAGGCGGTGCGCCTCTGCCGCATCACCACAGGGACATCACGCCCCACACCGCAAGCCGATGAACTCCCCACCTTCGAAGGGGAACTTCAAAACCTCCAACCCCTCGATGTGGCACAGCGATTCTTCCAAAAACGCTTCGGCGAATCAATGCCCAAACCCCTCACCGAACGCTTCCTCGCCGCCTGCCAAAAGGCCGAAACCGACCACAGCTGCTCCGAACCGTCATGACCCTCGAAATCCTTACCCTCGCCAACATTACCTCACTCGAAGGAGAGCACACCCTCGACTTCACTGCTGAGCCCTTGCGCTCGGCAGGCATCTTTGCCATCACCGGCGACACCGGCTCCGGAAAGAGCACCCTGCTCGACGCCATCTGCCTCGCCCTCTACGGTACCGCCCCACGCTTTGAATCCGCCTATCGGGGACAAACCGATGTCCTCCGTCAGAGCGGTACCGACCTCCCCGAGGATCATCCCGCGGACCCACGCTCCGTGCTCCGCCGCGGAGCAAAAGAAGGATATGTCCGCCTCCGCTTCCGCTCCGCTTCCGGAAAACGCTACGAAGCCTTCTGGCGGGTCTACATCACCCGCGGCGGCAACCTCAACGTCAAGCGCGCACTCTATGAATGCCTGTCCAAAGGCAAGGACATCTGCCTCTCGGAGCAGGTGCGTGAGATCAACGAACTCATCAAACGCATCGTGGGCTTGGACAAAGAACAGTTCACCCGCACCGTCCTCTTGGCGCAAAACAGCTTTGCCGCCTTCCTGCAAGCCGACGACCGCCAGAAGAGCATCCTGCTCGAAAAGCTCACCGGAACGGAGATCTATGGCAACATATCCATGGCCATTCATACCTTAGAAGGCGAGGCCGTCAAAGAGGTGAACGACCTGACGCGAGAGTGCAGCGGGGCGACCAAAAACCTCCTCAGCGACGAAGTGCTCAAGATCACCACCGAAGAGCGGGATGCCCTCGTCCGCCTCCGCAACGACAAGCAGGCACAGCACAAACGTGCCGAACAGCTCCTCAACTGGTATGCCCTCAACGACAAAGCGCGCGCCAACCTCAACCTCCGCGAGGAGGAGTTCGCACGCGTCAATAAAGAGTTCCTCGCCCTCGGCTCAGAACGTACGCGTCTGGAACGCTACGACGCCGTCCTCAACCTCCATACCCTTTATGAGCAGATCCGCGAGACACAGACGAACCTCCACGAACTCACCCGCAACGAAGCCTCCACACGTGCTCAGATCTCTACCGTGCAGCAGGAACTCAACACCGCACAGCAGGAGCTCAACACCGCCTACGACCGCCGGCAGACCTTAGAAGAGCGGCAACGCCTCAGACAAGCCGACCTGAACCGCGGACGTACCCTCGAAGGGGAGCGGCGCAACCTCGTCGAAGTCCTCAATACCGCACAGCAACATCTCGAACGCGCAGAGCGACACAAAGCCAATGCCCTCAGCGAACAAGACAAACAGCACAAAGAGGTCGAAAATCTCAAAGCACAAAGCAAACTCCTCGAAGAGACCTTCCAGAACCTTCTGCCCCACCGCAGGATGTTCGACAAGTTTCAGACCGTCACCGAAAAGCTCAAACGCTTCAACACCACCACGGCCGAGAAACTACGGATCGCCAGCGACCTCGAAAAAGCCAACGCCCGAATTCAAGAAAACACCGCCCTACGCGATCGTACCCAAACGAAGCAGCAAGATCTGGACGACCGCCTCAGTGCGGAACGCTCTGCCCTCGACATTCAAAAACGGGCACTCGCAGAGCTTGACGGCACGCAGATCAGCAAGATCATCGCACAGACCAAACACCGACAGACCCTACTCCAAAATGCCCGAAGCCTATGGACAGAGATCGTACAGGGTTATGAAAGTCTGAGTGAACACCGCAACGTGATCCAACGCCGCACAGGGGAAATTACCGCCATCAACGGCGAACTCCACAGTGCCGGCCAAGAGCTAAGCCGAACGACCAACAACTTCACACGCCTCAGCCAAGCCTATACCGTTTCTCTGACAGAAAATATAATCGCCCTCCGACGGCAGCTCCGCCCAGGCACACCCTGTCCCCTCTGCGGAAGCTCCCACCACCCCTATAATACGGAGAAAGAACAGGAGACGGGTGAAGCACGCGCACACCTCCAAGCCGACTACGAAGCGGCGAAGCGGAACAACGAGGCAGCACAACAACAGTACGAAACCCTACTCCTGCGCAGCGAACGCCTCAAAGGCGAACAGCAGACGGACGAGGTGGCCTTCCAAAAAGCCAAACAGCAGCAGGAAGCACGCACCGCCAACTGGGGTGCCTATGCGCAGCTCGATCCTTCGTTCAAAGAGTGCTCATCGTCGGTCAACCGCGAAGCCCGATTCAGCACCATCGACATCCTGATCGAAGCCTGTGTCCAAACCCTTACAGAACAGGAAGAACGCTTCAAACGCTACGAAAAGCACGAGGCAGAACGCCGATGCCACGATGCCGAGGTCGAACGCCTCAATGTCGAGACCCAACAGGCACAACAGCGCCTCAATGATATCCGCACCCAACTCGAAGTGGATATCGCACAACGCGACACCCTCCAACGCCAACTCGAAACGAGCAACACCGAACACACCCACCTCACCCACGAGCTCGATGAACTCCTCACCCTCCCCGGATGGAACAAGAGTGAGGGGGAGGCTTACCAACAACGCATCAGCACCCTCTTCGAACAGTGGGAGCGCGTCAATCAGGAACGCACCGTCTGCCGACAGCAGCTTGACATCGTTGGCGAACGCCTTGCCCATGCCGACCGCCAAGTGGCGGAGATGGAGAAGCGCACCAACGAAGCGCGCGCTGAGCGCGACCACCAGAAAGAGATGCTGGGGCAGAAAGAGGATGAGCTGCGCAGACTATTCGGGACATACACCGTAGACCAGGTGGCCGAAGAACTGGAGCGCGAGGTATCCCAAGGGAAAGCCGCCTTCGAGGCTGCCGAACGCACCATGACCGAACGCCGCACCGAGGCCGATACCCTCCGCGGAACCATGAAGCGCATTGCCACACAGCTCATCACCACCCGCGAACACCTCAGCAGCCGACGTCAGGATATGGATCGACGCATCGCATTGTTCAACCTCGACCATGACCCCCTCACCCTATCCGAACTCGACAACCTCTTCAGCGACACGCAGGACTGGAACACCCTACGACAGCAACTCCGCGACCGCGAGAACGACCTCATCATCGCCCGTCAGGAGAAGGACCGCGCCACGAATGAATATACCCGCCTACAGTCCGACCCCATGCGCCCTGCTGAAGATCGCGAAGACGAGGGTCGCGAACAGCTCGCCGAAACCCTCACACGCCTCGAGAGTGAACAAGAGGCGGTGGAGCAACAGCTGAGCGCATGCCAGCAGAAACTCTACCTCCATCAAGACGGCATCGACAAAGCCCAGCACTTCGAAGCCGACATCCGAAAAGCGCGAGAGAATGCTGAAGAATGGACACGTCTGAAAGATATCTTCGGTTCGGCCGATGGCAAAAAATTCCGCGACATGGCGCAGAGCTTCACCTTCACCATCCTCGTGGAACACGCCAACTTCCACCTCCGGCAGCTCTCACCGCGCTATGAGCTTCGCGTCCTCCCGGGCAGCCTCATACTCGAAATCGTAGACCACGCCATGCTCGACGAGCACCGCTTCGTCACCTCCCTATCCGGAGGTGAGACATTCATCGTTGCCCTTGCCCTTGCCCTCGGACTAGCTTCCCTCTCAGGCACAACGCTCAACATCGGCTGCCTCTTCATCGATGAGGGTTTCGGCCACCTCGACCACGACTCCCTAGCCCTCGTCCTCGACACCCTATCCGCCCTCGAAAGCCGTCAGGGACGTAAGGTCGGAGTAGTGAGCCACACCGAGCAAATCCGTGACCAGATCTTCCCGCAGATCCGCCTCACTCGCCTAGGCAACAATGGCAGCTCCACCCTGGAAGTGCTGTAATCTATCGGGTCAGCCGGACGGACCGGATCAGACTGACTGACCCGATCTGTCTGACTGATCCAACCGATCTCCCCAAGAACCTATGCTCGCTACCGTCCACACCATCGCCATCAACGGCATCGAAGCCGCACATGTACTCATCGAAGTACACACCACACGCTGCGAAGGACCACGCGAACCCACATTCGTGATGGTCGGCCTCCCCGACAATGCCGTACGCGAAAGTCGCACCCGCGTACGTGCAGCGATGGACAACAGCGGAATCCGCCTGCCCTCATCCACCCACATCGCCGTCAATTTCGCTCCTGCCGATGTGAAGAAAGAGGGAAGTGGCTATGACCTGCCCCTCGCCCTCGGAATCCTCATGGCACACCGCACGCTCCACTGCTCCGAAGAGAGCATGGCGCGCAGCCTCTTCGTGGGTGAACTGGGTCTGGACGGCCAGCTCCGTCCCGTGCGCGGAGCTCTTCTCGCCGCCATTCTGGCACGCCGCAGCGGCTATACCGCCCTCTTCGTGCCCGAGGCCAACGCCCGAGAGGCTGCCGTGGTGGATGGTGTGACGATCTATGGGGCACAGACGCTCGCAGAGGTCGTGGCCCATCTCGAAGGCCGTAGCCCCATCCTGCCGACGGTGGTGGAGACGCGGCGCGAATTCTACGCTGCACAGGCCACCTACGACAACGACTTTTCCGAAGTCAAAGGCCAGATAGAGGCCAAACGCGCCTTTGAAGTGGCAGCGGCCGGAGGACACAACATCCTCCTCATCGGAAGTCCGGGCTGTGGCAAGAGCATGATGGCCAAACGCCTACCCACCATCCTCCCTCCGCTCAGCCTCTCCGAAAGCCTCGAAACGACACAGATCCACTCCGTGGCGGGGAAGCTGGGGCGCAACGACACGCTGATTGCCATCCGTCCTTTCCGCGCACCACACCACACGGTCTCTGATGTGGCTCTGGTAGGAGGCGGAACTACCCTCCAGCCTGGTGAGGTAAGCTTAGCACACAACGGGGTGCTATTCCTCGACGAACTCCCCGAGTTTTCCAAGACGGCCCTTGAAACCCTCCGACAACCCATAGAAGACCGACGTATCACCCTCTCCCGAGCACGCTACACCGCCACCCTACCCTGCTCGGTGATGCTCGTAGCAGCCATGAACCCCTGTCCTTGCGGTTACTACAACGACCCCACGCGTCTCTGCACCTGCCGCCCTGGTCAGATCGTCCGCTACATGTCACGCATCAGCGGTCCGCTGCTCGACCGTATAGACCTCCACATCGAGGTCGCACCCGTACCGCTGGCCGACCTCGCCACTGCTCCGCAGGGTGAGTCCTCAGAGATCATCCGCACGCGTGTGGTGGCAGCCCGTGCGCGCCAGACGGAGCGTTTCCGCCAGATCGAGGGAGTGCATTGCAACGCCCAGATGTCCGCCCGACACCTCCAAAACTTTGTACACCTCGACACCGCTGCCACACAAGCCCTCCATCACGCCATGGAGCGACTCGGTCTCTCCGCGCGTGCCTATGAGCGTGTTCTGAAAATGGCACGTACCATCGCCGATCTCGACGAGGCCGACCTCGTGAGACTACCCCACATTGCCGAAGCCGTGGGCTACCGACGCCTCGACCGTGCCTCATGGGGCGAATGAGCCGAGGGGACAACACCGATTTTTGGGTATCATCCTCATAGTTGGAAAGATCGGTATGCTCCAAATTTCGATAAGTCTAGTAGACAAAATTCCTCCGTATGAATAAAAACATACCCACCCGGAGGGAACATCCAGATGGGAAAAATCACTGAAAGTGGGTATTGTGAAGGGCAAAAAAAGTCGCTACCTTTGCAGTGCAATCTGACAGAGAGCGGTAAGGTGCTTCACAGCCCTGACTTCTTGGTCAGTGTAAGAATTTAAATTGTTATGTCTATGTTCGAAAGAGGGTTGTCTTCAGCGGAAGATGACCCCTTTCGTTTTTGGGACGAAACTTCCAGAGCATGCTGAGATCTCCACACTCGGCATATGGTCAGTCGATGGTGTCCAAAGATATGCTCCGCCTCCCCCTTTTCACAGCGTGCGCTGTGCGTGGGTGAGGCGGAGCATATCTTTGGGCACAGCAGCACGAATCTCCGCGGCAAGGATATCGAGGAGACTGCAGCGCACAAAGTCAGGATGCGACACCATCAGCACCTCGCGCGTGGGAACCGGCACGGCAAAAGGACGCACCAACCGCTGCTGTTCGGCCGAGAGTTGGAGGGTAGAGAGTTCAGGGATGAAGGTGGTGCCCATCCCTCCCTCGACCAAGCGCATAAAAGTCTCAATACTGCCCAAGCGATAGGCCGAACGGCTGTGTGTCGCTCCTTTGAGCTGACAGAATTTCACCAGTTGGTCGCGGAAGCAGTGTCCCTCATCGAGGAGCCAGAGGGCGGCATCACGCAGATCGTCTGTGCGGACGGACGAGCACTGTGCCAAGGGCGTGTCAGGGGCAGCATAGACAAAATACTGTTCGTAGAAGAGGGTAATGCTCCTGAACGCGCTCCAATCCTCCGAGCGTGCCATCAAAGCGGCATCGACTGCCCCGTGTTCGAGGGCGGTGCGCATAGGAGCAGTCTTCATCTCTGTGATGCGCAGGTCGATGCCCGGATGGTACTTGGCCATCCGTGGCAAAACACGGGGGATGAGATAGGGTGCGATGGTGGGCAACACTCCAAGCCGCACAACACCCGTGCCCACCTTACGCTCCTCATCAAGCCGCGCCCGAAGACGCCGCTCGCCGGCCAGCAGACTGCGGGCTTCCTCTACCACCAGCAGTCCCGCCGCGGTGAGGGCAATAGGTTTGCGTCGCCGGTCGAATATCCTAACTCCGAGTTCGTCCTCCAGCTTCTGGATCATCGCACTCAGTGTGGGCTGCGTAACATGGCACGCCTCGGCGGCTTTGAGGAAATGCCGGTGCTCCGCCACCGCAACGACATATTCAAGCTGTTGTAACGTCATGCTGCAAAGTTAACTCTTTCGGAGGAAAAGGACAAGAAGTGCCTGCTTCATTGTTCCGAAGCTTGAAATTACCGCCTTCTGGAGACGCACCCTTCGGACGGATCATCTGGGGTCGATCGAACTGATCCGATGCAGATTCCCCTACCCCACCAATATTTTTGCTGTTTTACGGACACTATCCAAAAACCGCTCCCTCCATTCTGGAGGGAGCGGCAATGATAGGAGATCAGGTAATCAGACGTTCGTCCAATTACTTGATGCGCTGGTAACCATAGACAGCGAGGTCGCCAAGTTCCTCTTCGATACGGAGGAGCTGGTTGTACTTCGCCATACGGTCGGAACGGCTCAGCGAACCTGTCTTGATCTGACCGGAGTTGGTGGCAACGGCGATGTCGGCGATCGTAGCATCTTCAGTCTCACCCGAACGGTGCGAAGTTACGGAAGTATAGCCGTGACGGTGTGCCATTTCGATGGCGTCGAGGGTTTCGGTGAGCGAACCGATCTGGTTGACCTTGATGAGGATAGAGTTTGCGCAGCCGAGTTCGATACCCTTCTTGAGGAACTCTACGTTCGTTACGAAGAGGTCATCGCCCACGAGCTGGCAACGACCACCGATAGCTGCGGTGAGCTTCTGCCAGCCTTCCCAGTCGTTCTCCGACATACCATCTTCGATGGAGTCGATGGGATACTTCTCTACAAGTTCGGTGAGGTAAGCCACCTGCTCATCGGCGGTGCGCTTCTTGCCCTTTTCGCCTTCGAACTTGGTGTAGTCGTAAACACCGTCTTTGAAGAATTCGGAGGAAGCGCAGTCAAGACCGATCTTCACGTCCTTGCCCGGCTCATAGCCGGCGTTCTTGATAGCGGTGAGGATGCTTTCGAGTGCCTCTTCGGTACCGCCGGCGAGGTTGGGTGCAAAGCCGCCTTCGTCACCTACGGCAGTGGAGAGACCCTTGTCATGGAGCACCTTCTTCAAGGCGTGGAACACCTCTGCACCCATGCGGAGACCCTCACGGAAAGAAGGAGCACCTACGGGACGGATCATGAACTCCTGGAACGCGATGGGAGCGTCAGAGTGCGAGCCGCCATTGATAATGTTCATCATGGGCACGGGAAGAGTGAACGTGTTCGTGCCGCCGATGTAACGGTAGAGGGGGATGTCGAGGTAGTTGGCAGCTGCCTTGGCTACGGCGAGAGATACACCGAGGATGGCGTTGGCACCAAGCTTGGACTTGGTGGGCGTACCATCGAGTGCGAGCATCTTGTGGTCGATGGCGCGCTGGTTGAGCACGCTGTCACCTTCGAGGGCGGGAGCGATCACATTGTTCACGTTCTCCACAGCCTTGAGCGTACCCTTACCGAGGTAGCGACCCTTGTCGCCATCACGGAGTTCGAGGGCTTCGTGCTCGCCCGTAGAAGCACCGGAGGGCACAGAAGCGCGACCTACTACGCCGCTTTCGAGGGTTACATCTACTTCGACCGTGGGATTGCCGCGAGAGTCGAGGATCTCGCGTGCTACGATTTTTTCAATTCTCATTGTTATGTATTATGGTTTTAGGGGTTATTAGCATCATAGGTTCCGGAACCTACGAGGTCGTTAGAGGCTGGATGCCCAAGCAGCAATACGCTCTGCGTGGTCATCGGCACTATCATCGAGGGCAAGTCCCAAGAACTGTCCATCGCGACACACCTCACTGTCTGTCGCAGGATAGGAAGCGGCATCTGTCTGCCCCACAAAAGTGACACCACTATCGATCAAAGCATCGTAGATCTGCGCGAGGGCACCACAGAAGGTGTCGATATAGCCATCAGCATCTCCGCAGCCGAAGAGTGCCACTTTCTTGCCCGATAGGTCTTGGCCTTTGAGGGCATCGAGGAAGTCATACCAGTCGTCTTGCAAATCCCCGCAACCCCAAGTGGAGGATCCGAGGATGAGTGTGTCGTATTGTGCCACGGTATCAGCCGAAGTCTCGCTCACATTGTGGACGTGTGCAGCGTCTATACCCAGTGCAGCCGCGATGTCATGAGCAGCATTCTCGGTGTTGCCCGTGGTGCTGCCAAAGAAGATTCCGATCATAATAATAGGGGTTTTACATGTGATGAAAATCAGGCGCAAAGGTAGTGCAAAAAGTTTGCGCCCACAATCCCCTATTGTAGTGAAAATGAACAGTAGAAATCTTCAAAGTTCGGGACAAAATGGGTGAATTTGGGCTTATTCTCAACGAAAAGCACCACTTCATGCCTCCACGCCATCCCTACATTTGGTGAGGAGGATTATTCGCCTCCCCACTTCAAAGAAAAGAGACCGTCTTTCTTCCGCAAAGATACGGAATTGAGTGGGAACAACGAAAGCTTTTACCGAAAAAGAGCATCCCCTTCACAGGACAATTTACGCAAACGAAGGGAGTGAATGACGAAAAAAGCGTATTTTTGCATTCTGACGATGCTCCTGTCTCTTCTTTCGCTATGGAAACGTTACGACAACTTCCCCTTTTTTCGACCATCGATACTGATGATTTGGCGCAGTGGCTGCATGCCGTTCCCCATCGGCGCGAAGTATTTCGCAAAGGCGCGCTCATTGTGCGTCAAGACGAGCCATGCCGATCTGTCTATTGCCTTACCCGAGGGAGCACGCGCATGGAGATGGGTGAAGAGGGACGCGGACTGACTATTGACCGGCTCGATGCTCCTGATATTTTGGCTTCGGCCTTCATCTTCGCTTCGGAAAACCGCTTTCCCGTCTCCGTCTTTGCCGAGACGGAGTGCACACTGTGGATCATCGGACGCGAAGCCTTTTTCGACTTCATGCTGACCCATCCGGCGGTGATGCGTCATTTTGTGCGCGATATCTCCGATCGCAGCCAGTTTCTGAGCCGAAAACTACGGTCCTTCGCTCTGAAAAGCCTACGCGACCGATTCCTTGAAATCCTCCGACGATGCGGACGCATTGACAGTGTGAGCCGGACAGCGCGCCTCCTTGGTGTACAGCGACCTTCCCTCTCCCGCCTGTTAGCGGATCTCTTGGCAGAAGGTATCATTGACCGCACCGCGGAGGGAGGATTCGTGATGAACGATAAATAGACGTTAGCCGCAAGTTCTTGGATTAAGTCCGAAGAGCTTGCGGCTAACGTCTGTCATACGTCCCAAAGGTTTTCGCCTTCCACGTGTAGGACACCAATTTTCTGGTCTCTCGACAAGATCAAAGTTGCATTGAAGCCGTGACGCACAAATGGCAGTGTCACCGTGCTATCGCTTCCACGTCCACGAATTACCGAAGAGTCCTATCCGCTCTGTGGGAGCAGCTTCTTCACTCTCTGAGGTCGTATGGAGCGTGGGATAAGCGATGCGGGTGTGATAGGTTGTTTTAAGACTTTCGGCCAGCACCTGTTTGGCATCGGCAATATCCTTAAAGGTGATGGGACATTCCTTGAAACACCCCGCTTCGAGCTGTCCATCGACGATGCGGTGCACCAGTTCGGTGATGGTGGCGTCGCTGTACTCTTTCAGACTGCGTGATGAGGCCTCCACAGCATCGGCCATCATGAGGATGGCCTGTTCGCGGGTTTGAGGGTTGGGACCGGGATAGGTAAAGGTGGCGGCATCCACATTCTCTGCCCCACACCTGTTGCAGGCTTGGATGTAGAAATATTTCACCATCGAACACCCGTGATGGGTAACGATGAAGTCACGGAGGAGTTTGGGAATGCGGTATTTCTCCGCCAGCCGCATGCCGTCCGTAACGTGGGAGATGATGATGGCGGCCGATTCCTGCTCCGTAAGTTTGTCATGGGGATTGATGCCGCCACCCTGATTTTCGGTGAAATAGGCAGGGTTGAGGGTTTTTCCCAAGTCGTGGTAGAGGGCTGCTGTGCGGACGAGCTGCACCCGCGCACCGATCTTGTCGGCCACCTCGGCGGCCAGATTGCCCACTTGCAGGGAGTGCACGAAAGTGCCATGAGCCTTCTTCGCCATCATACGCAGAAGAGGGGTGTTTACATTGCTCATCTCCACCAGCGTAACACTTGATGTAAAGCCGAACGACAGCTCGATCAGATAGAGCAGGGGATAAGTAAAGAGCAGGAGTATGCCGTTCAGGCCGATGTACCAATACCACTCCCATTCCAAGGTTCCGAAGTCCGAACCCTGTGCCAGCTCGAAGCAGAGGCCAAAGGCCCATGTGGCCAGGACGATGATGAAGGCCGCATTGATGATTTGTGCGCGGGAGGTGAGTTCCTTGATGGTGTAAAGAGCCACCAGGCTTGCCACGATCTGCGTGAGGAGGAACTGATAGTTCGTGTGGAGGGGCAAGGATGCGATGACGGCCAGTGTGATCGCCACGATGAAGGCCGTGCGCGTATCCATGAAGATGCGCACGATGATGGGCACCATAGCAAAGGGGATGATGTAGACCGAGAAGAACTTATGTGCCACCAGCAGACTAGTAGCCACGGAGAAGAGGGTGATGAGCGTAAAGATGAGGGCTACGGAATGGATATCGGCAAAAACCTCACGGCGGAAGAGGTGAAGGAAATAGAGCAGCATGCCTATGAAGGCAATCACCACACCGGCCTGTCCGATGAGGATGAACAACGCACTGCGCCCGTCGTCTTTCCGTCGTTCACTCTCTTTGCGCAGGGAGTCGAGGATCGACACCTGCCGAAGGCTCACGCGCTCTCCGCGATCGATGATGCGTTCGCCCGCCAGCACCATCCCGACATTGGTGTTGAGCACAGAGAGTGCTTCCTCCACTTCAAGCTGCGTCTTGATGCTGTCAAAGAGGAGATTGGGGGTGAGATAGCGATTGAGGTTGAGCCGCTGTACCACATCGCCGGGAAATTCAGCACGCCGCTGGATGTATTCATAGGCCGTTCCCGGGGAGAAGAGCGTAGCGAGGGGTAGGGTGGTGGCCGATGTGCCGGAGAGGACGCGGATGCCACGGTAACGCTGTGCGGCGAGGGTGTCCATCCGAGCATGATCCATCACACCCGTGCTGTACACCTCTTGAAGCAGCCCTGCCATCTGATAGACATACCGCTCAGGCACGCCAACAAATGCACCGCGCACGTAGTCACTCTTGAAATGCTCCACCGCCTGACGGCCAATTTCCGTACGCAACTGAAAATACGGATGAAACTCACGGAGCACGCTGTCGCGCTTCATTTCACGCTGCTCGTCCGACATGTGGATCGGAAACTCGTAGGTGGCAATGAGCGGTGCGTAACGCCAAGGCTGTCCGAGGCTATATTCATAGCCGAAACGCTGCTCACGGGGGAGCGCGAGCAGGATCCCCGTGATGCTGATGACAACGATGAGGAGGATCTTTATACGATGTTTGACAATGCGGTTCATGAGCAGAGGATCAAGGGGACAAAACAGTGCTGCAACGATGTGCCGCACACACAATAGGAAGTACGGGCAAATTTACGGAAAGTTTCCGGTAAATGAAGCACGGAGTGGTGAAGGATTTGTGCGTTTCCGAAAAACTTGACGGACAGCACCGAACGGAGCGCGGAGGTTGAACGCAGGGAATTCATGGAACATGATCCGCCATCACCCCAGCCGGCCGACAGCCTCTGTCGTAGAGGATGAGCACCGTGCATACCCCGCACACTTTTCATCCTTTTCCTCCCGTCAAGATCGTGCGGATCCCGTGGAGCTTGTTGAGGGCCTCCATAGGGGTGAGGTGATTGATGTCGAGATGGAGGATTTCGTCGCGCACGGCGGTGAGGACGGGGTCATCGAGCTGGAAAAAAGAGAGTTGAGGGGCGATGGCAGGAGCGGTCGGCGCACCGGGATGGACAGGAGCGGCGGGTGAGGCGGCATGCTCGGCTTCGAGCCGTGCAAGCACCTCTTCTGCACGGTGCACGATGGAGGGTGGCATGCCCGCCAACCGCGCCACGTGGATACCAAACGAATGTTCCGAACCGCCGCGCATCAGTTTACGGAGGAAGACAATTCGGTGGTTCACCTCACGCACCGACACGTTGAAGTTTACGATCCGCGGAAAGTGCTCCTCCATCTCATTCAGTTCGTGATAATGGGTGGCGAAGAGCGTGCGTGCGTGCGCACGTGGGGTTTCGTGGAGGTGCTCCACGATGCTCCATGCAATGGAGATACCATCATAGGTCGAGGTGCCACGCCCCAATTCATCGAAGAGGACAAGGCTGCGGTCGGTGAGGTTGTTCATGATGTTGGCCGCTTCGGTCATCTCGACCATAAAGGTGCTTTCGCCCACGGAGATGTTGTCCGATGCTCCAACGCGCGTAAAGATCTTATCCACCATGCCCACCCGCGCCCGCTCAGCAGGCACGAAGCTCCCCATCTGTGCCATGAGGGTGATGAGGGCGGTTTGCCGAAGGAGTGCACTCTTACCTGCCATATTAGGCCCCGTCACGATGATGATCTGCTCGCGCTCGGTGTCCAGGCGCAAGTCGTTGGGCACATATTCCTCACCGGCGGGCATAAGGGTCTCGATCACGGGATGCCGTCCGGCAGTGATATCGATCACCGTGCTCTCATCCACCACAGGGCGGACATAATGCCACTCCTTCGCCACGACAGCAAGGGAATAGTAGTCATCGAGATCGGCCAAGGCCAAGGCGTTTTGCTGCAAGGGGGCGATGTGTTGCGCCACCTCGCGCACAAGTTCAGCATAGAGCCGGGTTTCAAGGACGAGAATCTTGTCCTCCGCTCCAAGGATCTTCTCTTCATATTCCTTCAATTCTTGGGTGATGTATCGCTCAGCATTGACCAAGGTTTGTTTGCGGATCCACTCCGGAGGCACGGCATTTTTGTGGGTGTTGCGCACCTCGATGTAATAGCCAAAGACGTTGTTAAACCCTATTTTCAGACTTGAGATACCGGTGCGGTGCACTTCGCGCTCTTGGATTTTGAGCAGGAAGTCCTTGCCCGAAGTGCGGATCTCGCGGAGTTCGTCGAGGGCAGGATCCAGTCCATCGGCCATCACCCCTCCTTTGCTCAGGAGGAGTGGCGGATTGGGAGCGATGGACCGCTCAATGCGGCGGCGCAGGTCGGTGAGCGGTTCGAGCCGTTCAGCAATGGCGCGGATGCTCTCACGGTCGGACGAAGCACAGACATTTTTCAGCACGACCACCGTCTCCAACGCCTGGCGGAGCTGGTGCATCTCCCGGGGATTGATGCGCCCCGTAGCCACCTTGGAAACGATGCGTTCGAGGTCACCCACCTTCGCCAGTTCAAGATCACAGAGTTCGCGGAAAGCGGGTTCGCGGAAAAAATGCTCCACACAGTCCAGCCGCTGCTCGATGTCCTCCACATTCCGCAGAGGGAAGAGGATCCATCGGCGCAGCTGCCGTGCACCCATCGGCGTGAGGGTTCGGTCGAGGATGCGCAGCAATGACTGCCCATCGGCGTGGGTAGGGGCAATGAGTTCAAGGTTGCGGATGGTGAACTTGTCAAGACGCACAAATCGCTCTTCCTCGATGCGGCGCAGCCGCGTAACGTGATCAATCTGTCGGTGTTGGGTCTCATCAAGATAGGCCAAGATCGCACCTGCCGCAGTAACTGCGGCCGTAAGGTGATCGACACCGAAGCCTTTCAGATTCTGCACAGCAAAATGCTTCAACACCTTCTCCCGTGCAGAACGCTCGTTAAAAGCCCAGTCATCGAGCTCGAACACGAAGAAACGCCCGGTGAAGAGGTTGGAGAATTTTGTCCGCTCACCCCGCACAAGCAGCACCTCCTTCGGCATAAATCCGGCAAGGAGCTTGTCAATATACCCCACATCGCCTTCGCCCACCAGATATTCGCCCGTGGAAATATCGATGAGGGAGATTCCCACCGCTGATGCCCCGAAATGGACGGCAGCGAGGAAGTTGTTCTCCCGGCTTTCGAGGACATTGTCGCCGAGTGCCACACCCGGTGTGACGAGTTCGGTGATGCCGCGCTTCACCAACTTCTTGGCCAACTTCGGGTCTTCTAGCTGGTCGCAGATGGCCACACGATGACCGGCGCGAACGAGGCGGGGGAGATAGTTGTCAAGGGCATGGTGAGGAAATCCTGCCATCTCGGTGTTGGCACTCGACCCCTTCTGGTTGCGGCGCGTGAGGGTGATGCCGAGGATCTGTGCAGCCACAACGGCGTCTTCACAGTAGGTCTCATAAAAGTCACCGCAGCGGAAGAGGAGGAGGGCATCGGGGTGGAGTGCCTTCATCTCATAAAATTGCCGCATCATCGGCGTGAGTTCATCTTTGGACATAGAAGATAAGGGGGAATGGGGAGAAATGAGTAGTGTCCACAACAGTGTATGAATGTCTTCGTTGCTCAGACGTTTTCTGACCACGGCAGGGCTCAAAACTCGTAGCTCGTTTTGAGAGCTGCGCGTCTGGCTTAATGAAAACGTTCGTCTTCAACAGACGTTTTCCCGCCACGGCATTGCCCAAAACGAGTGCCTCGTTTTGGCAATGCGCGTCTGGCTTAATGAAAACGTTCGTTATTCAGTCTCGTGATGTGACACAAACCCGTCATACGTACAAAACACACGCGGCGTGGCGACACCTCGCCCCTGAGAGCAGGAGAGGTATCGCCACGTCAACGAAGGAAGGTGGTGGCCGTGTTTACTGCAAGCCTGTCCTCAGAATTCCTGTCCGAGGACGAAGTGGAAGTGGCTGCCACCGATTTTTGCACCCGTTGGGCTGTATTTATCGAAACCATAAGCCCAGTCGATACCCATCAGACCGATAAAGCTAAGCATCAGACGTACCCCCACACCGGCCGACTTCCGGAGGCTGAAGGGGTTGATGCGGCTCACATCGGTCCACGCGTTGCCGGCTTCTGCAAAAGCGAGTGCATAGATCGAGGTGGTGCTTTCGAGCATCAGAGGGTAGCGGAGTTCGAGGGCGAGGCGCGTGTAGGCATAGGCATTGCCGTTGATGCCCGAGACAGTGTTGCCGGCCAGCGATCCGTTTTCATAACCGCGTAAACCGATCGTTTCTGTACCGTAAGAGCCGTAGCCCGTCATGCCGTCGCCACCCACATAATAACTCTCAAAGGGCGACTTGCGGTGCTTATTATAGGCACCGAGAATACCCACATCGGTGCGCGTCATCAGCACGGGGCAGTGCTTGAAACTGCTGTTGAGTGCAGTAAACGTGCGGAACTTGAAGCTCCATTTATGGTATTCGATCCATCGATACTTCTCCGCCACTTCCTTTTCGTAGGTCGCACTGGCGGAATTGGTGGCGAGTTTGGAATAGTCCTTACCATCAAAGAGAGAGTAGGGTGGTGTGAGGGTGAGCTGGAAGCTGAAGTCCGAACCGCTGCGGGGGAAGAAAGCATTGTCGGTCGAGGTACGCGCCAAAGTGAGCGAGAGATTCACGTTGTTGCTGCTGCCGTTGGAAAATCCAAAGTAATAGCTCGACCAGTTTTTCAGCTGATAGCGGGTAAATCCGAGCGAGGCCATAAACGTGAAGTAGTCGTCGGGCCAACGCAGACGCTTGCCGAACCCGATATTCACACCGTAGAGACGAAGATATTTGTCGGGATCGTAGAAGTTGGCGTAGTTGTAGTAGCTGTTGTTCGTCCCGTAACCGTAGTAATAGTTGTTGTAATAATTACTACTGTTGTAGTAATTGCTGCTCACATCACTCTGGTGGGAGAAGAAGAGGGAGACGGAGAGCTGGTTGGGACGCTTGCCTCCGAACCAAGGATCGGTGAAGGTGAGGCTGTAGTTCTGGTAGTAACGGGCATTGGTCTGCGCGGAGAGCGAGAGGGTCTGTCCGTCACCCTGGGGCAGGAAGCCCGCACGCTTGTAACCGCTCGTGCCAAGGAGGTTCTGGATGGAGAAGTTGGTGAACTTCACACCCACACGCCCCACGATACCGGTCTGTCCCCATCCGAGCGACATTTCCAGCTGGTCGCTCCCTTTGGTAAGGAGGGGATAGGTGATGTCCACCGTGCCGGAGGCTTGGTCGGTATGTATATTTTTAAAAAGCTCGGATTGGAGATATTCGGGATCGAAGTGTCCCATAGAGGCCAGCTCGCGCATGGAGCGTTCGATGGCCTCCATAGAAAAGAGGTCGCCGGGCTTGGTACGGATTTCGCGGCGGATCACATGGTCGTACACACGCTCGTTGCCGGCAAAGCGCACGCGGTTGAAGGTGGCCTGCGGACCTTCACTGATGCGCATTTCAAGATCCACGCTGTCGTTCTCCACGTTGATCTCCACAGGGTCGAGACCGTAGAACACATAGCCGTTGTTGTAATATTGCTTGCCGATGGCGTCCTCATCGCTGTTCAGACGCTTGCTCAGATAGCTCTGGTCGTAGAGTGAGCCTTTCGGCATCTGGAGTGTGCGTTCAAGAGCCTCGGTGGGATAAATCGTGTTGCCCACCCAGCTGATGTTGCGCACGTAGTATTTCTTGCCCGGACGCAGATGGAGATAGACGTCCACGTGCTTCGGATCGACAGGCACCACGCTGTCGGCCTCCACAATGGCATCGCGATAGCCCCAGGAATTAAGCTTCTCGATGAGGAAGCCCTTGTCCTCCTCATACTTTTCGGGGAGGAATTTACGTGAACTGAACCACTTCTTGAACGTAGAGCGGTCGCTCGTCTTCTTCATCGCGTTTTTCAGAGCACGGGTCTGCCGGGCATCAACACCAGTCATGTAGATCTTGCGCACGCGGATCTTATCGTTGCGCGTAACATTAACATCGACCACCATTTTATGCTCGTCCGAAGGGTCGGCACGCTGCACAACCTCGACCTCAGCATTCTTGAAGCCCTTCTCCTCATAATACTTCATGATACGCCGCTTGGTGCGGTCCACCAGATTTGGAGTAATCTGGTTGCCGGCACGGAGCGGTATGCGCGCTTCTATATCCTCCCGCTCCGACTTCTTGGCCACGTTGAGGTTGAGCACGCTGATCCGCGGCTGGGCGGTGAGGCGGATATGGAGGAATATCTTGTCGCCCACAATGCTGTCGGCATCGATACGGACATTGGAAAAGAGACCCTGCTTCCAATAGTTGCGCACCGCCTGACTGATTTCATCCCCCGGCACGGAATAGGTCTGCCCCACTTCAAGATTGGCGATGTTAAGGAGCAGATCGTCGTCATAGCCCTTGATGCCGTCGATGGCCAGTCCGCCCAAGACGTACTTCTGGGGGGTGGCAGTATAGACGATGTCGGGCTTCACCTGCGTCGTCGGGGGCGGTGTGTCGGCACCGGTTCCCAAGGTCTGGGCACCGGCAGCGAGCGTTCCGGCGGCGAAGAGCGCGAGGAGGAGGGTTGGGTTCAGAACTTTCATGGAAAGGTTTTTGGAGTCAGAGAAGGGGGAAGGGCTATGCGTTGTCGATGACCTGTTCGGAGGTTTTTCCGAAACGGCGTTCGCGACCTTGATAGTCGGCAATGGCGGCATAGAGACACTCGGTGGTGAAGTCAGGCCACAACGTGTCGGTGAAGTAGAGTTCGCTGTATGCGGCTTGCCAGAGGAGATAATTGCTCAAACGAAGCTCCCCTCCGGTACGGATAATGAGTTCGGGGTCGGGCATGAAGTCGGTGGCAAGAGCCGCAGCCACATCGGCTTCGGTAAGTTCGTTGGCGCGGAGCGTCCCGTCGTTGGCACGGCAGATAAGGCTTCGCACGGCCTCGGTGATTTCCCAACGGGCGGAATAGGAGAGTGCGAGCACCATGGTCATCCCCGTGTTGCCCGCTGTGTGTGCCACGCTGCGGTCGAGGGCGGTGCGCACATAGTCGGGCAGACGGTCGCGGTCGCCGATGATGCGGAGGCGCACATTGTTCTTCATGAACAGTTCTTCCTCCAAATGCTCAATGATCAAGGCCATGAGGGCGGCCACCTCAGCGGCAGGGCGATTCCAGTTTTCGGTGGAGAAGGTATAGAGCGTGAGGAACTTCACCCCAAGCTTTGCCGCAGCTTCGGTGATGTCGCGCACGGTGGCCGCACCCTCCTGATGTCCGAGGGAGCGTTCCAGCCCACGGGCTTTCGCCCAGCGGCCGTTGCCGTCCATGATGATGGCGATGTGTTGGGGGATGCGTTGAAAATCAAGTTCGGACATGGAGCTATATGCAGAAATGGTGGGTGCGACAGTTGGGATCAGTCGGCCTTGTTACAGGTCGGACACCGTGGCGAAATGTCGTAGGTAAGGGTGAGCATTGCGGTGCCGTAGTGGTCTTTGTTGCGGAAGAGCTCGCTGCGGATCCCCACAGGAGCTTCCAACCCTTCGAGGCGGTCGTTGGCAGTGAAGTGCATGGCCCAGTCAAGCGTCAGGTTGAGCCGAGGGCGGAGTTTGTATTTCACGCCCACACCAACAGGAAAACTCACTGCTACCTGACGGTCGATCGTGCCGTAAGCCACACCGATGCCCGCTTGGAAGAAGGGGACGAGACGGCTGTAACCCAGGTAATTGCGGTAGTAGCCATAAGGGAGGAGGTGGAGTTCGTAGACCGCGCTCACGTCAGCAATACCCCCTGAGAAAGTATAGGTGCGCCGCCCTGCGGTCGGAGCATCGAAACGGTCGGGATAGAAGGCTTGAACACCGTGGAGATTGCCCGAAAGGCCATGCCAAGCCATCCGTGTACGAAGGGCGGCGCGTGGATTGAACACGAAGCGCACCACACCGCCCACCGCTGTTGAGGGTTTCCCCAAGAGGGTGCCGTTGGCATCGCTCAGCACGGAGGTCAGTCCCAAGCCACCGCCCACCTCTTTGGTGTAATACTCCTCATCCTGTGCGGCCAGAGGAAGGGCCATGCCGAGGGCGAAGAAGGGAATGAGGCGGAGAAGCTTCATGGGCATGAAGAGATTAGGGTGCGTCAGGGCACCTGCGGAGATGATTTCCGCCGCGTTTGGAGATACTCAGTCTGCACCGCTGACCAGTCGGCGCGATTCAGGCCGCCGCGCCACACGATGGTGCCATCGAGGCGCAGCCAGAGATGTCCGGCAGGGTCAGTATGTGCTTCCAGCTGTTTCCATCCTGTGCCGAGTGTTGCGGGAAGGTGGAAGTAGGGGTGTGCCGTCCACACTCGACCGCGGTCGAGGCTATAGCGCAGCACCACACGACCTTCCCCGTCAAGGCCAATGAGGAGAAATCCGTCATCGTAAGCCTGGAGCGAGGCTTGGCCCAAAACAGGAGCACCGTAGGGGTTTTCGGCCGTTATGGGGAGGTAGTCCCAGCCCCAGGTGTTGCGGCCGGTGTGGTCAATGAGGCGTTTCCAAAGTCGAGCCTCCCCGTTCTGAACACCGTAAAGGAGCACCTCATCGATACGCTCATCGATGCGCGAGGGTCGGGCTGCCCCACAGATTTCGGTGACGGGCAGGAAGGGAAGTTCGGTGTTGGCGATGGCATCGGCCACGGGTGCCGCACCGTCGGCGGCGGACGTGATGCCTGTGGGTGTTATCACGAAGCGGCAACCTGCGGCAGTAAAGGTGCCGGCCTCAGGGCGTGCCCATGCTTGAGTGTCCCATTCCTCGGTGGGACGGCGGCTCCACACCGTGCTGTCGCCCTCGGTGCGGTGTACGCGGAGCTCGAGCGTGTAGGTGCGGCGTACGGAGCGGTCAGCACTGTACACCACCAGCTCACGTGGCTGCGAAAGGTCGAGGGAATCGGTGAGGGTAAAGCTTTCCTCCTGCCCCGTGGTGAGCGAACGGAGCACAGCACTGCCCACCAGGTTGAGGGTGGAAAGCACCGCACGCGCGGCATTTGTGCCCCGGGGGAGGGAGTCGACATTGTAGATGAGGTTACGCTCCTGGTCGATGGTGAAGGGATAGAGTGTCCCCGACACGGAAGTGGTGACAATACTGTCGCGCTGGCCGTCGGCGGTGCGCTGTGTGGCGGTGCGCACCAATTTGCCGAGCTGCACACCCGTTATGACACACTCGTTGGACACTTCGGTGACGGTGTCGTCATCATTGAAACAGGCCGTAGTGAGCGTCCCCAGCATCAGGCTGGCGGTTCCGAAGGTAATGCAGTGGAGGATTTTGCGCATGAGGAGAAATATGAAGATGTCCGCGCCCCGACCCCCAATATTCGGGTCAAGACACGGTAATTCAAGGTGCAAAAATAAAAAGACTTTCGGCAAGAGCGAAAGAAAAGGCGGACTTTCTCGTTGTCATCTCCATTTTTTAAGAATATCATGGCGGAGAAAGAGGAGCAATCCCCCCCTGCCCGATGACACAACATCCACTCCGACGCCCAACACCGCAGTTATGCTTCCAAAATCTGGTAACCGGCAGAGAGGATGGCGGCTTTGATCTGGGCAATATGCTCGAAGTCGCGGGTTTCGAGCACAATGCGGAGGTTGCAGCTGTTCACATCCGGGCTTTCACCATTGCGCTCATGGTGGATGGAGATGATATTGGCCACCTCGCGGGCGATGATCTTCGTCAGGCCGAGCAGCGATCCCGGACGGTCGGGCAGCTCGATGAGCATCTCCGTGGTGCGCCCTCCCTTCATCAATCCGCGGTTGATGACGCGCGAGAGGATCGTGACGTCGATGTTGCCACCGCTGACGATGCAGCAGACGTTGCGGCCTTCGAGCGGGACTTTCTCAAACATCGCCGCTGCCACACTCACCGCACCGGCACCCTCGGCAATGAGTTTGTGTCCTTCAATCAGCGCGAGGATGGCGGCACAGATCTCATCTTCGGTGACGGTGACAATGTCGTCCACAAATTGTTCGCAGAGGGCAAAGGTGTGTTCGCCCGGCGATTTGACGGCAATCCCATCGGCGATGGTAAGCACTCTGGGAAGGGTGGTGATGGTTTGCGCCGCACGGCTCATCTTCATCCCCGCCGCACCTTCTGCCTCCACGCCGACAATGCGCACGGAAGGTTTGAGGGTCTTCACGGCATAGGCCACGCCCGCCGCCAGACCGCCGCCGCCAATGGGGACGAAAATGATGTCGATATCGGGATTTTCGTTGAGGATCTCCATGCCAATCGTACCCTGCCCCGCAATCACCTCTTCATCGTCAAAGGGGTGGACAAAGGTCATGCCCGTGGCGGCTTGGAGTTCGCAGGCACGACGGTACGCATCGTCATAAACCCCAGGCACAAGCTCGATCTCTGCTCCGAGTTCGCGGGTGGCCTCGACCTTGGAAATGGGGGCACCCTCGGGCATACAGATAAGGGCGCGGATACCGAGCTGACGGGCTGCGAGGGCCACACCTTGGGCATGGTTGCCCGCTGAACAGGCTATGACGCCGCGTGACTTTTCTGCCTCCGAAAGCTGGGAGATCTTAAACCCCGCACCGCGCACCTTGAACGAACCGGTAACTTGGAGATTTTCGGGTTTGATCCACACTCGGCAGCGGTTGTTCACTTTGTCGGTGGCAATAAGTTCGGTGTGGCGCACCACACGCTGAAGCACGGTAGAGGCTTTATAGACGAGATCGAGCGAGAGCATGTTACTGAGTTTCCTTGAAAGTTGAAGCCACTGATCCGCAACGGTGCCCCGAAGCGAAGACTGGGTAGTGCAAAAGTACGGATTTATTTTTGCTCCCTTGCCGCACCTGACGGTAAAAGATGAAAACACGTTCTGACCTCCTGAAGCACCGCTGCACACGGGCCGTATCGTCAGAAAGCCCTCCCTTCCGAATTCGGTGCGGTCTGCCGACAGACAGAGCTTCACCTCCACACGTCACCATCACACCTACATGCTCCACCACTGTCGTTTTCCCCATCCACAAGCATATGTCTGTATTCTTCTTGTGAGAGAAAAAGGAAGGAGAGATACAAGAATATACTGAAAAAAATATGGTGCTATATATTGGCTGTGGATAGTGTGGAAAACTTGTGGTCAGATATGGTTAGTATGTTGAATTACAATGATTTGTATGTTGCATCTTCATCGCGGAGAACCCCAGTTTTTTCGGCGGAAAACCTTCGGGAAAAGGCTGTTTGCCTGTGGATTTCCATCTGTGGATGAAGCTCTTCGGCAGAGGATTCGAACGGTAAGTTGTACACAGGTTTTTTCACGGGCTTGTCCGTGGGTTTTCCGCAGGTTTTTCCACAGGGGTGTGGTCGGGTGTTACGACATGTTTTGGGACGATTGGCACACGTTCGGAGGGTGTCAGAAGGCATTCCACAAGGCGTGGAGCAGAGTAGGGGCATATGGTCAGAGCATGGTGTGTGGGGCAATGCAGCATTGCAATGTTTTGGGGATGCATGGCGGTGTACACCGTACGCGTCGGGGTGCAGCAGGAAGGGTGTTGCGATGGGTCAAAAACACCACCGCGGAGTGGTCAAAAAGAGTCCATGGTGTCGTGGACACGACACCGCGAAGGTGTTTGAACGACACCGCGGACTCTTTTTGACCATTCCGCGGTGTCGTTTTAGGGAGGGCAAAACGCTGCTTTTTCGGAGTTGCCTTGCAGATTTTGTGGGAGCGGACCGGCTGGTTTTGTTGGTCAATATATCCGATTTTTGAACGAGCAGACCGGCTTCCTTCTTTTCGGAATATCAAAATAAAAGCACCGCACGGAAGATCCCGTGCGGTGCTTTTTATCGTGCATGACGTGGATGTTCATTCTGCAATCAATCCCTCTTTTCGAAGCGAGTCGGCGAGCGCTTCCAGCTCGGCATACCAATCCTCGCCGAAGCGTCGGATGAGGGGCTCGCGGAGGAAGCGGTAGAGGGGCAGACGGAGCGCACGTCCGTGTTCCCTAGCCGGAGCACAGATGTTCCAGCGGTCGTAGTTGAGGGCCACGAGCCCATTGGAAAGGGTACGCTCGCGGATGGGATAAAGGGCGCAGCTGATGGGTTTTGACCAGTCGATACGCCCTTCGCGTTGGGCGCGGTCAGTGGCACAGAGACAGATGCCCTCGGCGTTGTAGCAGGTGAAGCAGCAGTCCTTTTCGCCCACAATGCTCGTCACGAGATCACCATCACGGTCGCGGTAGGCCACACCCTGCTTGAGCAGCACTTTTCGGGCGCGGGGATCGAGGTCGTGCCACACCGTGGGGAGGACACGTTCGAGTGCGGCTCGCTCCTCTTCGGTGATGGGGGCACCGGCATCGCCCTCAATACAGCAGGCACCGCCGCAGGCTTCGAGGTCGCAGCAGAATTGTTCGGTGAAAATATCGGGCGAGAGGAGGACGTCGCCCACTTGAAGGATGGGGAGCATATTCAAAGTTCAGCAGCAATAAGTTAGAGGTCAGAACTCGCTTTTGGAGGTCGGGACAATTGGTGGGTCCGGCAGAAGGCTACCACTCGATGGGGGAGAGGCCTTGCCGGATCAGGAAGTCATTGGCCAGGGAGAAATGATGGTTGCCGAAGAAGCCGCGGTAGGCGGAGAGGGGTGAGGGATGTGCACTCCGCAGCACGCGGTGGCGTGTGGCATCGATGAGGGCGGCTTTTTTCTGGGCATAACTGCCCCAAAGGAGGAAGACGAGTCCTGAGCGTTCGGTCGAGAGACATCGAATCACCGCATCGGTGAAGGTTTCCCAACCCCGTCCCTGATGGCTGCCGGCGGCATGGGCGCGCACGGTGAGCGTGGCGTTGAGCAGGAGCACCCCCTGCTCGGCCCAGCGGTGCAGACTTCCCGATTCGGGGATGGGACGTCCGAGATCATCGGAAATCTCCTTGAAAATGTTGACCAACGAGGGGGGGAACCGCATCCCTTCCGGCACTGAGAAACACAGCCCTTCGGCCTGTCCAGGTTCATGATAGGGGTCTTGGCCGAGGATCACTACCTTCACGCGCTCAAACGGACAGAGATCAAAGGCGGAAAACACCTTTGCCGCAGGGGGATAGCACGGATGGCGGGCATACTCCTCATGGACGAACGCACTGAGGGCGTGGAAGTAGGGCGCATCAAACTCCTTTTGGAGATGAGATAACCAAGAAGGATGGATCTGGGGCATGGGGAAACGGGGTTTTTGGGGACTGCAAAGTTAAGAAGAAATCAGGGATTTGGGGCACACTTCGCCACCTTTCCCAAAAATCAGGCGGAGGGAGGACAAAAAGTCCAGAAGATTTTACGGTTCTATTTTTTTACTTTTGCAGCGGGCTACACGAAGTGATGTTTTGGAAGGAATGTTTTGTCCCATGAAGCTCACTCTTATTCTTGCAAGCAGTACCACTTTTACAGAAACTGACGGGAAATCGGTAGAAATTAGCGTGTTAACTCCATATTTTGCGAAATAAGTTTTACCTTTGCATCCGAAATGTACTCAACTTTTGAGTTTTACCGACTTATCCTGTTCAAGTCATGCGACATCTTTTCCCCCTTTTCTTCCTATCGGTGGGCACACTCGGTGTGTTGGCACAAGACGTAGTGCCTGTGGATCGGGCAAAGTATCCCGACTACAACCCCAACCTTCCTGTTGATGCGCGGCTGCTTCGTTATGGGGCGGCTGCCCGCGCCCGCGGTTTGCACGCCACTCCGCTGAACGAACGCCCCGCAGCGGTGAACAATGCTGCCACGCGTCATTTCGCGCCCATCTTCAACCAATCGGGCGGCTCTTGCGGATCGGCATCCCGTGTGGGCTATATGTTCACGCACGAGATCAATTCCTATCGCGATCTCGACGGCACCACGTCCGATCACTATTATCCCACCCACTTCTCTTGGTTACACACTTATTGTAATTCGGGTAAGGACGAATTTGTGTCCCTTATTGGTATCCCCACGGCCAAGACCTATGGTGGCCAGACCTATTCCGCCCTCTTTGGCGAGCAGGATTGGAACACCATCGATTTCGGCTGGATGACAGGTTATGACAAATGGTTTGAGGCGATGAACAATCGCATGGAGAAACCTGTTCGCCTCCCCGGCGACTTGATGACCCCTGAGGGTCGTGAGTTGGCAAAACGCTGGTTGTGGAACCATAATGGCGATCCTGATTTCCATTCGGGTGGTCTTTTGGGGATCGGTGTTGCCTCCAATATCACCCCGGGGTCTGTGCCAAGAACCGATACGAACACCGCCCTTGGGGTGGCAGGTCAAGAGTATGTGAAGTGGTGGGGCACGAGTGTGGACCACGCCATGACCATTGTGGGCTATGATGACCGCATTGAATTTGACTTAGATGGCAATGGCAAAGCGGGCGAGACGGAGAAAGATGAAGTTGGAGCTTGGATCTTGGTCAACTCTTGGGGCACTTGGGCCAATGGTGGTTTGATCTATTGTCCTTACGCCAATTCAGGTCCTGTGCACGAGATCCCCAATCCGGCGAACAAGTCACAACGCCGTTTGTCGGGGGCATGGACTCCCGAAATCTACAACGTGCGGAAGAACTATCGCCCGCTACGCACCCTCAAAGTGCGGATGGACTATTCCCACCGTTCGGAGATTATCCTCAAAGCAGGCGTGAGTGCCAATCTTAATGCCAACGTACCCGAGAAGGAGATTGAACTCCACCATTTTCGCTGGGCGGGCGATTGTAAATATGGCTACACCACTCCTGCACCTGCTGTCCCGATGTTGGGACGTTGGGCGGATGGGCGGATGCACAACGAACCGATGGAGTTTGGTTATGACCTCACCGACCTCACGGCGGGGTATGACCGCAGCCAACCGCTAAAATATTTCTTCACGGTCGATGCCCGCAACCGCTCGATGTCAGAAAATCGGGCCGACCGAAAACCTTCGATCGGACAGGGACATCTCTACCACGTGGGTATTGTGGACTATGAGTTTGACCGTGAAGGGATTGAAACCATCTTTGACCTCGGCGGCGAGCAGCAAGAAGTACCAGGCGCGAAGATCACGCGTGTTTCGACCATTGTCTATGGTGAGCAGTACGGACAGCCGCTCAATCTCTCCATTACCGGGAGCCGGCTTAGCTGGACAGCCCCCGTAGCGGGTGGACACACGGCAACGGCTTACCGCATCACCCGAGACGGGCAATTTCTGGCGGAGGCGACCGATACGCACTTCGATCTTCCAGGTGCCGGACGCTATGGGGTGTCTGCTGTTTTTGAGAGTGGAGTAACGTCAGAACCGGCTTATATCACCACAGCCGTAGAGCCCCAGTCGGCCAATGTCGCCATTGATTTGCGCAAGAACGGCTTCATCATTCCCGATCTCTTTACCAACCATTTCCAGAAAGCTACGATTGAATACTGGATCAAACCCACCACGTTGGCCGATTGGAACCAGGCGGTGGGTCCCGGTTGGGGGCAGTTTATGCTCCATGCCAATGCCGATGGCAGCTGCACGGCAGGATGGGACACAAATGCACGCACGCAGACCCTTGCAGGTGCACTGAAAGTGGGCAAATGGTCGCATGTGGCAGTGGTGGTTTCGGGCAACAACTTCCGCCTGCATCTCAACGGTGGCGCAGCCTCCATGACGCGCAGCAACAGTTATAGTGGTATTGGTGGTTTTGGCAGCCTCGTCTTCTCCGCTTCTGAAGGGAAGAACAGTGCCCATGATGCCGTGATCGATGAAATTCGTATCTGGGACAGTGCGCGCCCTGCGGCTACACTCAAAGCCATGATGAACACCGAATTTTCGGGCAATGTCCTTCCTGAAGGCCTGCTGGCTTATTATAAAGGTGATCTCATCGAGATTGATGGCCGTCCACATCTCCGCGACTGCGTGGGAGGCCACCATGCCCCTTTGATCAACATGTCTGACGGCACCTTTGCCATTGTAGACAGCGAGCAATCCCTGTCTGCACCCACGGTGAGCACCTTCACCAATGGCAATTGCTCCATCAAGGGCAGCAGCACTACCGTTGCGGGACAACCGCTCACGCTCAATGCCCACTATCCTGACGGAGCCGCCACACTCATTTGGAATGCCCCCGAAGCAGGGATAAAGGATTACCACGGGAGTGCGCTCAGCTTGAGTTATCCTCAAAGCGGGACGTTCGATGTGCAACTTACTGTGTCGGATGTTACGGGCACCAAGAGCTTCACCGCCACGAAAACCATCACCGTGTCGGCGCCCGATGCTCCTGATGCCACATTCTCACTCCACCAGCAAACGATACCCGCAGGCGAACGCATCACCCTCACGCCGAAGCATCCCATGCCCGGATACACTTACCACTGGACTATGCCCACGGCATTGACGCCCGCCTCCCATGCCATCACGGCTGCCACCGCCTTTGACACTCGTGGCACCCACGCCATCACCCTCACCGTGACTTCACCCACGGGAGTTCAGGCTACGACGACGCAGAAGGTTCAGGTGATTGGCGTGGCACCACAGGCAGACTTCCGTGTAGACGATGCCGTTGTGCTTCGCGGCACACCCGCACACTTCACCGATGCTTCCACGTATCGACCCACAGAATGGGAGTGGATGGTGAGCAGTGCTACCCAAACCTATGTGACGAATGCCCAACAGCCCACGCTCACCATTGACCATCCTGGCACTTATGATGTGCAGCTCACTGCCCGCAATGATATGGGTATAGGCACCACCACCAAAAGCCGTGCCCTCACGGTGGTTAATGCAGATTCAAAAACCGGTCTGAGCTTTGGCAATCCTGGTGCACGCGTTGTGGCGCAGCCGCCCCTTCATGCAGGCGATAAGACAGCCACGATAGAATGGTGGATGAATCCTGCACGTCTCTCAGGCTATACCTGCGGTATTGGTGAGCGTGATGCTTCGTTCCTCATTAAAGCTTCACCCACAGGACAGCTCCTCATCTGCCGGTCCAATCGTGTTGTGCAGACGGAGAATGGAGTGGTCATTCCCAATGAGTGGCACCACTATGCGGTGACCTTCGATGGCTACGTGGTGAGCATCTATCGAGACGGCCTGCTCCTGCGCAAGGACCGTTTGAGCACTTCCCTCTTCCCGGCACTCTCCGAGTTTGCCCTCAGCACTGCGGCAGCACAGATGAATGGCCGCATCGATGAGCTGCGTGTGTGGGGCACGGCACTCTCTATCGATAAGATCCGTGCTTATGCCAACGCTCCAATTGCCGATGTAACGGCAGCGGAACAGGGTGAGGACCGGCTGTTGCTCTACTATGATTTCAATCAGTCCTCAGGGGCTGTGATTGATCGCACTTCTTCTGCACGCCATGGTGTGCGCACAGGTTTTGGCCCCGATGGCGATGCTTGGGGACGCTCTGCCGGGGTATTCTCCCTCAACTTTGAGCAGCCCGAAGACATCACTGCACAAAAGCTGTCTAACTTCAAAAAACCGTTCCTCCGCACCACACAATCCGTCAATACGACTACCGCAGGACGTTGGTGGAAAATTCGGGACTGGACGCTCGAGAACACCCATAAGCAAGGTAACATTGTGAGCGGTGTGCATGTAGATGCCCAGAAGAACAATTGCTTCACCTTCACCACGGGTTGGGACAACTTCCCCACACTCACCAACCATAAGTGTTACCAAGTGATGACCCTTCCCCCAGGTGCATACACTTTCACCGCACTCTTTGAGGAAGATGTGAAGTTGGGACACTCCGATGCTACGGGTTCGCACCTTGTGGTGGCAGCAGGTACTTCACTTCCTGACACCGAACAGCTCAGCGAGGCCATTGCTTCCATTCCCATGACGGCCACGGGTGGAGGAGCCGGCCACGTGCTCCGCTTCGTCCTTACTGAGGAGCGTGAGGTTGCTCTGGGACTCTTGATCAACATGACGGGTCGCCAAATTGCGATGATCCAGCGTTTCACCCTCACGCGTTCTGCACTGAATCGTGTAACGGGCATAGACACCGTGATTCGTCCTGAAGCCTCTTCTTCCTCTTCGCAGGATTATGATCTGATGGGCCGACGTGTGTTGCATCCCGAACGCGGTACCCTCATTATCCGGAACGGACGTCCCGTCCTTGCCGACTGATATGCTATTCAGCCCAGCCTCGATCTTCATAAGATAGCTGGCCGTCAAGGTTCCTTTCTATGCCTTTGTTCGCCACGACAGCATGCAAAGCCTTAGGGCTTTTGCGTCCTGCCGTGGCGAACTGTTTTTGTTGAAATACGCTACGCACGAAAGTGGGTAAGGAGGACGACACTACCGGAATGACGCAGCCCTTCAACGCTCAGAGGCGTTGAAGGGCTGGTGAAGAAAGAAGTTTGCAAGAGCGGTTGAACGGTGCTCGGGACTATTCGAGGTAGGTGTAGCCATAGAGGCCGGCACGGTAGGTGGAGATGAACTCCTTGCCCTCCTCGATGGTGATTTTTCCTTCGGAAATGGCTTTCGACACCCATGATTCGAGTCGGCGGGTGAGGCGTTTTGGATCGTACTGCACGTATTCCAAGACATCGGCCACCGTCTCACCATCGATCGTCTTGTCGATGGAATAGCCTTCGGCAGCTACGGAAATGTGCACGGCATTGGTATCACCGAAGAGGTTGTGCATGTTGCCGAGGATCTCCTGATATGCACCTACGAGAAAGACGCCAATATAATACTTATCGCCGTGCCGGAAGGTGTGGAGGGGGATGTAGCTGGTCTGCTGGGTGTGGTTGATGTAGTTGGAAATCTTGCCATCGGAGTCGCAGGAAATGTCCTGTATGGTGGCGTTGCGCGTGGGACGCTCATCGAGCCGCTGGATGGGCATGACGGGGAAAAGTTGGTCCAACGCCCAGTTGTCGGGCAGGGACTGGAAGAGAGAGAAGTTGCAGAAGTATTTCTCCGACATCATCTTGTCGAGCTTCCGGAGTTCATCGGGGGCATGCTTGAGGTGGTGGGCCAAATCGGCCACTTCCGAGCAGATGCTCCAATAGAGGCTCTCAATCTGTGCACGGGTACGGAGATCGATCAGTCCGTGTCGGAAGAGGTCGAGGGCTTCTTCGCGGATGTCCTCGGCGTCGTGCCAGTCTTCGAGCATGGACCGTGTGGAGAGTTTGTCCCAGATCTCGGTGAGGTCATGCACGAGTTTGTGGTCATCTTCGGAGGGGTGGAAGTCCTCAGGCATATGGGGCACATCGGTCGTTTCGAGGACTTCGAGAATGAGGACGGAGTGATGGGCGGTGAGTGAACGCCCGCCCTCGGTGATGATGTTGGGGTGTGGAATGTTGTTCTTGTTGGCCGCCTCGACGAGGGTGTAGACAATGTCGTTGACGTATTCTTGCACCGAGTAGTTGACCGAAGATTCTGAGTTGGACGAACGCGTGCCGTCGTAGTCCACACCGAGCCCTCCCCCGCAGTCCACAAACTCGATGTTGAGACCCATCTTGCGGAGTTGGACATAATACTGTGCCATCTCGCGGAGGGCGATGGAGATGAGGCGGATTTTGGGGATCTGGCTTCCGATGTGGAAGTGGATGAGGCGGACACAGTCGCGCAGCCCCATCTCTTCAAGGCGGTGGAGTGCTTCGAGAAGTTCAGCACTGTTGAGGCCGAATTTCGAGGCATCGCCGCCGGAACTTTCCCACTTGCCCGTAGAGCGCGAGGCGAGTTTGATACGGATGCCCAAATTGGGGCGGACACCCATCTTCTCGGCTGTTCGGGCAATGATGTCCAGCTCGGGTAGTTTCTCGATGACGAGGAAGACGCGCTTCCCCATTTTCTGAGCCAATAGGGCTAGTTCGATGAAATTCTGATCCTTATGGCCGTTGCAGACGATGACGCTGTCGGAGTCCATGTTGGTGGCAAGGACGGCGTGCAGTTCGGGTTTCGAACCGCATTCGAGCCCGAGGTTATACTTCTTGCCGTGTGAGATGATCTCTTCGACTACGGGCCGCATCTGGTTGACCTTGATGGGATAGATGATGAAGTGCTCTCCCTGGTAGTCGTATTCCTTCTCCGCACGCTCGAAGCATCCGGCGGTCTTTTCGATGCGGTTGTCGAGGATGTCGGGGAAACGGAGCAGTACGGGTGCGGAGATGTCGCGCTCGGAGAGTTCGTTGACCACCTCATAGAGGTCCACTTGGGTGTCATCCTTTCGGGGACGGACGTAGGCATGGCCTTTTTCGTTGATACCGAAATAGTTCACGCCCCAGCCTTTGATGTTGTACAGCTCTTCGGAGTCTTCAATACGCCATTTTCTCATGGTGTGTCGGGGGAGGTATAGGGAGTATAGGGTTTGTAGGGTAAAGGGTGGGGACTGGGTTCAGGCGATGCCCACGGCCTGGCGGATCATTGTCACGACCTCGTCCACCTTGTCGAACGAGTCGAGGATGTCCACATCGAGGATGTGGTGGGCCTGTTCGTAGAAGGGTGCGCGCTCTTCAATCTGGGCGGTGATGTAGGTGCGGAGCTCTTCGGGCGATTTGTCTTGGAGCAGGGGGCGTTCGCCTTTGCTCACAGCGAGGTGGGCACAGATGGTGTCGGTCGATGCTTTGAGGTAGACGGTCTCGGCCACGGCATTCATATAGGCCATATTGTCGAAGAAGCGGGGTGTGCCGCCTCCGCAGGCGAGTACGATGTCTTCGAACTCCGCCACTTCGTGAAGCATGCGCCGCTCCATGTCACGGAAACGTTCCTCACCGTCTTCGGCGAAGATCTGGGGCACGCGTTTGCGAAACCGCTCTTCGATGTACCAGTCCAGGTCATAGAAGGTGCGGTTCAAGGTCTTGGCGAGGGCACGGCCTATCGTGGTCTTGCCCACGCACATATAGCCGATGAGGACGATGCACTTCATGTTGTGGCGGGGATTATGCGTTGTCGGATTCGACCTTGGGGGTGGCTGCTTTGCGCTTTGCCGTTGTTTTGCCGGTAGATGCCTTGGTCTTTGCCGTCTTTGCCTTGGTCTTGGGTTTTGTTTCGGTCTGTGTGTCCGCAGCTTTGGTCTTGGCCTTGCCTTTGGAGCGGCCTGTTGGCTCTTGGCCGGCGATGATCTGTCGGCATTCTTCGAGGGAGAGTTCGGCCGCATGTTCATGCTGTGTCTTCGGGATGCGGTAGTTCATGCCCTCGAACACGATGTAGGGTCCGAACCGCCCGGCGCGGACTTCCAGTGTCGGCTCTTCGGAAAAGGTGCGGAGGAGCTGTTTGGCCTGCTCCTCGCGTTTTGCTATGATCAGCTCTATGGCGCGGTCGAGGCCGATGGTCATCGGATCCTCGTCTTTGGGAATGGAGGTGAACTTCGAGGCGTGCTGGATATAGGGGCCGAAGCGGCCGGTATTCACCTTTACCGGCCGGTCCTCGAAATCGCCGAGGATACGGGGAAGTTTGAAGAGTTCGAGGGCCTCTTCGAGGGTGATGGTGGCAATGCTCTGGTTCTTGCCGAGCTTGGCAAAGCGCGGAGCTTCCTCATCGTCCTCGCTTCCGCCGATCTGGATCATGGGGCCGTAACGGCCGATCTTCGCACTCACCGCACGGCCACTCTGAGGTTCGGTGCCGAGCTGCCGTTCACCGATGCGGCTTTCCGTGCGTTCTTCCATCACACGCGCCACCTGAGGGTCGAGATCCGCATAGAAAGAGCGGATGAGCTGCGTCCAGTCCTTCTGCCCTTCGGCCACAAGGTCGAATTCCTCTTCAATGTGGGCGGTGAAGTTGTAGTCCATAATCTCCGGAAAACTTTGGAGCAGGAAGTCGTTGACCACAATGCCCACATCTGTGGGCACGAGTTTGCCCTTGTCACTCCCTGTGTTTTCGGTGCACTCTTCTTCGAGAATGCGGTCGGCATCGAGGGTGAGGAGGCGGTAGGTGCGCGGAATGCCATCGTTTTCGCCCTTGCGCACGTACTCGCGGTTCTGGATGGTGGAGATGGTGGGTGCGTAGGTGGAGGGTCGGCCGATGCCGAGTTCTTCGAGTTTATGTACGAGAGAGGCTTCGCTGTAGCGTGCCGGGGGGAGGGAGAAGCGTTCCTGTGCCACGATTTGTGCACGCTCCACGCGCTCGCCCTTCGTCATGGGGGGGAGGAGACGTCCCTCGTCGTTGCTTTCGCTCTCTGTGGTGTCTTCACGGCTCTCGCGGTAGACACGGAGAAATCCGTCGAACTTCACCACCTCGCCCGTGGCGATGAAATGGTGGCTACTGTCGGAGACGGCCAGGGTAGCCGTGGTCTTTTCGAGCTGTGCATCGGCCATCTGGCAGGCTACCGTGCGTTTCCAGATGAGGTTGTAGAGCCGTTGTTCCTGACCGGTGCCTTCGATCTTGCTGCGGCGCATATCGGTGGGACGGATGGCCTCGTGTGCTTCCTGTGCCCCCTTGGACTTGGTGTGATAGTTGCGGCGTTGGTGGTATGCTTCACCCATCTGCTCTTTGATCACCGGCTCAACGGTGTTGAGGCAGAGCTGAGAGAGGTTCATCGAGTCGGTACGCATGTAGGTGATGAGTCCGGCCTCGTAGAGCGACTGTGCGACACGCATCGTTGCAGCAACGGAGAATCCGAGTTTTCGTGCCGCCTCTTGTTGGAGGGTGGAGGTGGTGAAGGGCGGCGCGGGTGTGCGCTTGGTGGGTTTGGTTTGGATGTCGGCGATGGTGAACCCGGCAGTGCGGCAGTGCTGCAAAAAGGCTTCTGCCTCCTCACGGGTAGGAAATCGGTGGGAGAGTTCGGCTTTGAGGGTTGCTCCGCCGGCGGAGGGAAGGACGAAGTGTCCCGTTACGCGGTAGCTGCTCTCTGATTGGAAAGCGGCGATTTCTCGTTCGCGCTCCACGATGAGGCGTACCGTTACGCTCTGCACGCGGCCTGCGGAGAGGGAGGGACGAACCTTACGCCAGAGGACGGGCGAGAGTTTGAAGCCCACCAAGCGGTCGAGCACGCGGCGTGCCTGCTGCGCATCGACGAGGTGGAGATCGATGGTACGGGGGTGGGCGATGGCTTCGAGAATGGCGGGCTTGGTGATCTCGTGAAACACGATGCGGCGCGCAGTGGCCGGGTCGAGGTGGAGCACTTCGGCCAAGTGCCACGAGATGGCTTCTCCCTCGCGGTCCTCATCGGATGCGAGCCAGACGGTGTCGGCCTTCCTGGCTTTGGCACGCAGTTCGGCCACCACTTTCGCTTTGTCGGCCGGAATTTCGTAGAGTGGCTGGAAGGTCTCCAAGTCCAACCCCATATCCGCCTTTTGAAGGTCGCGGATGTGTCCGAAGCTGGACATCACGGTGAAGTCCTTGCCGAGGAACTTTTCGATGGTCTTGGCCTTTGCGGGGCTTTCAACAATGACTAAGTTTTGTTGCATAAGGGAGAAATATGGGCAATTTAGGCTGCAAAATTACGCCCGATTGGGGGAACGTCCAAACGAAAGCGGGCTTTTTTGTGCTATAGTAGAATAGGTGTCAGTAGAATAGGCATTAGGAGATGGTAGAATAAGAGGTTAGCAGCACATGCATTGGGGGATGGTGGAGGAGGAGATGGGCATCTACTTCTATTGTCGCTGTTATGACTGTTGCGCTTATCCCTCTGATTTTTAACGTCTAACGTCTGATTTCTCTCATTGCCAGTGCGGAATTTTCTGCCTCCTCCATGATTTCTCGTTCACCTGGGCCTTTGTCGTTGATACCTGCGAGATGAAGGATGCCGTGGATGAGCACACGGTGCAACTCCTCGTCCCATGATTTTCCGAGTTGTTCGGCATTGGAGCGCACGGTGTCGAGGGAGATGTAGAGATCTCCCGAGAGGATATGCCCTCGGCAATAGTCAAAGGTGATGATGTCGGTGTAGTAGTCGTGGTTGAGGTGCCGACGGTTGATGTCGAGGATTTCTTCGTCGTGACAGAAGATATAGTTGATCTCGCCCACCGTTCGGCCGTGGCTGTCGGCCACGCGGCGCACCCAGGATGTGACGGCCGTTCGGTCGATCTGGGGCATGGCATCGGAAAGGGAGTGGAAAGCGATCATAACGTTGTTTGAGGATCTGCGGGTTGTGGGTGTCAGAAGAGGGAGGGTTCTTGGAGCGTGGTCGTGATGGGAGTTCGTCCGAGGTGTTGGTATGCCTTTTCCGTGGCTTCGCGTCCACGCGGGGTGCGGCGGAGGAAACCTTCCTTGATGAGGAAGGGCTCGTAGACCTCCTCTACCGTACCGGCATCTTCGCCGATGGCGGTGGCGATGGTGCTCACTCCCACGGGGCCGCCCTTGAACTTGTCGATGATGGTAGCCAGGAGTTTGTTGTCGATTTCGTCGAGGCCGTAGCGGTCGATGTTGAGTGCTTCCAGTCCGTAGCGCGCGATGATGAGATCGATGCCACCATCGCCTTTGACTTGTGCGAAGTCGCGGACGCGGCGCAATAGGGCATTGGCGATGCGGGGCGTGCCGCGTGAGCGACCCGCAATCTCGGCTGCCGCCTTCGGGGCGATGGGCACATTCATGAGATGTGCCGAACGCTCCACGATGGTGGTGAGGGTCTGTGCATCGTAGTATTCGAGATGGAGGTTGATGCCGAAGCGTGCACGCAGGGGAGCCGTGAGCAGTCCGCTCCGCGTTGTTGCGCCTACGAGGGTGAAGGGGTTGAGGTCGATCTGGATGCTCCGTGCTGCCGGGCCTTTGTCGATCATGATGTCGATGCGGTAGTCCTCCATGGCGGAGTACAGATATTCCTCAACTACGGGTGAGAGGCGGTGGATTTCGTCGATGAAGAGCACATCGTTGGCTTCAAGTCCGGTGAGTAGCCCTGCAAGGTCACCCGGCTTGTCGAGCACAGGTCCTGAGGTAAGTTTGAAGCCTACGCCAAGTTCGTTGGCAATGATGTTGGAAAGGGTGGTCTTACCCAGCCCGGGAGGGCCGTGGAGGAGGGTGTGGTCGAGGGGTTCTCCGCGGCGACGTGCGGCCTCGACGAAGATGCGGAGATTGTCCACCACTTTCTGTTGACCGGTGAAGTCGTCAAAGGCGAGGGGTCGGAGCGCGTTTTCGTAGTCGCGCTCTGCGGGAGGGGGCGTGTGTTGTTCGGAGCGGATGTCGAAGGTGTCGGCGGCCATGGTGGGCGGGTTTGTGGGGTGGAAGAAAGGGCGTGCGCACAAAAAGCAGCGGAGCCAGACCTCAGTGAGGTATGGCTCCGCTGTGTCTGAGCGCGGCGGGCGGTTAAGCGAGCTTGCTGATGTGGATCATCAGGCTGGACTTGATGTTGCCGGCTTTGTTCTTGTGGATGATGTTCGTCTTGGCGAGCTTGTCGAGCATCTTCTGCACCTTGGGGAGGAGTTCCTGAGCGGCTTCCTTGTCCGTGGTGGCGCGGAGCTTGCGCACAGCGTTGCGCATCGTCTTTGCGTAGTAGCGGTTGTGGAGGCGGCGGGTAGCAGTCTGGCGGATTCTCTTGATGGAAGATTTGTGATTTGCCATGGTAGATTCTTGAATTTTACTGGTTACTGAAAATAAAGAATTTGGACGACGGCACACTTCAAGCAGGAGGAAATTAGATCGTCATCCCGACGGTACTGCTCAGGCGTTACCACGTTTCAAATGAATGAGGGAAATTCTTTCGAACTCCCCTCCGCAGTGTTATTTTAAGTAGTAGTCCCTAGGAGAGTCGAACTCCTCTTTAGAGAATGAAAATCTCTCGTCCTAACCGATAGACGAAGGGACCATCGCAAAAAGAAGGAGCAGCGGCGCTTCATATGCCATGGGCGTGTCGGCAACCGTTGTTTCTTGTTTGCGAGTGCAAAAGTACGGGCTTTTTCTGATTTGACCAAGGGAAGTGGCGATTATTTTTCGATGAGGCTGCATTTTTTTTGCAGGATGTGATGTTTTGTCCGGTGGAGTTGATAGAAAGGGTAAAGAGTGATTTCTCCAATCCCCGACTTCTTTGTATCTTCGCCCCATGAATCACAAAAGTCTTGTCCTGGTACTCAATGTGCTCCGCTATGCCGATGACAAAATCATTGCCGAATGCTTGTCGGAGGAGGAGGGAAGCGTTACGTTCGTCGTCCGCATCTCCCACGCGCGTCGGGCAGTGGTGCGCCATACCCTGTTCCGTCCGCTCGCCGTGCTGGAGGTGGAGTGGGTGTCCTCGCCCCGTGGGGGGATGGCGCGTCCGCGGGCGGCACGCACCGCCCTGCCCCTCGTGTCGCTCCATGCTGAGCCGGTGAAGCAGGCCCTTACCCTCTTCCTGGCCGAAATGCTGCTGCATATCACCCGCGCCGAGGTGGGCGATGCGCGTCTCTTCCCCTTCGTGGTGCGCAGTTTGGAATGGCTCGATGCCGCACCGCAGCGTTATGCCAACTTCCACATTGTCTTCCTCTTCCGCCTGGCGCAGTTCTTGGGTATTCCGCCGAACTTGGACGATCGCGGCCTCCCCTTTTTCGATCTTCTGGCCGGTGAGTTTACCGCTCTGCCACCACAGCATCCCCACTTCGTACAGGGGAGGGAGTGCCGTGCCTTTGCCCAACTGATGCGGATGAATTTCGGCACAATGCATCTTTTTGCCCTCAACCGTCAGGAACGCAGCCGAATCCTCCGCCTCGTGATCGACTACTATCGCCTCCATCTCCCCACACTTCCCGAGCCCAAAAGCCTCGATGTGCTCAACGAAGTGTTTTCATAGCTGAAAGAGACTGCTGTATGGGGAATTTATATAATCAACCGAAAGTCTTGGTGAAATGATTTTTTATTTCTACATTTGCGATGGAATTATTTTTCTAAACCAAGATCATGAAGAAAATATTGTTCTTACACCTCCCTTTACTGGTGGCGAGTTGTACAGATGTTGAGACAATCGCGCCGCCACAGCCTCAGGAAAAGGATGCTGCACACCTATAAGCTGTACAGCCCATAACTATTCAAAGCGCGTCAAGAATCTATTATATGTAACCAAGTAATTTCCCAAGACCCTATGATTAAGAAGTTGTTTTTCCTCTGTTTGTGTGCAACGCTTCCAGTGTTGCTGCTCGGTTGCGGTGATGATGAAAACGAGAACGGGGCAGGATTGTTAGGAGAGAGGAAATTGGGCATGCTGAAAGAGCCTCACTTTCCTTTCACGAATTTCTTCCTCCCCGAGTATGTAGAGCTCACGAAATATGAGCCTTCCAAGGTCTATGATGGAGATCCCGATCTGTGGGGGTTGGAGTTTAAGTTTAGGCAGAATGAACTCTACAAGTCAACGGTGCTGATCCCCGGCAATAAAAAGACGTCCTATTATAAAAAGGCGTTGGAATATACCAAGGGTACGCTGTATGAACAGACGATGAGTTTTAGGCAGCCCTATGGCATTGTGGGCATCAAAGCTTACCATATTGATGCTGCATCGAACGATTCGGTCGATGTCTCGGCACATATCATGATGTATGAGCCAGATACGAAGAAGTATGTCCGGCTCATGGAGCAACAGTCGCTCGAGTTGTGGCATAGACCTGTTTTTAAAAAGATCAAGAGTTTGAGCGCCTATGATCAGGAAGATTATAAATGGATCAGTAACGGTTTGAATTTCCGTACGGACATCCCCATCAACGACGACAATTATTGGTTGATCGTAGAGTTGTCTGACGGGCAGAAACTGCGTGTACAGATTCCGCAGAATCCTCCCAAATACAATTATATATAGTAGTGTGGCAAGCGGCCGTGGCAATCAGTGTGTATGCTGTTGCCACGGCCGCTCTCTTTGCGCATTATTCACATGGACGGATGTCCTCGATTTGGAGCTGCACTTCTCCGCGCTTATGGGTGTTTTCCTCGATATAGTAGCAGATGTCGAAGGCCCGGCGGGTCTTGATGTAGCGTGCCTGGCTGCTCTGTCCGAAGGCGATGCCGTTCATTACGGTATTCGATTTGTTGTCCACGAGTTCGAGCTTGATGTGCTCCTGTCCACGCCCCACGACTTTGGAGGTTCCGTAGTCGTAGACGCGGTGGGTGCAGAAGACGGGTCGCTCGTTGCCCGGGCCAAAGGGGCCGAAGCGGCGGAGCTGTTGGAAAAAGTCGAAGTTAATGTCCTTGAAGTCCAGCACGGCAGTGATGTCGAGGGCGGGACGGGTCTGTTCATCGAGGATATGTTCGGCCACATATGCTTCAAAGCGGTGGGCAAACTCGGGGACGTTTTCTACCTTTAAGGTCATACCGGCGGCGTAGGTATGTCCGCCGAAATTTTCGAGCAGGTCGGCACAGCTCTGGATGGCTTTGTAGACGTCAAACCCCGTCACGGAGCGGGCGGATCCTGTGGCGAGCTGGTCGGAACGGGTCAGGACTACGGCAGGACGGTAATACTGCTCGGTGATGCGTGAGGCCACGATGCCGATGATCCCTTTGTGCCACTCTTCGTTGTAGATCACGATGGAGCGGCGGCTGTCGAGGCCCGGAAGTTGACGCACCTGTTCACTGGCCTGCTCTGTCATTTGGCGGTCGAGATCCTTACGTGCTTCGTTATGGAGGTTGATGTGTGCGGCAATCTCCCGCGCACGGTCGGGGTTGTTTTCCACCAGGAGTTGCACCGCCTCTTTACCGTTTTGCATACGCCCAGAGGCATTGATGCGGGGGCCGATTTTGAAGACGATATCGCTCATGGTGAGTTCGCGGTCGGACAAACCGCACACTTCGATGATGGCTTGCAGACCTACCGAAGGATGGGTGTTGAGGCGTCGCAGACCGTGGTGGGCGAGGATGCGGTTTTCGCCCATGATGGGCACGATGTCTGCGGCGATGGAGATGGCACAGAGGTCGAGGAGTTCGTGAAGCCGGTTGAACTCGATGCCGTTGCCGGCGGCAAATGCCTGCATGAATTTGAAGCCCACGCCGCAGCCGGAAAGGTGGGTGTAGGGGTAGAAGTTGTCGCGCCGCTTTGGATTGAGTATGGCCACAGCCGGGGGAAGCTGCTCATCGGGGACGTGGTGGTCGCAGATGATGAAGTCGATGCCCAGCCCGCGGGCATAGGCAATTTCGTCCACGGCCTTGATGCCGCAGTCCAGCACGATGATGAGACGCACCCCCATTTCTGCGGCAAAGTCGATGCCTTTGAACGACACGCCGTAGCCTTCTTCGTAGCGGTCGGGGATGTAGTAGTCGATATTGTCGTGGTAAGGGCGGAGGAAGCGGTAGACGAGGGCTACAGAAGTCACGCCATCCACGTCATAGTCTCCATAGACCATGATGCGCTCTTTGTGGCGGAGGGCGCGGTTGAGGCGTTCGACGGCCTTCTGCATGTCGTTCATGAGGAAGGGATCGAGCAGTTCGGTGAGCTGGGGACGGAAAAAGTGGCGCGCTTCGCTGGCGGTGGTGATGCAGCGTTCGCGCAACATACGGCCGAACACGGGGTGGATGCCCAGTTCAGCCGCCAAGCGATGTCCTGCGGCCGCCTCTTCAGGGGGCAGGGGCGCGGAGTTCCACTGATAGATCATAGGGGGAGTTTCGAGAGGAGGAGGGTTGTCGCAGACCGGTTGGTACACAGACCGTCTGATGCGTTGCCCAACACGTTGGGCACGCTAAATTACAAATAAAAATCCGGCTGGCGGAACCTTGTACGGGGAAATCCCCGAAGAATTGACCTTTTTTGCGCAAAAGGAGAAGAAATGTGCAGCCGCTTGTGTGTATCCCGGAATAAAACCGTAAATTTGCTCCGCGTTCAGGAGCGTTTCCTGCGTGATCACCGTTTATCCCTAACCCCATCTCGTCCTATGCCCATCCAATGTCACCTCTCTCAACTGGTGCAGAAGTCTGCCGAAGCCTATGGTGAGCGCACCGCAATGACCTACCGCGATTACACCCTTGATCGCTGGATGCCCATCACATGGCCACAGTTTGCCAAACAGGTGGGTCGGGTGTCGCGCGCACTGCTTGCCTTGGGTATCGGGGTGCAGGACAACATCGCTGTCTTTTCGCAGAACAAGCCCGAAAGTCTCTTTGTAGAGTTTGGCGCATTTGGCGTGCGGAGCGTAGTCATCCCCTTCTATGCCACCAGTTCAGGAGCTCAGGTGCAATATATGGTCAATGACGCTGGCATTCGCGTGATTTTTGTGGGCGAACAGCAGCAGTATGACGCTGTGTGGAGCGTCTTTAGTCTTTGCCATTCGTTGGAACATGTTGTGATCTTCGACCCCACGGTGCAGCGCAACGCGCAAGACCACCTGTCGATGGGCTTTGACGAGTTCCTCCGTCTTGGCGACGGTCGCACCGATCTTACTGAAGAGGTGGCGGCACGCACTGCTGCTGCCACTTACGACGACACGGCCAACATTCTCTACACCTCCGGCACTACGGGACAGTCTAAGGGCGTGATCCTCCTGCACGCGCAGTATCGCCATTGTATCAAAGGCCACATTGAGTGCCTCCCCATGGGTCCCGAGGACATTACCATCAACTTCCTGCCCTTCTGTCACGTGTTTGAAGGCGCGTGGGCCAAGCTCTGCCTCTCCTGTGGTGTGCAGCTGGCCATCAACCTCCGTCCGCTCGACATCCAGAAGAGCATGCGTGAGGTGCGTCCCACGCTCATGTGTGCTGTGCCTCGCTTCTGGGAGAAAGTCTATCAGGGTGTGCTCGAGAAGATGGAGGCGAGCGGCAGCGTGCAGCGCGCGCTCATCCAGGATGCCCTCCGCACGGGGGTCGAGGTATGGGAGCGGTACAAGTGCAAGGGATTGTCCGTGCCCCTTGGCCTGCGTCTGAAATATTCCGCTTATGACAAGACTTTGCTCCGCCTCCTCCGCAAGACACTCGGCCTGGACCGCGCCAACTTCTTCCCGGTGGCGGGAGCCACCATCGCCCCCGAAGTAGAACGCTTCGTCCATGCTGTGGGCTTTGACATGCTCGCCGGATATGGCCTGACCGAAACCTGCGCCACCGTCTCGTTCGACCATCCCGGAAAGCCCTGTACACCCGGCTCCATCGGCCGGCCCCTCCCCGGCGTAGAGGTCAAGATCGGTGAGAACGACGAGATCCTTGTGCGTGGCGCAGGCGTGACACCAGGCTATTACAAAAAAGCCGAAGAGACCGCTGCCGCTTTCACGCCCGATGGATGGTTTCGCACGGGCGATGCCGGCTATATAAAAGACGGTGAACTCTACATTACCGAACGCATCAAGGATCTCTTCAAAACGAGCAACGGCAAGTACATCGCACCCCAGCTCATCGAGGGCAAGCTCACCATCGACCGGCATTTCGAGCAGGTGGTGGTGATTGCCGACAAGCGGAAATTCGTCTCCGCCCTCATCGTTCCTGCCTTCCCCGCCCTTGAAGCCTATGCTGCCGAGCAGGGCATCGACTATACCGACCGCGCCGCACTCTGTGCTGACCCTCGCATCATCGCCTACGTGGCGCGCCATATCGAGACCCTTCAACAGGACCTCGCGGCCTATGAGAAGATCAAACGCTTCATCCTCCTCCCTCAACCCTTCACCATGGAGAACGGTGAGCTTACCAACACCCTCAAAATCAAACGTCGCGTGATCTACGAACGCTATGCCGAGCAGATAGAGCAGATATATGCTCTTGCCGAGGCCGAACAGCGATGATCCGTCACCGCCTGACACAAAAAGCCCCTTTGCCTAGCGAAAAGGGGCTTTTTTCAGCCACTGCGCACCACTCTTCCCGGAGTTTCTTTTGAAAAGTCGCGCGATTCTTGTAATTTTGTAGGCAACAAACATATACTGAATGATTACTGCCGAACAACTCAAAGCCGTCCACGACCGTGTGGAGCAGCTCAACCGATACCTCGACATCCCCACCAAGACCTTGCAATATGAGGAGGAGCAAATCCGTACCCAAGATCCCTCCTTCTGGGACGACCGCGAACGCGCAGAAGCCCAAATGAAGCTCGTCAAAGGTCTGGAAAAGTGGATCGTGGGCTATAAAGAGGTGAAGTCTATGGCTGATGAACTCCAGCTCGCTTTCGAATTTTATAAGGACGAGATGGTGACGGAAGAGGAGGTTGATGCCGCCTATGTCCACGCCATTGAAGCCATTGAGGCTCTGGAACTCAAAAACATGCTCCGTCAGGAGGAAGATGCGATGTCGTGCGTCCTCAAAATCAACTCCGGAGCCGGCGGTACCGAGGCGCAGGACTGGGCATCGATGCTCATGCGCATGTACCTCCGCTATGCTGAGGCCAACGGCTACAAGACCACCATTGCCAATCTCCAAGACGGCGATGAGGCCGGCATCAAGACCGTGACGATGGAGATTGAGGGAGACCTGGCCTATGGCTTCCTCAAATCGGAGAACGGCGTGCACCGCCTCGTCCGCGTCAGTCCCTACAATGCCCAAGGCAAGCGCATGACCTCCTTCGCCTCCGTCTTTGTTACCCCCCTCGTCGACGACACCATCGAGGTATATGTCGATCCTGCCTGCGTGAGCTGGGATACTTTCCGCTCCGGAGGTGCCGGAGGGCAGAACGTCAATAAGGTCGAGACCGGCGTACGCCTGCGCTATATGTACAAAGATCCCGACACCGGAGAAGAGGAAGAAATCCTCATCGAGAACACGGAGAGCCGCAAACAGCTCGAAAATCGCGAGAATGCCATGCGCCTCCTCCGCTCCCAACTCTACGACCGCGCGCTCCAGAAGCGCAAAGCGGCACAAGCCAAGATCGAAGCCGGGAAGAAAAAGATCGAGTGGGGATCGCAGATCCGCTCTTACGTGTTTGACGACCGCCGTGTCAAGGACCACCGGACCAACTATCAAACCTCCGATGTGGGTGGCGTGATGGACGGAAAGCTCGATGGATTCATCAAGGCTTACCTGATGGAGTTCGGACTTGAAGGGGAGGAGTGATCCTTTCCCCTCCGCATGTTTCCTTTACCCCTTATCCTCCCAATCGCTATGAAACGCAAGAAATCCCTTCATCGGCACGACAGCGAACGGCGTGCCGCCCGCGAGGCCGAACAGGGTCGCCGCGTGATGGTGTCCATCGTGGCCGTACTCGTATTCTTCATGGTGCTGGCCATGATTGCCTACCTCCTCTTTTAAGACAAGAGAGGTATATACTGACCTTTTGACAACGAACTCTTCGGATATGGCACTCGAAATCGAACGGAAATTCCTCGTCTGCGGTGATTTCCGCCCATTCGCTACGGCACACCACCGCATGGTGCAGGGGTATCTCTGCGCCGACGGCGGGCGGACGGTGCGTGTGCGGCTGCGCGACCGCGAAGGCTTCCTCACCATCAAAGGCCCCTCCCGGGATGGCGGACGATCGCGCTATGAGTGGGAACAGCCGCTCACCATGGACGATGCCCTCTCACTCCTTACTCTTTCGGCCACACCACTCATCGATAAGGTGCGCTGGCTCGTGCCCGTGGGGCAGCATGTCTTTGAGGTGGACGAGTTTCATGGCGAGAACGAAGGGCTGATCGTGGCGGAAGTCGAACTCTCTGATCCCGATGAATTCTTCGAATGCCCTGAATGGCTCGGCGAAGAGGTGACGGGCGATCGCCGCTACTACAATTCCGCCCTTACAGCACACCCCTTCTCGAAGTGGGAGTGCAACAGCGATCGATTAAAAAAACACTGACTTTACACACGAAAGCCTCCCTATTTTACCCCCCCCGCTTCAACACATGAAAATTTACTGTACGCCTACAGCCACCTCCATTGCACTCCATGCCGAAGCCGTAATGCTCGGTCTCTCAGCCACCGGAGAAGAGACGATCTCCAGAGAGGATCGCATCTTCACCCAAGAACGCAGCCAAACGAGCATCTGGGATGAGGTTCAGAAATGACACCACGACCGCGCCATAAGTCAAGCACTTGTGGCGCGGTCGTGGTGTTGTGGAAGCGGCATCACTTCCTTTGCTGCAGCCCTAAGCGGAAGAGGAGGTAGGCCAGATGAAGGACGCCAAAAGCGATGCTGAGGAAGAAGAGGGTGCGGTCGGCCTCCCAGCCCACCGACTGCTGATGCCAGAAGGCCGTGATGACGCAGAGGGCGGAGAGGGCGAAGCGGAGGGTGAGAAGCACACCTCCGCCTCGGCGGGGAGCATCGCCGGCCGGAGCGAGATGGCTGTGGTGCTGTCCGTAGCCCGCATAGAGGTCAAGGCCGAGGAGCATCCACACCACCAGGCGCACCCATGTGTCGGCCGGGAGGAAGAGCATCAGACAGAGGCAGACCAGGATGCCGAGCACGGGGATGAGGGGGACGAGCGGCACGCGGAAAGCGCGGGGAGCATCGGGCATGGTGCGCCGCACCACGATGACCCCGGCGCAGACGATGATAAAAGCGAAGAGCGTGCCGATGCTCACCATCTCGCCTGCCACGCGGGCGGGGATGAAACCGGCGAGGAGGGCCACGATGACCATGAACACGAAGTTGTTGTGGAGCGGCGTACGCGTGCGCGGATGGACACGGGCGAAGAAGGCCGGCAGCAGACCATCACGGCTCATCGTCATGAAGATGCGGCTCTGACCCATCAGCAGGAGGAGGATCACCGAACAATAGCCGAGGATGATGGCCACCACCACCGCGCGGTTCAACCATGGGAAAAGGGGTACAATGGTACCGTCAGAGCCCGCAAAACCCATGTGTTCGACCGCCAGAGCCACAGGAGCGATGCCGTCCTGTCCCTGATAGGACGTGTAGGGCAGCACTCCCGTGAGAACATGGGCAAAGACCATGTAGAGCAGCGTGCAGATGAGGAGGGAACCGAGGATGCCGAGTGGCATATTGCGCCGCGGATTCTTCGTCTCCTGAGCGGCGGTCGAGACCACGTCAAAGCCGAGGAAGGCGAAAAAGACGACCGCAGCACCACGCAGCACGCCGCTCCATCCGAACTCGCCCATCACACCCGTGTTAGGGGGAAGATAGGGGTGGAAATTTTCTGTGCGGATGAACTGCCAACCCAGACCGATAAAGAGGAGGATCACCGACACCTTGAGCAGTACGAACAGGTTGTTCACCCATTTGCTCTCCCGAGTGCCACGCATCAGGAGCAGGCTGATCAGGACCACGATGAGCATGGCAGGGAGGTTGAACCATCCGCCATCGAAGGGGTTGAGCGCGAGCTGAGGCGGGAGGTAAATGTCCAGTCCGCGGAGCAGAACGAGGAGATACTGGCTCCACGATATGGACACAGTGGTGGCCGCTACTGTGTATTCGAGCACGAGGTCCCAGCCGATGATCCACGCGATCAGTTCGCCCATCGTGGCATAGGAGTAGGTGTAGGCACTGCCGGAGATGGGGATGACGGAAGCAAATTCGGCATAGCAAAGTCCGGCGAAGGCGCAGCCGATGGCGGCTACCACGAAGGCGATGGTGATGGCTGGCCCTGTGTAGGTAGCTGCCACCATACCCGTGATGGAAAAGAGGCCGGCACCGATGATCACCCCCACGCCGAAGGCCAGCAGTCCCCACGGACCGAGCACACGGCGGAGGCCGCTCTGCCCATCGTTCTGAGCTTCGCGGAGGAGCAGGTCAAGCGGTTTACGGAGAAATAAACTCATAAGTAAAAAAAGTTGGAGAGAATGCTTTCGGAGCGGCCGGATGGATCTGACCAATCCCCGTAAATGCAAAAGTACGTATAAATGATGAAGTGAAAAACTTTTCGGAGCCTTTTTTAGAACATGTCCGAAAGCGGAAGTCGGGAATAGTTTGTACCTTTGCCACTTCGCCGGGGAGCGTCCGGATTCGGCTGCTGTTTACCATCCTTATCCACCGGATTCCGCTCCCCTCTGCCAAGACTATGCATATGCTTCGCTTTTCACAGACGTCTTCTTGCCACGGCAAAACCCAAAGCTCGTGCCTCGCTTGGATGCTGCACGTCTGGCTTGCCGAAAACGCCCGTCACCTCCGCTTTCTTCTCTTTGCCCTGACCCTCTTCCCCACCGTGGGACGGGCGCAAATTCCCGATGAGCAGCTGCCCCCACCCACGGAGGGTGAGCTGGGGCCCGCCATGGCCATCAACATCCAGCTCGGACGCGCGGCCTATCACGGCGACAGCATTCCCCACATCATCCTGCCGACCCTCTACAAATATCCTCCTCTGGAACTGAACAGTCCCAAGGAGCGGGAACGCTACATCCGCCTCGTGGCCAACGTGAAGAAGCTGCTCCCACTCGCCAAAATGGTGAAAATCACTGTCATCGAGACCTATGAGTACCTCGAGACCCTCCCCACCAAAGAAGCGCGTGCCGAACATATCCGTGCCGTGGAGGAGGGACTGAAGCGGCAGTACCGTCCGGTGGTCGAAAACATGTCGCGTTCGCAGGGCCGGCTCTTGGTCAAACTCATCGACCGCGAGTGCAACATGACGGGCTACAACATCGCCAAAGCCTTTATCGGTGCCTTTAAAGCCAATCTCTACCAAGGCATCTCCTTCTTCGTCGGCCTGAACCTCAACAAACACTATGACCCTGAGGGCGATGACCGCTACACCGAGCGCGTGGTGCGCCTCGTGGAAAGCGGACAGATTTGAGGCGGATTGTAGCGGAAAATTCAGAGGTGGTGTGATTTTTTCCGGGTTTTATGACGTTAATATCGGAAAAATATGTAACTTAGCGGCGCGATAGGCCGCTAACCTTCGGGTAGCTCTCCCGCAATAACGACGACATCACTATCTCTCATCATACCATGTTTTTCGACGACCTTTTACCTTTCACTTTCAATGAGCCGTTCTACCTCATTTACTGGGTGCTGGCCATTGTCGGGAGCTTCATCTTCGTGGTGCAGACGTTGAGCCTCTTCATCGGTTTCGATACCGATACCGACTTTTCGGGTGGCGATCCCTCGTTCGACACCGACGGACTGAACCTCCTCTCCCTAAAACCCCTCTCGGGATTTCTGCTCGGTGTGGGGTGGACGGGGGTGATCTGTTATCCCATGTTCACCGAACATCCTTGGTGGCTCGCCGCCTTAGCCTTTGGCGTAGGGCTGAGCTTTATGGTGCTCCTGGCCTTCCTCCTCCGCCAGGTGCTGCGCCTCACGCAAGACAACACCTTCCATGTTGTCCAGTGCATCGGACAGCGTGCGCAAGTATATCTGCGCATCCCTGCCGGAGGGGCGGGCAAGGTGGTGGTGAGCCTGAACGGGACGACCCACGAGCTCCGAGCCGTCTCGGCCGGCAAGGCAGAGCTTTCCACCGGCATGGAGGTCAATGTGGTGGATGTCATCGACGACGACACCTTACTGGTCGAGGCCACACAATAACCCTGTCTTGACCCTCCCCTCTTCGGACACTTCCTGATCCGAACCTGTCGGGGGCTGTGCAACGAAACAACCTTATCTTCCCAACCTGAACACACTATGGATCCTATTCTTATCCCTGTGATGGGCGTGATCGTCACCTTCGTGCTGCTCGCCGCCCTGCTCAACCGCTATCGACGCTGTCCGTCGGACAAAATCCTTGTCATCTATGGCACCACCGCTCATGGCGGATCGGCCAAGTGCATCCACGGTGGTGGTGCGTTCGTCTGGCCCGTAGTGCAGGATTATGCCTACCTTAGTCTGACCCCCATCTCCATCGAAGCCAACCTCACCAACGCCCTCTCCCGACAGAACATCCGTGTCGATGTGCCCTGCCGGTTTACCGTGGGTATCTCCACCGAGGGCGACTCGATGAACAATGCCGCCGAACGCCTCCTCGGACTCTCTCCCAACGACATCCAAGAGATGGCGCGCGACATCCTCTTTGGACAGCTCCGTCTCGTCATCGCCTCGATGAGCATCGAAGAGTTGAACAGCGATCGCGACAAATTCCAAGAGAACATCATGACCAACGTTGAGATCGAGCTGAAAAAGATCGGCCTCAAGCTCATCAACGTCAATGTGACCGACATCAAGGATGAGAGCGGATACATCGAAGCACTCGGTAAGGAAGCTGCTGCCAAGGCCATCAATGAAGCCAAAGTCAGTGTGGCCGAACAGGACAAGATTGGTGAGATCGGTCGTGCCGAAGCTCAGAAGGAGACCCGCATCCGCACCTCCGAGGCCAATGCCAAGGCCATCGCGGGCGAAAACCATGCCAAGGTCGAAATCGCCAATTCCGATGCCGAACGCCGCGAGAAGGAAGCCGAAGCCCAACGGCGTGCCGTGGCCGCCGAAAAGGTGGCACAGGCCAAGGCGCTCGAAGAGGCATACAGCGCAGAGCGTCAGGCCGAACTGGCACGTGCCGAGCGCGAGCGTGCCTCACAGCAGGCCAATGTCATCGTGGCTCAAGAGGTGGAGAAGCAACGGCTCGTCATTGAAGCCGAAGCCGAAGCCGAGCAGAAGCGTGTGAACGCCAAGGGTGAGGCCGATGCCATCTTCGCCAAGATGGAAGCCGAAGCCAAGGGTCTCTATGAAATCCTTACCAAACAGGCGCAGGGCTACGACCAGATGATCCAAGCCGCAGGAGGCGATGCCACCAAAGCCTATACGCTCCTCCTGCTCGAAAAGCTCCCCGAACTCGTCCGGATCCAGGTTGAGGCCATCAAGGGCATCAACATCGACAAGGTTACGGTGTGGGACAACGGTGCCGCAGGAGCGGCCGATGGCAAGAGCAGCACCGCCGGTTTCGTGAGCGGGCTGATGAAGGCAGTGCCACCCCTCTCTGACCTCTTCGAACAGGCGGGCATGAACCTTCCCGAATACCTCGGTCGCCGCAAAGACCCCGCCCCCGATGCTCCCCCGGCCGATGAGCACTCATCGGTGTCCTGAGACCTGTACAGAAATCCCTTCGCAGAAGGCTAAAAATCACACCGCGGAGTCGTGCATACGACACCGCGGTGTTTTGTTTTTTTTACCGCGGAGTGGTGGAAACGACACCGCGGAGTCTTTTTCACCGGCCCACCGCCTTATTGGCGCGAGCGGGTGGCAGCATAATGACACGGGAAAATAGTGATGTCCGTAAAAGCATGTGGAAAAGAGGTCGTGTCCCCGTTGTGTGGCAGCCCTTCGCCGCAGGGACGGAGAAAGCCCCGGATGAAATGCGCAGCGCGCTTCACCCAGGGCTGATGAGGATTTCGTGCATGAGGCTTTCAGGCCTGCACTTGCCGTATCATTGCTGACGAGGAGTTCTCGAGGCGCGCCCGGTTTATTGGCGGCCGCCGTACTGTTGGTCGAGGTTAAAGATCGCACTGTCGCCCATCTTGCGGATGCGGTCGACGATGCCGCTCACGGTGGCTTCTTCTTCCACCTGCTCGCGGATAAACTGCCAGAAGAAGTCTTGCGTGGCCTTGTCGCCCTCGGCGAGAGCGAGGTCATGGAGCTGGTCGATGTTGCGGCTCACCACGCATTCGTGCTCGTAGGTCTCTTCAAAAGCGTTAAGGGGGCTTTCCCAAGTTTGCTTCACAGGAGCGGTGATGGGGCTGACGAGTGCGGTGCCGCCGCGCTTGATGAGGTAGGTGGCCATCTGGTAAGCATGATCCATCTCTTCCTCACTCTGCTTCTTCATCCAGGCTGAGAAGCCCGAAAAACCTTCCTTCTCAAAGTAGAAGGCCATGGAGAGGTAGAGGTTGGCAGACTGCATTTCGTAGGCAATCTGCTTGTTGAGTGCGGTTTCGAGTGTTGCGGAAATCATAATGGTTAGGTCTATGAGGGATAATGTTCGTTGCTTGGACGTTTTCTCGCCACGGCAGGGCTTGACAGTCTGTGCTGTGTTTTGGCACTGCACGCTTGGTTTGGATGAGAACGTTTGGCGAAGTCGAGGCATAGGGATGAGAGGTTGTGCAATCTTGTACTCTGTTCAACTTCGAGACAAAGGTACGAAAAACTTTCTCAAATGCCGTGTTTAGACTTGGGGATTTCGATGGGAATTAGTATTTTTGTGCAAAATAGCGCAGCCCAAGGTGTTGCTTCCGTATCTTCACGGGAGATTTCTCCGGCGGGATGCCCCGAACCGCAGAAAAGAACCAATGTCCCTCAAAGATAAAACAGCCCGCGGCCTCCTCTGGGGGACGCTGAGCAACGGCGCGCAGCAGTTGCTCAACCTTGGCTTCGGCATTGCCCTCGGTCGCCTCCTCACTCCCGCCGACTACGGGATGGTGGGGCAGCTGGCCATTTTTTCCTTCATCGCTTCAACGTTGCAGGAGAGCGGGTTCACTGCCGCGCTGGTGAACCGGCCCGGGATGGCGCACCGTGACTACAACGCCGTCTTCTGGTTCTGTCTCCCCGTGAGCCTTACGCTCTACCTTCTCCTTTTCCTGGCCGCACCCTGGATTGCCGACTTTTACCATAGTCCGCAACTCGTGCCGCTGGCGCGTTACGCTTTCCTCTCCTTCGTCATCTCGGGACTGGGCATTGTACCTGCCGCACGTCTGTTCCGACAGATGCGGGTGCGGGAACGGACGCTCGCCAACCTCTTTGCCCTCTTTCTCTCGGGATGTGTGGGGGTGACACTGGCTTGGCAGGGATTTGCCTATTGGGGCATTGCCACGCAGACGCTGGTCTACATCGCCGCCAACACCGTGCTCTACTGGACATTGGCGCGCTGGCGTCCCACCTTGGAATGGGACTTTGCTCCCATTCGCGAGATGTGGGGATTTAGCAGCCGGCTCCTCCTGACCAGTCTCTTGGCCCATGTGAACCACAACTTCTTCAGTGTATTCCTCGGACGCCTTTATGGCGACCGTGCAGTGGGCAACTTCAACCAGGCCAACAAATGGTGCTTCATGGGGCACGGGTTGGTGTCAGGTGTGGTGCAGGGCGTGGCGCAACCCCTCTTCGTTGAGACAAAAGGCGATGTGGAGCGCGAACGGCGGGTGTTTCGCAAAATGCTCCGCTTCACCGCCTTTCTGGCTTTCCCCGTGATGTTCGGGCTGTCCTTCATTGCCCACGACCTTATCCTTTTGGCCATCGGCGCGCGGTGGTTGGAGAGTGCGGCGATGCTGGCGGAGTTGGCCATCGGCGGTGCGTTCTTCCCGCTTACCACGCTCTATACCCAATATCTACTGGCGCGAGGCCGGTCGCAAGCCTACTTCCGTGGGCTCCTCGCTCTGGTGGTGGTGCAGCTCGCGGCAGCTTTCGTGGTGCATCCGTTCGGTGTGATGGCGATGCTCCGCGCCTACATCGCGCTTAATGTGGTGTGGCTTCTCGTCTGGCATTGCCTCGTACGGACAACTCTTGGCCTGTCTCTGCGCCATGCCTTGGCCGACATGACCCCCTTTGCCCTCACCGCCGCGGGAGCGATGGCGGCCACCCGTTTCCTGCTCCGGCCCCAGGTCGGAGAGTGGCCTCTTGTGCTCCTCCTCCTCAGCAAGGTGGCGGTGGCAGCGGTGCTCTATCTTGTGGTGCTCCGTTTGGCAGGGGCAGAAATCCTGCGCGAGAGCTGGAGCTACCTGCGCCGTAAGCGCAGATGAATCCCGGCAACCTGTACCATCTTACCATCCGCTCATGATCCCCATCTTCTTTACCTTCGATGAACGCTATGCCGTCCCGGCTGCCGTCACCTTCGACTCCCTCCTCCGTCACGCCGACCCTGAGGAGGACTATGCCCTCCACGTGCTCCACCTCGGGCTGCCGCGCAGCGTCATGCGGCGGTTGGAATGGGTGGTGGGACGGCATGCCAACGCCACCCTCGACTTCCACAACCTGGCCGATCATGATTTCGGGGTGGAGGACTGCCCTGAGAAATCGCACTTCGCGCGCGAGATCCTCTTCAAACTTTGTGCTGCCACACTGTTTCCACAGTATGACCGCATCCTTTGCTCGGACGTTGATGTGGTGTTCACGGGCGATGTGGCGCAAGTGTTCCGGGCCTTTGCCGACGAGGATTTCTACTATGCGGGGGTGGACACCGTGCTGCCCACCGACCGTATGCGCCTGTATCAAGGGTTTTCCGACGAAGACCTCCACTGGTTTGCCCGCGAGATCAATGCAGGATTCCTCCTTTTCGACCTTGCCTCCATCCGCCGCGACGGGATGGAGGACGTTTTGCTCCGTTACTACCACGATCACTACGATCGTCTCCCTTTCCCTGAGCAGGACACGCTCGCTGCCTGTTGCCGCCAGCACATCCGTGTGTTTCCGCTCGCTTGGTCGGTGAGCAACCATTATTATACCGTCTCGCCCGAATCAGCCACATTCTATCCCCTCTGCGCCTGCTTGCCCGAAGACGTGGAGGAACGCCGCATGGCCTATGCCATTGCCTTGGAGCGGCCCGTCCAAATCCATTATATCGGGATGAACAAGCCTTGGAATGCGTTCGGGGTGCCGCATGGAAAAGTTTGGTGGCACGCGCTACGCAAGTCGTGCTGTGTGGGTTTCTATTTGACGTGTCTGCCCCACATCATCACTACCCGATTGCAGCGATACAGCCTTCGACGCTTCTTCCGCAAGCTTTGTAGCTGAGGCACCCTTCTCTCTACTACCGACCCTTATCCCCTCATTACCATGTACAACAACCGCATTGTGGTGTATACGTCCGGGACGTTTGACATGTTCCACTCCAACCACCTCAAAATGATTAAATATGCCCGAGGCTTGGGCGATACACTCATTGTGGGTGTATCGACCGATGAACTGGTCAGTTCGTACAAACGTCCGCCCGTAATCCCCTTTGAAGAGCGGTTGGCCATCCTCGAAGCTTTGAAATATCCCGACCTCGTCATCCCTCAACGCTCCCTTGACCACACCGAGATTGTGAAGAAACTGAACATCGATGTCTTTGTGGTGGGCGATGACTGGACGGGGAAATACGACTATCTTCGCGACTTGGGCGTAACGGTGTTCTATTTCCCTTATGGCGATGGAGTGAGCAGTACGAAAATCAAGGAGGAAGTGCTCAAAAATTACCATGATCTCAAAGCCAAAGTTGAAACGCGGGTCAATCCCGACATTATTGTGCAAGAGCAATGAACATCCAGCGTCCGCTCATTGTGGGCGGTGCCAGTGGCTTAGGTTTGGCCATGGCGCATCGTCTGGCTGACCATGCCACGACCGAACAAGTGTATATCGTCGACCGTAACCCTGTACCCCCGGCGCAGAGCCATCCTAAGTTTGTGCCCTCGGCCTTTGATCTGTCGAGTGCCGACTTCACCTTCTTCGACCGCTTTTCCGATGCCGATGCACTGATCATCACGGCAGGATTTGGTCAGATCGGATTGTTCCGCCAGATGAGCGAGCAGCACATTGCGGCTGTGATGCAGGTCAATGCCACGGCTGTGATGCGTCTTGTACATCGTTTCTGGCCCCGCTTGGCAGCTGACTCTTCCTTCCCCTGCTTGGTGATGGGAAGCATCTCGGGTTTTATGAGCAGTCCCTTCTATGCGGTCTATGGGGCATCGAAGGCTGCGTTGAAAATCTTTGTGGAGAGTGTCAATGTGGAGCTGGAACGCCATCCCTCACCCAATCGCATTCTCCTCGTGGCACCAGGAAGTATACCTGGCACAGGGTTTTCAAGCGGTGAGAAGGCAGACGCCCCCATGACCGATCTGGAACGCGTGTATCCCTTGGCCGATGAAATCCTCCAACATCTCGAAAAGGGCGATGACCGGTTTATACCACACTATGAAGACACCTTCCGGGAGGTGTTGGAACGTTACCACAAGGATTTCCGCGCTGAAGGCCGCCATTCTTACGACTATAAAATTCAATCAGGACGCGTAACCTCCTGAGTTCTTTCTCTGTTCAACCTTACCATTATGTCTACCCCACAATGGGACGAGGCCGCTCTCCGCGCGCGCTTCAACCCCGAAGGTTCCACCCTCCGCCGTATGCAACACCGCATGACGGAGATGCTGATCGAGATCGACGCCGTCTGCGCGCGCCATAACATCCCTTACTGGCTCTGCTCCGGGACACTCCTGGGAGCGGTGCGCCATGGCGGCTACATTCCTTGGGACGACGATCTGGACATTGAGGTGCTGAGCGAGGACTACCCCCGCCTGATGGAAGCTTTGCAGCGCGATCTCCCACAGCATCTCCGCGTACAGACGCACGACACCGATCCAGGCTATTTCTTCTGCTTTGCCAAGGTGCGCGACACCCGCTCTTTCCTCGCCGAGACCAACGGCTACGACCGCATCTTCAAATACCGTGGCATCTTCATCGACATCTTTCCACAAGAGCAGATGCCCCTCCCCCTCCTCTGGCTCTCCAACCGGACGTTCGGACGTATCTATAAGGTGATGAACAATTCCGAGTATAACCCCCAGCAGCTCATCCGGAAGACAGGGGCAATCTATCGCTTCAACCACCGGTGGGTATTCCCCTTCCTACGCCTGCTGGCGCGCTGCTGTCCCGGAAAACTGCGGCATTACAGCCCTGGAATTCCCTACGACAATGCCATCCGTATGGACGAAGTGTTTCCCCTGCAGCGGATGATGTTCGACGGGTTCGAAGCTTCTGTCCCCGCCGATCCCGATGCCTACCTCCGTCGAAAGTTCGGCGACTACATGCGTCTGCCCGACCTCGAACGCCTCCAACCGCACACCACTTCCTGCACCCTCGATGACTGAGGTTCCCTTTCTTTACCTTTGCTATGGAACAATTGGCTCCCGTTGCCCTCTTTGTCTACAATCGCCCGGACAATACCGAGCGTACCCTCCGCGCCCTGATGGACAACACGCTGGCACCAAAGACGGAGGTGATCGTCTTTTCCGATGGTGGAAAAGACTCCGCTTCGTGGGCGGCAGTGGCGAAGGTGCGCGCCTGTGTGCACCGTATCGCCCGTGAAGTGCAGCGGAATGGCCGCCTGAAAAGCTTGACGATCGTGGAGCGGCCGGAAAACTATTATTTGGAGCGCAACATCATCGAGGGTATCAACAGCGTCTTTGTGCACCACGACCGCATCATCGTCCTCGAAGACGACATCGTCACAGCACCCCACTTCCTCGACTATATGAACACTGCATTTACCCTCTATGCTGACGTGCCGAGGGTGATGCACATCGCCGGGTTCACGCGCCTTGACCTGCTGGGAGATCATCCTGAGTTGGTTCATCCCCATGCGGAGGTCTACTTCACCCCCCATACCGCAGGGTGGGGATGGGGCACATGGCGCGACCGCTGGCAGCGGCACTTCATCCACTACTCCTCACGCCGAGATGCCCTCGAAGGGCTTTCAGACAACGACATCGCGCACATGGAGTATGACGGTGCGTTCCCTTGTCTCCACAGCCTCGACCGGACACCCATTCCTTGGGATGTCTGCTGGGAAATAGCAGTCTATCGCGCTGGTGGACTTTCTCTTGCACCAGCCCACACCTTGGTACGGAACATCGGCCTGAACCAAGGCACGCACTTTGCCCGCTCATTTGCCCTGTTCCAACGCTTCGAATACGACCGACCCGTCCTCACTCGACGGATCCGCCTTCCGGAGCCACCCCTCGCACCCGGAACTCCCGCGCCACTTCCCGATCCGCGCATCGAAGCCCTCTTTGCCGAGGCCATCCGCGATTGGGGCATTCGTTATACCGCTTTGGGGCGTTGCGTTCGCAGATTGCTCCATGCATACCGCCACCTCCTCCGTCGGATTTGACCGATCCGGCAGTGGAGGTGGCTGTTGTCATGGGGTGTCTGTCCCGGTTTGGGTCTGTTGTTTGCCGGTTTCGTTTGTTTTCGCGTTGTTTTGTTCAATGCGCATTGCAGAATGGTGTGTCGGAAAAAGTTTTTGCGATTTTCTTCGTGCATTGTTTGGAGGTTATGTGCGAAGGTTGTACTTTTGCACTCGCAATCGGGACGCAAGGCACACTTGCTTGGAGCGATACGCCCTTGGCGGCCGGTGTTCCCGACGGCATTGCGAACTTTGAAAGA
>JBHAFF010000015.1:0-105699 GCA_041855985.1 Alloprevotella sp.
ATCTTCACGGTCGGCTCGATCGTCACCTACACTGTTTAGCTTGATGGTGTACATCTCTCCGTGGGCACTCTTCACCGTATAGGTATGAAGCGTGTATACTTTGTACCGAGGATCATGCAGCGATACCGTGTAGCTGTCCTTGACCAAAGGGAGAAAGGCTTCTTTTGTAGCGATTTCTGAAGTTCCTTTCCACTCAAAGAGGGATTGTACGGTTTGTGCTGTGCCGGTAAGTCCCACCAAAGAGAACAATACCAAAAGAACGGAACGTATCATAGGTGTCAGTGCGTATAATAACTCGCCGGTTGAAATCAATCCTCTAATAATTATGACAAGCAGAAAAACGGTGCAATTCGTAGATGTCGTGGTATCACGCCGTTAACTACTATTATTCTGCTTATGCGCAGCGTCATAGCAAAATTCGTCAAAATCCCCGAAGTCAGCAAGGATTTCATCGGAAATCGTGTGAACACCCTCGAAAACATACCTCGTTGTGGTGTTGCCCCCAAGTTTCCCGATCTTGAAGTCGTTGCTCCCGGTATCACGTCCAGGGCGTTTAGCTTCGGCAACAAGAATGTTTTGTTCTGTCGGACACATAAAATATGCGCCAATCTCATTCAGCCAACGGGCATTGATTTTCCCCCACCCCCTTTTCCGCTCCACTCCAAAGGAGAGGGGGAGAGAACAGTTTGCACTTCGATCTTGGATATAATTTGGAGGAATGAGTGCCTCCTCCACCTGATTTTTCGCACAAAAAAGGCAGGAAATAAAGATTTTTCCGTATCTTTGTCGCCAAATGTGCGCACCCTCCTCCCAAGGGTGCCTCTAAGGGTTTGAATATAAAATAAATAACGACGATAGCTCATGGCAGCACTACAAAAAATCAGAAGCAATACTTGGATTATTGCCATCATGGGAGTGGGTCTCTTCCTCTTCCTCATCACCATGGTGTTGGATCAAAACACCATTTCCGCCATCACCAACAGCAACCGCAACGTCGGCGAGGTATATGGTGAGGATCTCCACCAAGAAGAGTTCTTCCAAATGGTCAATGAAGCCAGCGAAGCACAGAAGCTGCGCACCGGTGGCACGCTCACCGACGAACAGAGCGAGCAGGTGCGCGAACAGGTATGGAACGAATATGTAACCTTCCGCCTCATTGAGCATGAGTGCAAAAAGCTTGGCATCACCATTACCGATGCCGAAGTCCAGGAGGCCCTTCGCGAGGGTTCGGCACAAAGTTTCCAGAACCTCCCCATGTTCATGAACCAGCAGGGTCGCTTCGACTATACTGCCCTGCAAAACTTCTTCAAGCAGTACAAAGAGATGAAGGGCAAGCAGGTCGACCCCTCCATCACCGAGCAGTTTGAGACGATCAACCGCCTCTGGGCCTACACCGAACAGCAGCTCCGCCGCGAGCTCCTCCTCACCAAATACCAGACCCTTCTCGTAGCCTCCCTCACCGCCAACCCTGTGAGCGCACAGCAGGAGTTCAACGACCGCACACAGACCGCCAACGCCGAAGTGGCCGCCTTCCCCTTTGCCGCCATCAGCGACAAAGAAGCTCCCGTGAGCGATACGGACGTCAAGGCTGTCTATGACGAATACAAAGAGCTCTTCCGCCTCGACAGCGAGGTGCGCAACCTCCGCTATATCGATGTACCGGTACAAGCCAGCGCAGCCGACAAGAAAGCCCTCAGCGATGAGATGAACGTCATCTATGACAAGCTCCAGTCCGGCAACGACCCCGCCGCTGTGATCAACGCCAGCAAGAGCAGCGTACGTTACTCCGGAGCTCCCCTCCCCACCTCCGTCTATCCTGCCGACATCCAGGCACAGCTCGACAGCATGAGCGTGGGCAGCATCAAGAAGCCCTACCTCAACCTTCAGGACAACACGATGAACATCGTGAAGCTCATCTCGAAGGCTCAGCAGCCCGACTCCATCCTCTACCGCGCCCTCCCCGTGCAGGCTGCCGATGCCAATGCCGTGGCCGCGCGCACCGACTCCATCCTCAAAGCCCTCAACGCCGGAGCGCGCTATGCCGACATCGCCAAGAAGGTGGGCGTCCCCGCCGACTCGATGTGGATCACCGCCCAGCAGTTTGAGAGCACTGACCTCACCCTCGACAACGCCAAGTTCATCGAAGCGCTTTATGCCTCGGCCAAAGGCGCATACACCACCGTTGAACTCGGCGGCACGAAACTCATCCTCCAAGTCCTCGACCGCAAGTCGTTCCGCGACAAGGTCGTGGCCGCCGTCGTGAAGGTGCCCGTCAACTTCTCGAAAGTGACCTATGATGCCGCAGTAAGCAAGTTCAACCGCTTCCTCGCTGCCAACCGCACCCTCCCTGAGTTCCTCAAAAACGCTGCCAAGGAAGGCTATCAAGTTCAGGAGCAGGCCGGTTTTGCCACGCAGAACCAGCGCATCGGTGGCGGCAATTACGGCACCCCCGGCATTGCCGGCACGAAGGATGCCGTCCGCTGGGTGTTCGACACCGCCTCGGAAGGCGACATCTCCCCCCTCTATGAAGTGGGTGAAGCCAACAACCACCTCCTCGTCGTAGCCGTAGAGAAGGTGATCAAGAAAGGCTACCAACCCCTCGACAGCAAGATGGTAAAGGAATTCTGCACCGCCATGGCCAAGAGCGTGAAGAAGGGAGAAGCCGCCGCCAAGAAGTTTGCCGGCGTGAAGACCCTCGACGATGCAGTAAAGAAGGGTGCCGTGAAGGATCAACTCACCAACATCGGCTTCGGAAGCTATGCCGTCGTGCCTGCTGTGGGCTTCCCCGAACCCCTCCTCGCCGCCGCTGTGGCTGCGGGCAAGGTGGGTCAGGTGTCCGCCCCCATCATTGGCCGCAACGGTGCCTATCTGGTGCGCGTAACGGCCCGCAACCAAGGCACGGAAAAGTTTGACGCCAAGCAGGAAACCGCCATGCTCCAACGGCGCTATATGCAGCACCTCAACTCCCTCCTCGGCCAGCTCTATGAAAAGGCCGAAGTGGTGGATCACCGTTACAAGTTCTAACCCAACTTCCCCGCAAAAGAGCCAGGAGCTTGTGCTCCTGGCTCTTTTGTCTTATCATCGGACAATCCGGACAAATCACCCAGCCCGTCCCATCACTGTGCCCAAGCTCAGACCGGCGACAAAGGCGTGCAACCCATCATCGCCGATCTCACACCATCCGGTTCCGACACCACCCACGAACCTCAGTCCGCCAACCATCAAGATGCTCCTCCCCGAACTCCTCCCCCGCTTTGTCCGGCACCCAAAGGTGCTCACCTTGCATCAGCTGCTGGTGCAGGGCGAACCTCGGGTGGCCGTCGAAGGCCTGCGCGGCTCCGCCCCCGCCATGCTGGTGGCCGCCCTCGCCACCCGGAGGCGCGGCACCTTTCTCATCGTCCTCGATGACGAAGAGACAGCCGGCTATTGCTACAACGATCTCCGCCAGCTCCTCCCTCAGGACACCGTGGCCTTCCTGCCCTCCTCCTATCGCCGCGCAGTGAAATACGGACAGCGCGATGCCGCCAACGAGATCCTGCGCACCGACCTCCTCGCACGCCTTACCCGCCGAAAAGCACACCCCACAGACGCTGCCGAACTGCTGTGCATCGTTACCTTCCCCGATGCCCTGGCCGAGCGCGTAGCACCGCCCGACACCGTCCGACAACTGACCCTCAACCTCACACAAGGCGAGGAACACGAAGTCATACCCCTCACCCGACAGCTCGAAACCCTCGGTTTTCAACGCCGCGACTATGTCTACGAGCCCGGCGAATATGCCCTCCGCGGCTCCATCCTCGATGTGTTCAGCTTTGCAGCAGACTATCCCTACCGCATCGACTTCTTCGGCGATGAGGTGGAGAGCATCCGCACCTTTGAGGTGCAGAGCCAACTCTCACGCGACCTCTGCCCCACCGTCAGCATCCTCCCCGAAATGGCTCAGGCAGCGGGTGAAGAAAGCCTCGTCCCCTTTACCGAGCTCCTCCCTCCGGATACGCTCCTTGTGGTGCGCCAGCTCGACTTCGTGGGCACCCGGGTGGAGCGTGTCTATGCCGAAGGCTTTTCGCGTCAGGCCATTGCCGAAGCCGAAGCCGTGGCGGCAGCCACCTCAGAGATGCACCGCGACGAACTCCGCGCACAGTGCTCCACCACCCATCGCCTCATCGGAGGCGAACGCCTCCTCGCCGGCCTCCGTCCCCTGACCCGCATCACCCTCGCACCGCGCCCCGACGAAGCGGGTGTGCGCCTGGTCTTTCGCACCCGGGCACAGCCCCTCTTCCACAAAAACTTCGGCCTCGTCCTCGACACCCTCCGCCGCCACCGCAGCGTGGGGATCGAGACCTTCGTCCTCGCCGACGGGGAGCGGCAGAACGAGCGACTCACAGAAATCATCAATGAGCTATGCCGCACGGAGAGCGACACCTCGCAAGACGCGGCCGCCCTGGCCGCGGAAGCTCCGCTGTTCCAATCCGTGCGCCACACCCTCCATGAAGGGTTCATCGATGAGGAAGCCGGCATCGCCCTCTTCACCGACCACCAGATCTTCGACCGCTTCCACAAATACAACCTCCGGTCCGACCACGCCCGCAACGCCAAGATGGCCCTCTCCCTCAAAGAGCTGATGCAATTTGAGCCGGGGGACTTTGTGGTGCACGTGGACCACGGTGTGGGACGCTTTGCCGGACTGGTACGCCTCCCCGGCAGCGAGGGGGTGATGCAGGAGGTGATCAAGATCACCTATCAGAACAACGATGCCATCTTCGTCTCCATCCACGCCCTCCACAAAGTGTCGAAATATAAAGGAAAGGAGGGCACGCCCCCCCGTCTTTCCCACCTCGGGACAGGCGCATGGGACCGCATCAAGGCCAAGACGAAGGAGAAGCTCAAAGACATCGCCCGAGACCTCATACTCCTCTACAGCCGCCGGCGCGAAGAGAAAGGTTTCGCCTTCACTCCCGACACCTTCCTTCAACAGGAACTGGAAGCCTCCTTCGCCTATGAAGACACCCCCGACCAGCTCCGCGTTACACAACAGGTAAAGGCAGACATGGAGCGCGACCGCCCCATGGACCGCCTGGTCTGCGGCGATGTGGGGTTCGGAAAGACAGAGATTGCCGTCCGCGCAGCTTTCAAGGCGGTGTGCGACAACAAGCAGGTGGCCGTCATGGTGCCCACCACCGTCTTGGCACTTCAGCACTACAAGACGTTTGCCAAACGGCTGAAAGATTTTCCCGTCCGCGTAGACTATCTAACGCGGGCGCGCACTGCTGCCCAGACCTCAGCACTGCTCAAAGATCTTGCCGCAGGTGAGGTGGGCATCGTCATTGGAACGCACAAACTCATCGGAAAATCGGTAAAATTCAAAGATCTCGGACTCCTCATTATCGATGAAGAGCAGAAGTTTGGCGTAGCGGTGAAGGAGAAACTCCGCCAGCTCCGCGTCAATGTCGATACGCTCACCCTCTCGGCCACCCCCATCCCCCGCACACTCCAGTTCTCCCTCATGGGTGCACGCGACCTGAGCGTCATCAACACCCCGCCCCCCAACCGCCACCCTATCCAGACGGAGATCCACTCCTTCGGACATGAGATTATCGCCGAGGCCATCAACTTCGAACTCTCACGCAACGGGCAGGTCTACATCGTCACCCACCGCATCTCCTCGCTCTCACAGATCGAAAGCCTGATCCATAAGCATGTGCCCGATGCGCGCGTGGTTACCGGACACGGACAGATGGATCCAAAGCGGCTCGAACAGATCATCCTCGACTTTGTGAACCATGAGTTTGATGTGCTCCTCTCGACCACCATCGTGGAAAACGGCATCGATGTGCCGAATGCCAACACCATCCTCATCGACAACGCCCACCACTTCGGACTCTCCGACCTCCACCAGATGCGCGGACGTGTGGGGCGTGGCGGACGTAAAGCCTTCTGCTATCTCCTCGCTCCACCCCTCGCCCTCCTCCCCGACGACAGCCGGCGGAGACTTCAAGCCATCGAAAACTTCTCCGACCTCGGCTCCGGCATCCACATCGCCATGCAGGACCTCGATATCCGAGGAGCCGGCAATCTGCTCGGAGCAGAGCAAAGCGGCTTCATCGCCGACTTGGGATACGAGACCTACCAGAAAATCCTCTCCGAGGCCGTATCGGAGCTGAAGCAGGAAGAGTTCGCCCATCTCTTTGCCGATGAACTCGACGAGCGCACCCACCACTTCGACGGCGATGCCTTCGTGGCAGAGTGTAACGTGGAGTGCGACCTCCGAGCTTACCTCCCCGAGACCTATGTTCCAGGGGCGAGCGAACGGATGCTCCTCTACCGCGAACTCGATGGTCTGACCGGCGATGAGCAAATCTCCGCCTTCCGTACCCGCCTCCTCGACCGCTTCGGAACGCTCCCCTCCGAGGCCGAAGAGCTCCTCCGCGTCCTGCCCCTCCGCCGCCTCGGCCGCCGCTGCGGGGCAGAACGTCTCGTCCTCAAAGCCGGACAGATGACCCTCTACTTCGTGGCCAACGCCGAAAGCCCCTTCTACAAAAGCGCCACCTTCGGCCGCATCCTCGACTATGTCATGAAGCCGGCCCACCTCCGCCGCTGTCGCCTCGATGACCGTCGTGGACACCGCTTCCTCCGCATCAGCCAAGTCCCCTCCGTACACGCCGCCGTCGAGATACTGGAAGGGATGCTCCGGAAGATGTAGACGACCATTCGTTGGCTGAAGTCATCATCGGCCTGCCGGGCGGACAAAATACGCGCTCACCTCATCCAACCGGGGGAGATCATAGCCCTTTCTGTTGGGCGTCATTCGCCTTTCATTAGAAATTATACCCCCGAAAAGGGGTATAATAGGGATCAAATCACTATATTTGCCACTGATAAGGTATATAATGGCTTTGAAGAGTGTAGGTGCACAATGATATGCCTTGAAAATGTACCCAAAAGAAGACCAACGAGTACCTCTCCTTGGACGTATACCTGAAAACGGAATTTTGGGGACATATTGAGCGTGTGACACTTCAAGTAGATGGATATAAGATGGCAGCGAGGACAATCATAGCGCAGTATGTGAAGGAGATGCGCAAGAAATATAAACTGACACAAGTAGACCTCTCTGAGAAAGCAGGAGTGGGGCTACGCTTTGTGCGTGAACTGGAGCAGGGGAAGACCACGCTCCGGCTCGACAAAGTCAATAAAGTCTTCGAGCTCTTCGGGTCGGAGTGTGGTCCTGTGCCGATGAAACGAGAAGGAGATGAAGTATGAAGCAGGCTATTGTTTATTGGAAGACCCACAAGGCAGGCATCCTCACAGAAAGTGATGAGGGCTATTCCTTTGCTTACGACAAGGGCTATCTGACTATGCCCGAAGCTCAGGGCATAAGCCTAACAATGCCTTTGCGAGAAGAACCTTTCCTAAGTAATACGCTTCATCCCTTCTTTGACGGACTTATCCCGGAAGGATGGCTGTTAGATATTGCTCAGAAGAATTGGAAGATAGACGCAAGGGATCGGATGGCGTTGCTGTTGGCTTGTTGTCGCGACTGTATTGGAGCGGTAAGTATCGAACCACTAAATGCGACTGAAGATGAAGAATAGATGTCTATACTGCTACGAACCTTTGGTTGATGGAGCGGTGGATTACCATGCCAAGTGTTGTCGCAAATTGTTTGGGACGCCCCAAGCTCCGATATTGCCTTATACGAGTAACGAAGTACGAGCTTTGGCTGATGAGGTTGTTCGTTCGCAGACCACAGTGACAGGAGTACAGCCCAAGCTGTCTCTCGACTTTGACCAGATGAGCAATTCGCCCAAGCGATTTACCATCGTGGGCTTGTGGGGACGGTTTATCCTTAAACCTCAAACAGAGCGTTATCCACACCTCCCCGAATTGGAGGACGTGTCGATGCACCTTGCCGAAATCTCCAAAATTGAAACAGTCCCTCATGGCCTGATGCGCTTCAGCGATGGCGAACTATGCTATGTCACTCGTCGCATAGACCGAACAGAGCAGGGCGAAAAACTCCCAATGGAAGACATGTGTCAGCTCTCAGAGCGTTTGACGGAGTATAAATACAAAGGCTCACACGAGCAGATAGCCAAGCTGATCTCCAAGTATAGCTCTGTGCCGAAACTGGATCTTGTCAAGTACTGGGAACAGGTACTCTTTTCGTGGCTGATCGGTAATGCCGATATGCACCTCAAGAATTACTCGCTCTATGCGCCAATAGGCAACGAATATCAACTCACTCCAGCTTATGACCTGCTGTCTACGGCTCTTGTTATTCCTGAGGATACGGAAGAACTTGCACTGACCCTCTGTGGCAAGAAGCGCAAGCTCACCCGCCAACACTTCGTCGAAGCGATGACAACCTCAGGACTGTATGAAAAAGTGTGCAACAACATCTTCGCTCGCTTTGGGCGCATCCTCCCCGAGTGGGAAGCCTGCATCCGCCAGAGCTTCCTACCGCAGGAGATGCAAGAAACATACATCAGCCTGACAGGTGAGAGGCTTCGATCGCTGCAATGACGTTCATGCAGCAGGTCAATTTAATCATCGGTCTGCCGGGCGGACAAAATACGCGCTCACCTCATCCAACCGGGGGTAACACGGGCTTCCCCTATGCCCCTTCTTTTTCCAAAGTCTCTGCCATGCTCTCCTCGTCCCTCCACTCCACCCTCGCTCCTCACCTCGCCACCCTCCGCCAGAGCGGATTAGGGGTGGGAGTGAGCGGCGGTGCCGATTCGGTGGCTCTGCTCCTTGCCCTCTCCGACCTGAAGCTTCCCCTCCGCGCCTACCACTGCAACTTCCGACTCCGTGGAGCGGAGAGCGAGCGCGACGAGGCGTTCGTGCGGCAGCTCTGCGCACGCCTTGAAATCCCCCTCGAAGTTCAACATTTTGACACCCGTGCCGAAGCCCAAGCCCGGGGTGAAAGCATAGAGATGGCGGCACGCCGCCTTCGCTACGCATGGTGGAGCACCCTCCCCCACCCTATTGCCGTGGCCCACCATGCCGATGACAACATTGAGACCTTCCTGCTCCACCTCCTCCGCGGAGCAGGACTGCGCGGCTTGACAGGGATGGCCGTGGACAACGACCGCCGCATCCTCCGCCCGCTCCTCCACTGCACGCGGCGCGACATCCTCGACTTCTTAGCTGCACGCGGTGAGCACTTCGTGGAAGATTCCTCCAACACCGACACCCACCACCGCCGCAACTTCGTCCGACACCGCATCCTCCCCCTCCTCCGCCACCTCAACCCCTCCATTGACCGCACGCTCCTCGCCACAATCCAACGCCTCCGCAGTGCGGCTGCCATCTACCGCATCGGCCTTGACACCCTCGACCGCCGCTATGCTCCACGCAGCACGTCCGACCGCATCATCATCCCCCTCGACACCCTCCGCCGTGACAATCCCGAGGTGGCACGCACCTGGCTCTTCGAACAGCTCCACCCCCTAGGGTTCGAAGCAGCAGCCATCGAGACCATGCTCCACGGCCGCACAGGGGCACTCTGGCACACACCACCCTCCGCACCCACACCCTATATGGCCACCATCGCTGCGCCAACACAAACTCCCAACAGCGAGGTACTTGAAATTGCACCCACCCACCGCACACCGCCCCACATCGAATGGCGCACCTACGCCCGAACCCCCGACTTCCGCCCCGCCCGTGCGCCCTACCGCGCCACCTTCGATGCCCACCGCGTGCAGCTCCCCCTCACGCTCCGACCTCCCCGCGAAGGCGAACGCTTCGCACCCTTCGGCATGACGCGTGGCACAAAACTCATCAGTGACTACCTTACCGACCGCCACCGCTCCCGTATCGACAAGCACCACGCCCTCGTCCTCACCGATGCCCAAGGTATCCTCTGGCTCGTGGGCGAAACCGTAGACCATCGCGCTGCAATCACTCACGAGACCACACAGATTTTGGAGGTGGAAGTGCGCGGATAGCAGGTTGTAGAACAGCCAGTAAACCCTCACACCGCCCCTCCGTCGTCCACCCACTCATCGCAAATCCCCTTCCCATCCAGAAAAAAGCCACCAAAGGGAGAAAAAATCTATCCCTTTGCGCGAAAGTTCCGCAAAAATCCCTACTTTTGCAGCAAGGAGCATCCTCCACGCCAATGGGTCGGCGCAAGACGTGCCGACTGAGGTCGATGTGTTCCCGCTCAACACGCTTTTCACAACACGCACACTCATGAACGTAGCCATTGTGGGCGCCTCGGGCGCCGTGGGCCAAGAATTTCTCCGCGTACTGGCCGAACGCAATTTCCCCATCGATGAACTCCGCCTCTTCGGCTCGAAGCGCAGCGCAGGCACTGTCTACAACTTCCGCGGGAAGGACATCACCGTGCGCGAACTCCGCCACGACACCGATGACTTCAAAGACATCGACATCGCCTTCACCAGTGCGGGTGGTGGCACGAGCCAAGAGTTTGCAGCCGACATCACCCGTCATGGCGCGGTGATGATCGACAACACCTCGGCCTTCCGTATGGATGCCGATGTGCCCCTTGTTGTGCCCGAGTGCAACGCGGCCGATGCCCTCAACCGCCCGCGCGGCATCATCGCCAACCCCAACTGCACGACCATCATGATGGTCGTGGCACTCCAAGCCATCGAGCAGCTCTCGCACATCAAACGGGTGCACGTGGCCTCCTATCAGGCTGCATCGGGTGCCGGTGCCGTGGCCATGGACGAGCTGCACCACCAGACGGCACAGCTCGTGCGCGGCGAAGAGCCTACGGTCGAGAAGTTTGCCTACCAGCTCGCCTACAACGTCATCCCCCAGATCGATGTCTTCACCGACAACGGCTACACGAAGGAGGAGATGAAGATGTACAACGAGACCAAAAAGATCATGCACTCCGACATCGAGGTATCGGCCACCTGCGTCCGCGTGCCCGTGATGCGCAGCCACTCCGAAGCCGTCTGGGTAGAGACCGAGCGTCCCCTCACGGTGGAAGAGGTGCGCACCGCCATTGCCCAGGGCGAAGGCCTCACCCTTCAAGACAACCCTGCCGAGAAGGACTACCCCATGCCCCTCTTCCTCGCAGGCTGCGATGATGTCTATGTGGGCCGCATCCGCAAAGACCTGGCCAACCCCAACGGAATGACTTTCTGGCTTGTGAGCGACCAGATCAAAAAGGGTGCCGCCCTCAATGCCGTGCAGATTGCCGAATGGCTCATTGCCCACAATGGCCTAAATCGCTAATCCCCAACGTCCCTCCACAGCAAAATGCCCGGAGCACTCAGATCAACGTCCGAGACTCCGAGCATTTTGCCGTTTTCTCTCCGATGTACACCTTTACTCCCTTACCATGAAACATCTCCCCTTCCTGCTCCTCAGCGTCCTGCCCCTGACAGCGGCGGCACAAGCCACAGGCACGCCCACACCCACCGAAAAGGCCAAGGCAGCCGAAGTGGCCAAGATCCGCGCCTCATGGAGCAAGACTCCCTGGCTCAATGCTGATCTGAACCGCATCAACACCCTTTCCCCACGAGATCCCTTCTTCGCCTTCGAAACGACCGAACTCGCCCTGCGCCGCGACAAGACAGCATCCACCCGCTATCTCTCGCTCGAAGGCAAGTGGAAATTCCGCTTTGACCGCCACCACTACGACCGTCCTCTCGGGTTTGAGCGCACGAACTATGACGACAGCCAGTGGACCACCTTCCCCGTGCCCGGCCTCTTCGAAATCCACGGCTATGGCGAACCGACCTATAAGAACATCGGCTATGCGTGGTACACCCAGTTCACCCCCAACCCGCCCTTCGTAGAAGAGAAGAACAACTTCACGGGGTCATACCGTCGCGAGATCGAAGTGCCCGCAACCTGGAAAGGCGAACAGATCGTGCTCCACATCGGTTCGGCCACGAGCAACGTCAATGTGTGGGTCAACGGTCAGTGGGTGGGTTATGCCGAGGATGCGAAAGTGGCTTCGGAGTTTGACCTCACCAAATATCTCCGCCCCGGTGCCAAGAACCTCATCGCTCTGCAAGTGATGCGTTGGTGCGATGGGTCATACTTTGAGGACATGGACTTCTGGCGCTTCACGGGCTTGGCGCGTGAGGTCTACCTCTATGCGCGTCCCAAAGCCCACGTGGCCGACTTCCGCCTCAATGCCGACCTCGACCGCAACTACCACAATGGGCATCTCACCCTCAGCGTAGCCACCGAGGGGGCTAAGGGACACAGCCTCCGCACCTCCCTCATCGCCCCTGACGGCACAGCCGTATGCTCCGAGACCCGCACCGTGTCCGCGAAAGGGACAACGGACTTTGCATGGGACGTGGCAACACCCCTAAAATGGACGGCCGAAACCCCGCATCTCTACACCCTCGTCATTGACCACCTCGATGCGAAGGGCGCACTGGTGGAGAGCACCGCCCGCCGCGTAGGCTTCCGCAAGGTTGAAATCCTGCCCGCCAAGCAGCCCCATCAAGGCAAAACCTTCACCCAGCTCTGCCTCAACGGAGTGCCCCTCTTGGTCAAAGGCACCAACCGCCACGAGACGGATCCCGACGGAGGCTATGTGGTGAGTGTGGAGCGCATGCGCCAAGACATCCGCATCATGAAGGAGCACAACATCAACGCCGTGCGCACCTCCCACTATCCCAACGACCCACGGTGGTACGACCTCTGCGATGAGATGGGGCTGTACGTAGTGGCCGAGGCCAACCTCGAAACCCACGGCATGGGCTATGGAAAGGGGACACTGGCCAAACGCCCCGAGTTCTATCAGACACACCTCGAGCGCAACCGCAACAACGTGGAGACCTTCAAAAACCACCCCTCCGTGATCATTTGGAGCATGGGCAACGAAGGTGGTGCGGGCGAAAACTACGACCGCGTCTACGACTACCTCAAAGCCTGGGACACTACACGCCCCGTGCAGTATGAGCGCACCGAATGGGGACGCGCCACCGATGTATTCTGCCCCATGTACTATTCGCCTGACGGTTGCAACAACTTCCTCCGCAGCACCGACCGGCGACCCCTCATCCAGTGTGAATATGCCCACTCCATGGGCAACTCGATGGGTGGGTTTAAGGAATACTGGGACATGATCCGCCGCGAGCCCCAATATCAGGGCGGCTTCATCTGGGATTTCGTAGACCAGGCCATCCGCCGCAAAAACAAGGAGGGGCGCGAGATCTTTGCCTATGGCGGCGACTATGGCCGCTATCCCGCCACCGACCACAACTTCAACTGCAATGGTTTCATCAACCCCGACCGCAAGCCCCATCCCTCAGCGGCAGAGGTGCGCTATCAGCACCAAGATCTCTGGTCGGAACTTGATGCGAAGCGTGGCATCGTCACCGTGCGGAGCGAACGCACCTTCGCCCCCATCGACAATGTAGAGCTCCACTGGGAGCTTCGCGAGGAGGGGCGCGTTGTCCGGCAGGGCAATGCGGGCAGTGTGTGCGTGCCACCCCTCGGCACCACCACCGTACGCCTCAATGGCTTCACCGCTCCTACCGACACGCTGCGTGAGCGAAACCTCGTGCTCCAATACGTCATCACACAGGATCCCATCCTCACCCAAGGCCATGTGTTAGCCCAGCAGGAGTTCCCCCTTTCGACCTACACCTTCCCTACCCTCGAAAGCCTCACTGCCACCACAGCTACAGCACCGAGCCAGGCGGGTAAGAAGCGTAAGATCGGGGCAAGCAAACCGGCCTCCGTGGCCAAGGACAGCACGCTGGCCAGCCTCGAACTCCGTTCGCCACGCATGACCGTCACGTTCAGTCGCTCCACAGGTTTCATGGACTATCTCGACCTCGACGGGCGGCCTATGCTCGAAGAGCGCGAAAGCTTACGTCCCAACTTCTGGCGCGCCACGACCGACAATGACTATGGCGCAGGACTACAAAACGTGATGGCCGCATGGCGCAACCCCAAACTCAACCTCACCAGCCTGACCGACACTCTTGAAGGAGGCAACCGCAAGGTCGTGGCCACCTATCAGATGCCCGAAGTAGAAGCTGCCCTCACCCTCACCTATGTCCTCACCCCCGATGATCGCCTCATCGTCAGTCAGAGCCTCAAAGCTCAAGGCAAGAAACAACCCATGCTTCCCCGCTTCGGCATGCAGCTCGTGATGCCAGAGGAATTTGGCGTGATCGACTACTACGGTCGCGGACCGCTCGAAAACTATCAGGACCGCAAGTCCTCACAGTTCCTCGGGCACTACCGACAGGCGGTGGCAGACCAGCTCGGAAGCTATGTCCGTCCACAGGAGACGGGCAACCGCACCGACATTCGACGCTGGAACGTGCTCAACACGGCCGACGAAGGACTGAGCTTCTACGGCACACAGCCTCTCGAATGCTCCACACTTAACTACCGCGTTGAGGATCTCGATGGTGGCCCCGTGAAAGAAGCGCGCCACATGCATCGCGGCGATCTTACTCCACGCCGCTACTCAGTGGTCAACATCGCCCTCCGACAGATCGGTTTGGGGTGCATTGACAGCTGGGGGGCATGGCCGCTCAACCCCTATCGTCTCAACTACGGCGATTACGCCTTCACCTTCGTCATCGCTCCTGCGAAATAAGTCCCACACACCACATCATGTTGAACCTCTCCCGAGGCCGCTCTCTGCATCTGCCGAGTGCGGCCTCGATGCCTTTCCGCCCTCCAAAACTTGGCCAACACGTAAATAAAGCTTATCTTTGCAATCCTACGGTCTGGACAGATCGGAGCCATCGGACACGTCCGACATGGCCAAAATCCCCTCCACTCCCAATCATTCTCTCCCATGAAATTCATCTCCTGGAACGTCAATGGCCTGCGCGCCTGCCGCGAAAAGGGCTTCGAAGAAGCCTTTATGCACCTTGACGCCGACTGTTTTTGCCTACAAGAGACCAAACTCCAAGCAGGTCAGATTGACCTCAGTTTTGAGGGCTACGAAAGCTATTGGAACTATGCCGAGAAGAAAGGCTATTCTGGCACCTGCATCTTCACCCGCATCCCACCGTTGAGCGTCAGCTATGGGTTGGGCAACGAGGAACACGACCGCGAAGGACGCGTCATCACGCTCGAATTTGAAGATCTCTACCTCGTTACGGCCTATGTGCCCAACGCACAGGACGAACTGCGCCGCCTCGACTACCGCATGACGTGGGATGCCGCCTGCCGCGACTATCTCTGCCGCCTCGATACCCACAAACCTGTGGTATTCTGTGGTGACCTCAATGTCGCCCACCGCGAGATCGACCTGAAAAACCCCAAGACCAACCGTCGCAACGCAGGGTTTACCGATGAAGAGCGTGAGCAGTTCGGCCTCCTCCTCGACCGCGGGTTTACCGACACCTTTCGACACTTCCACCCCGATCTCGAAGGCGCTTACTCTTGGTGGAGCTACCGTTTCAAATCGCGCGAGCGCAACACGGGCTGGCGCATTGACTACTTCCTCACCTCCGCCCGCCTCGACCCCCGACTCCGCGAAGCCACCATCCACGCCGACATCTTCGGCAGCGACCACTGTCCCGTAGGACTAGTGTTGCAGTAAATCGGCCTGATTAGGCACATCGGGCACATCTGCCCCGTCCGGTCACCTTCCACAATACACACTCTCCATGAAAGACTTTCTCAAGTTCACCTTTGCCGCCTTCTTTGGCGTGATCTTATCAGGCATCTTTGCTGTTGTCATGCTCATCGTCATGACAATCACCATGGGCATCATCGATTCGCTCAGCTCTGGCATCAAAGACGACAGCATCCTCCGCATCCACCTCTCGGGCGAAATCATCGAACGCTCCCCTGCGGAAAATCCCTTTGACGCTTTCTTTGGCAACAACCTGACCCATGTGCAAGGCCTCGATGAACTCAAAACCGCCATTGCCGAAGCAGCCACCAACAAGCATGTGCGTGGCATCTACCTTGACGGCGGTCTCCTCGGAGCAGACTTCGCCATCCTCGAAGAGCTCCGCGCGGCCCTCGCAGAGTTCAAGAAGAGCCGCAAGTTCATCGTGGCGCATGCCGACCACTACACTCAGGGTGCTTACTATGTGGCTTCCGTGGCCGATGAGGTGATGCTCAACCCCTCGGGCAATATCGACTGGCACGGCATTGCCAGCCAGCCCATCTTCTACACCGGGCTGCTCGAAAAGATCGGTGTGAAGATGCAGGTGTTCAAGGTGGGCAAGTTCAAGAGTGCCGTAGAGCCCTATATCCTCACCGAGATGAGCGAGGCCAACCGCACGCAGGTGTCGGCCTTTGTCAACGATATTTGGCAGGGCGTGGTAAAGGCAGTGGGTGCCTCGCGCCGCCTTTCGGCCGACAGCCTCAACGCTTATGCCAACCGCTATGTGGCACTGTCCGTTGGCCAGGAGTTTCAACGCCTCAAACTCGTGGACCGGCTGGCCTATGCCGACCAAGTGCGCGACCGCCTGCGTCAGCGCATCGGCGGCAAGAAGCTCAATCTCGTTACCCCACCCACCCTCACAGAAGCTGCGGAGGGGAGTTCTGCATCCGACAAAGTGGCCGTCTACTATGCTTCGGGAGCTATTGTCGATGTGGCGGGCACAGGACGCCTCATGGGCATGGACGAAGAGATCGTGGGCAGCCGCGTGGTGGAAGACCTCGATGCATTGGCCAATGACAAGCAGGTGAAGGCAGTGGTTCTCCGCATCAATTCGGGAGGCGGCAGTGCCTACGCCAGCGAGCAGATGTGGCGCGCCATCCAGCTCCTCAAAAAGAAAAAACCCGTGGTCGTATCGATGAGCGGTATGGCAGCCTCGGGGGGGTATTACATGGCCTGCGGAGCAAACACCATCTTTGCCGACCCCACCACGCTGACCGGTTCCATCGGCATCTTTGCCCGCATTCCCGATGCCTCGCAGCTCCTCACCGAAAAACTGGGGCTCTCCTTCGATGTGGTGAAAACAAACACCAGTTCTGACTTCGGAGCCATGGGGCGTCCTTTCTCCGCCGCCGAAGGGGCAGCCCTTCAAGCCCATGTGGATCAAGGCTACCGCCTCTTCCTGACCCGCGTGGCCGAAGGGCGCACCGCCGCCGGAAAGAAGATGAACCTGGCCGATGTGGACAGCATTGGGCAAGGTCGCGTATGGACAGGACAGCAGGCACTGAAGATCGGCCTCGTGGATCGCCTCGGAGGTCTCGATGCAGCCATTGCCCACGCCGCACAGTTGGCCAAGGTGAAGGACTACGCCACCACCTCCTACCCCGCCGCCAAGACATGGCTGGAAGACCTCCAAGACTCGGGACGCAAAGACGACTATCTCGAACGCAAGCTCCGCACCGCCCTTGGTGTCTATTATGAACCGCTCACCTTCCTCCACCACATGGATCAAAACGACCGCATGCAGGCGCGGATCTTCTTCCTCCCCAACCTCCGATGAAGTGCCTGCTCTTTCCCCTCGCTGCCCTCTTTGACGGCATCACCCGCCTGCGCAATGCCCTCTTTGACCGTGGACTTCTGCCTCAGCGACAATTTCCTTGCCCCGTGATCGGAGTGGGCAACCTAGCCGTAGGCGGCACGGGGAAAACACCGCACACCGAAGCCATCGTGCGCCTGCTCCTCGACATAACCTCTGCACGTGTAGCCATCCTCTCGCGAGGTTACGGCCGACACACGCGGGGCTTCCGGTGGGTCAGCACCACCGATGACGTGACCGGTGTGGGCGACGAACCGCTCCAAATGCGGCGCAAGCTGCCCGAGGAGCGCGTGGTGTGCGCGGTGTGCGAAGACCGCTGCCAAGGCATTGGCCACCTGCTCCATGCCCATCCTGATCTTCATGCCATCGTCCTCGACGATGCCTTCCAGCATCGCCATGTGCGTCCGCACCTCAACATCCTCCTCACCGAGCATGCCCACCTCTATACCGCAGACTATCTCCTGCCCATGGGGCGGCTGCGCGAAGCACGCCGCGGAGCACGCCGTGCACACCTGATCATCGTGACGAAGTGTCCACCCACACTCACCGAGGCAGAGCGTTCAGCCATCGTCCGGCAGCTGAACCCGCACTCCGAGCAGCAGATCCTCTTCACCACCATTGCCTATACCGCGGTGGCCCACACACCTTCCGCCCTCCTCATCACAGGCATTGCCCATCCCGAGCCCCTCGCTGTCCACCTCCGTGCACAAGGCATCGAGATAGAACACATGGCCTTTGCCGACCACCATGCCTTCTCGCCCGCAGAGGCCGAACGCATCAGCCATGCAAGCGAACGCCATCCCACCATCTTCACCACCGAAAAAGACTGGACACGACTTCAGCAACTGACACTCCCCCCTAAGGTGCGCCAAAAGATGCAGCCTATCGCCATCGCACCACAATTCCTGTTCGATGGACAGCAGAGTTTGGAGCATGCGCTCCGCGCAACGCTGCACCCCATCGTCTCAACACCATCTCCAAAACCCTATAACCGCTCTCTCTGACACTATGCTTACTCAAATTCGAGAAACGGCGGAATGGCTCCGCCAACACACCTCCCAACGTCCCACCACCGCCATCATCCTCGGCACCGGCCTCGGACGTCTGGCCGAAGAGATCGAGGTGATCGACCGCTTTCCCTATGCCGACATCCCCCACTTTCCCCTCTCCACAGTGGAGGGGCATTCCGGCTGCCTCATCTTCGGCACCCTCGGCGGTCGCCCCGTCTTGGCCATGCAAGGACGCTTCCACTACTATGAAGGCTACACGATGAAGGAAGTCACCTTCCCCATCCGCGTGATGTACGAGCTGGGCATCCGCACCCTCTTCGTCTCCAACGCCGCGGGGGGCATGCGCCCTGAGTTTCAGATTGGCGACCTCATGTTCATCACCGACCACATCAACTTCTTCCCCGAACATCCCCTTCGCGGCAAAAACTTCCCCACCGGCCCCCGCTTCCCCGATATGAGCGCGGCCTACGATCCGCAGCTCCTCGACTTGGCGCGCACCATCGCCCGCGAAAAGGGCATCGCCCACGTGGAAGGAGTGTATGTGGGGACTTCGGGTCCCACGTTTGAGACGCCTGCGGAATATAAGATGTACCATATCCTTGGCGGCGATGCCGTGGGAATGAGCACCGTGCCAGAAGTCATCGTGGCCCACCACTGTGGCATCCGCACCTTCGGCATCTCCATCATCACCGACCTCGGCGTTGAGGGCAAGATCGTTGAGGTGAGCCACGAAGAGGTTCAGCAGGCCGCCAATGCCGTGCAGCCCCTCATGGCCGACCTCATGCGCGAAATGATCCGGCGAGGCTAACGCCCTGCCAGCCGGTGGTGTATCAACCTCTCTCCAAAAACCACCACCGATCATATAAATCGTTGCATTGACTGCCCCCTTATCTCACCAAAGCAACCGCCATCATTGAGGCGTAACCTCAATGATGGCGGTTGTTCTTGATAAAATCGTTTAGAGTCTTGGGAACGAGCAGATGGTGGCACCTCCCCGTTCGACCGATCCGACCTATATTTAGGTCATAAAAAAGCATCGGATGTCTTCAATACAAAGACATCCGATGTTAAAATTGAGTCGGGGTGACTGGGCTCGAACCAGCGACCTCACGCCCCCCAGACGCGTACTCTAAACCTACTGAGCTACACCCCGATTCATTGTGGAGGGACTTGGAAGCAAGGCTTCCTTGTCGTTTGCGAGTGCAAAGGTAGCATGTTTTGTGGAAATGGCCAAATGTTTTCCGTACTTTTTTCATGGCACCCCAGTTTTCCATCCCTAACTGCATCGAGAGGGGACGAAAATGAGCAAAAAGGACAGGATGAAGTGCGCACATGACACCACGGGACCAACCACTCCGCTGCCACGATGGGCGGCAGACAGCAGCAGCATCCGAAAAAGAATAGACCGCAGAGTTCGACAATCACGGCGAATTTCGTACTTTTGCAAGAGATTTTGATCTGTCGAAACTCCCCCTTAATTTAGATATTAACGCGCACGCGCACCCCGTGATGAAAGATTTCCTCCGTATGATGGCGAGTTATATCGCCCCCTATCGCCGATATGTAGCCGTCTCGCTGCTGTTCAACCTGCTCAGTGCGGTGCTCAACATCTTCTCCTTCCTCTCCATCGTGCCGATGCTCAACCTGCTCTTCGGTACAGACACACGCCACTACGACTTCGTGCCTTGGGACGCCGCCGGGCAGAGCATGAAGGACATCGTGGTCAACAACCTCTACTTCTACACCCAAGAGCTGATGGCCGTCTACGGCGGGGGCACCACCCTCCTGCTCATCGGCCTCTTCCTCATCCTGTCCACAGGTTTGAAGACCTCATGCTACTTCGCCTCCGTAGCCACGATGGTGCCCGTGCGCACGGGGATTGTGCGCGACATCCGCAATGTCGTCTACCGAAAGATCACGCGCCTCCCCCTCTCCTTCTTCAGCGATGAGCGGAAGGGCGACATCATCGCGCGCATGAGCGGCGATGTCAACGAGATTGAATATTCGGTGATGGGAAGTCTTGAGATGCTGGTGAAAAATCCCATCCTCCTCGTGGCCTACTTCTCCACCCTGCTCTATGTGTCGTGGCAGCTCACACTCTTCACCCTCCTCGTGCTCCCCACCATCGGCTGGGCGATGGGGAAGATCGGACGTAAGCTCAAACGCTCGAGCCTCACGGCTCAGGAACGTTGGAGCGACACCCTCTCGCAGCTCGAAGAAACCCTCGGAGGGATGCGCATCGTCAAGGCCTTCGGTGCGGAGGCGAAGATGCAGGCACGCTTCGAGCGCACGACCGACGACTTCCGCAACATCTCATCGCGTGTGGCCACCCGTCAAGGTTCGGCCCATCCGGTGAGCGAATTTCTCGGTACAGCCCTCATCGTCCTTGTCCTGTGGTACGGCGGCACACTCATCTTCTCCGACCACAGTCCGATTGATGCCCCGACGTTCATCTTCTACATGGTGATCCTCTACAGTATCCTCCAGCCCTTGAAGGATCTTTCGAAAGCCTCCTATGCCATCCCCAAAGGCATGGCCTCGATGGAGCGCGTGAACAAGATCCTCCACGCCGTCAACCCCATCGTCGAACAGCCCGATGCCCTCCGTCTGCCACAGCTGGAAGAGAGCATCGTGTTTGACAATGTGCACTTCGCCTATCCCCATAGCGGGGATCCGGACGAGGCACCCTATGTAGTGCGCGGGGTGAGCTTCACTGTGCGCCGCGGCCAGACAGTGGCCCTGGTGGGACAGAGCGGCAGCGGAAAAAGCACGCTGGTCGACCTTCTGCCACGCTACCACGATGTCTCGGAAGGCCGCATCCTCATCGATGGGCACGATGTGCGCACCCTCACGCTGAGCAGCCTGCGCGGCCTCATCGGCAATGTCAATCAGGAAGCCATCCTCTTCAACGACTCCTTCTTCAACAACATTGCCTTTGGCGTGGAGAATGCCACCCTCGAACAGGTCCAGGAGGCGGCACGCATTGCCAACGCCCACGACTTCATCATGGCCACCGAGCAGGGCTATGACACTCCGGTGGGCGACCGTGGCTGCCGCCTCTCGGGCGGACAACGCCAACGCGTATCCATCGCCCGCGCCATCCTGAAAAATCCTGACATCCTCATCCTCGATGAAGCCACATCCGCCCTCGACACCGAGAGCGAACGTCTGGTGCAAGAAGCCCTCGAACGCCTCATGTCCACCCGCACCACCATCGCCATCGCCCACCGCCTCTCCACCATCCGCCACGCCGATGAAATCCTCGTGCTCCACGAAGGGCAGATTGTAGAACGTGGCACCCACGACGACCTCCTGCGCCGGGAGGGCTACTACAAACGCCTCAACGACATGCAGCAGCTTTGACAAGCTGTGCGCCATCCACCACTGTCGCCCCAACCACCGGAAACGAATAAATACCCCTTGCCTCCCGTGAATGCACGTCTTGCCTTTCTTGCCAAGTTCTACGGCACGCTGATCGCCACCTTCTGGGTGGGGAAAATCATCTTCTTCCTCCGCAACGGTTTTCCCGCCATAGGCGATGCAGCAGCAGTCTTCGCCCACGGCCTGCCCCTCGACCTCAATGTGGCGGCCTATGCCTCCGCTCCCCTATGGCTGGGTCTGGTGGCGGCGTTTCTACTCCCCCTTAATGTCCAGGACGGTGCAGGGTGTTGGGCGCGGCGCACCTTCCGGGTTTATGCCGTGGTGATCGCCGCCTTCGTGCTCCTCGCCCTCATCGTCGATACCCTCCTCTATGCCGGATGGGGCTTCAAGCTCGATGCTGTATGCCTCTCCTACCTGGACAACCCTTCGGGCACGACCAACAGCGTGGGGCTACTCCCCGTGCTCCTCGGCTTAGCGGGCTTCGTGGTGCTCACCTTCCTCTTCGCGCGCCTGCTCATCAGCTACATGCCACGCCCCGCCGCTACGCGGCCGCCCGCACCCTCCATCGCAGGGCGCCTCTTCCACGGAAGCGTGCTCCTCTTCCTCGGCGGACTCCTCTTCCTCGCCATCCGTGGAGGTGTGGGGAAATCAACGGCCAATGTCGGGATGGTCTACTTCTCTTCCCGCCAATACCTCAACCACGCGGCAGTCAATCCCGTCTTCTCTTTCTTCTATTCCCTGCTCAAAGAGCGCGACTTCTCAAAGCAGGCGCAGTATTTTGCTCCCGAGGAAGCCAACCGCATCTTTGCCACCCTCAGCTACAGCACAGAGAGCCACCTCCTCCCTGCCGACAGTCTGCTCACCACCTCGCGTCCCAATGTGCTGCTCATTCTGATGGAAAGCTGCGGCGGCCGCGTGGTAGGCTGCACCGAGGGTACGCAGGGCGTAACGCCCACCCTCGACAGCCTGGCGCAGACGGGGGTGTTCTTCGCCCGTTGCTATGCCAACAGCTTCCGCACCGACCGCGGCACAATCTGCACCTTTTCCGGATATCCCGCCTTCCCCGATGCGAGCGTGATGAAGATGCCTGCCAAGTCGCGCGTCCTCCCCTCCCTCGCCGCAACCCTGCGCCGTGCAGGCTATGCCACGGAATTCCTCTACGGCGGCGACAAGAACTTCACCAACATGAACTCCTACCTCCTCGCCACGGGCTACGACCGCGTATGGGGCGATGAGGACTTCCCGGCGGCCTTGCGAAAGACCCATGTGTGGGGTGTAACGGATCACCTCATGTTCGACCAACTCGCCCGGCGCATCGCCACCACCCCGAAGGATCGCCCATGGTTCAAAACCCTCCTCACCCTGTCAAGCCACGAACCTTGGGAGGTGCCCCACCAGGCACTGGCCGACAAGCACCTCAACGCCTTCCACTACCTTGACCAGAGCATCGGCCACTTTCTGACACGCCTGCGGCAAACGCCCGCTTGGCACAACACGCTCATCGTCATCCTCCCCGACCACGGTGTGGGCTGGCCCACGGACATCAACGAATTCGACACCCGAAAATACCATATCCCAATGATCTGGACGGGCGGTGCGGTGCGCGCACATCGCCGCATCGACCAGATCTGCAACCAGACCGACCTCGCCGCCACCCTCCTCGGACAGCTCGGGCTGCCACACGCCGACTTCCGCTTCTCACGCGACGTCCTCTCGCAGACCTATACCCATCCTTGTGCCTTCCATGCCTGGCCCGAAGGCTTTACGTACATCGACTCCACAGGGACCACGACCTATGTCCTCGCCACGCGCAATGTGGATCGCTCCACTCCCGATCCCGAAGGGCATCGCCTGCGGAAAGCCCAAGCGTTTATGCAGGTGGCCTACCGCGACCTCGATGCCCTGAAATGACAGTTTTCACCCCCCTCCCATGATCTCCTCCCTCCGCGCCCTCCTCACTGCGCGCCATGGGGCGCACGAGGCACAGGCCATCCTCCGCCTCTACTGCGCCGAGCGTTGGCACCTCTCGCACACCGACCTCCTGCTGGGGCGCACACCGCCCACCGATACCGACAGCCAACTCCTCTGGGCTGAAGATCTCCGGCGTTTTTCCACCGGCGAACCGGTGCAGTACATCCTCGGAACGGCCAACTTCTGCGGACACGACTTTACCGTCAGCCCAGCCACACTCATCCCACGGCCCGAGACAGAAGATCTGGTGGCCTGGGCCTCCGAGACACTCACCGGCCTGCACGACACGCTGCCCCACCGCCCACTCCGAATCCTTGACGTGGGAACAGGGAGCGGGTGCATCGCCGTCAGTCTGGCCTTGGCACATCCTGAGGTAACGGTGGAAGCTTGGGACATCTCGTCCGAGGCCCTCGTCCTCGCTGCCGACAACGCCACACGGCTCGGCGCAAAGGTGGCCTTCCGCTGCGTTGATTTCCTCGAAGAGGTGAAGAACTCCGCAGGACTGGCTCCGCAGGCCGCACCCTACGACCTCATCGTGAGCAACCCGCCTTACATCCGCCAGTGTGAAGCGGCGGAGATGGCATCCCATGTGCTGGACTTCGAACCCCACACCGCACTCTTCGTGCCCGACTATGATCCACTCTGCTTCTACCGCGCCTTAGCCCTCTTCACACGCTCCGCCCTCAGCCCTGGCGGTGCACTGCTGGTAGAGGGCGACACCCACCGCATCGCCCCCACTGCCCAGCTCTTCGAGACCCTCGGCCTCCACACCGCCACCACCCGTCCCGACCGCTATGGCCGCGACCGCATGGTGCGGGCGTTCGGAGCACGATCAGACTAATCAGAATATCCGGATCCATCGAGCTGCTCCGATCGTTCCGACTGCCCATCCCCCAAACCGCTCTCCTATGCTCCACCACGAAATCTGGATGCGCCGCTGTCTCCAACTGGCGCGCAATGGCGAACTCACCACCTCGCCCAACCCCATGGTCGGTGCCGTCCTCGTTGCAGATGAAGGCAGCACGGCACGGATCATCGGCGAGGGCTACCACATCCGTCCCGGCGAGGGACACGCAGAGGTCAATGCCTTCCGCAGTGTGCGTCCCGAAGACCGTCCCCTCATCGCCCGATCCACCCTCTACGTCAGCCTCGAACCCTGCTCGCACCATGGCCGAACCCCGCCGTGCAGTGAGCTCATCATCCGCCAAGGCGTGCCGCGCGTGGTGGTGGGCTGTGTCGACCCCTTCGGTGCCGTGTCGGGGCGTGGTATCGCCATGATGCGCGCTGCCGGGATAGAGGTTACGGTGGGCGTGCTCCGCGAAGCGTGCATCGACCTCAACCGCCGCTTCTTCTGCGCCAACACCCTACGCCGACCCTTCATCACCCTCAAATGGGCGGCGAGTGCCGATGGCTTCATCGACCGACGCCGCACCCTCGACGCCAAAGGCACACCTTCCGCACGCCCCGTCCGCCTATCGGACGAGCGCACACAGATGCACGTGCACCGCCTTCGCGCCACCCACAACGCCATCCTCGTGGGGCATCGCACCCTCGAGCTCGACCACCCACGCCTCGATGTCCGTCACTGGGCCGGAGACACCCCCCTCCGCTGCGTCCTCGGTGCCGTGGACGAGCGCACCCTCAATGCCGGGTTCCAGGCCTTTGCCGACATCGACAGCCTGCTCGACACCCTCCGCCGCGACAAGGTCCAAAGCCTCCTCGTGGAGGGCGGAAGCAGCACCCTCCAATCCTTCATCGAGCGCGACCTCTGGGACGAAGCCTGGGAGGAATGCTGCCCCGTCCTGCTGGGCGATGGGATCCGCGCCCCGAAGATGCCCGATGCCTTTCGACCCGAAGAGGAGCTGCACTACGGCGTCCCCTTCCGCCACTGGACAAGCCCCATCCTCCAAGCCCACTACGTAGATTTCTAGCCCCACCGCCCTATGCCCCAAAAACTCCATGTTGAGGAGATGAACCGCCTCGACCTCAATGCCTTCCGCGCGGCAGAAAAGGTGCCACTCATCGTTGTCCTCGACAACATCCGCAGTCTGCACAATGTGGGGAGCGTGTTTCGCACCGCCGATGCCTTCCGCCTCGAAGCCTTGCATCTCTGTGGCATCACCGCCACTCCCCCCTCGCCCGAGATCCGCAAGACCGCCCTTGGCGCGGAGGACGCCGTGGCATGGCACTACCACCCCGACACCCTCACCGCCATACACCAGCTCCGCTCCGAAGGTTGGAAGATTGCTGCGGTAGAGCAGTGCCATCAGTCGGTGATGCTCCACAACTTCCAACCCATCGCCGGCGAACGTTGGGCGTTGGTGTTGGGCAATGAGGTGCGCGGCGTACAACAATCCGTGGTGGACGCCGCTGACCTTGTCCTCGAAATCCCCCAATTCGGCACGAAACATTCCCTCAACGTCAGCGTTGCCGCCGGCATAGTCCTATGGGAGGTGTTTCGGAAGATAAGAGGTTAGACGTTGGAGAAGGTCGGAAAAGTCCAAGTCCCTATCTCAGATCTAAAGTCTAAAATCTAATACCATGCTCCGTTCCCTCCCCGATCTGCATGCTGCGGCACGCCGCTTGGCACGCCCCGCGCGCATTGCCCTTTGCCGGCCTGCCGATGCCCACAGCCTCACCGCCGCCCTCATCGCGGTGGAAGAAGGCTGGGGGCACGTACTCCTCGTGGGCGACACCCACCTCCCAACACTCGATGACACCCTCCGCCGTTTCAGCCCCACCCAACGCGCGCGGGTGGAGCACGTTCCTGCCGGCAATGTGGAAGAGGCATGCCGGAGCAGTGTGGCACTGGTGCGTGAAGGACGCGCCGACCTCCTCATGAAGGGCTTGGTGAACACTGACGACCTCCTCCACGCCGTCCTCGACAAGGAGCTCGGGCTGCGACGTCCCGACAGCGTGCTCACCCACGTGGCAGTGTTTGCCCCAGCCCGCCTCGGACGACTCCTCATCCTCACCGATGCCGCCATCCTACCCCACCCTAATCTCGACCAGCGACGCGCACAGATCACCGCCGCCGTCGGTGTGGCCCGGAGCCTGGGGTTAGACCGTCCACGCATCGCCCTCCTCCACTTCACCGAAAAGGTGAGTGAACGCTACCCCCTCACCCTCGACTACCGCAGTCTCATCGCCGAGGCCAAAACCGGCACGTGGGGCACGGTGGTGATGGACGGTCCAATGGACTTCTGTTGTGCCGTCAGCGCCGAAGCCCTTGTAGCCAAAGGGCTGCACTCCACGCTCGAAGGCGTGGCAGACATCCTCGTCCTCCCCGACCTCGAAGCAGGCAACCTGCTCTACAAAACCCTCCAATTCTTCGGCGATGGCCATTCCGCCGGTCTCCTCTGCGGGGCGCAATGCCCCATCGTCCTCACCTCCCGCGGTGATTCCATCGAGACGAAAATCCTCAGCCTCGCCGTGGCGGCCTTAGCACAGTCGAAATAGTCGGAACAGTCCACCCCGCAAAAACCTCTCTCCTGCTATGATCCTCACCCTCAGCCTCGGCTCAACGAGCACGAAGTTCGGCATCTTTCGTGATGGCGAACCGCTCCTGACGCACTCCATCTCCTACTCCCCGGCGGATCTTGCGCCCTATCCCGATGCCTTCGCCCAGCTCCCGCGCCGCCGCGACGATCTCCTGGCTGCCCTCCACGCCGCAGACTTCGCCCTCAACTTCCGCGCCATCATCGCCCGCGGCGGACTGACCCACCCCATCCCCGCGGGGATCTATGCCGTCAATGACGCCATGCTCCGCGACACCCGCACCGCCATGCGGCAGCATGTGTGCAACCTCGGCTGCCACCTCGCCGCCGAACTCGCCGCACACCAGCCCCACTGCCATGCCCTCATCGCCGATCCCGAAGTAGCCGATGAGATGCCGCCTGAAGCCCGCCTCAGCGGGTCGCCCCTGATGGAGCGCGTGTGCATCTGGCATGCCCTCAACCAGCGTGCCATCGCGCGGAAATATGCCGCAGCCCACGGCACCCGCTACGAAGACCTCAACCTCATCATCGCCCACCTCGGCGGCGGCATCACCATTGGAGCCCACGAACACGGACGCACCATCGATGTGAACAACGGGCTGGATGGCGAAGGCCCCTTCTCGCCCGAGCGCGCCGGCACACTCCCCTCCGCCGACCTCATACGCCTCTGCTTCAGCGGCCGATTCTCCGAACGCGAACTCCTGGCGCGCATCGTGGGGCAGGCGGGTCTGAATGCCCACCTCGGCACCACCGATGTGCGCGAGGTGCTGAACCGCATTGCCGCAGGCGATGACCACGCCCGCCTCGTCCTCGATGCCATGACCTATCAGGTGGCTAAAGCCATCGCCGCCCAAGGTGCCGTCCTCTGTGGACGCGTCGATGCCATCCTCATCACCGGAGGAGTGGCCCGTGCCGAGCGCGTGGTGGAGGGCATACGCCGCCGCGTGGAATACCTCGCACCCATCCACGTCTTTCCTGGCGAAAACGAACTCGAATCGCTGGCTGAGAATGCACAGGCCGCCCTCATGGGCGCGCGCCCGGTGCTCGAATATGCTTGACTCCCTCTTCGAACGCCCTTCTAACCGTAGCCGAACACATAAACATGCCCTTAGTCTCCCTCATCCTCACCGTCCACAACCGTGTGGCGTGGGTGGAACGCTCACTCGACAGCCTGGCGGCACAGACCCACCGCCCCCTCGAACTCATCATCGTGGACAACGCCTCGACCGATGGGTCGCGCGAGCGTGTCCGCCAGTGGGTCGAGGCACACCATCGCCCCGATGAGGGGCTTTCGTGCCGCCTCATCGACCAGCCCCTCCCCGGAGTCTGCGCCACCCGCAACCGCGGGCTGCGGGCCGCCGGAGGGGAATGGGTGGCCTTCTTCGATGACGACGATGAGATGTCGCCCCGATTTGTCGAACAACTCCTCTGCGCTGCCCAAACCGCAGGAGCGGCATGGGTCACAACGCGCACGCGGATGGTGATGCCCGACGGCACAGAACGCGTGCGCACAGGATGGGCACGCCCCACAGCGGCCGAACACCTCCTGGCAAGCATCGTCTCCACCCAGTCGTTCCTGGCACGCCGAAGCCTCCTCCTTGACGTGGGAGGCTGGGACGAACGTCTCCCCTGCTGGAACGACTATGAACTCGGCCTACGCCTCCTCCTTGCCGATCCGCAGCCAGCATGGGACGACACTGTGCACCACCGCATCTACCAGCATCCTGCCGGACTGACAGGAAGCTCGATGAGCGGGAAGTTTGACGCCCTGCGCACCGCCTTCCACGCCCTGCGCACCGACCTACGCGCAGCAGCCGCCATCGACCGTACCGCCACAGCCTCCGCCCTACGCGCCCTCTACCTCCGCCGCGAGGTGGTGCGCGGACTCCTCCACCGCGAAGGGCGGAGCGACCTCGACCGACAGCTGGCCCGCGACCTCCCCTTCCCCGAACTGCGCACAGCACTCGTGCTCCGCACCGCCGCAACCTTCCTCCGTCACCACACGGCCCGCGGGGGACGAGGTGCCTGGCGCATCGCCCGGCACCTGATTTGACCGAGACACACCAGCGGGACAAACCGGCCCCCGACACACCTTACCCCCACTCAGGAGCACCAAAACTGCGCAATCCCTTGGCCGTTACCGAGGGATTGCGTATTTTTGCAGAAAGCTCTACACGAAAGACTTATCATGCAAACCCTCAATATCTACAACACCCTCTCGCGACGCAAAGAAGAGTTCCAACCCCTCACCCCCGGACGGGTGGGGATGTATGTGTGCGGCCCCACAGTCTATGGCGATGCCCACCTCGGACATGCCCGCCCCGCCATCACCTTCGACCTCCTCTTCCGCTACCTCCAACACATCGGCTACAAGGTGCGCTATGTGCGCAACATCACCGATGTGGGACACCTCGAACATGATGCCGACGAGGGCGAAGATAAGATTGCAAAAAAAGCCCGCCTCGAACAGCTCGAACCCATGGAAGTGGCACAATACTACACCCGCCGCTTCAACCAAGCCATGGACCGCCTCAACGTCCTGCCTCCCTCGATCGAGCCCCACGCCTCCGGACACATCATTGAGCAGATCCGCCTCGTGCAGGAAATCCTCGATGCCGGCTATGCCTACGAAAGCCATGGGTCGGTCTACTTCGATGTGGTGAAATATGACCGGGACTTCCACTACGGCGTCCTCTCCGGCCGCAACCTGGAAGACGTGCGCGATGCGAGCCGCGCGCTCGATGGCGTGGGCGAAAAGCGCAACCAGGTCGACTTTGCACTCTGGAAGCATGCCCAGCCCGAACACATCATGCGCTGGCCTTCACCCTGGGGTGAAGGTTTCCCGGGGTGGCACTGCGAGTGCACAGCCATGGGGCGCAAATACCTCGGCGAGGAGTTCGACATCCACGGCGGCGGCATGGACCTTGTGTTTCCCCATCATGAGTGCGAAATCGCTCAAGCAGTGGCCTCACAGAAGCACGCCATGGTGCGCTACTGGATGCACAACAACATGATCACCATCGCAGGTAAGAAGATGGGCAAGAGCTACAACAACTTCATCACCCTCGACCAGTTCTTCACCGGCCAGCACGAGTTGCTCACACAGCCCTACTCGCCGATGACCATCCGCTTCTTCATCCTCCAAGCCCACTACCGCTCGACACTCGACTTCGGCAACGAGGCACTGCAAGCCTCGCAAAAGGGACTGGACCGCCTCTTCGATGCCCTTCGTCAGCTTGACCGCATCACCCCCGTGGCCAATGGCACACACACCGAGGCCTATGCCGCCGACCTCGAAAGCCGCTGCTACGAAGCGATGAACGATGACCTCAACTCCCCCATCCTCATCAGCCACCTCTTCGAAGCCACACGCACCATCAACGCCCTTGCCCACGGCAATGAGCAGATCACCCCCGAGGGGCTGGACGCCCTGCGCCGCATCTTCCGCACTTTCGTCCACGACATCCTCGGACTCCGCGCCGAAACCGAAGCGGGGAATGCCGAACGCGAGGCAGCCTTTGCCGGCGCGATGGACCTCCTCCTCGATGTCCGTGCCAAAGCCAAAGCCGCGAAGGATTGGGCCACGTCCGACCAGATCCGTGATCACCTCGCCGCCCTCGGATTTGCCGTGAAGGACACGAAGGACGGCGCAGAGTGGAAATTGGAAAAATAACTACGCGCCCTATGTCTACCATCCTCTATATCCACGGCTTCGCGTCGAGCGGAAATTCCGGCACTCCCCAGATGTTGCGCCAGATGCTCTACCGGCAAGGAGTGCAGGTCATTGCGCCCGACGTCCCCGTCAGTCCCGCTACCGCCATGGTCTTCCTGCGTCAGCTCGTAGGGGAAGTGCGTCCCGACCTCATCATCGCCACCTCGATGGGCGCATTCTACGCCGAACAGCTCCGTGGCTTCCCACGCATCCTGGTCAACCCCTCGTTTCAGATGTCGCGGATGCTCACCTTTGGCGGCCTCGGACGTCAAGCCTTCCGCAACAAGCGCGAGGATGGTGCCCACGAATTTAAGGTAGACCAACAGATGATCAGCGAGTTCCGCACGTTGGAGAAGAACACCTTCCGCGGCATTACCCCCGATGACCGCGCACTGGTCTGGGGGCTCTTCGGCAGTGAAGACCACCGCGTGGACTTCCGCGAAGCCTTCATCGAGCACTACGGCGCAGAACACAGCAGCATCTTCGAAGGCGGACATCAGCTCAACGACTTCCTCCTCAACCGCTACGTCCTCCCCCTTGCCAAGCATTTGCTCGGCCTGCGCGACTGACCGCCCGCCCTTGACCCTAATCTATATTGTATGACCCTCCTCATTACCGGAGCCTCAGGCTTCATCGGCTCTTTCCTCGTGGCCCACGCCCTCGAGCGTGGCGATGAGGTGTGGGCAGCGGTGCGCAAAGGAAGTTCACGACACTACCTTCCCGACCCCCGCACCCACTTCATCGAACTCAACCTCGAAGACGAGGCCGTCCTCCGCGAGCAGCTCCGCCGCCACCGCGAACAGCACGGGGCATTCGACCACGTGATCCATGCCGCCGGAGCAACGAAAGCTCCTGACCGTGCCACCTTCGACCGCATCAACCACCTGGGCACACAGCATCTGGCACAGATCCTCCTCGAACTCGACATGCTCCGCGGACGCTTCGTCTTCCTGTCCAGCCTCAGCGTGATGGGCAACATCGGCGACCGTCCAATACCTTCCGCTCCACGCAACGCCCCGGACTGCTACCGCCCCCTCAGCATCGAGCAGACCGCACAGCCTAACACGGACTATGGACGCTCCAAACTTGCCGCCGAGGAAGCACTCCGCCGCATCTCAGGACTGAACTACGTCATCCTCCGGCCCACGGGGGTCTACGGGCCGCGCGAACGCGACTATTTTCTGATGGCACAGACGATACAGAAGCACATTGACTTCGGCGCAGGATTCCAACCTCAGGTCATCACCTTTATCTATGTGCGTGACCTCGTGGACGCCTGCTTCCTCGCCCTCACCCAAGGGTCTTCGCAACAGACCTACCTCCTCAGCGACGGGCACGACTACAGCAGCCGGGCTTTCAGCGATCTGCTCCAAAAGGCCATGCACATCAAGGGCGTGCTCCACATCACCGCACCGCTGTGGGTGCTGCGCACCATCTGCCGGGTGAACGAACACCTCTGCCGCCTCACGGGAAAGGCCTCGCCCCTCAACATGGACAAATACCACATCCTCAGCCAGCGTAACTGGCGGTGCGACATCACCCCGGCACGCCGACAGCTCGGCTTCAACCCCCAATGGCCCCTCCATCGCGGCGTTCCCGAGACCATCGAATGGTACCGGAAAGAGGGGTGGATCTAAGGCATCGAGGGATAAAAGAACAGGAGCTGCGAAGCACAAGAGGTGAGACAGACAGTCCCGAGCACCCTGTTCACCGGCTCCATCCGCCGATCCCCTATGCCACAATCCCCCATTCAACCCGTCTATTCATCTACTCTTTTATCCGTCTAACTCCTCCATGAAATCCTTTCTCCTCTCCCTCGTCCTCCTTGCTGCCCCTGCTGCGATGATGGCTCAGAGCGGCAGCATCTCCCCCGAGATGCTCACACGCTTCAAGAATCAGCAGAGCCGTGCCAAGGCCACGAAGGCCATCCAAAATGCCCTCATCGTCAACGGCATCGATGCCCTCGCCACCCTGCCCAACACCTCCGAGGTCAATGACACCTACTTCTCCCACGAAGCACCCACCAAAGGCATCACCGACCAAGCCGCCTCTGGACGATGCTGGCTCTTCACCGGACTGAACGTGATGCGTGCACACGTCATCAAAGAGCAGAAACTTCGGGATTTCCAGTTCTCGCAGAGTTACAACTCCTTCTACGACCAGCTTGAAAAGGCCAACCTCTTCCTCCAATCCGTCATCGACTATGCCAACCGCCCCATGAGCGACAAGACGGTGGAATGGCTGTTCAAAAATCCCATCTCCGATGGCGGGACCTTCACCGGCGTGCAAGACATCGTAACGAAATATGGTGCCGTCCCCGCCGAAGTGATGCCTGAGAGCTACAACGCCAACAACACGGCCAAGATGGCACAGATCCTCTCGCTCAAGCTCCGCGAATACGGCCTCACCCTCCGCCGCGCCTATGCCGCCGGTGAGCGCGGTGCAAAACTGGAAGCCCGAAAGACCGACATGCTCGGCGTTGTCTACCGCATCCTCACCGCCTGTCTTGGCGAACCGCCCACCGAGTTCACCTGGACCGTAAAAGACGACTCCGGACGCCCCATCCGCCGCGAAAAGTTCACGCCCCTCAGCTTCTACCGCCGATTCGTAGGCTGGGATCTGCTCCACAACTACGTCCTGCTGATGAACGACCCCACACGGCCGTACCACAAAACCTATGCCATCGATCTCGACCGGCACGCCTACGACGGCCACAACTGGACCTACCTCAACCTACCCATCGAGGAGATCAAGCAGATGGCCATCGCCAGTATCAAAGACAGCGTCCGGATGTATTTCTCTTGCGATGTGGGCAAGTTCTTCAACCGAAAGTCCGGAATCCTCAGCCTGAACAACTATGACTACGCATCCGTGTTCAGCACCGACTTTCCCATGAACAAGGCCGACCGCATACGCACCTTCGCCTCCGCATCGAGCCACGCCATGACCCTCTGTGCAGTGGATCTCGAAGCCGACAGCATCCCCAAGAAATGGAAGGTGGAGAACTCCTGGGGACCGAACAGCGGAGTTGGCGGACACCTCATCATGACCGATGAGTGGTTCAACGAATACATGTTCCGCCTCGTCGTGGAAAAGAAATACGTCCCTGAGGCCACACTACGCCTCCTCGACCAGAAACCCACCCTCCTCCCTGCCTGGGATCCCCTCTTCAAGGGCGAGGAGTGACCGGCAACGGCGCGCCCCCTCCATCCACAGCCCCATGCTCCTTCAAAGAAAGGCACGGGACAAATCCCCCCGACATCCTGCAACACAGCGCAAGGTGTCGGGGGCATTGTGTGCCCGAAGGGCATCGTCGAAACTGACAAGCCGTCAAGAAAAACACCCCGTCGGATGAAAAAAGTCAGTTTCAGCTTGGACACACAGCACAAGTGTTGTAATTTTGCAGCACAAAACGAACATATAGACAGAAAACGAGGTTATTCCTCGCGCATGTGTCCACAAATCAGCAACAACAACAATGAGCTATCTCATCCGTCCGAAGGGCTATACCCCCCTCCTCGACCTGTCCGCAACGGAACAGGGCATCAAGGTCATCAAGGACTTCTTCTCCGACAACCTCTCCACCGGCCTGCGCCTGCGCCGCGTAACGGCACCCCTATTCGTGCTCCGCGGCCTGGGCATCAACGATGACCTGAGTGGCACGGAGCGCGCGGTGAACTTTCCCATCAAAGATCTAGGCGATGCCCTCGCCGAAGTGGTGCACTCGCTGGCCAAATGGAAACGCCTCACCCTGGCAGACTACAACATCCCCGTGGGCTACGGCATCTATACCGACATGAACGCCATCCGCGCCGACGAGGAGCTGGGCAACCTCCACTCCCTCTACGTCGACCAGTGGGACTGGGAACGTGTGATCAGCCCTGAGGACCGCACGATCGACTTCCTCAAACGCACCGTACGCTGCATCTATGCCGCCCTGCAACGCACGGAATATCTGGTGTGCGAGCGCTTCCCGCAGCTCCGCCCCCAACTGCCGGAACACATCACCTTCATCCACGCCGAGGAGTTGCGTCAGCGATATCCCAACCTCTCTGCCAAAGAGCGCGAAGATGCCATCACGCAAGAATATGGTGCGGTCTTCATCATCGGTATTGGCTGCCCCTTAGCCGACGGACAACCCCACGACCTCCGCGCACCCGACTATGACGACTACTCCACCCGTTCAAGCCTCGGCTTGCCGGGTCTTAACGGCGACCTGCTGGTATGGAACGCCGTCCTAGGCCGCGCCTTTGAACTCTCCTCGATGGGTATCCGCGTGGACCGCGAAGCCCTCCTCCGTCAACTCCGCGAGAGTGGTCAGGAGGCGCGTGCGGAACTATACTTCCACCGCCGCCTGCTCGAAGGTTCGCTCCCGCTGAGCGTGGGTGGCGGCATCGGCCAGAGCCGCCTGTGCATGTACTACCTCCAAAAGGCACACGTGGGCGAAATCCAAGCCTCCATCTGGCCGGAAGAGATGCGCCGCGAATGCAAATCCCTCGGCATCCCGCTCATCTGAACCATCCTGACACCAAACGCCTGCACAACGCAGATCAAACACAGCACACAACCCTCATAACCAACACACTAAACTGTCAAACAACTCCGCGGTGTCGTCGTCACGACACCGCGGAGTTGTTTGAACGACACCGCGGAACCGTACGCACGATTCCGCGGTGTTTTTTCGAAGGCTGGACTGACCCGCATTGCACCGACTGCACAGTCTTATGTAACCGGGCAGGACAACGGGCCAGAAAGGGACGGCATCACAGCCGCAAAGAGGGGGCAGGAGCACGCAGCCCGTCAGGGGGGAGGCGGAAGCCAGGCACATCACCACCCCATCGGGACACCAGGACCGCCACCGGGGCCACGGCCAGAAGGCGGCCCCATGGGCATGCCGCTGCCGCGAGGGCCATCGGGACGGCCACGTCCGCGGTCATCGTCGGGACGGTTGTCGGGATGCTGCGCACCCTTGTTGCCTCCGAAGATGTTGAGTTTGTAGATGACGTGGAACATGACGTAGGAGTTGATGGCATTGTTCCACGAATCGGAGCGCATGGTGGCAGAGATCTGCCGCGAGATGTTGCTCTGCTGCTGGAGGATGTCGTAAAATTGCAGGCTGAGGGTGAGGGTCTTGTCGCGGAGCAGGGACTGTGAGACTTGGGCATTCCAGAGCAGCTCGTTCGTGTTCATCGCCGCGGCGGAAAAACCTCGGCGTGACTGCATGCGGAGGTCGGTGGACAGACTCAGGCCAGAGGGCAGGTTGAGGTTGAACGTGGTGCCGTAGGCAAAGGTCCAGGTGTCGAGATCGCCGTTTGTGCTGAACGAGGCTCGGGCGTGCTGATAGTTCACCCGGCCATTGAGGGCGATGTCCCACGTGGTGCGGCGATAGGCAAGGTCGAGCTGTTCGGAGAGGTTGAGCGTGCGCGCCACGCTGCGGGCTGCCGTTGTCTCTTGGAAAAGGGCATTGACCGCCGCAAGGGTCGGGGCATCGGCCGTCCAACCGGAGGAGGAGGATGTGGCGGTCGTGGCACTGCGGCCGGACACATAGGCCACGGAGCGCACGAAGGAGGCATTGGTGGCGGTGGAGAGGGTGAAGAGGCGCGAGGCGTCAAGGGGCATATTGTAGGTCAGTCCGCCATCGGTGTTCCAATTGCCCGATATGTTCTCTGGACGGGTGAAGCTACGTCCGCGGTCAGCATCGTAGATGAGGCGGTTGGTGATGGCATTGCGTGTGAGCGCAAAGTTGAAGTTGGCCATCAGGCCGCGCTGTGTCTCAGCGTTGTATCCATTGTAGCTGGCACGGAAGCTGTCGTTCCACGAGGGTTTCAATCCCGGATTGCCCACCGAGATGTTGAGCGGGTCGGAGTTGTCCACCACATTGAGGAGGTTGGTCATCGAAGGCTGCGTAGATGAACCGCGATAGTTGATGTCGAGCCGTCGGGTCTTCGAGAAGTTGTAACGGAAACGCAGCTGTGGAGATAGGGTCAAGACGTTGCGCACGGTGTCGAGGCGTCCGAGGAGGGGACGCTCATAGTCGAGGCGGGTGCGCTCGGTGGTGATGCCCAGTCCCACGAAGAAGCGCACGGCATCGGTGGTGAAACGCAGGCGTGGGGTGATGTTGTGGGTATAATAATTATAGGTGGCATACTGTGAGTTTTGCGCATCGCGCACAGCGGCATAGAGATCGGTGGCGTTCACCTGATTGAGGAGCTGCGCAGGATCCATCCACATGAGGGCATCGCGCCCCATCCGGTAGACCTGTGAGAGGGAGCCATACTCCTGGTGCTGCGCCATGAAGTCAGAGAGGGAGGTGTAGCCCGTGAGGGGGTAGAGGTCATAGAGGGAGCGGTCGGAGTCGGTGAAACGGTGCTGATAGTTGTAGCGCAGTTCGCCGAAGAGCTTACCCGCGAGTGGCTCCACATAGGTGACTCCGAAGCGGTAGTTCCACGACTTCGAGGTGTTGTCGGTAAACTGGTGGGTACCGTCGTTGGAGAGATAGCTCCCCGTGGTGTTCGTACGGCGGGTGAAGAGATCGGCACGCGCGTGGGTAAAGTTGTCCGTTTTCGAATAGCCTCCACGCGCTTCGAGGGAGATGTTGCGTCCCGAAGTACCGATGCGTCGGGTAAGTTCGAGCGTACCGTCCATGGTGTGGCTGCGGCTCTTGCCCCGCGTAGTGCGCTGATTGATGTTGACCAAAAAGTCATCGAGGCCGGTGGGGGCGTAGGAGGAGGCAGAGGGAGCGTTGCGGAAAGCTTGTGCCAAGACGTCGTCGGTGTTGTCCACGCCATAACGTTCGAAGGGGTCATCGTCAAAGGTGGCACTCTGCCTGCGCGAGTGGGTCAGGCCGTTCGACCACTCCATCGAAGGGCGGAAGGAGAGGGCGGTGAGGGAGTCGGGGCTCCAGCGCAGACGCAAACGCGAGTGGATGCGCCGGCTGAGGGTGGACGCCCGGCTGTGGCTGTTTGAGAAGCTGCGTTGGGCTGAGGAAAGGAAGGTCTCGGAAGCCGTAGTGGACTCGGTGTCATTGTCCGACCGGAAGAAGAGGACATTGCCTCCGACCTCGAAGCGGCCGGGGGTGTAATTTTTCCGTCCGTTGTCCCACGAGAAGTCCATCCCCGTCATGGTAGAGGTGGTGATGCCGCCACCGCTGCCGAAGCCACGCGGCCCTCCAAATCCGCGGTCGCCCACATTGTTGTGCGACCCGAAGAAGGTGATGCGGCTGCGGTCGGTGAAGCGGGAAGCAAAGAGACGGGTGGAGTAAAGACGCGTGTCGCCATAATCCCATCCCCCGGCCAAGTCCATGTTCGACACGAAGCTCTGGTTCAGTTCGCGCTTGGTGCTAATGTCGAGCACAAAGCTCTCTTCACCGTCGTCCACACCGGTCTGTTCGGTATAGTCGCTCTTCTTGTCGTAGGTTTTGAGCTTTGACACAAGATTGGTGGGCAGGTTCTTCATGGCCACCTTGGTGTCGCCTTTGAAGAAATCCTTGCCGTTGATGAGAAATTCCTTGACCGTCTTGCCATTGATCTTGATGGTGCCATCTTCACTCACCTCCGCTCCCGGCAGCTGCTTGACGAGGGCTTCGAGGGTGCTGCCCTCGGGGGTTCGGAAGGCGGCGGCATTGAAGATGGTGGTGTCCTCACGCTGCTCCACGCGCGCCAGGGTGGCGCGGACGGTGGCAGCACGCAGAGCGATGTCCTCACCCCGCAGGGCGAGGGTGGCAAGGTCGAGGGTATCGCGGTCGGCAGGCAGTTCGACCGTGCGCTGCAAAGCGGGCAGGCCGATGTAGGACACGCTAAGCACAGCGCGGCCAGAGCGTGGAGTGGTGAGGGCGAAACGGCCGATGCTGTCGGTGAGCACGCCATCGAGAAGGGCGCTGTCGGGGAGGGCAAGCAGGCGCACAGTGGCCATCTCTACCGGCCTAAGATCGCGGTCGGTAATTACACGCCCCACGACGTGGACGGTGCGCTGACCCATCGCCGCCAGGACACAGAGGAGGGCGAGGAGGGTGGCAAGGAGTCTGGATTTGGGCATAGGGATTGGGTAGAATGTGAGGTGTCAGAAGTTCAGGACCTTAGAGGTTGGGGCGACAGACGGGGCATGCCGACGTCCTATCCACCCTAAGAGATCGCCTCTTCCGGCCTGCAAAGTTACGGAAAAATGAAGGGGTTCCGTCCGGGAATGCGTCTAAGAAAATGTAATTTCACCCAAGGTCGAGAAAATGCCGATGAATTGTCACCGCAGAGTGTACGATTATGAGTAACTTTGTGGGAGAACACCCGTTGGACACGTCCGACAACTCCGAAGACACGCCCCCCCTTATTCCACCCTTCCACATCATCTACCAGCCATGAAATACGCCCACCACATCGCCAAGATCGAGATCAAAAGTCTCTGGAGCGGCCACAAGCACATCGTCTGGAACTTGCGGCCCGATGTCAATGTGCTCAGCGGCAAAAACGGTGCGGGCAAGAGCACCATCCTGACCCGCCTCATCCAGCACATCAGCACCTTAGCTCCCACAGGAGCCTTGCGCGCCGGCACGCGCCTGGGGGTGGAAGTGGATTTCTCCCCCGCCGATGCCGAGGGCATCCGCTATGACGTGGTGCGCTCGTTCGACCGACAGCTCGTCAGTGCCGACCACATTGCCAAACTCGCCGATGGCAACCTGGCCACCGAACTCGACTGGCAGCTCTACCAGCTCCAACGCCGATACCTCGACTATCAAGTCAATGTGGCCAACCGCATGATCACCCTCCTCACCGGAGGATGTCCCGATGCGCGGGCATTGGCCGAAGAGGTGTCGCAGGCCAAACAGAAATTTCAAGATCTCGTGGACGAACTCTTCTCCGAAACGGGAAAGCGCATCGACCGCGAGAGCAATGAACTCCGCTTCTTCCAGTATGACGAGACGATCTCGCCCTACGTGCTCTCATCGGGCGAAAAACAGATGCTCATCCTCCTCCTCACCGCGCTCACCCAAGATCGACAACCCTACGTCCTCTTCATGGACGAGCCGGAAGTGAGCCTACACTTCGACTGGCAGAAACGCCTCATCGCCATGATCCGAAGCCTCAACCCCAATGTCCAGATCATCCTCACCACACACTCCCCCGCCGTCATCATGGACGGCTGGGAAGACACCGTGACGGAGGTGTCGGAGATCACGGTGTGAGGAGTCAGATAAAACGTAGAGACTCAGCAATTTGACCTTCGAGGCTAACCGTCTGGACGTTAAAGATTGACCTTATGTCCTCCTCATCCTCGGGGCGGCTCAACCACCGCCTCAACTCCGACTACATCGCCGCCGCCAACCGCCTCCGCGGACGAGGGGCACGGCAACACATCGTGGCTTATGTGGAGAGCTACGACGACATCTTCTTTTGGACCGACCTCCTGGCCGAGGTGGGCGATGACCGCGTGGAGTGGGAAGTGGTGCTTCCCTCACGGCAGAGCCTCGGACGCGGCAAGAAGGTGGCACTGGCCAACCGACTCGGCCCGAACATGATCGCCTGCGTCGATGCCGACTATGACTACCTCATGCAAGGCACCACACCCACCAGTGCATTTGTCTGCTCCTCGCCCTTTGTCCTCCACACCCACGTCTACGCCATCGAGAACTTCCAGTGCTACGCACCCACCCTGCGGCAAGTGTGCATCATGGCCACCCTCAACGACCGCGTGACCTTCGACTTCGAAGGGTTCATCACCAAGTTTTCGGAAATCATCTTTCCCCTCCTCGTCTGGAACGTCTGGTGCTACGTCTACGGGGGCTTCTCCCAATTCTCCCTCAGCGACTTCGCCGCCACTGTCGAACTGCGAAAGGTAAACTTCCACCACCCCGGCGAGACCCTCGACCAGCTCCGGCACCGCGTGAACCGCAAGATCAACTGGCTGCAACACCACTTCCCGCAAGGCCGCAACACCTACAAACCACTCCGCGACCGCCTCACCGCACTCGGCATCACCCCCGAAACCGCCTATCTCTACATGCGCGGACACGACCTCCTCGATGTCGTCATCGGCCCCCTCCTCTCCACCGTGTGCGATGCCCTCCGCCGCAACCGCGAGCGCGAAATCAGCCGCCTCGCCGTGCACAACGTCCAGAAACAGAACGAACTCGCCTCCTACCAGCACGCCATCGCCCCCGTTGACGCCATGCTCCGCAAACACACCGCCTACCACCGTGCCCCCGAGTTCCAACAGGTAGTGGAAGAGGCAAAAGCACTGGCAGAGAAGACAGTAGCGGTGAGACATCAGACGGCAGAAAGCAAGAGGTCGAATATGAGATGACGACAAGGATCTTTACCTACAACATCATGATTTCAGGAAAAAAGGACAAGGATTTGCCGGTCATGGCACAACATCAAACATCGGCCGCATGCTTGCCTGCCTGATCAGAAATATAACCGCTCAGAGCCAAGGGCTTGTTTTCTAAAGTCAAACCTTCCAACGTCTAATATCCAATGTCTATTTCCGAAGCCCAAGAAGAAGTCGACCGCTGGATTGCACACCACGGCGTACGCTATTTCTCCGAACTCACCAACCTCGCCATCCTCACCGAAGAAGTCGGCGAACTGGCCCGTGTGATGGCACGCCGGTACGGTGACCAGTCGTTCAAAGCCGGCGAGCACGACAACCTCGCCGATGAGATGGCCGATGTCCTATGGGTGCTCCTCGCCCTGGCCAACCAGACCGGCGTAGACCTCACCGCCGCCCTCGAAGAGAACCTCCGCAAGAAAACCCTCCGCGACGCCCGGCGCCACCACGACAACCCCAAGCTCCACACAACTCCCTCCCAACAAACAACATAATGCACATCATCATCATTGGCGCATCCTCTGGACTTGGCTTCGAGACGGCACGCCTCCTCATCGAAGCCGGCCACACCCTCGGACTCGCCGCGCGCCGCCAACAACCGCTCAAAACCCTCCAAAGCCTCGCCCCCGAGCGCGTGTTCATCACCGAACTCGATGCCCTGCGTCCCGATGCCGACCAACGCCTCGAAGACCTCATCGAGCAAATGGGCGGAATGGATCTCTACCTCCACAGTTCAGGGGTGGGCTATACGAACATCGACCTCATCGCCGAACAGGAACTCCACATCGTCGAACTCAACGCCACCGCCTTCACCCGCCTCGTGGGCTGCGCCTTCCGCTACTTCGCCCGCACCGGCCGCGAAGGGCACATCGCCAACATCAGCTCCATCGCCGGGACAATGGGGCTCGGAGCATCGCCGGCTTACAGCGCCACCAAGCGATTTCAGACGATCTACCTCCAATCCCTCGCCCAACTCTGCACCATCCGCCGTCTCAAGATACACTTCACCGACATCCGCCCCGGCTTCGTGCGCACCCCCTTCATAGAAGGCTACCACTATCCCATGGAGATGAAGGTCGAACATGCCGCGCGCCTCATCGTCCGCGCCCTCCACCGTCGCAGCCGCGTGGCCATCATCGACTGGCGCTACCGCCTCCTCGTCGCCCTCTGGCGCCTCGTCCCCGACCGGCTCTGGGAACGCCTTCCGATACAAGGGGGAACATAAGCCCCGATTTCAGGGACTGCAATGAGCAAATCGCACCCATAGCACCACATAACTCCCCCTTTTCTGCCACAAAACGGAAAAATAGCGGATAGAAAACTTGAAAAGTTCAGGAAAAACATTACCTTTACAATGCGATAGCAGATTTTACTGCTTAAACAAAACTCCTTGCATCCCCTCTGATACCGAAATTTCAACAGCGTGTTCGAAGCCGGCAAGCGCACGACACCACCATCATTGCAATCGAGCACAAAGTTTCTGTACAGGATATCCTGACGGATCGAGGAATGTATGCCATAGAAAGCAGCGCCCATATTGCGTGATGCGGATTCTGCATAGTTGTAATGGTACAGCACCTCCCACAAATTGTAACCGAGGATTTATGATACTGGATAGTTCGAATCCCTCTCCTAACTCTCAGGAACGCTACCACACTCCCGAGGATACATCAACCACTGAATCGGTCGTCACGACCAGCTCAGAGGGGAAGGAGTATACTGCCGAACACCTCCTTGAGGTGGAAGCCACTACCGATGGACTCATTTCTGACCACCGCACATGGTGTTACATCTTCGTACACCACCGACAGGTCGATCGCATCGAAGCGCAGCTCAAAAAAGATGGGCAAGAACACTTCATCCACCGCACACTACAGCACATCCCCGACAAAGATAACCCCAAGAGGACACGCAAGGAAGTTCGACCCTCCATCAGCGGCCTCATCTTCTTGAAAGGCGATCCACAAGAGCTGCAACGCTATCTCGATGACAATCTTCCCGGCCATCGTCTCTGCCACGACCACACCACTGGCCGCGTGGCAAGAATTCCCGACAGCCAAATGCATCCCTTCATGCGTTTGGCCTACGTTGACCCCGAGCGTATCAGCATCCTCCTTCGACCCCTTGAAGACTACGCCCGCAACCACACCCTCGTCCGCATCACCACCGGACTCCTTGCCGGCCTCACGGGCTACATCGTCCGCCTCCACCGCGACCGTCGCCTCATCTTCGATGCCGGCGGCCAGACCATCGCCATCTCCCATGCCCATCAAGAAGCATGGGAAGAGATGGGATCAGAAAAAGCATGAGCAGCAACGGACTATTCCAAATCCCACAAAAATCATTGATCCCGCTTCTACAGAAAATACCATCACAAAAAACTCAAAGCATGAACACCTCCTTCATACTTCTCTCCCTCTGCTTCTTGATCCTCCTCGCAACAGAGCTCCTCTATTTTAAGATTGCCGATCGCTTCAACATCATCGACAAGCCCAATGAGCGATCGTCACACAGCAGCATCGTGCTTAGAGGAGGAGGCATCATCTTTGCCCTCTCCACACTCGTGTGGTGTGGAGTTCAAGCAGCAACCGGAAATTGGACAATCATTGGAGAATATCTTCCCTTCTTGTGCGGACTGTTCCTCATTGCCGGAGTTAGTTTTGTGGATGACCTCCGATCATTGCCCGACAGCGTACGACTAGTTGCCCAGTTTATCGCCATGGGACTGATGTTTTATAGCCTCGGCATGCTTCGCCTTGATCTGTGGTGGGTAGTTCTCTTGGCACTCATCGTCAGTGTTGGAGCCACCATGTCATCAACTTTATGGATGGCGTCAATGGCATCACGGCAGCCTATTCCCTCTCTGTGCTCCTACCCATCCTCTTCTGCAACACCATCGTCACTCCCGAGCCCTTCATCTCCGAATCTTTTCTGGCTCTCGTTATACTCGGTATCCTGGTGTTTTGCATCTTCAATCTCCGTCCAAAGGGGAAAGCGAAGTGCTTTGCAGGAGATGTAGGAAGTATCAGCATTGCTTTTGTCATGCTCTTTGCGATTGGCCGGTTGATTATGGCCACCGGCGATGTCACATGGCTCATATTCCTTCTCGTTTATGGTGTTGACGGCTGCATGACCATCATCCATCGCATCATGCTACATGAGCCTTTGGGCGAAGCTCATCGCAAGCATGCCTACCAAATTATGGCCAACGAGCTCAAGATTGGACACGTCAAGGTGGCTTTGCTTTATGCCGGACTGCAATTCATCATCTCATGGGGGTTCATCCAATGCCCAAACACGATGGCAGCACACTGGTTATATCTCGTTGTAGCCCTCGCAGTACTCACTATCGCCTACGTTCTCTTTAAGAAGAAATACTACCATCTTCATGAAGAATATCTAGCTTCTCTCAAGAAGTAATCCCTTAGTCGAGATGATTGGGCGCTCATGGCAGAGCTATTCGACCAGGCAGTTGCCCACACTTACATCTTCGACACACTGCGACCCTCCGCACGGCGGCAAGAATCCTACGGCGGCATCCCGAAAGAATAATCCCCACACATTTTTTCCCCCATCACCCCACCCAGTTCAAAAAAAGTGGTATCTTTGCAGGCACTTACCGCGCCGCAGGAGGAGCAGATTTGCCCTCGGCGCGCGGCAGGTGCCTGCCTACGTTTGCTCCCAAAGGGAAGTCATGAGGAAAACACCCGGACGGAACGGAATACCGTCCCGACCGCAGAAAACAGACTCCCCCAAGACAGAGGACGCCTTCCACCGCAGGCATGTCCCAAGCATTGAACGCTCTCCCCACCTCCATATGGCAAAGAAAGAAAAAGAAGAAAAGACGCTCGACCCCGTGGCAGCGAAGCTGAAAGCCCTACAATCGGCCATGGCAAAGATCGAGAAAGACTATGGCAAAGGCTCCATCATGAAGATGGGCGACCAGCAGATCGAGGCCATCTCGGTGATCCCCACCGGTTCACTGGGTCTGGACCAAGCCCTCGGCGTGGGCGGTTATCCCCGCGGCCGCATCATTGAGATCTACGGCCCTGAATCGTCGGGCAAGACGACCCTCGCCATCCATGCCATCGCCGAGGCACAGAAGGCCGGCGGCATTGCGGCCTTCATCGATGCCGAGCACGCTTTCGACCGCTTCTATGCCCACGACCTCGGAGTAGACATCGACAACCTCCTCATCTCACAGCCCGACAACGGCGAGCAGGCACTCGAAATCGCCGACCAGCTCATCCGCTCCTCCGCCATCGACATCATCGTCATCGACTCCGTGGCCGCCCTCACGCCAAAGTCAGAGATCGAAGGTGATATGGGCGACAATAAGGTGGGACTTCAAGCCCGCCTGATGAGCCAAGCCCTCCGCAAGATCACGGCCACCATCGCCAAGACCAACACCACGTGCATCTTCATCAACCAGCTGCGCGAAAAGATCGGCGTGATGTTCGGCAATCCCGAGACCACCACAGGCGGCAATGCCCTGAAATTCTATGCCAGCGTCCGCGTCGACATCCGCCGCGGTGCACCCATCAAGGACGGCGACACCGTCTTGGGCAACCTCACCCGCGTCAAGGTGGTGAAAAACAAAGTCGCTCCACCCTTCCGCAAGTGCGAGTTTGAAATCACCTACGGCAAAGGCATCTCCCGCTTGGGCGAAGTGGCCGACATGGGTGTCGAGTTTGACATCATCCACAAGAGCGGTTCGTGGTACAGCTACCAAGGCACGAAGCTCGGACAGGGTCGCGAGGGGCTCAAGCGCACGCTGATGGACAATCCCGAACTCCTCGAAGAGATCACCGCCAAAATCATCGACGTCCTCAAAAACGGCCAGCAGCCACCCATGACGCTCTCCGAGTTCAAGGCAAAGCATGCGAAGAAAGATGAGGACGCTGTGGAGGATCCCTACTTCGAAGATATGGACACCGACGACGACACCGATCCCTTCGCCGACAAGGATATGCTCGAGGTGAACTGACTCCCCTGCTACACGCCTCCTGCCCACACATACGATGCCGCCCTCTGTCCGGGGCGGCATCGCTGCTTTTGGAGACCTCGCCTCTGCCTCTGCACAACAGCCCGAAAGACGGCATTGGGGTTCATCCCTCGGAAAACCGACAAATCGACCCATCACGGAATTTCCACAATCACCTGAACATCAGACATATGCATATCCATCAGATGTTGTCAGAAACATTCCGCGGTGTTGTAAAAAAGACTCCGCGGAACCGTTCGCACACCTCCGCGGAGTCGTCGTCACGACTCCGCGGTGGTAAATCAAAACCTTGTCCATGATTTCCTTACAGATGCTCCATCCTCTTTCTTCCCGAGGAGCGGGCACTCCGGGAGCGGTGTCGCACAGCAGGCGAACTCCACGGAGCCATTGCCATTCCGGCCGCTCTCCAATTTCCAACGTCCAACATCTAACGTCTATGATATCCAAAGCCTTACACCTCCTTCTTCCCGGCCTCTTCGGCCTTAGCGCATGGGCGCAGCCGCTCCGCACCGATGAGGTGGCAGCCGCCCGCACCCGCATCTGGGCGGAATGGCAGCAGACCCAGCAGTCGCTCCGCCGCCTCGCTCCCCTCGTGCCCCTCGACAGTGCCGTGCGCCGCCACACCGCCTGGCAACTCTCTTCCACCCTCGAGCCCAACGCCCGCCTCCGCTATGTCTACGGGGCAAAGGGCGAGCGTCCCGCGGCAGGCTATCCCCTCTTCCTCTACCTCCACGGCAGCGGTGCCCCCGACCAAGAGTGGCGCACGGGCTTCCTCCTCGCCCGCCAATGGGACGATGCTCCCTCGGCCTACTTCATCCCCCGGATCCCCAACACCGATGCGTGGTACCGCTGGTATCAGCAATCCAAACAGAGCGCGTGGGAGCTCCTCCTGCGTCAAGCCCTCGCCTCGGGACAGATCGATCCCGATCGCCTCTATGTCTCGGGCATTTCCGAAGGGGGCTATGGGACGCAGCGGCTCGCCGCCTTCTATGGCGATTACTGGGCGGGAGCCGGAGCGATGGCCGGAGGCGAACCACTGAAAAACGCCCCCGTCGAGAACTACGGACACCTCGCCTTCTCCTTTCTCACAGGAGCCGAGGATCGCGGTTTCTACCGTGACCTGCTCACCGGCTGGACGGGCGAAGCCCTCGACAGCATCCGCCGGCTCCATCCCACAGAATATGTCCACCGCGTACAGCTCATCGCGGGCGCGGGTCACGGCATCGACTATTCGCCCACCACACCCTGGCTTGCCCGGCACCGCCGCACCGCCCAGCCCCGCCACTTCATCTGGGAAGATTTCCCCATGCAGGGACGTTACCGCACGGGCTTCTACAACCTCCGGGTGGATGCTGTGGCGCGTCCCGCGATGCCCTCCCCCCTGCGTCTCGACTCCACCGACCGCTATGACGCCACCGCACCGCGCCGCCGTGTCGAGATGGACATCCGCGACAATGTCGTGCGCCTCGACATCGACGAGGTGGACTATGCCACCACCCTCACCGACAGCATCTGGGGAATCGCCCTGCGCTTCCGACGCACCTACCGCCCAGCGCGCGAAGGGCGCTACACCGTGTTCCTCAGCGAACAGCTGGTAGACCTCGCGCGCCCCGTACGCCTCGTGGTGAACGGGCGTTGCATCTTCCACGGCCGCCTCACCCTCCGCGAGGAGCACCTCCGCGCCAGCCTCCATCAATGGGGCGACCCGCGCCGCCTCTTCCCCGCCGCCCTCAGTTTTCAACTCTGAGACTGAGGGATGAGCGCATCCGTGCCGCAAGGCTTCGCCGAACACCTCATCCTGCGGACACCAATGTCCCCCAACCCATATCGTTTGATCCTCACCCCATGTCCTACACCCTTCCAGAAGTAGCGACGCTCATCGATGCCCACACCCACGGCACCGCATCGCCCACCATCGAATGGCTGCTCACCGACAGCCGCTCCCTCGCCTATCCCGAAAGCTCCCTCTTCTTCGCCCTCCGCACTCCCACGGGCGATGGGCACCGCTACATCGCCGATCTCTACCGCCGCGGTGTCCGTGCCTTCGTCGTCGGATCGCTCCCCGCCGAGGCCGACACCCTCTTTTCCAAGGCCGCCTTCCTCATCGTGGCCTCACCCCTCGGCGCGCTCCAACGCCTGGCCGAAGTCCACCGCCTTCGCTACCACCTCCCCGTCATCGGCATCACCGGCTCCAACGGAAAGACCATCGTCAAAGAGTGGCTCTATCAGCTCCTCGACCATGCTCCCGGTGTAACGCGCAGCCCGCGGTCCTACAACTCTCAGATCGGCGTCCCCCTCTCCGTCTGGCAGCTCAACGACCGCTCACAGCTCGGCATCTTCGAAGCCGGCATCTCCCAACCCCGCGAGATGTCGGCTCTGCGCCACATCATCCGCCCCACCCTCGGCATCCTCACCAACCTCGGGCCGGCGCACCAAGAGAACTTTGCCACCCTCGAAGCGAAGTGCCTCGAAAAGCTGAAGCTCTTCCGCGACTGCCCCGCCCTTGTCTATCCCGCTGCCGATGCCCTCATCGGCTGGTGCATCGGGCAGAGCGGCTATGCCGGCCGCCTCATCAGCTGGGAGTGCCGCCACCTTCCAACCGATGAGGATGTGCCGCAGGGTGAGCAGGCGGCCGCGGTCTTTGCCTTCGATGCGCAGACCACGCCCGATGGCCGCAGCACCCTCCTGCGCTGCACGAAGGCTCCGGAGGGGATGAGCATTCCGGAGTGCACCCTCCCCTTCACCGACAACGCCTCGATCGACAACGCCCTCACCGCCCTCACCGCCCTCTACTCCCTTCCCCCCGACTGCTCCCTCCGCCCCTCGGGCGATGACCTCGCCGCACGCATCGCCAGTCTCCAACCCGTGGCGATGCGCATGGAGGTGAAGTGCGGTGTGCGCGACCTCACCCTCATCGACGATGCCTACAATGCCGACCTCGCCTCGCTCGACCTCGCGCTCGACGTCCTCGCACGCCGCCGCGAAGGCCGCCGTGCCGTGCTCATCCTCAGCGACTTGCAGCAGACAGGCTGTGCCGAAGGCGATCTCTATGCCCATGTTGCAGAACTTGCCGTGCGCCGCGGGGTGGATCTCCTCATCGGCATCGGCCCCGCACTGGGCGCGGCACACCACGCCTTCCCCATGGCCAAGCATTTCTTCCCCTCCACCGAAGCTCTGCTCCAAAGCCGCCTGCTCGACACCCTCGAACACGATGTCGTGCTCCTCAAAGGGGCACGTGCCTTCCACTTCGAGCGCATCGCCGACGAGCTCCAGCAGAAGGTCCACGAGACCACCCTCGAAGTGAACCTCTCTGCCTTGGCCGACAACCTCCGCCATTACCGCGCCTTTATGCGTCCCGACACGCGCATCACCTGCATGGTCAAGGCAGGCGCCTATGGCAGTGGCAGCATCGAGGTGGCCCACACGCTCCAAGAGTTGGGGGTCGACTACCTGGCCGTAGCCGTGGCCGACGAGGGTGTCGAGCTGCGCAAGGCGGGCATCACCGCCGGCATCCTCATCATGAATCCCGAGATGAGTGCACTCCACACCCTCTTCAAATACCGCCTCGAACCCGAAGTCTACAACTTCCGCCTCCTCGATGCCCTCATCGCCGCAGCCCGCGCCGAGGGGATCACCGACTTTCCCGTCCACCTCAAGCTCGACACGGGGATGTGCCGCCTCGGATTCCATCCCGAGGAGGAACTCGATGCCTTGATCGACCGCCTCTCTCACCAACAGGCCCTCCTGCCACGTTCCGTCTTCTCTCACTTCGTGGGGAGCGACTCCGCAGACTTCGATGCCTTTTCCGCCCAACAGTTCGAGCGTTTTGACCGCGCTTCGCGCCGCCTCTGCGCCGCCTTTCCCCACCGCATCCTCCGCCACATCTGCAATTCGGCCGGCATCGCCCGATTCCCCGAACGTCACCTCGACATGTGCCGCCTCGGCCTCGGCCTCTACGGTGTCGATCCCGTGGACAACCACACCCTCGCCAACGTGGCCACCCTGCGCACCACCATCCTCCAGATCCGCAATGTCCCCGCCGGCACCAGTGTGGGCTACTCCCGCCGCACCGTCCTGGACCGCCCCTCGCGCATCGCCGCCATCCCCATCGGCTATGCCGACGGACTGGACCGCCACCTCGGCAACCGCCGCGGGCACTGCCTCGTACAGGGACATCCCGCACCCTATGTGGGCAACATCTGTATGGACGTCTGCATGATCGATGTTACGGACATCCCCTGCCACGAAGGCGACAGCGTGGAGATCTTCGGCGATGCCCTACCCGTCGCTACCCTCGCCGACCGGCTCGACACCATCCCCTACGAGATCCTCACCTCCGTCTCCACCCGCGTCAAACGCGTCTACTTCCGGTGAACACCAGCCTGCGGCAACATAACCACGCGCCCTGCGGAACACCAACCCCGCAGGGCGCACCGCAGCGCGCCCGACACACGTTCACAGGCACAACGCCCGCTTGACCCGCTTGCTTGGCAACTTCCTGACGATGCCCCCCTTCCCCCAACAAAAAAGCAATATCTGCTTCCTTTTTCACCACTCAAGAGCGGTAAAACCGATAAGTCCCTTGCTCATTTTCTGAAAAGGCGTATATTTGCAGCACGCCCCACACCACAGTACACAGGGCATGACTTGATCCTCCTGTTATGAACGTTCTATTCATTTGTCTCGGCAACATCTGCCGCTCCCCCATCGCGGAAGAAGTGTTTCGCCAAAAGGTCAAAGCCGCAGGCCGTGAGGCCGACTTTGCGCACATTGACTCGGCAGGCATGATAGACTACCACGAAGGCGAACTGGCCGATGACCGTATGCGCCGGCATGCTTTCGACCGTGGCTACCGCCTCACACACCGTTCTCGCCCGATGACGATGGCCGATTTCGAACACTTCGACCTCATCCTCGCCATGGACAGCGACAACATCGATCGGCTACGCAGAAAAGCCGGCAACCATCCCCAATGGATGCGGAAAGTTCAACTCCTCTCCGACTATCTCACAAAGTTTCCGGAGTATCACCGCATTCCCGACCCTTACTATGGTTGTGCCGATGATTTCCGTCTGGTCATCGACCTCTGTGAAGATGCCTGCGAACAGCTTCTTTCCGCCCTTCCCACCCCCGACAGCCGACAAAGTATCCCCCAATAAACACACCAACCCATACCCTTAAATCATGAAACATCTCCGTATCGAAGCCGCCATCTTGGCTTTATCCATCGTCCTTCTGGGCATATTCTTCCGTCTTGCCATCGGCGATTTCATCAACAAAGACCGCAGTGTTGTCGTCAAGGGTTTGTCTGAACAACAAGTCGATGCCGACCTCGTGGTGTGGCCACTCATGTACAAGGAAGTGGGCAATGACCCTGCGATGATGTACGAAACCATCGAGCGCAAGAATACCGAAATCCTCGCCTTTCTCACCCAGAACGGCATCAAACGAGAGGAGATCAGCATCAAGCCCACCACCGTTTCCGACCGCAAGGCCAATGCTTACAGCGAATACACAGGCATGGAGCGATACACCGCTTCCAGCATCCTCACCGTCACTTCCTCCAATGTCACCACCGTTCGCCGTCTGATGCAACGCCAGTCGGAACTCATGAAGCGCGGTATCGCTTTCACCTCCGAAGAGTACGGCAGCAACCAGGTGGAGTTCAAGTACACACGCCTCAACGACATCAAACCCAAGATGATCGAAGAGGCTACCAAGAACGCCCGCACCACCGCCGACAAGTTCGCCAAAGACTCCGACAGTCGCCTGGGTAAAATCAAAACAGCCCAACAAGGGCAATTCTCCATTGAAAACCGCGACCCCACCACGCCCCACATCAAGACCGTGAGGGTGGTAACGACCATCGAATACTATTTGGAGGACTAATTCTCCTTCGCTGCTTATCCCTCAAAGACGCCGTGTCAACACCTTCCGGTATTGACACGGCGTCTTTGCTCCCACGACACGCTGTTACAGGACAGATTGTTTTCCCGCAACGACAGCGCTCAAAGGTTGAAATTCCCTTGAACAATGCGCCTCCGGCATACGATCTGCCAAAACGTTCAATCTGTGCAGTTCGTAAAGATAGAAACCTTAAAAAAACAACATCCTCGGATTTGCGTTCCAAAAAACTTCGCACGCGGCTAGATTCCCCCTACCTTTGCAGCAGATTTTACCGGCAAAAAAGGAAACAACATTTCTCATTCCATCCGAGGGGTTTCTCCAAGGTTTTGCTACTGCGCAGCAGCGCAAGCCCCGTCTTCCGTTGGAGCTCCTCCATACATCCCCCTTTCTTTATGACCCGAACATTATTGCTCACGACCCTCAGTGCCGCCTTTACGGCAGCTCTGGCGCAGACTGCTGCCCCCGGTGCACGCCAGTGGACACTGGCCAACTGCGTGGAGCACGCCCTGACCCACAACATCGCACTCCAAAAGGCAAAGACCGGCGTGGAGACCCAGCGCATCAATGTCAAAGAGCAAAAAGCGGGACTCCTCCCTTCGCTCTCTGCCAATGTGCTGCAAGGTCTGAATTATCGCCCCTTTACCTCATCGTCCAGCAGCATTGTCAATGGCGGCATTGCTTCCTCTTCGACCGCCCACTTCAACTATAATGGCTCGTATGGCGTTTCGGCCAACTGGACGGTGTGGAACGGGGGACGCAACCGCCGCTCCATCGCTTCGGCACAACTCAGCCAAGACATTGCCGAGCTTGACGTGGCCACCAGCAGCAATGGTGTGGTGGAGCAGATTGCCAACTACTACATCCAGATCCTTTATATGGAAGAAGCCGCCCGTGTCAATGAGGCTCTCCTTGTGCAAGACAGCACGCTCTATGCCCGTGGCCTCGACATGGTGCAACAAGGCCAAATGTCACGTTCAGACTTGGTGCAACTCGAAGCTCAGGTGGCCAGTGGACGCTATGATGTAGTCAACACCCGCACCCAGATTGCCCAAGCCAAGCTGCAGCTCAAACAGCTCTTGGAGCTATCGCCCACCGACGAGTTTGCCGTGGCTTCCACCACCCTCACCGACCAAGCGGCACTCCGCCTCGTGCCCGACCGCATGAGCGTCTATGCCGCGGCACTCGACAACCGCCCCGAGGTGAAGCGCAGCCAGCTCAGCATTCAACAAAGCGCACTCGAAACCCAGATTGCCCAAGCACAGCACCTCCCCACCCTCTCTGTCAACGGAAGTCTCAGCGACTCCCACGTGTCAGGATCGACACAGAACTTGGGGCATCAGATGAAGAACAACCTCTCCCTCGGCGTAGGGATCGGACTGAGCATCCCTCTACTCGACAACCGCTCGGCCAAGAGTGCCGTGGAGCGCGCCAAAGTGAACGAGACCCTTGCCAAACTAGACTTGGAGAACACGAAGAAAGAACTCTACCAGACCATCGAGACCTATTGGCTCAACGCGGTGAACAATCAGCAAAAGTTTGTGGCCGCCCGAAAAACGGCAGAGAGTGCCATCGCCACCTATGGCCTGGTGAGCGACCAATACAAATATGGCACAAAGAACATCGTAGATCTCCTCACCAGTCGCGAGACGATGCTCAAAGCCCAACAACAATTGCTGCAAGACAAATATACCACCATCCTCAACCAAATGCTGCTCGACTACTACCAAGGCAGCGAAATGACGCTCTAACAGGACGCACAAATCCAACAGATCATGAAATACGCTCAACTCATCCTCTCTGTCGTCGCGGTGGTGGTCATCGCAGGCGGCATCTATTTCTTCACACGTGGCGAATCCAAGCCCCAGGTAACCTACACCACCGTAAAAGTCTCGGAAGGCAACCTGTCCAGCTCGATCACCGCCACAGGCACCATCGAACCCGTTACGCAGGTGGAGGTCGGTACCCAAGTATCGGGCATCATCTCGAAGATCTATGTGGACTATAACTCCGTGGTACACAAAGGGCAGGTCATCGCCGAACTTGACCGCACCAACCTCCTCTCAGAACTATCCAGCGCCAAGAGCCAGTTGGCCAGTGCGAAGAGCGATCTCGACTATCAGCGCATCAACTTCAACCGCCTGAAGACCCTCCACGAAAAAGGGCACATTGCCGACAACGAGTTTGACACCGCCCGCCTGTCCTACCAACAGGCACAAGCTTCCTACGCCACGCGCCAAGAGGCGGTGCGCAAGGCTGAAACCAACTTGAGCTATGCCACGATCACCTCGCCCATCGATGGTGTGATCCTCAGCAAGGCCGTAGAAGAAGGGCAGACGGTGGCCGCATCGTTCAGCACACCCACCCTCTTCACCATTGCCAAAGACCTCACAGACATGCGCGTCATTGCTAAAATTGACGAAGCCGACATCGGCGGTGTGCGCCAAGGACAGCGCGTGACCTTCACCGTTGACGCCTTCCCCGATGACGTGTTTGAAGGCCGCGTAACACAGGTGCGCCAAGAAGCTACCACGGAGAGCAACGTCGTGACTTACGAAGTCGTGATTTCTGCCCCAAATCCCAGCCTCAAGCTCAAACCAGGCCTCACGGCAAACGTCAACGTCTTCACCGCTGAACTCCACAATGTGCTCAACGTGCCCGCTGCTGCACTGCGCTTCACCCCCAATGCCAACCTCCTCGCTGAGGGCGAAACCATTGTCGATACCAAAGCTAAAAACAAGGTGTGGGTGCGCGAAGGCAAAACCTTCAAAGCCATCGCCGTAGAGATCGGCGAGACCAACGGCACAAACACCCAGATCCTCTCTGGCCTCAGTGCCGGGCAAGAGGTGATCACCGAGTTCACCACAACGGGGGGTGAAGCCGCTGCCGACACCCAGACAGCACAAAATCCCTTCATGCCCAGACCTGGCAGCAACACCAAGAAATAAAAGGAGAGAGCCCAAAGGGATTGCCCACAGATTTTCCTTGTTCGCCATCACCTGTTGGTGGACGAGGCCAATGAGGGCAAAGCCCAAGGGCACTCTCTGCTTATCCTACCGGACATTTAACATTGACCCCCTACTTCACCATGGACTATACACAAAACAAAGTGGTCATCGAGCTGCAGAACGTGAAGCGAAAATTTCTCGTGGGCGATGAGGTGGTGCGCGCACTAAGAGGCATCTCGTTCAAGATTCATGAGGGCGAGTTCGTCACCATCATGGGCACCTCAGGTTCGGGCAAGTCCACCCTCCTCAATCAGCTTGGCTGCTTAGACACCCCCACCAGCGGAGAATACATCCTCGACGGCACCCCTGTGCGCAAGATGTCGCGCTCCCAACGTGCCCGCCTGCGCAACCGCAAGATCGGCTTCGTGTTCCAAAACTACAATCTCTTGGCCAACACCACCGCCGTGGAAAACGTGGAGCTCCCCCTCCTCTACAACAGTGCCTACAGCACCCAGCAACGCCGCGAGGCCGCCATTGCCGCCCTCGAAGCCGTGGGTCTGGGCAATCGCCTCCACCACAAGAGCAACCAGATGTCGGGCGGACAGATGCAGCGCGTGGCCATTGCCCGTGCATTGGTCAATAATCCTGCGGTGATCCTGGCCGATGAGGCCACGGGCAATCTGGACACCCGGACCTCGTTTGAGATGCTCGTGCTCTTCCAAAAGCTCCACCGCGAAGGGCGCACCATCATCTTCGTGACCCACAATCCCGAGATTGCCCAGTATTCCAGCCGAAACATCATGCTCCGGGATGGCAAAATCCGCGAAGATGTGAACAATGACCACATCCTCTCGGCCGCCGATGTGCTGGCTTCCCTACCCATCCCCAACGACGACTAAACCTCTGCGCGCTTATGAATTACAGCAACCTCTTCAAAGTGGCCATCCGCGCCATTCTCAACCACAAGTCGCGCTCCATCCTCTCCATGCTCGGCATCATTATTGGTGTGGCAGCCGTCATCATCATGATGGCCATCGGCCAAGGGTCGAAAGAGAGCATCCGTGCCGAAATCTCCAAAATGGGCACGAACCTCCTCACGATCCGACCGGGCGCAGACATGCGCGGCGGCGTGCGGCAAGATCCTGCTGCCATGCAGACCTTGAAGTTAGAGGACTTCGAGGCCATCCGCCAAGAGGCGAAATTCGTGCTGAAAGCATCGCCCGAGGTAAGCACCAGCGGACAAGCCATCTACGGTGCCAACAACACGAACGCCACTGTCTATGGAGAAAATCGCGACTACTTCTCCATCAAACAATGGGTCATCAGCAAGGGCGAGGCCTTCACCGATGAAGACATCCGCAAAAGCGCGAAAGTCTGCGTGGTGGGTACTACCGTTGTCAAAGAACTCTTTGGCGAAGGAAACAACTTTGACCCCGTGGGCAAGACCATCCGCTTCAAAAACATTCCCCTACGCATCGTTGGAGTGCTCGAAAGCAAGGGCTACAACAGCTGGGGAATGGATCAGGACAATGTCATCATTGCCCCTTATTCTACCGTGATGAAGCGCTTGCAGGCGCAGACCTTCCTGTCGAGCATCGTCTGCTCTGCCCTGAGTGAAGAGCAGTCAGACGACGCCATTGAAGAGCTTACCGAGATCCTGCGCCGCAACCATAAGATCAAGGCGGGTGAGGACGACAACTTCTCCATCCGCTCCCAGCAAGAAATGATGGAAACGATGACCAGCACAATGGACACCGTTACCATCATCCTCGTGGTAGCCGCCTGCTTCTCCCTCCTCGTGGCCGGCATTGGCATCATGAACATCATGCTCGTGAGCGTAACAGAGCGCACCAAGGAGATCGGGCTGCGCATGTCCGTGGGCGCCCGCGGCATTGACATCCTCCTCCAATTCCTCATCGAGGCCATCATCATCAGCATCATAGGCGGATTGATCGGCATCTTCGTGGGATGGCTTGGCACGCTCGTCACGCAGACCGTGTTCCTCTTCCCTGCCTCCATCCCCATGTGGAGCATCGGTGTCAGCTTTGCCGTCTGCACTTTTATTGGAGTGCTCTTCGGCTATCTCCCGGCACGCCGTGCCGCACGCCTCGATCCCATCGAGGCCATCCGCCACGAATAAGTGGATGCCCAATAGGCATTGCCAGCTTACCACGGCCTTCCCAAGGAAACGCTGATGGGAACATAAGAACACCTTACCCCTACATCGCTCAAAACGCCGCTGTCCTTCTGAGGGCAGCGGCGTTTTGAGCGATGTAGGGGTGCACACGGAGAGTGCAGCACTGTGAAGTGCTTGCTGCTGTGTGCCTTAGAGGGGTCAAGCGAGCTGTTCGCGGATGAAGGCCTCCATGCGGGGCGTGGCCTCTTCGACACATTGAAGGAGGCGGAACTGATTGCGCGTACGTTCGAGATTATGGAGGGGATGCTGCACCTTGTAGTAGGTGTCGCCATTGAGGTAGTCGGCCAGGAAGCGCACAGCCTGCATATAGGGGAAGAGGGCGGTGGCATAGGGGAGGTGTTCAACCTCGATGGGAGAGAGGAAGCTGCGGCCTCCTTTCAGATAGCCCTTGGCAAAAGCCTCGAAGACGTCAAATTTAAAGGCCACATTCTCCACCTCAGGATCGTCTTCTCGGGTGGCGTTGGCGGCGGAACGGAGGAAGTCGCCGAAGTCGGAGAAGATGAACGAGGGCATCACGGTGTCGAGGTCAATGACACAGAGCACGTTGCCATCTCGGTCGAAGAGGATGTTGTCCACCTTCGTGTCGCAGTGACAGATGCGCTTGGGGAGCTTGCCTTCGCGGTGGAGACGTTCGCCCACGGTCATGCGCTCTTCGCGGCTGAAGATCTCGTTGAGGAGGGTCTGCACCTCGGGCTCGTTGAGCCGTCCGGCCTTATTGTCGGCCACAGCCTCTTTGAGCTGCTTGAGGCGGAACTCGATGTTGTGGAAGTCCTTGATGGTCTCACCGAGCTGTGCGGGGATGTCAGCGAGCATCGCCTGAAATCCGGCAAAGGTTTCGCCCACGATATAGGCATTTTCGAGGCTCACGCCAGTCTTGGAGGTGGTGTCGGGGATCAGCACCATCACGCGCCAGTACTTCTCGCCATCGAAGTGGTAGTACTTACCGTCTTTGGCAGGGACGAAGGTGAGGACTTTTCGGTCAATGTCGGCGGTGCCGGCAGCTTCGAGTTTGCGGCGGATGTGGGCCGTCACCTCGACGATGTTGTTCATGAGCAGCTCGATGTCGGGGAAGATGGCGACATTGACGTTCTGCAACACGTAGTCTTTGCTGTCACCCTCGGTGCGCACAGCATAGGTTGTGTTGATCAGTCCGTTGCCGAGGGGCTGGATGTCGGTAACATTGCCTTCGATCTGAAATTGGGCAACGATGGCTTTCATGTTTTGGTCCATGGGAGTAGAGGGATTAAGGAGTTGAGGCCTGTCGGGACAGGTCAGACGATCCGGACGCGTCCGGTAGATTTCAGGAGCAAATTTACTCAAAATTTTTCTCTTCGGGGATTTTCGTGTGAGAAATCCGCGTGGGCGTTACTCATTGACCTCGGGCAGGAAATGGTAATCGCGGGAGTAGCGGAGGTTCTGCGCATCGAAAGCTTCATCGTAGGAGAGGGTCACATCGGTGATCCGCCCCTCAGCATCGCGGTGGGCGGTGTAGACGGGGTTGATGAAGCCCTTGTAGGGCGAGAGGTGCAGGCGTTCGTAGCGGTCGAGGATCTCACGGTGGAGCTTCGGATCAACCTGAACGCCGTATTCTTCGACGAGGCTGCGTGCGGCAGCGAAGTCGCCCTCGCTCTTGATGCGCTGAACCTCAGCGAGGAGCTGTCCGAAGAGGCGGCGCACCTGTGCATAGTCGTTGATGCGGACATAGGTTTTGCCCTTCACTTGGACGAGCTGCGCGGCGGGCTTGATGGTCTTGACCTCTGCGGCGCGTGCCAGAACCCATCGGGCGATGAGGGCGCGGTTGCGCATGTGTGCCTCCTCGATGGTGCCGCCGGGCTTGATGCGAACGAGCTGGGTGAGGGCTCCGTTTTGGAGATAGGTGTAGTAGGAAGCGCGGTGCGCGTCGAGATTGGGGGTAAGACCGAGCTCCACAAGCTTCGGATCGGCCAAGTAGTAGAGCGCGAAGAGGTCGGCACGGGCTTCCTCGATGGTGGCACCATAGGCACGGAGCGTGTCGGGGTCGGTGCCGGGAAGGAGCCGGCCGGAGCCGTGTCCGAGGCATTCGTGGAGGTCGGTGTGCAGATCATCACAACGGTCGCCGTAGGCCTCGATGAGTTGGCGCGTGGCATCATCGATGACAAACTCGCGATCCATTCCCGAGCCGTGGGCGGCATGGGCATAGGCCGAGGTGAGGTTGGCGATGGTGACGGACTTCGAGCCGAAGTCACGGCGCACCCAGTCGCTGTTGGGCAGGTTGATGCCGATGGCGGTGGAGGGATAGAGGTCGCCGGCGAGGATGGCAGCGGTGATCACCTTGGCCGAGACACCCTTCACCTCGGGCTTCCGGAAGCGGGGATCTACGGGACTATGGTCTTCAAACCATTGGGCGTTGGCCGAGAGCGTGGTGGTGCGCTCGGTAGCGGCGAGGTCTTTGAAATTGACGATGCTCTCCCACGAGGCCTTCATGCCGAGGGGGTCGCCGTAGGTCTCGGTAAATCCGTTGACAAAATCGACCAAGCTCTCGGTGTCTTTGAGCCAGAGGATGGAGTAGCGGTCGAAGGTGCGGAGATCGCCCGTGCGGTAATAGTCGACAAGGGTGCGGATCACGGCCTTCTGCTCATCGCGGTCGGCAAAGGGTATGGCGGCTTCGAGATGGGCAATGATGCGCTCGATGGCCGATCCGTAGAGGCTACCCACGCGGTAGACGCGCTCTTCAAGCTGTCCCCACTCGTTGCGCACGAGGCGAGAGTTGAGCCCCATCATCACGGGACGCGGGTCGTTGAGGGATTTGCGCTGGGTGTAGAAGGTTTCGGCCTCGGCCTGCGTGATGCCCGGTGCGTAGTAGTTGCCCGCGCTGGTCAGGACAAGGTCATCACCATCGCGCTGATTCGTGCGCATGGGCATCACTGCCGGATCAAAGATGACAGGGAAGATCTCCTCGTCGAGCGTGAAGTTGAGGTCACGGAGGGTCGCGCGGAGCCACTGTTCGGAAAATCCGGGTTCGAACTTCTCACAGCCGTAGTGGTGGTGAATGCCGGCGGAAAACCACACCCGTTTGAGGTAGGTCGTCAGGGCTTGAAAGTCCTTCGAACGGCGGTCGCCACGATATTGGGTATAGACCGTCTCGAGCATACGGCGGATGCGGAGGTTGTAGCGTCCGTTTTGGTCGAAGAGGATGTCTCGCCCCGCAAGTGCGGCCTCGGTGAGGTGATAGATAAAGGTCTTCTGGCGCAGGGTGAGGCGTTCGAAACCTTCGACTTTATAGCGGAGCATCTGTATGTCGGCAAACTGCTCGTCGGTATAACGGAACTGTTCGGCTGCCGGGGACGTTGCGGTGGCGGCTTCGGCCTGCACCGCACCCGCCGCGCCGAAAGCGGAGAGGGAGATAAGCATGCGGGTGAAGAAGAGTTTCATGGGAGAGGATGTTCTTAACAGTCGGACGGCTCAGAGACTTTCGACAAATCCGGCAAGTCCGAGCACCGTGCTGAGCGCAAAGAGGAGGATGTTGCGCGAGGTGAGGGCGAGGATCCGGTTGAGGGCGCGTCCGTGTCCAATGCGCACCATACTGCGCCAGGTGGCGAGGTGGAAGGGCAGGAAGAGTGCGAGAGGCGCGAGCGTGAGGAGACTCAGACTGCTGTGGAGCAGGAGGTCGGTGAGCGCAATCATCAGGCAGCCTGCCGGGCCGAGGCCGAGATAGAGCAGACTTCCTCCTCGTGCTCCGAGGCGCACCACGAGAGTGCGCTTCCCGGCGGAACGGTCGGTGTCACGGTCACGGAAATTATTGACCACGAGAAGCGTATCGACCACAAGCCCCACGGCGATACCGAGGAAGAGAGCGGTGGGGGGCAGGCGGTCGGTGAGGGCGAAATAAGTACCGCCCACGGGGATGAGGCCGAAGAAGAGGAGCACCAGCACATCGCCCAAGCCCCACGCACTGAACCACGTAGTGTAGAGGAAAGCTCCTGCACCGCAGACCGCACCGAGTGTCACAAGGCGGAAGATAAGCACAAGAGGGGGGAGGCTCGACACCAAGAGGAGGCAGCAGAGAAGAGTCAGTCCCGTGAGGGCAGCCACTCCGAGGACGGCGGCAATGCCGTACGTCATGGCACGCGGACTGATCCACCCCTGCTGGCAAGCGCGCTCAGGCCCGAGACGGTCGACACCGTCTGTGCCGCGGCTGAAGTCGATAAGGTCGTTGATGAAGTTGGAGGCCACCTGCATCAGTGCGGCAAAGAGGGTGCAGAGCACGGCGTGAAGGGCGGCATAGGGCAGCAGTTCTGTACCGTCGGTCAGGGCGAGGGCAAGAGCGGTCACCACCCCGACCAGTGCGGCGGAGAGAGTCTTGGGACGTGCTGCCAGCCACCAGGCACGCAGACTATGGGGACGAACGGGTTTCATACTGCGAAGTTAGCAGTTTCGTTTGGCGCAGCAAAAAAAAAGTGGTATTTTTGCGTGAGCCTCTGGGGTTCCGAGAAGACGGGAATGCGCTGCGCTTTCTGTTTTTTGGTGCTTCCCGGCGAGCGTTTTCGTTAAGCCAAACGAGCAGTGGCAAAGACAAGGTATGCGCTTTGAGCACTGTCGTGGCGAAAAAACGTCTGTTGAAAACGAATGTTTCTCCATAAGTCATTATGCCCTACCACGAACATTTTCCCCGCCGTGGCCGCATCGAAGTGATCTGCGGCAGTATGTTTTCCGGAAAGACGGAGGAGCTGATCCGCCGCATCAACCGTGCCCGTATCGCACGGCAGAAAGTGGAGATCTACAAACCCCGCCTCGACACACGTTACAGCGAGGAGGCGGTGGTCTCACACGACAGCAATGCCATACTCTCCACACCCGTTGACACGAGCCGCAGCATCCTCCTCCTGGCCTCCGAAGCCGAAGTGGTGGGCATCGATGAGGCACAGTTTTTCGACAGCGGCCTGGTGGAGGTCTGCACGCAGCTGGCCGATGAGGGCAAGCGCGTCATCGTGGCCGGACTGGACATGGACTTCAAAGGTCAACCCTTCGGCCCCATGCCCACCCTCTGCGCCGTGGCGGAGGACGTGACAAAGGTGCACGCCATCTGTGTGCGCTGCGGCGGACTAGCCCACGTGAGCCACCGTCTCATAGAGAGCGAGCAGCAAGTCGTCCTCGGAGAGATGAAAGAATACGAACCCCTCTGCCGACATTGTTATAATGAGGTGAAATGAGCCGTCAGGACAGGCATTAGACATTAGAAATAAGCGGCAAACATACATCGGACGCATCCGGATGGCCAGACCAGCCCGATGCGTCCGATGCGTTTCTCCCAAACGAAAAAAGCAGCCTTCCGAAGAAGACTGCTCACAGGGTGTCTGATGGGACTCGAACCCACGACATTCAGAACCACAATCTGACGCTCTAACCAACTGAACTACAGACACCATAATGTGGATTATGCTCTCCCATAACTGGAAAGCGATGCAAAAGTACAGACTTTTCAGTGAACGGCCAAATGTTTTGCCCACTTTTTCGCAAAGTACCGTGTTTTTTCGTTCGAACAGCACGAATACAGCCTAAAAAGGGGGCGAAATGGTCAGAAAGTTGTTATCTTCGCTCCATGAAACACCGCCGTATCTGTTCCCTCCTCTCCCTCCTCTTTTTTATCCTCTTTCCCGCACCTGCTGCATCTGTTGCTGGTGTGCAGATCTCCGACAGTCTGCTTGTGGCCGAAGCTTCTGCCGTATCCGTTGAGGTGTCGGCTCCGGCGAGACTGCGCCCTCAGCAGTTCATCGCCCCCCTTGCCCTCATCGCCGCAGGGGCTTGGCTCACCGATGAGGATCGATGGGGCGGTGTGCGCCGCAAGGTGCGCGAAAGTTTGGCGCATCGGGCCGGCCGGCCGGCCTTTCACGGCGATGATGCCCTGCAATTCCTCCCCCTCGCCGCCCATGTCGGGCTGGGATGGAGCGGTGTTCCGGCGCGGCATCCCGGCCGGGAGCGCATGGCTTTGGCCCTCACGGGATTTACGGTCAACGAACTCTTGGTGCGCGCAGCAAAGCGGGTGTGGCACGAGGCGCGCCCCGATGGCAGCGACCGCCAAGCCTTTCCCTCAGGCCACACCGCCCGTGCCTTCCTCGGCGCAGAACTCCTGCGCCGCGACTATGGATGGCGGGTGGGACTTCCGGCCTATGTCTTCGCCACTGGCATCGGCGTGCTGCGGCTCTACAACGACCGCCATTGGGTGAGCGATGTCGTGGCCGGCGCGGGCTTCGGACTGCTCAGTGCCGAGCTGGGCCATCGCCTCCTCCACTGGGAGCGGAAGCTTCTCCCCTTCCTCCAACGTTCCGGCAACACCCTCCTCCTTATCCCTGCTTACGACCCCCGACACGCGGCTCCGATGCTCGCCATCGGCTGGGTGTTTTGATAAATCGCCCCCGGCATCAGAAGATGTCGGGGGCAGAAGTTTAGGACAAGCGAAGGAGGACACACAGACCGCAGACGCGGAGGCTCAATGGCCAGTCCTCTGTTTCTTCGTCGAAAAGCGGTAGATCATGCCGATCATCATGTAGCGGCCGAGGCTTTCGGCATAGCTGTACGTGAGGGAGCTGGCATTGTTCTCCGTATGGAAACCATCATTATGGTTCAAGAGGTCTCTACCTTCCACATACACCGTGAGATTTTCGGACTTCAAGAAGCTACGGCTCACCCGAAACCAAAGGTCTGTGCGATTGCGGCGCGTGAAGTCGGCACCATAACCGCTCTGCCATCTCATCCGGGCCGATGCCGTCACTTCAAAATGGGCGGGGAGCTTCCAGGTAAAATCGGGCTCTATATAGACAATGTTCGTGCTCCTGCCGTCCACATTCGCGTAATCGCTGAAATAATGCGCATATGCGTGGTATAAGGGCAGTTCCAGTGTACATCCGCCCTTTCGGTAGGTAACGCTCGCTCCCCAAATCAGCGAATGCAGATCGGTAGTCATGAGCTTGAGTTGCGAAAGGTCGCTCGCCGTTTCCGCCCCTTTGCTGCGGGTGGTGAAGTAGCGGAGGGTGAGTTCGCCGCTGAACGTCTTTCGCCACGGCAGCCCCATAGAAGCCATGAAGTGGGTGGTGTAATTGCCGCTCACATTGATGGGCATCGTGGTCGTGACGCCCGTGGTCCGGTCGTAGGTTTGGGCTTGGATGCCCTCGTTGGCCGAGAAGTTGACAACCGCCGTAGTCCGAAGGAAGGAGAAGAGTCGCCCTTTCGTGTCGGCGTTGGTCTTGTGGTAGTTGAACGTGAACTGATGGTCTTGTTTGTGCTTCAGGTCTGGATTTCCCAAGGTGATGTTCAGCGGATTGCTATAGTCTGGGATGGTGATCATCGACAGGTATTGGGGTGCGGAACGCCCGTAAGCGTATTCCAGCTCGAAGCGGCCGATGGAGTCGTGTTCATACTTCAAGAGACTGGAGATATTGCCGTCGCGGAAATTGCGTTGCCTGTTGATCGGCGCATACTCCATCTTTTCGTAATCGAGGGTTTCGTGAGCAAACCGGAGGGTGGCCTGTGTTTGGAAGTACCAGCCGTTGTGGCTGTATTGCCCATAGAGTTCCGCCCAGTGCTTGCGCTCGTTGCTGCGGGTGAAGCGTGTAGTTTCGGCTTCTCGGACCGCAGCCTGCCATTGGGTCTGCGCCCCGGGCAGAAGTCCGAGGAGCGGTGTGGCCGTGGCGTAGTCATCGTAGGGTGCACCGAGGCGGTTGAGCAGATAGCCTTCATCCTGACCTTTGTCGCGAGAGGTGGTATAGCCATAGGTGGTGCGCAGGAAGACGTTCTTGACCACGGGGATATGGAGGTCGAGGAAGGTCATCTGCCCACGGCTGTTGCGCTCACCCCAGACATAGCGGTTGAGGAGTTCGTGCGGCTTTTCGGCCGATTGATAGTAGTGATAGTCGTTGATGGAAAAGTTGCGGTGGTGATCGTTGTAGAGGTTTACCTGGTTGCGCAGCGAAAGACGCCAGTTGCTCTCCGAAAGACGCTGTGTGAAGTAGAGATTGTGGTTGTAACGGTTCGAATTCACCTCTTCTTTTGCCTCGGTCTGCGTGCGCGTGACGATGTCCTGCGCGTTCGGCCACCCTTCAGGATGGAGCAACAGGGAGTCGAGTGCGTGGCTGCCGTGGTGGAAAGGGTTGATGTTCCAAATGGCACCGGCACGCCGGTTGTGTTTGTTCACCTTGGAGGTGTAGACATCACTGTTGTATTGGATGAAGGTCCAGTCGGTGGGGCTCCATTTGAGGGAAGGATGCGCCACCCACCGTATCTCCCCACCGCGCTGCCGGTGTTGGTCGGCGGAGTAGGTATTGCCGGATTGGAGATAATTCTCGCGGTTGTTGCGCTCAAACTTGCGAAAGCAATCATTGTTATAGTCGCCACTCACCTCAATGATGAAATATCCACGCTTGCCTTCTTCCTTGTTGGTCTTCCAGAAAAACGAAGCTCCGGGGCTGCGGTAAGTGCTGCGGCCATAGCCGACGTAGTACGCCTGCATATGTCCTTCGCCGCTGTACCACAGCGGCTGATTGAGGTTGTTGGCATTGCCAAAGAGCGTGATCCGAAAGCGGTCGGTAAAGGTGTTGGCAAATCCGTGAAATTTGGCGGTGTTGTGGGTGCCCATCCCTGCCGTGCCTTGGCCGGTCCACGTGCCGTTGTACTCGCGGCGAAGAATGACATCGACCACCTGGTTGCGCACACCGTCATCGATCCCCGTCACCATGGCCATATCGCTCTTGCGCTCATAAGCTTTGATGTGCTTCACGATATACGCCGGGAGATTGGAGAGGGCGAGTTGGGGATTTTCGCGTGAGAAGTCGATGCCGTTGACCATGAGCCGATCGACCCGCTTGCCGTTAAAGTACAGCACTCCTTGGCGCATCTCCATCCCGGGGAGCTTCTGCAAAGCATCCCCCAGAGAGGCTCCGTGCTCATTGACGAGGGCATCGAGATCAAACACCACGGTGTCTTTCTTCGTTACGAACAGCAGACGTGTGGCCTTGACGGAGGCCTCTCCAAGTTGTACACCGAGGGTATCTCGCGTACCCTCAGATTTGCTCTGTCCCGCAACCGGCAGGGAAACGGAAAAGAAGCCTATCAGGAAAAGGAGCAGGTGTAGTAAAGAGCGGTTCATTGTTGTGCGTGTTAGATTAGGGTAAGGGGCGGAAGATACCAGGCCGACAGGGCACCGCGTGCATCACCAATAGTTCACGACATAGTCCTGCTTGTTCAGCTGGGGATGTCGGACGAGGAGGCCGAAGCGGCCGAGGTCGAAAGACAGGGTGAAGGCGGATGAAAGCCGGAACGCGTCCCAGAGGGTGCGGGAGGCCGCATCGTGGTGGATGCCTCGGAGGATGAGGAGGGCGCGGGGCTGAGGAGAGTCGGGAGGCGACGGGAGCTGTAAGGTGCGGCCGGTGGGGCGCGGCCAAATCCCGGGTGGCAAGGAAGAGAGGTCCAGGAAGATGAGGTCGGAGGTGGCGATCAGGGACGCCAGATCGAGGGGACTGTCGGTGGAAAGGGTCGTCAGGAGGGCGCGGGGACGGGCAGCGCGGAAGTAGGCTTCCGTACGGGCAGTGTGCTGCCCTGCAAGGGCAATGCGCTCGGCCTGTGCCCAGTTGGCCAAGCGGAAGAGGAGGCGGTCGTCGCCCTCCGAGAGGTTGCCGTCCAACAGTGACCGCTGTGCCGAGAGGGAGGCATAGGCATAATAGGCCGAAGACTCATAGATAACACCGGTGATGAGTCCGAAGGCGAAAGGAGAGTGGACACCATAACCCCGGCGGTGGGGCAGGCGGCGACACCAACGCCACAGACGCGGCAGCCACCCATAACCGTCAGGATGCAGAGACAGGAAGGAGGGAAGCATGGGATTGGGGGAGGAGTTGGAGGATAAGACGGCCACTGGCTACACACAGATTCGGCAGGGAGAGCTCCCCAAGGCGTTCAGCCGGTGGCCGGCACGGTTAAAGGCGGCAGAACGATTCCCTCACGCCAGGAAGTCGCAGAGCTTGCGTACGGCACGGGCGCGGTGGGAGAGGCGGTTCTTCACCTCAACCCCCAGTTCTGCAAAGGTGAGGCCAGTGTCTTCGGGCGAGAAGACGGGATCGTAGCCGAAGCCCTCTGTGCCGCGCCGTTCGGGAGTGATCCAGCCCTCCACACAGCCCTCGAAGAGATGCTCCTCGCCATCGAGGATGAGGGCGATGACCGTGCGAAAACGGGCGGTGCGCGCTTCCGGATCGGGCGTATCACGGAGCTCGTCGAGGAGCCTGTCCACATTGCCCACCGGGTCATGGCGGTCGGGATGGGCATAGCGCGCGGTGTGCACACCAGGACGCCCGTCGAGGGCATCGACTTCGAGACCCGTATCGTCGGCAAAGACGGGGAGGCCGTAACGCTCATAGATGAAGCGGGCTTTCAAGAGGGCGTTTCCTTCGAGGGTGTCGGCTGTCTCGGGGATATCTTCGTGGCAGCCAAGATCGGCCAGAGAGAGGAGTTGGAACTTGTCGCCGATGATGGCAGCGATCTCTTCCAGTTTGTGGGCATTGTTCGTGGCAATGACAAGGCGAACGGGCATAGGCTTTTTAATAATATCGAGCGGAAATGAGGGAGTACAAGGTCACGCAAAGTTAACACATTCATCGAAATCGACAAACCCCACGCGCCCCTATTTTCGGGATTGGCGGTTTCGCCGCGTATTTTCGGTATAGAAAATAGGCTTTTGTTGCTCAAACCGACAAAAAGCCGTAATTTTGCCTCAAACATTTCCCCGAACAATCAACCCCTCCCATGGAATATAATTTCAGAGACCTCGAAAAACGCTGGCGCGAGACTTGGGCCCGCGAAGGCACCTACCGCACAGAAGATCGCGCGGACCGTGAGAAGTTCTACGTCCTCAACATGTTTCCCTATCCCTCCGGTGCCGGACTGCATGTGGGGCATCCGCTGGGCTACATCGCCTCGGACATCTATGCGCGCTACAAGCGTCTGAACGGTTTCAACGTCCTCAACCCCATGGGTTACGATGCCTACGGACTTCCCGCTGAGCAGTACGCCATCCAGACGGGACAGCATCCTGCCATCACAACGCAGGCCAACATCGCGCGTTACCGCGAACAGCTCGACAAGATCGGATTCTCCTTCGACTGGTCGCGCGAAGTGCGCACCTGCGATGCCGACTACTACCACTGGACGCAGTGGGCCTTCCGCCGCATGTTCGAATCCTACTACGACCTTGACGCGCAGAAGGCACTGCCCGTCGCACAGCTCGAAGCCCACTTTGCCGTCCAAGGCACGGAAGGCCTCCATGTGGCGCAGAGCCAGGAGCTCACCTTTACCGCCGACGAGTGGAACGCCATGAGCGAGGTGGAACAGCAGGAGACCTTGATGAACTATCGCATCGCCTACTTGGGTGAGACGATGGTCAACTGGTGTCCTGCCCTCGGCACGGTGCTGGCCAATGATGAGGTAGTGGACGGCGTGTCCGAGCGCGGCGGCCATCCCGTGGTGCAGAAGCGGATGAAGCAATGGTGCCTCCGCGTGAGTGCCTATGCCCAGCGTCTGCTCGATGGGCTGGACACCCTGGACTGGACCGACTCGCTCAAAGAGACGCAACGCAACTGGATCGGCCGTTCGGAAGGCACGGAGATGCGCTTCTGCGTCAAAGACAGCGACCTCGACTTCACCATCTTCACCACCCGGGCCGACACCATCTTCGGCGTAACCTTCATGGTGCTCGCGCCCGAGAGCGACCTGGTGGCACAGCTCACCACCGACGACCGGCGCGCCGAAGTGGAGGCTTATGTCGAGACCACGAAAAAGCGCACGGAGCGTGAGCGCATTGCCGACCGCCGTGTGAGCGGCGTCTTCTCCGGAAGCTACGCCATCAATCCCTTCACCGGCGATGAGATCCCCGTCTGGATCTCCGACTATGTCCTCGCCGGCTACGGCACGGGAGCCATCATGGCCGTGCCCGCCCACGACAGCCGTGACTATGCCTTTGCCCGGCACTTCGGCCTCCCCATCCTGCCCCTCGTGGAGGGTGCCGATGTGAGCGAGGAAAGCTTCGACGCCAAAGAGGGCATCGTGACCAACTCGCCCGTGGCCGGAAAGACCGCCCTCGACGGATTTTCACTCAACGGGCTGACCGTCGTTGAAGCCATCGCCGCCACAAAACGATTTGTGCAGGAGCACGCTCTGGGGCGCGTGAAGGTGAACTTCCGCCTCCGCGATGCCATCTTCTCACGCCAACGCTATTGGGGCGAACCCTTCCCCGTCTATTATCAGGACGGCATGCCCCGCATGATCCCCGAAGAATGCCTACCCCTCGAACTCCCCGAAGTGTCGAAATTCCTCCCCACCGAGACGGGAGAACCGCCCCTCGGCAATGCCGAACGCTGGGCTTGGGACACGGCACAACGCCGTGTGGTGGAGACGGCAAAGATCGACCACAAGACCATCTTCCCCCTCGAACTCAGCACGATGCCCGGATTTGCCGGCTCATCGGCCTACTACCTCCGCTATATGGATCCCCACAACACCGAGGCACTCGTAGGCGAAAAGGCAGTGAACTATTGGCAAAACGTCGACCTCTACATCGGCGGATCGGAGCACGCCACCGGCCACCTCATCTACTCCCGTTTCTGGAACAAGTTCCTCCACGACCTCGGAGTTTCGCCTCAGGAAGAGCCGTTCCGGAAACTCGTCAACCAGGGCATGATCCAAGGACGCTCGAACTTTGTCTACCGCATCAAGGACACCAACACCTTTGTCTCCCTCGGGCTGAAAGACCAATACGAAGTCACGCCGCTCCACGCGGATGTGAACATCGTGCAGAACGATGTCCTCGACCTCGATGCCTTCCGGGCTTGGCGTCCGGAATACGCCGATGCAGAGTTCATCCTCGAAGAGGGGCGTTACATCTGCGGATGGGCGGTGGAGAAGATGTCGAAGTCGATGTTCAACGTGGTCAATCCTGATCTCATCGTCGAGAAGTACGGTGCCGACACCCTCCGGCTCTACGAGATGTTCCTCGGTCCCATCAACCAGAGCAAGCCTTGGGACTCTAACGGCATCGACGGCTGCTTCCGTTTCTTGAAAAAACTCTGGAACCTCTTCTACAAAGGTGATGCCCTCACCCTCACCGACGATGCCCCCAGCCGCGACAACCTCAAGACACTCCACAAGCTCATCCGCAAGGTAACGGACGACATCGAGGTCTTCGCCTACAACACTTCTGTCCCCGCCTTCATGATTGCCGTGGGCGAACTGTCGCAACAACGGTGCACGAGCCGTGCCATCCTCGAACCCCTCCTCGTGCTCCTTGCACCCTTCTGCCCCCACATCGCCGAAGAACTCTGGCACGCTGCCGGACACACCACGACCATCTGCGATGCCCGGTGGCCGGAGTGCAACGAGGAGTTCCTCAAAGCCGACAGCTACACCCTCGGCATCTCCTTCAACGGCAAGACGCGCTTCACCCTCGACTTCCCCGCCGATGCCACCGCCGAGGAGATGGAACGCACCGCCCTCGCCGCAGAGCAGAGCCAGAAGTACCTCGAAGGCATGACAGTGGCCAAGGTGATTGTGGTGCCCGGCCGCATTGTCAATATCGTATTGAAAAAGTAAAGCAGAACCTGCCGGAGCAGTCGACCCCGCCGGAGCAGTCCGATGGGGTCGGCTCATCCGACTGCACCCACAACTGCCAACTCCGCAACCTCCAATATCTACATCTATGATCAAGACCGACATCTGGTTGGAAATCAAGGACTACCTCATCATCGCCTTTGGTCTCCTGTGCTATGCCGTAGGGTTTACCTGCTTCCTCCTCCCGCACGAGATCACGCCGGGTGGAACGACGGGATTAGGTGCCGTCATCTTCTATGCCACAGGCTGGTGGAAGGTGCAATACACGTTCTTCCTGGCCAACGCCATCCTCCTCATCCTCGCCGTACGCATCCTCTCTTGGCGTTTCTGCATCAAGACAATCTATGCGGTGGCCGTCCTCACCATCCTCCTCTGGGGGGTGGAATGGGGGATGCAGTACCTCTGGCATGTGCGTCCCGACCTCTTTCCCGGGCAGTTCAACCCCCATGTCCAGCTCCCCATCGTGATCAACAATCCTTTCATGAGCTGTATCTTCGGTGCAGGCATCGTGGGCACCGGCATGGGATTGGTGTTCCTGCGCAACGGTTCGACCGGCGGCACAGATGTCATCGCCTCGATGATCAGCAAGTATAAGGACATGTCGCTCGGCACGCTCCTCATGCTCAGCGATGTGGGCATCATCACCTCCTCAATGCTCCTCCCCGGAGCCAATGTGGAAAAGCTCCTCTATGGCTACACCACCCTCCTCATCGTCACCTTTATGGTAGACTATGTGGTGAACAGCGGTCGCCGTTCGGTGCAGTTTTTCATCTTCTCCTCACACTACGATGAGATTGCCTCGGCCATCAACCGCCTCCACCGCGGCGTTACCGTGCTCAGCGGTCAAGGATGGTACACCAAACAGGAGCGCAAAGTTCTGGTCGTACTGGCCAAGAAGCGCGAGTCCGTCACCATCTTCCGTATCATCCAGAGCATCGATCCTGGAGCCTTCGTCAGCCAGACCCTCGCCCATGGTGTCTTCGGCTATGGTTTTGACAAGATCAAGGTGAAAGCCAAGGCCGACAAGCAGCAGTCCGGCACCTCCGCCTCCGAACTCCCATCCCCCCCCGTATCATGAGCCTCGACGAACAGATCCGCGACCTCCGCCTCCGCCTCCGCGCTGCGATGAACGGTCCCGTGAGCCAAGCCCAGCGGCGCGAGGGGTTGACGTATCGGGTCAATTTCGGCGTCGACCTCCCACGGCTCGAAACCATTGCTGCTGAGGTCAGACCTTCGGTCTCCGATCCCGCAGCCCTCGCTGCCGCCCTCTGGAAGACCGACACACGCGAACTCCGCCTCCTCGCCCCCATGTTCATGCCCGCCGAGGCCATGCCCCTCGACCTGGCACTCCTTTGGGTCGAGCAGCTCCACTTTGCCGAAGAGGCTCAGGTGCTCGTGTTCCACCTCTTCGTGCAACTCCCCTTTGCCTCTGACCTCGCCTTCCGCCTTGTGGCCGCCGATGTCCCCCTACATCGACTCACAGCTTGGCTCATCTTCGGACGCCTCTTCATGGCAGGACACCGTCCCGGACAACGCGATGCTGACGAGATCCTCGATCACCTCGACACCGACCTTACCGACCAAGAAGTCGACCTCGAACTCCGACGCACAGCCCTCAACACCCTCTACAAATTCATGGATCTTGGTGCTGCCGAAGAAGCCCGCGGTCAGCGCATCCTGGACAGGATCTGAACACAAGACCCGACACATTGACCGAACGAGGCAGACAGAACAGACAGATCAAGACCATCCGTCTGAGCGACACAGCCTCCAAGGCCTAACCTCTATCTTCTAACCCTTCATTCAAATGGTCATAACGATGAACAAACCCCTCCTCATCTTCGCCCTGAGTGCGCTCACACTGGGAACACTTACCCCCGTATTCACAGCTTGCGATGACGACGATCCCAAACAAGCTCCCTTCACCCTCACCATCCCCTCCGCACAGCTCTCCCTCAACGTGGGCGGCAAAGCCACCCTCGTGCCCGAAGGCATGCCCGAAGGTGCCACCCTCACGTGGAAAAGCTCCCAGCCCAATGTGGTGAGCGTGGCCGATGGCCAGATCACCGCCCTTGCCGAAGGCGAAGCCATCATCACGGTACGGGCAGAGAAGAATGGCGTGGCCTCCGAAGCGGAATGCCGCGTGCGCGTGACCGATCCCTTTGTCCGCATCGCCGATGCCGCACTCAACACCTTCATCCTCAGCCTCGAAGGCGTAGATGCCGACAAGGATGGCCGCATCTCGAAGACCGAAGCCCTTGCCGTAAAAGAGGTGGTCTGCAATTTTGAGAACAAGAGCGATGCCGACAATGAACCTGCCAAGGTGGTGCGGAGCCTCAAGGGTCTCGAAAACTTTACGAACCTCGAGCGGCTCGACCTCAAAAATCAGTCCGTCGAGGATGCCACACCCCTCTATGGCCTGACCCACCTCACCTATCTCCACCTCGGCAACAACGACATCCCTGCACTCGACCTCAGCCAGCTTACGGCCCTCACCGACCTTAGAGTCTATGGCAATACACGCCTCTCGACGGTCAACCTCACAGGGCTCACCGCCTTGGAGACACTCTACATCCAAGACACCGGTCTGACGAGCATCGACCTTACGCCGGCCAAAGCCCTTGCTGACGTCAACCTGAACCGTACGAAGCTCAAAAACGTGCTCCTCGCTGGGCTGCCCAAACTCGAAAAAATCCTCATCATCGGCAACGAGCAACTCAACACCCTCGCTCTAGAAGACCTGCCCGCACTCCGCGAACTCCATGCCAACAACAACGGCCTCCAAAGCGTGACGCTCCGCCGGCTCCCCGAGTTGCAGATCCTCAACCTCTACGGCAACAAGCTCACCACCTTCCACGGTGACCTCCCCAAGTTGATGATGCTCTACCTCAACGACAACCAAATTACCACGATCGACCTCGAACACCTCCCCTTCCTCCTCCGACTCATCGTCAGCAACAACCCGTTGGAACTGCTCGACCTCTCCCACAACGAATATGTCCGCATGGTCGAAGCAGAGTACATGCCCAATCTGACCACCATCAACCTCCGCAACGGCGGCTATGCCGAAGATGAAGCGGAGTACATGTTTGGCGAGTCAAACCCCAAGCTCACGAAGGTGATCTGCGATGAGGGTGCCGAACTCACACATGTGAAGAATCATCTCAAAAACAACACCGGCGTGTCGATCGTTACCGAATAAGGCAGACAGATCGCCGCACCGAAAAATCGAACAATAACCCAATCACCGAAATCCAAAAACAAGACGCTGAAAATCAGCATCTTGAAAACCTCACAACAACACCGCGGAGTCTTTACAACGACACCGCGGTGTTGTTGTAAAGACTCCGCGGAGGTGTGCGCACGACTCCGCGGAGGCTGAGCGAAAACTCCACGGAGGACAATTGGAGCCATCCCGCACCGGAACGTCCTACCGCTCGGACCGCGCCTTCGCCTGCCCCTCCCCTTACGAAACCACCGCGACATCGTCATGGCGATGCCGCGGTGGTTTCGTAAGGGGAGGGAGGATAGAGCGCTGCATGCCCCATGGTGCGGCGCAGATTGACCTCAATGCACGGATGCAGTCCTGCGGGCGTAAGGAGCAGATCAATGCCCAACGGCCCCGTGTAGGGCTGTCCTGCGCCATCATCGGCCAAGAGCGGCCGGAGCAGAGCGGCGAGGAGCCGAGTGAGCTGCACCAAACTCCGGTGCGCGGCTTCGGGGCCGGGCAGCACCTCGGGACAGGCCGATTGCCAAGCGGTGCACAACTGCTGTTCGAGTTCGGCTTGCGGAGCCACAGTCTGTGCCTCATACCCCCCACGCGCACTGGTGGTGAAGAGCGACAGCCCCACAAAGCGTAATGCCCCATCGGCCTCCGCCACATATTCCACCGCCGCGTCGAGCAGTCCCACGCACCTTTCCTGAACCTCTACTGCACCTTGACGCGTCAGGATGCGGTCAATGCGCTGCTCATCCTGTGGGCGCATTGTCCCGGCATCAAGGGGAAAAACGCCCCGCCCGCTGCTGCTCCACGGACTTTTCACCATCGCGCGCCCATAGCCGGCAAGGGCAGCATACACTTCTGCCTTAGTGGTGCACCACCGGCTCTTCGGACGGCAGACCCCGGGGGGGAGCTCGTGCATCGCCAAGGCCTCAATCAGCCGCACCGTAGTGTGGCGGCTGCTCCACCGGCGCAGAGCAGACAGACGCTCGGCGGTGGGGAGCAGAGCTTCGGGCGCACCGAGCCGACGCAACAGCTCCACAATCTGCGCATCCCATCCCCAAGGCTCGATGCGCCCGATCTTCGACCAGTCGGGACGCACCACGCGGTGGAGGTTCAAATCTTCTGGAAGTTGCAGCAACACATCGCCCTCTGCCATCCATCGTAGGGGGAGGGTGCTCCACGCAGCACCAAGCCTCCGCGCGGCATGCGAGGGAAAATACTGTGCGCGCCCATCAGCCAGTGCTTCGTCATGTGAGGGATTGAAGAGGTGGAGGGTGGACATGGAGATAGCGGTTGTGAGGGGATGAAGGGGTGAAGGGCTATAAGTGGGCAAAAAGAGTCAGGCCTCAAAGCCCCAAAGCGCGGTCGTGCCGCTCTCGTCCGATGAGGCTCAGTGCAGCCTCAAAAACTGCCGTGCGGCAGCTGTGTCCAGGAGCCGTTCCGCCGCTCGGCGACCGTTGTCGTAAAGGGCAGTGAGGCGAGCCGTGTTCTGCTCCAGACGGTCCACATCAAGGTCAGCATCGGGTCGGATACAGAGGGCAAGCCCCGACTCTTCGAGGCGTTCGACAAGGGCGATGTGCTCATTGTAGACACGGTTCATACGCGAAAGCACCACCCGCAGACGGGGATAGCTGCGGTAGACAAAGCGGGGCATCCGCACATCCCGCCCATCGCGATAGCCCCGAGGGTGGGTGAGGACGATGACATTTTGGCGATAACCCCGTTCCACCGCACGCGCCACGGGTATGGGATCGGTGATGCCGCCATCGAGCATCGGCACACCATCGACCACACAGATCGGCGCGACGAAGGGCAGCGAACTCGACGCCTTGCAGAGGGTGATGAGGCGGGTGCGGTCGTGCCGCTCAGAGTGGTATTCCGCCCGACCCGTAATGCAGTTGGTCGTTACGAGTTCGAATTCCATGGGGTTGGCAAAGGCGGCAGCGTAGTCGAAGGGGAGGATTTCGTGGGGAATGCGGTCGTAGAGAATCTCTTGGTTGAAGATGGCATGCGTCTTCCAAAGGTGTTTCAGTCCGACATATTGCAGACGTTCGAGCAGGTCGATGGAAGTCTTCTTGGCGCGTCCGGGTTGATGGCTGACGAACGACAGGCCATGGCATGCGCCCGCCGATACCCCGATGCCATAGTCGAAGGTGAAACCCGCCTCCATAAGATGGTCGAGGACACCGATGGTGAAAACGCCGCGCATCCCACCTCCTTCGAGGACGAGACCGGCATGAGCGATATGGGGCATAAGGAGCGATGTTATGATGAGTGCACGAAAGGGCTTCGCACCCATATAATATAATCAAAGTGTCAGAAATCGGGTGCAAAGGTAGGATTTTCCCATCGAAAAAGCGTATCTTTGCGAAGATTACTATTGACAATCCCCATCTTATTGTTTTGATATGCTCTTTTCCACTTCCACATACAGTGAACGGCGCGCACGCCTGTGCCGTTTGGTGGGCGACGGTGTGATTGTCCTCCTGGGCAACAACGACAGTCCATACAACTACCCCGCCAACACCTACAAATACCGTCAGGACAGCGCGTTTCTCTACTACACCGGCCAACACCGCGCCGGGCTGGCCTTGGTGCTCGACTGCTCCACGGGTGAAGACACCCTCGTGGGCGATGACCAGGACATTGACGATGTGATCTGGACGGGGCCTGTGCCTTCCGTGCGCGACATGGCCACCGAAAGCGGCATTGCCCACACCGCCCCGATGGCCCATCTCGACACCCTCTTTGCCACTGCACGGGAAGCAGGACGCACGGTACACTTCCTCCCCCCCTACCGCCACGACACGATGATCCGGCTCATGGACCTCACCGGACTGCATCCACGCGACCAGCGTGCCGCCGCCTCCCTGCCCCTCATCCGAGCCGTGGTGGCGATGCGCAGCATCAAGACCCCCGAAGAGATTGCCGAGCTGGACCGCGCTGCCCGGATCGGCTATACCCTGCACACCACCGCCATGCAGATGGCCATCCAGCCAGGTATGACGGAAGCCAAGATTGCAGGCGTGCTCGACGGGATCGCCGCGTCCGAAGGCAGCCACGTATCCTTCCAGAGCATCGTTTCGATGCACGGCGAAGTCCTCCACGGCTATCCTTCGACCCATGCCCTCGACCCCACACGACTCCTCCTCGTCGATGCCGGAGCGGAGACGCGTGAACATTATTGTTCTGACCATACCCGCACCACGCCCATCGGCGGACGCTTCACCACCCGCCAGCGCGACATCTACGACATCGTGGTCGATGCCCACGACCTCGCCCTCCAAGAGGCGCGCCCGGGGGTGCTCTACAAAGACGTTCACCTCGCTGTCTGCCGCCTCATCGCCAGCCGCCTCATCGACCTCGGCCTGATGCGCGGCAATGCCGATGAAGCCGTGGCAGCCGGAGCGCACGCCCTCTTCCTCCCCCACGGACTGGGACATGCCATGGGCATGGACGTCCACGACATGGAAGGCTTGGGACAGGCACACGTGGGCTACGATGCCGAAGTGCAGCCCTCCACCCAGTTTGGACTGGCCTCCCTCCGCTTCGGACGACGCCTCGAAGCGGGACACGTCGTCACCGACGAGCCCGGCATCTACTTCATCCCCGACCTTATCGACCTCTGGCAGCGTGAGGGGACAAACGCCGAGTTCCTCAACTTTGACCGCATCAACACTTATCGCGACTTCGGCGGCATCCGCATCGAGGACGACCTCCTCATCACCCCCGAAGGCAGCCGTTTCTTGGGTGATGACCGCATCCCCTATCACGCAGAGGATGTCGAGGCGTTCCTCAACGCCTAAGTCTTTGCCCTTTACCCGCATCAAGTATCTATTTATTTAAGTTCTTACATGAAAAAAATCCTCACCATCGCCCTCGTTGCGCTCAGCGTGCTCAGCGCAGGAGCTGCCAAGAAGAAGACCCTCCCCAAGGACACCCTCCTCTTCACCACCGTAGTGGCCAATCCCGTAACCCCGATCAAGAACCAGAACAACTCGGGCACCTGCTGGGCCTATTCCGCACTCGCCTTCCTCGAAAGTGAGGCCATCAAGAAGAATCCCAACCTCAAAGACCTCGACCTCTGCGAGTCCTTCCTTGTATCGAAGACCTATGTGGACCGCGCTGACCGCAGCGTCCGCACCCACGGCGATGCCAGCTTCTCGCAGGGCGGATCCTTCTACGATGCCATCTACTGCATGCAGCACTACGGTCTCGCTCCCGAAGGCGTGATGCCCTATCCCAACACCCTCTACGGCGACTCCCTCTTCAACTTCTCCTCCTTCTTCCCCGGGCTCGAAGCCTATGTCAAAGCCTACGCCAAGAGCGACCAGAAGAAGATCAACCCTGCCTGGAAGAAGAGCGTGACCAACATGATCGATGACTACTTCGGAAAGGCTCCTGCAAAGTTCAAGGTAGAAGGTAAGGAATACACGCCCCAGAGCTACGTGTCCGACTACCTCGGCCTCAACCCCGCCGACTACGTGAGCCTCACCTCCTACACCCATCACCCCTTCTACTCCTCCTTCATCCTCGAAATCCAGGACAACTGGCGTTGGGCTTCGAGCTATAATCTGCCCATCGACGAACTGATGGAAGTCATGGAGAGTGCCGTGCGCAACGGCTACACCTTCGCTTGGGGTGCCGATGTCTCGGAGGACGGTTTCTCCCGCCGTACCGGCCGCAACAAGTGCGTGGCCACCGTACCCGACACGAAGAGCACGGCCGGCGTGGGATCTGACCAGTCGCGCTGGACGGGCGAGAAGGCCGGTGCCAAAATTGCCCAGAGCGATGCCGCCGGCGAGAAGGTCATCACGCAAGACATGCGCCAGGTCGCTTACGACAACTGGGAAACGACCGACGACCACGGCATGCAGATCTATGGCATCGCCAAAGACCAGCACGGCAAGGAGTACTTCATGATGAAGAACTCATGGGGCAACTACGGTCCCTACAAGGGCTTCTGGTACGTGTCCAAGCCCTATGCGGCCTATAAGACCATGAACATCGTGATCAACAAGAACGCCATCCCCTCTGCCATCCGCACGAAACTTGGCATCTGACCTCCTATCCACAAAAGAAAACTCCGACCGCACGCGGGTGCTGTCGGAGTTTTTTTCGCAGCATATTGGATCGGAAGATCCGACAAACCGTCTTTTTCAGCCCAAGGAGGCGTGAAAAGACCAAGGGCAAAAAAGTTTTTTCCACTTTTTGCCCTGCGCACCTTGCTCTTCCCGATTTTATCCTTACATTTGTCCCACCGATTCCGCCCATTATAGGCCAACGGTCTTTAATCTCCTATTATTTCACCCTCAACAGCATTACTACTCCAATGAACAAGATTGTCTTCCCCGGCCTTCTCCTCCTCGGCCTCAGCTTTACGGCCTGCGGCACGAAGAGCACATCCACCCCGAACGGTGGCGACAGCACAGTAGTGTCCGACACGGCGGCTGGTGTCATCGCCGATACCCTCGTTGAAGATCCTCAGCTCGGCCTGGTGAGCCTCACCCAATCGCTCGCCGAACAGGCCAAGGCCGGCAATGGCGAGGCCGTCAAAGCCGCTGTGGCCAAAGCCCAAGGCTATATGCAGACCCTCGTTGAGCAGGGCGATACCGCCAAGCTTCGTGCCTATGTTCAACAGTTCCAGAGTGTTGTGGCAGCTCACAAAGACCAGATCACCGCCCTCACCAAGGATGCACCCGCGGTGCAGGCACTGATCCAGACGGCCACGCAGAGCCCTGATGCCCTCCTCGAACTCGTGTCGAAAGGCACGGCAGCCCTCGGCGCTGTGGCCGGACAAGCCGGCACAACGGCTGAGCAGGTAGGCACTGCCGCAGAGCAAGCCGCCAAGACCACCGTGGACAATGCCGCACAGGCCGCCCGACAGAAGGTGGACGCGGCCAAGACCCAAGCCACGGAAAAGGTGAACGAGAAGGTGGAAGAAGCCAAGAGCAAAGCCACCGAGAAAGTGAACCAAAAGGTGGATGAGGCTGCCCAGAAGGCCAAGAACGCGCTGAAGTTCTGATCCACCCTATCCCCGAAACACACATCCAAGGAGGAGCGGCCCGAAGGGTTGCTCCTCCTATCTTCTCTCCCGAGAGGTTACAGAAAAACCTCATTGGAATATCCCTTTCACCGACAGACGTCCCCCATCCCATGTTCCGACTTCTCCTCTTCTTCCTTTGCATGATTGTCCCACTGACCGCTGCCGCACAGGACTATGCCGCGCGGTGGAAACGTGTGGACGACTTTTCGGCCAAGGATCTGCCCAAGTCTGCCCTCGCCGAGGTGGATGCCATCCGCAAGAAAGCCGAGGCCGAAGGCCAGACTGCTCAACTGATCCGCGCCCTCTGTACACGCCATGTGATGCTCACCGAGATCTCACCCGACAGCAGTGCCTCCGCCCTCGCCCCCATCGAGGCGGCCTTGGCGGCCGAGACGCGCCCTGTGGAGCGCGCCCTTTGGCAACATGTCCTCGGGCGTTCGTTGACGGAGCAAAACGGCTCCCGGACAGCTACGCCCGACACGGCCAACCTGACGCGTGGACGCCGGCTCCTCCTCGAGTCGCTCACTCCCATCGCTGAGCTGGGGCGCACCTCCGCCACACGCTATGCCCCACTCTTCAAACAGGGGCAGGATAGTCGCCTCATCTACAACGATGACCTCCTGAGCCTCCTCACACACTCGTTCATCGAAGTGGTGAACAACCAGATGCCCTCCTTCCTCTCCAAAGAGCAAGTGAAGGCCGTGTTACAACGCAACCTCGACTATTACCGCACGGAGCATCGCCGCCGTGCCGCCCTCGCCACCGAACTTCTGATGGCCGGACGCATCAAGGGAGGAAAGGAGCAGTGCACACTGCTCGATGATATCCGCCTGCGCTATCTCGATCTGGCGGACAATGCCGAGACTTATCTCCGCCTTTGTGAAGCTCTGGCCTATGACGGACAGACCGTGGAGCCAAGCAAGGCCCAACGCCTTGACCGCGCCGTCGCCCTGGCACAAGAGGGCATCCAACGGTATGGCGGCGCGGCCAAAGTGCCTGCATTGGCCAACTTCCTAGCCAACGAGGAGCAACCTAAACTCAACCTCCACTGGCACGATCCACTGATTCCCGATGCAGGGACAGCCCTCTATCCTGGAGCGAAGATGGTGCTGCGCATGAACTACAACCACCTCCGCGAGGTAGAACTGCGCTTCCACCGCATCGCGAAGCCCGAAGCCTTGGTGCAGCAAGCCGGACGTCAAGGCGTGTATCCCCACGACCTGAAACCCTATCTCACCGCAGGGCGTTCCACGCTCGTCAAGACCTTCCGCAAGACGTTGCCCCCCGACCTCCCTCACCGCGAGCGGAGAGACAGCATCGAGTTTACCGTGCCCGAGTCGGGAGCCTATGTGGTGGAACTGTTGGCCGATGGCACACACAAGTTCCTCGCCTTTGCTTCCGTGGCGCGTGCCCACCGCCTGCGTTTTGAAGCGGAGTCAAAGGCCGACCCCGTGCGCCGCGACCGTGTGGTCGATGCACTCGACGGGCGGGCGCTCGCACCCGAGGAGAGCGATGATCGCTACCTCCCGACCTGGGACAACCGCACCTCGCGCTATGGCCGCGCACGCGATCGCCGGCTCGAAGACTCCGACATCGGCGAACTCGACAGCCGCCTCTATACCGACCGCGCCATCTATCGCCCCGGACAGTCCGTCGAAGCCTCGGTGGTGGTGTGGATACGCCGTCCCCATAGCGACGCGGTGCATGCCGTCAGCTCGAAGGCCATAGCCTTCATCCTCCACGACAGTGAGGGAAATGCTCTGGACACTCTGCACACCACGACCGATGCTTTCGGCACCGCCAGTGCACGCTTCACCCTCCCCAAAGCGGTGCGGCCCGGACGCTTTCTGCTCCAAGCCGAAGGAGCATATACGAAAGCCTATCATGGCTTCCGCGTAGAGGAATACCGCCGCCCCACCTTCACCGTGACCCTCGACACGTTGAGGGCAACCGACCACACGGGGCGTCCCCTCCCGGGCGACCGCGTGGTGCTCCGCGGCCATGTCCGTACCGTGGCCGATCTTCCCGTGCCCGAAGCTCGGGTGGTGTGCAGTGTGGAGGGCACGCGCGGATGGTGGTGGCGCAATGAGGGCGAACAGTTCCACACGTCCGACACCCTGACCACCGATGCCCAAGGCAATTTCACCCTCACCTTCACACTGATGTCGCTCCAGGCAGAGGAGGCCGCAGCCAAACGGATGCCGTCCTATTGCTTCCGCTACACCCTCACAGCCGAGGCACTGGCCTCCAATGGCGAGACTCAGCGTGCGGAACGCACCGCATTCATTGCCCACGGTGACGCTCCCGAAAATCGGGAAGAGCCTGCACCCCTCGAAACCCTCCGCTCCACGCGTGAGGACGAGGCAGCCATCGCGGTGCGCCGGCCCTGCCACCTACACTACGATGTCGTCTCTACGGATGGTGGACTTGTGGAGAGCCGCACCATCGAAGTGAAGGACAGCACCACATTCACCCTCCGTTGGGAAGAGCGGTTTGGCGATGCCGCCACCCTCTTCCTCGCCTTTGTCGAAGGTGGCGAACTGCATTGGACCTCAGCCACTGCAACACGCCCACGTCCTGACCAGCGTCTCGTAATGCGCTGGGCCACCTTCCGCGATCGCCTCGAACCTGGACAGACCGAACAGTGGACACTCTCCCTGACCCATCCCGACGGTACACCAGCCGAAGCCAACGTAATGGCACGACTTTACGACCTTTCGCTCGATGCCTTCGAACAGTCGCCTTGGAACTTCTCTCTCAACTTCCCACGCCTTCAGCCCGAAGGCCGGTGGGAGCACAGGTCAATGTTCCGCCCGACCCTCTTCACCACCTTCAAGGAAGTTAAACGCCTCCCCGAACCTGATCGGAAATTCAGCGAATGGCACAGTTCCCTCTTCACGTACTATGGTCTGCGGATCAGGGGCAGCCACTTCGGAGCTTTACGGATGCCTGTCATGTTAAAGGCGAAGGCCAATTTTGGGGAAGAAGCCATCGCGCTCGCCTCCATCAACTACGACGCTCCGCTGAGTGAGGAGAAAGCCGGTGCCGCTGCTCCCGGAATGGGAGCTACCGGCACGCAGCCTTCAATAGCCGTGCGCAGCGACTTCCGCGAGACGGCCTTCTTCTTCCCCCAGCTCCGCACCGACAGCCGGGGCGTAGCCACCCTCCGATTCACCCTTCCCGAGAGCCTGACGAGCTGGCGATTTGACGCCCTTGCCACCGACCGCACACTCCGCTATGCCCTCCTGTCCGATACGGTGGTGGCACGCAAACTCCTCAGCGTGGAGCTGGCCAAGCTGCGCTTCCTCCGCGAGGGCGACACCACCCTGCCGACCGCCACACTCCGCAATCTCTCTGAGCGGCCGCAGCACGTACGCCTCAGCCTCAGCCTCACCGATGCCGCCACCGGACACAGCCTCCACACCGAACAGAAGGAGATGGATCTCGCCGTGGACGAGGTGCACGCCGCAGGCTTCGGCACGTTCACCGTGCCTGACGGCGTAAAGAGCATCGTGGCACGCATCGAGGCCGTCAATACCGACAAGGACACCCCCTACAGCGACGGCGAATCGTGGGAGATCCCCATCCTTCCGCGCCGCGTGCAGCTCACCCACGCCATCCCCTTCACCGTAAAAGGGGACGAGCACTACAACACGAAACTTGCCGCCGCACGACAACGCCTCCTCGCTGAGCTGGAACACGGTGTACAGCCCATCCTCACCATCGACACCTGCCGCGATGCGCGCACTGAGGTGGCGAAGACGCTTCCCGAACTCCTCAAAGGCGGTCTGGACAGTCCGCTGGACTGCGCCATTGCTCTCTACGGTGTGGAACTGGCGGCCACGCTCCCTCATCCCGTGGCGTGGGACACTGAAACCCTCGCCTTGCGGCGCGCCGAAGCAGCCGACCGCCTCCGCACCATGCAGCGGGGCAATGGAGGGTGGAGCTGGTGGCCGGGGATGGAATCTTCACCTTGGATCACAGCCCATATCGCCCAGCTTCTCGCACGCCAACAGACCCTTGCCAAAGCCACATCAGGCACACAGCTCCTCGACCGCGCCTTCGCCTTCCTTGACCAGGTGGCTGCCGGCGATGTGGCAGAGATGAAGCGGATGAAGCGCGACTACATCAGCGACACGCACTGCCGCTATCTCTATGCCTCTGTCCTTACAGAACGCAAACTCACCGCCGCAGGACGCTATCTGCGTGAGCTCATGGCGCGTGAGCGCAAATCACTCACCATGTACGGCAAGAGCGGCATGGCCGTGATCCTGGCAGGCACAACGCACGATGCTGAAGCGCGTCTCGCCCTCGAAAGCCTCGTGGAGCACACCGTTGAGACACCCGAGATGGGCCGGTATTTTGACACCCGCCGCGCTTTCAGCGGATGGAGCAGTTACCGCATCCCCACGCAGACCTTTGCCATCGAAGCCCTCGATCGCGTGGCCGATCCCTCAGCTCCCGTGGCCGGTGTGACGGTGCCCAACCTCATCGGACAGATGAAACTCTGGCTGTTACAGTCGAAGCGCACGCAGGAGTGGCGCACCTCCCTCGCCACCACCGATGCCCTCTTCACCCTGCTCCACCAACCGGATGCCGCAAATGCGGGACTGACCTGGGGAGCCATCTCGGCCACGTATGCCCTACCCTATTCCGAAGTGGTGCAGAAGGGCAACGGGTTTAAGCTCGACCGCCGCATGGAGGTGCTCCGCGAGGGGCAGTGGAGTCCTGTCGCCACAGGAAAGCAGGGCGAGGCACTGGTGCAGATCGGACAACATGTCCGCTGGGTCTACACCCTCACCGCCGAGCGCGATTTCGACCACGTCAGTCTCCGCTCCTGCCGTCCCTCCTGCTGCGAACCCCTCCGACCCCTCTCGGGCTATGACTCGTCAGGCGGTCTGTGGGCCTACCGCATGGTGCGCGATGCCGAACAGGAATATTTCATCGAGCATCTTCCCAAGGGACAACACACGTTCACCGATGAACTGGTAGTGTCTGCCGCCGGACGTTATGAAGCGGGCTTGGCAAAGGTGCACAGCGTCTTCGCTCCCGAGTTTTCGGCCCACTCGACCCCTCTCTCCGTTCAGGCAGGACAGTAACAACCGACAATATGCCACCACAAAGAGGCCGCTCCCGAACGATCGGGAGCGGCCTCTTATCTGATTATAAAGAATATAGAGATCAAAGTCTCTTTGATGGTCATTGCACGCTTACGGACACTGCTTCGGCATCCCCGGATAGCTTATGGCAAGAGTTCCACACCTTGAACAGGTGCACCATCCGTGTTGGTGGATGCGCGTTGCGAAAGGGTGGATCCACCTCAGCAGATCGCCTCGGCAGCTTCAGAGCCGTTTGTGCACAGAGTTCATGGGGCTTATTCGAAAAACTTGCGCCAGTCGTCTTTGCCGTAGACGCGACCCTCCCCCTCAGTGCCTCGCTTGTTGCGCTTGTCCGGACGATCCTTAAAGTCTTTCTTGCCGTGGGCTTTGCTGTTGTTGCGCTCGCGAGGTGCAGGACGGTCTGTGCGGTCGTAAGCTTTTCCACGTCCACCTTTGCCTCGCGGTGCAGGAGCGTGGGTGCGGGATGCGGTGTCCTCACCCGTGCGGTCAGCATGATCCACCACCACACGGCGTTCGCCTACCTTCGCCTTCGCCATCTTTGCCATCACCAGTTCGGCACTTCCCTCGGGAACTTCGAAGAAGGAGCAGTTGGGCAGCAAGTCGATGCGTCCGATCTCGACCTTGCCTTTTACATAGCGGTTGACGAGATTGATGACCTCACGGGCAAAGAAGTTGTCGCGTTTGCCAAAGTTGAGGAAGAGACGCGTGTAGCCAGGTTCGGCGGTGTGATCACCTTTGGAGAGGCGTTCGCGACGGGCATCGCGCTGCGCCAGACGGGCTTCGTCACGCTCAGCATTGCGGGGTGCACGCTCCGTGGGTTGCACAATCTCGGGGGCATTGGCATAGTACTGTGCAAATCGGGCGAAATCGCTCTGCACCAGACGCTTGATCAGTTCCTCCTTGGTGAGCCATTCGAGTTTGTGCATCACCTCGGGGAGGAAGGGGGCAATCTGCTCCTCGTCCACCTCGACATGTTCCAGCTCATCGATCACCTTGTAGAGCTGCTTGGTGCAGATCTCTTTCGGTTCGGGGAGGATGCCGGCCTCAAACGCTTTGCCGATCACCTTCTCGATGACGCGCACCTTGCTCCGCTCTCGCAGGTGGATGATGGAGATGGAGGTTCCGCGCTTGCCGGCACGGCCAGTGCGTCCGGAGCGATGGGTGTAGTTTTCCACATCATCAGGCAGACCATAGTTGATGACGTGGGTAAGCTCCTCCACGTCCAGGCCACGCGCCGCCACATCGGTGGCCACGAGGAGCTGGGTACGGTGGTTGCGGAACTTCTGCATCGTGAAGTCACGCTGCGCCTGCGCCAGATCGCCGTGAAGAGCTTCGGCACTGTACCCATCGCGGATCAGATGGTCGGCCACTTCCTGCGTCTCCATGCGGGTACGGCAGAAGATGATGGCATAGATCCGGGGGTAATAGTCCACGATGCGTTTGAGGGCATGATATTTGTCCTGTGCCTTGACCATATAATAGACATGGTTCACGTGCTCTGCCCCTTCGTTGCGGCTTCCCACCACAATCTCGCGATGGTCGTGGAGATAGTTGCGAGCGATACGCTCAATCTCTGGACTGAGCGTGGCGGAGAAGAGAAGGGTTTGCCGCTCATCGGGGATGCCCGCAAGGATCTCATCGATGCTCTCGGTGAAGCCCATGTTGAGCATTTCGTCGGCCTCGTCGAGCACCACGTTGCGCACGTAGTCGAGCTGTGCCACACCGCGGTTCATCAGGTCGATGAGACGACCCGGGGTGGCCACAATGACCTGACACCCCTTACGGAGCTGGCGGATCTGCCCTTCGATGGACGTACCGCCGTAGACCGCCACAACGTGGAGACCATCGATATAGCGCGAATAGTCTTTGAGATCGTCGGCGATCTGGAGGCAGAGTTCGCGCGTGGGACTGAGGATCACGACCTGTGTCTCACGGAGTTCTGAAATGATGTTTTGGAGCACGGGGAGGCCGTAGGCGGCGGTCTTTCCCGTACCGGTCTGAGCCAGAGCAATGATGTCGCGGCCGGCTTCGGGATTGTCGTCCGAGCGCAAGAGGGCAGGAATCACCGCTTCCTGTACGGGGGTAGGGCTTTCATAGCCCATTTCGCTGATGGCGGTGAGGATTTCGTCCTTCACGCCAAGTTCGGCAAATGTCTTCAAAAGAAAAGGGGAAATTAGAGGGAGGAACGCCTCCCGGTAAAGAATGAATATAAAAACCGGGCGTTTGGCCACGCTCACACAGCGGAGACAAACGCAGGACCATGCAACCGGGAGCTCCTACCTTTTCTTTCGATAGCTCGTTGTGCATTGTCCACCAATCTGTGGGCAAAGGTACGGATTTATTCCGGAACTCCGTTACTTTTCTCCCATTTTCATCCGAGGCATGGCGTGGAAAGGAGAGAAAGTCGGACGGTTTGCGTTAAAATGGCACACTGCCTTGGCAATATTTGCACAATGAAGTATCTTTGCTCAATGAAAAGGCATAATGCCTGCATGCTTTATCCACGTTCTTATGAAAACACCACTCCTCGTCCTTTCGCTCGCTCTGGCGAGCTGTTTCTCCGCCTTCGCGCAGTCCACCGCCGGCCGTGGCGTGGCACATCTCCAACGTGCCGAGTGTGACATCACCCTCGAGCAACCTCTCTTCAAGACCTTCGCGGGTCAGATCCCTTACCGCATCCCCGCACTTGCCACCACCAGTGTGGGGAGCATCATCGCACTGAGCGACTACCGACCCTGCGGCGGAGACATCGGGTTCGGACGTGTCGATCTCCGCTACCGCGTCTCCCATAATAATGGTGCATCGTGGAGTCCGGAAATCACCCTGGCCGAAGGGGACGGCAAGGCAGGCAGCCCAACCTGTGGATATGGCGATGCCGCCATCGCCGCCGACTTCCGCAGCGGCGAGGTCATCATCGTAGCCGTGACGGGCAACACCGTCTACGGTCAAACCTCCACCACCCGCCAGAACCCCAACCGCGTGGCCATCTTCCGCAGCATGGACAATGGACGGACGTGGAGCGCACCTCAGGACATCACCGAGTCAATCTACCGAATTTTTGACCAGAGCAAGCTCGGTCCCGTGGATGCCCTCTTCTTCGCCAGCGGCCGCATCTGCCAGAGCCGTCAGATCAAGGTGGGCACACACTATCGCCTCTATGCCGCACTCTGCGCCCGCCCAGGAGGCAACCGTGTGGTCTACAGCGACGACTTTGGCCGGTCGTGGCAGGCACTCGGCAGCATCGACCTCTCACCCGCCCCGCAAGGTGATGAGCCCAAGGTGGCCGAACTCCCCAACGGCAATGTCGTCCTGTCCAGCCGGGCATGGGGCGGACGCTATTACAACATCTATACCTACATCAGCCAACGCCGCGCCACCGGGGCTTGGAGTGCCCCCGTCCACTCGGCCGAAATGCAGAGCGGCGTGCTGGCACAACAAAACAGCTGCAACGGCGAGATCATGATCATCGATGCCGTCAATCTCAACAATGGCAAGACGGTGCCCGTGGCCTTGCAAAGCGTGCCCCTCGGCCCGGGACGCAAACGCGTCTGCGTCTATTACAAACCGCTCTATTCCAATTTCAACTACGCCAACCCCACGCAGTTTGCCTCCGACTGGGAAGGCCCGTTTGAAATCACTCCTCTCAACAGTGCGTACAGCACGATGACCCTCCAGCCCAACGGCCGCATCGGATTCCTTTATGAAGAGACTACCTACGGCCAAGGTGCGGACTACACACTGATGTACCGCCCCCTCTGTCTGAGTCAAATCACAGGAGGCGACTTCCAAGTCATCACCACCGGTAGCGTCCGCGCTGCCCTACGCAAAGCCAAGCACCGCAAGGCCACGCGGTGAGCAACACAAGACCCCAGGGAGCGGACGGAGCAGGCAGATCATGACCTCTCTGTTCGAGGTGCATTCGCGCAGCGCAACATCAGCATTCGCATAGCGAAGCCTAAAAAGCCTGTTTTCATCGGACTTAACGTCATGTTCCGCCAGACTTCTGGAACATTTCCACGAAGCCGTCATGGTGAAGTGTACACCTTGACCACCTTTCGGGCAGAAAGTCCTTGTAAACTCTTAAATATCGTCCCCGAGAGGATTGATGGGATTGGCGCATACGGAGAAAATCTCTACCTTCGCACCCGAAACGCAGCGGACATACCTTTGCTCCACGTTTCCTCTACTTCACCATCCATCCACATTTTTTCAACCGCTACCCATGCACATCTTCGACCCCCTCTTCACGCTCGCCGCAGATATGCTCGGCAAGTTCGAACGACACTTCTACACCTATCTCCGCATCGCCATCTTTGTGGTCATGGCCTGGATCGGTGGCCTGAAAGCCTTCCAATACGAGGCCGATGGTATCGCAGCCTTCGTCAGCAACAGCCCCTTCATGAGTTTCCTCTACCAGCGATCGGACAAGACCGCTATCCACCCCGAGACCGGTAAAGAGGTCAAGGAATATGTCCTCCACAAAAACCCGGAAGGCAAGGTGGTGGAGAAGAACATCGAGTGGCACCGCTCCAACGGCACCTATGTCTTCTCCTATGGTCTTGGTCTGGTCATCGTCACGATCGGCATCCTCGTGCTCCTCGGAATATGGTCTCCTCGGTTAGGGATGATCGGCGGACTCCTCACCTTTGGCATGAGCCTCGTCACGCTCTCCTTCCTCATCACCACTCCGGAATGCTGGGTCCCCAACCTCGGCGGTGACGGTCCGACACCACAGTACGGATTCCCCTACCTCTCCGCAGCAGGACGTCTGGTGATCAAAGACATCATCATGAGTGCGGGTGGACTCCTCGTGGCCGCAGAGGCCGGACGCCGATACCTACGCGCACAGCGCGGATGAGACCTCTGACCGCACAACCTCCATTACTCCCCCTAAAAAGCCCTCCTTCCTTTTAGATCCCCAAAAATGAAGTGCCCCCAAAAAGTTTTGTGTCTAACTTTTTGGAGGCACTTCAAAGGAGGAGAAACAGGATATCATGAGCAAAGTAGTGTTCAGTAGACCGAAGATGAGATAGTGTTTTTCCCCTTATTCTCTTCCAAGCCCTTATAAAATGAAAAACGCCCCTCAAGTATGCTGTCTTTCGACGCGCCTGAGGGGCTTATTATCGTTGAATTATAGAACTGCCTAGCTTTAAATTCGATGCGAAAGTACTACTTTCTTTTGAAGTGACGAAGCTTTTAGCTGAGTTTTTGGTTATTGCTCCCAGATTTTCTCACTCATCCATTCGTGTGGAAAGCCCATTGCATCAAGAGACACGATTTCACTGTACTCAGCGAGTAGTGCTTTTAATCGTTGCTTAAACGTAGAAGTCGGGTTGATTGTTTGCAATAGATAATTCAGCATACACAAGAAGTAATATATTCTACTTCTTTTTACTGTATCTGGATTGCTAATCCACACATTCTTTTTAGAGAACTTAAGTGTCGCTGGGATGATGTTCAATCCTCTATTCCAAAGTCTTGCATGATGAGCACATACATTACGTACATAATTAATTGTATGAAGCCAGGAGCAAAAAATATCTGGAGGCAGAGAAAAATAGCCTGCAATCTCAGTTTTGTCAGAACGCCTTTTCAGTTCTGTACAAATCCTAGATAGATGATTGAAGTACATAACTTCAACACTCATCCAAGAAGGTGGATGCTCTGGACTATCCTATTTTCTACAATAGTGCTGAATAAAGTCTTCCGCCTTATTATTGTTCAGCTGTTCCTTGATATGTCTTTGAATATCCCCATAGACATCTTTTACGACTTTACTTCCATCTCGTAAAGTAATTGTCTTCGGCGAATGGAAGATACTCTTATTATCTTGCCAATGAGAACCATACTTATGGCTAAGTTGATAGATAATCTGAGTACGTATCGCTACCTCAAGCCGTTCTATCGCATCAAACACCAATAGCCGTAGCTTTCTATCAAACACATATAGGCTATAAACCATATCCCAAGTAGTTCCAGGGATAAAACGATCTAGAATTACCTCATTGGCTATTTGCTTATATGGACGCATATAAGCACTTAAACGATAATAGCTTATGTTAGAGAGATGACGTTCTGTACGTTTCTTGTCGGGGATAAGTAGTCCTCTTGATATCAAAAGCTCGACTTGCTTAGCATAGGTCAATGGCGGTTTGTTGTAAACTCCCATATATTAGAATTTAGATGCAAAGTTCCGAAGTTTTGATGGATTCTTTATAAATCAGTCCTAGGAAAATGTAATACTTGCCACTTCCTTACCACTCTTCCCTCCGTTTGAGCATATTATCGACCTCATCTCGCAAAAAGAGCAAGCGACCATTAACTTGAGATCTCAAGGAAGGAGGGCTACGCGATGAGGGGCATGCGGTGCGCCGACGGTGGGCACCGAAGGGAGCGTCGTAAAGAGGAAATAAGACATTCTGAGGCTATACTTACACGACGATAGGCTTTTTGAGGATGAGGGAAGTTCTCTCTCGGGCTTACTCTGCCTGTGCTGCTACCAAAGAAGCATAATATCCTTCTTTCTTGATGAGTGAATCGTGGTTGCCGATTTCAACGATTTGTCCATCTCTTAAAACAACTATCTGATCAGCATTGCGAATCGTGCTCAACCGGTGTGCAACAATCACGACTGTGCGCTCTTCGAAAGCCTCTTTAAGTGCAGCGGTGATACGAGCCTCATTGACGGTATCAAGAGCATTAGTCGCTTCATCAAAAAATAGCATTGGTGGGTTACGGTACAGGGCGCGTGCGATGAGCAGACGTTGTTTTTGTCCACCACTCAGTCCTCTTCCGTTTTCACCGATCAATGTGTCAAATCCTTTAGGCATAGCATTGATTTCATCTTCGATTTGAGCAATTTGACAGCAGCGATGTAGTTGGTCATAGTTGATATTTTCATCTTCCAAGATGATATTAGTGAGTATACTCTCACTGAAAAGTTTTCCATCCTGCATCACCACACCACAGAGGCTGCGCCATTGCCGTAAATTAATGCTTTGCGTGTTCATTCCTCCCATTTTTATTTCTCCATAAGAAGGATTATAGAGACGAACGAGTAGTTTGAGCAGTGTCGATTTTCCACTTCCACTTCCCCCAACAATAGCAGTGACCTTATTATGAGGAATTGTGAGATAAATGTGTTTTAATACCAGTGGAGAGTTAGCCGTATATTGAAAATGTACATTCTCTAGCGTTATATCTTTGTTTTCAGGAAGAATATTCGTGGTTCCGATAGACAACAGTTCTTCCTCATCTTCCAACTGCCGGATTTCATTCATACGGAGGAATGAAATTTTTGCATATTGCGCTGAAACGACAAAGTTGATGAATTGCACCAATGGGCCATTGAGCATTCCAATGATAAATTGTGTGGAAATCATCACACCAAATGTGATTTCTCCTTTGATCACAGCAGTGGCACAAAAGAAGACAATCCCCATATTTTTAATACTCTCGATGAACTGTGCTCCAAGGTTTTGCAGATTGGTCACAGCCATTACTCGCTTGTTCACATGATAAAGACCTGCTTGAATGCCTTCCCATTTCCAGCGTCTAGTCTTCTCATAATTATATATTTTTATATCTTGCATCGCAGAAACCGTCTCTACCCAATAGCTTTGGTCACGAGAGAGCAACTCAAAATATTGCCAATCTAACTTCTTACGAATGCTCAGAAATAGCAGAACCCATACGATATAGAGAGTAGAACCTGCTAAGAAAATACCAAATATAGTGGCATTATAAATGAGCAAGATAATGGAAAATAACAGAAAGGTGAAAACAGAGAAAATGAGCGCCAACGAATTGTTCATCACAAAATTACGAATGCGCTCGTGGTCATGTGCTCGCTGGAGAATGTCGCCTAAGAGTTTATTTTCAAAGAACGTGATGGGCAACTTCATCAATTTGATGAGATAATCGGAAATGAGTGCTATATTGACTCTCGCTGTGATGTGCATCAAAATCCAATCTCGCAAGACATTGAAGACCATCACACTCACCAAAATGGCAATATTTCCTACTAAGACCATATTGATAAAGTTGGTGTCGGAAGTTTTAATGCCGACATCAATCACGGCTTTGGAAATAAAAGGCAAGATACCTTGCAAGAGTGTGACGAAGAGCATCACAACAAAGACTAATGCAAAGTTGCCTTTGTAAGGAGCAAAGTATTTGAGAATCGAAAGAATACTGTCTCTTTGTTGTTCTTTCTCAGCCTTGCTGTCTGCAAAAGTAGAGGTAGGTTCTATCGCTAAAAGTACACCATTACTTTCCTTAGCAGGTATCCATCCTTTTGAAAACTCTGAATGGGTATATTTCACACGCCCTTTTGTTGGGTCGGACACATAAAGATAATGTTTCGTGGCATGATACACCACGACGAAATGGTTTTCGTTCCAAAACACGATGCAAGGTAAAGGAACTTTCTCGACCAACTGTTGTAAACTACATTTGATAGAGAGCGTGCGTAGCCCAATATTTTCAGCTCCTGTGCTCAAATCCAACAGTGTTACTCCTTCTTTAGTAATGCCACATTGATCGCGTAAGTATTGGAGAGAGAAATATTTCCCATAGAACTTGGCTATCATTTTCAGCGATGCTGGTCCGCAATCTTGAGAATCCATTTGGTATTCTACGGGAAATCGATGGAAGAGCTTCATTTGGTGCTTCTTGCTTTAAGATTATCAAAAAATCTTTGTAGTAGGCGTTTGGGGTGAGTGATGATTTCGGCAGTTCCTTTTGTTTCGAAGTTAAGAGAGAGCTGGTGACCAAAATTTGTAATCAGCCCTTGAGGGAAACTGATTTGTACAAGATAAGTTTCCATGGTTTTATTTTCCACTTGTGTTTTGTTGGCTAATTGTGAAATTGCAGTCACCTTTCCTTTGAGTAATCCGAATTCATCATAGGGAAAATCATTGAGCTTGATATTGACTTCTTGTCCCACCTTCACCTTGCCTGCACCAAAAGAGGAAATATAGGCTTCTCCCAATACACAATTGTGCTGGGGAAGGATGCTAAATAGCTCTGTACCTGTGGGTACAACTATGTTGTTACGCCAAAATCCGAGATAATCAACTCTTCCAGACATAGGAGCACGTAGCAGGTATTGCTCTTCCCATAATCTCAAGTCGTTAAGTAATATATTGTACTTGGATTGCATCTCCGTATGAGCTTCTTCAAGTAGTTCCTCTTCCTCCATCGCGCTGCGTGCCACTTCGATTTGTGAGCTCTGTATCTCTGCTTGTTTCATATAGCGGGAGACTTGCAAATTGGCTTCTGACTCTTCCTGACTATAATAAATATTTTGCCTAGCTTCTACGTCACTCGGAGAGATGATACCACTGCGTAAAAGCAGACTGTCTCTTTGTATCTCTTTTGTAATATTGGTGCGCACCTTTTGTTTAAGATGAAGTGTATATCGTAATTGATCAGCGACTTTTTCATTGGCCTTAATCTGAGCATGCAGACTTTTTCTCACCGTTTCATAGCGTTGAGTACTATTCGCCCTCTCCCATTGTTCTTTGGCCAAAAGATAGGCATTATAAGGAGTTGCAAGTTCGCCTAACGACAACGTTTTTGTCAGGATATCGGTTTTTCCTTCTGAAAGTGCCTTTTTTAGTATTAGATAGTCTGCATAGTTTACACCACTTTCGATATACGCCACCACTTCTCCCTCTTTAACTTTAACCCCTCGTGGTAGCAACATGTGCAACCTACCTGTGTTTTGCGCCACCAATCGAATCGGAGCTGTTGTTGCTGTAATGGAGACTTGCCCATCCACTGTTTCAGGGTATTCGATGAGGTAGCTCAATAATATAATCCCTCCCATCAGGAGCGCAACAATAGCGACGACCCACCCACACCAATAGGTAGGCATTCGATCGATAATGTCCTGTACTTCTTCACTACGGTCTGCCATCTGTCTTATGATATTGATGATACACTTGCTCCATCATTGCAAGACGTTGATGTGTGTGTTGAAAATAGCGTTCTATTAGTCCTTTAGTCTCGTTGTTCGAAACCGTGACATCGCTATATCCAAAATCTTTTTGGACGGAGACAAAAGGAAATAAAATTTCTTTGCGTTGAGTAAGAATGGAGAGAACGCCATCAGCAGTGTCTGTAGGTTGAAATTCGAAGAGGCTTTCAAACACTACGATAAACTGAGTGCTATAAAACCAATCTACCCAGTATCGGCCTGTCCCCGAACGTACTGCATGTCCAAAGCCACCAATTCCACCAGAGAGAAGGTCTATCGGATTTTTTACGACATCACAGAGTAAGCGAAAGAAATAGTCTCGATGATAAGATTTGGTGAAACAATGATCATCTTCACAGATAAGAATAAGCTCTTCACCTCTCTCTTGAGCCATTCTAATGGTTTTTACAATGCTTTGCCAAAGGCCTACACGCCCATTTTCGTGGGCTACGGCTTCGACAAAAGTAACGTCAAACTCCCCTCTCCCTTCAAATTCTTGCTGCATATGCAACTTTCGTTCGAAGCGAGAGGGAAGGTTGATGATATAGGTGGGAATGCTCCAATCAAATTGCTCCGTTGTCATTCTTTTTATGATATTCAACAATGGTCTCTTCAAAGATTTTATCAATACGCTCCAGCCAAACGTCCCAATTAAGACGTGTTTCATACTCTCTGCGAGAAGATTGGCGCAGAGCACGATATCTCTCCGAATCAGACCAGAGTTCTATTATTTTGTCGGCATATTCCTCAGCACCAGACTCTAGCGGAAGTAAGTAGCCATTCTTTCCTTCTCTCACGGCTTGAGCTGTCCCCCCCACACGCGTTCCAAGACTTGGCACACCATAGGCAGAGGCTTCGGCAAAAGCGATACCAAAAGCATCGAAACGAGTAGGAAGCAGCAAGAAATGTGAGTTATATAGGATATCACAAAACTGCTGTAACTCATCAGGCTTTGATTTATCTAAGAAAGGAAAGATAGTCGTGCCCTCGTCCTTGTAAATCTCTTTGGGGGGTGTGCAACCAATGAAGGTGATACGACTGGGGACGCCTCTTTCTTGGAGTAACTTATAGGTTTTAAAAGCAATATCCCCTCCCTTAGCCTTCCAATGCCTCCCAATAAAGGTGATTTGACAGATATCATTTGGCATATCTATTTGATACTGCATTGGATGAGGAATGTTTGCACCAAATTCTAAAACTCGGACTTTATCATAATGGACAGCATATCGTTGTGAGGCTTCATTTTTTATCCACTCAGAGGCGAACACAGCTGTGTCACATTGCTGGAAAAAGCCCTGTTCTAAGCTCACTAGGCTCTTTACAAAGTCTTTATCTTCACTATTTTTCTTGGCGTTATTGATAATAAAAAGAGAGTCTGTGTATACGATGCTTGGACATTTAATGTCTAAGAAGGCATTCAAATAAATATCTCCAAAAAACACTAAATCCAAATTTTGCAGCCTATCAATTTCTTCATTACATAAGGCCGACAATACTCTTGAATAAAAGTCAATCCTTCTTGGAGTTGAGAAATTTGAACGGATGTATTGCACGCTCTTTTCTAAAATCCCTACGCCTATTATATGCACGTTGTGGCGTTTTTGCAATGTCTGATAAAGATGAAACGTTGTTCCAGACCAATCACGAATATCATTAGGATTCAGAGTAACGAGAAAAGCAATTTCCATCAGTGGCCTACTAATATTTTTTTGAAGCGTTGGGTAAGCTCGATGGGGCTGATGAGTCCCACGTATCCGGCTCGATAGCACACCCTCATCAAACGGAAAGGCAGATAATATCCATCGTGGGTATAATAGCCATTAAAGGCATAGGGCGGTAAGGTCTTCCCCCATCCACAGACGTGCTGAAACAGTTTTTCCTCCTCGGGGCTCAATTTCTCCTCTTGCAACGAAAAATGGATGCCACCCTGCTCATCGATCGAAGCGACCAACAAAAGATATAGGGTGCTCTTACATGCCGTATCGATTTCCAGAGGATGCAACCTGAAATATTCTCTCAGATTGACCGTGAGTAGCATGGTGCTCAACATATCGGCAGCAGCGGTCATTTCCGCAGGCGTGCGATCCCAAAAGGCCTTTCGACGTTTCAGTTCTTTAAGCGCATAGCTGAAATAAAGGTCTTGTAGTGCGGGCCATTCGGACTTGGAGAGCACCTTTCCGTTTTTCACACGGTAAGTGAAGCCTGTTTTTCCCACCCAATACCCAGAATAGGGCAAGGGCTCTTGTAGACATTGATAGACGCCATCCTTGAGGATGGGGCCGTTGAACTGACCGTCATCGAGTCCCTCGTCATAGAGCGCACAGAGTTCAGGATCTATCTTACCCTGACGAATGACGCGCTTTGCAAACAGACTATCTCCCTTCAAAAACCAAAGCACACGGGCAGAGTGTTCCATAAAAAAGGGATGGTCTTGACTCGGAGAGGGAAAGATCGTGTAATCCTCAATTCTGTCGGCCAAAAGGACAGAATCTCGATTCATCCATCGTATCATATCGCTTTCATTCTCAGAATTATTAACCACTTTGAGAAAATGCTCAAGGCCGGAAATTCGTTGTTGAGCCGGTGCTCCTAAGGCGATCAAGCACAGCAATAAGAAGCACTTACTTGCGAGAGAAAAAGATGGGCACATGGTGGGGTATTTTTACTAATAAGGAACAACTTTACCCGTGAGGGGGTTTACTACGTAATTCTTTGTTACACCATAATCTTTGAGTTTTTTCGCCATACCATCATCAATTTCGCTTGGATCAGAACCTTGGGGATGAGTGTGATAAATTGAGTCAAAACCTGTATAAGGGATAGGTTTTCCATTCTCATCCCTATTCATTCCATAGACATCTACGGAACTGCTATTCCCACTTGTAAAGAGACGAGATGGGACTTTCGATTCTCCTTCGCCTTGCACTGCGTCTTCCAGCATACCCCATTCAACGTTAGTCGTTTTACTCAAAAACTCTAACGTCTGGATATTGATGGCTGAACCTTGAAGCGTATAATTACTATCGCTTTCTCCATAATTCTCCACAGAGGTTACTGTACCGGTAGACTTGTGAATATGCGACTCTTCTCCTGCTAGACCCATAACACAAAAATAAGTATTCTCGGAGTCCTCCTCCATATCCTTATAGCCAGAGATGAGGGTTCCTGCTATATCCGCGTTGTGGGAACTACTCATAGTGCCATTCTTGGAAACAAGAATGACTTTTCCTCCCACATAGTTTTTTTGCTCGTCAGTGGTGAGGCATTTCATGGTCTGTGCCAACTCATCGAGAGTTTGGCGGGTTAACTTTCTCTTCATATTAAAAAAGATAATTGGGTTGGATAATATAGTTGATGTATTTCAACAAACTATTTCCGCTCCAAATAGGAATTTGAGCAAGATACTGTTTGTAAATTTCAAGATTAATATTATGTGGAGTTTGCGTGAGGTGAAGAGCCTGCAAATCGTCTATGAGATTTAGTAAGAGACAATGGTCTGAGAGAGACTTTTGTGAACCATAGTGTAGTTGTAGGATAGCCACATCTTGATAAAGTGAATGATTTTGTTTTTCTGAGAGATGGTAGAGATAGGCACCAACGGCCAACGAACTAGGGAGATGGTGGTTAAGGTAGAGTTGACAATAACGCTCCAACAAAACATGGGAAGGACATGGATAATCTATCGCATAGACTATTTTCATATAGTCCTGTATCGTTTGTAAGACGAATGTTTTATTGCCTATGTAGTCGATTTCGCACCAATCGTTCAACTGCAAACTCAGATAAAGTTCGACACCTTGCACGATTTTTTTGATGGTTTCTTCTGCCCAACTCTTATTCTCTATGTAAGGAAGCAATCGGTGGAGAAACAAAGGCATATGCCGCTGACTCAGCAACTCCATAGGGCAAAACTCGATTTTTTCTAAAGAGCGTTGGATTACTTCTATTTTATCTCCAAAGAGCTCCATAAAGTCTGCTTCAACTTGTTCTGTCTCGATGAGATGTAATAAACCATACCCAAGGCCTGACAATCCTTGTTCGAACCCGACGTACTGTGAGGAGGCAGCCAGAGACTGCTGAAGGAGCAAGAAAGCAACTTCGGCCAACTGCTCGTCATTTACAGTTCGTGACAATCCAAAGAGAGTTACTGCATACCCCATTTTTCCTGCATACAAATATGGTGCTGTCTCTTCTTGGCTTTGGGAAACAACATGCTCTATCATACTACGGGAGACAGGAACGATAATTTTCATATGTACACAGAAATCACACCGCAAACTTAAGAAAAATTCCGTACCCGGCAAAGAAATCTGGGATTTTTCTGCTCGGCTCAATAAAAAAATCACCCAAGCCTCCACCAGTCGGCACGATGTTCTATTGTGGCAATCCGCTTGGCCGTTGGTGGGCCTCGCTCGCCGGTCCGATTTTTCTGTAGGCCAACCCCTATCTTCAGGGGGCATATTGCTCAAGCCCCGACCTCTTCGACAAAGGTGGCCCGATGGGATGGCTGTTTCAGAGTGCGGGCGGTCAACCCTCGTCTGTGACCGACGCTCGCTGGCCACGGACGAGTTGAGGGTCGCCCATCCGAAATATTGACCCATGACTTAGGGGCTTCGACGATCATCTTCGGGCGGAAGAAAGAAGTTAATCCCTTGATTTTCAGACACCCTAAAAACCATTAAAAAACATCATGGAGTCTTTGCAACAACACCGCGGAGTCGTTTGAACGACTCCGCGGTGTCATGAAAACACCTCCATGGTGTCGTTGACGCGACTCCACGGAGGTGTTTTAGAACAATGGTAAACGGTAGGGATCGGGGTGGTGGGTCAAGCGGTTCACAAGGGCCACACCCTGCTCCATCCGTCTCGATCGCTACTCCTTCGCGGTTCCGAGGACGCGGTCAACGAGGAGGGCGTCCTGTATGCGGAGGTTGAAGGTGCCTGACCGCTTGGCGCGGAACTTGAGGGTAAAGAGTGTGGGCACTGACCCTTGGAGGAGGGGCTGTGTGCCACGATTCACGAAGGTCGGATACAGGGCGCGCGTACCGTCCGTGTGGCGACGGTCGTAGGTCAGGTTCGTCATCGTGGCCACGGCCTGCGCCTCAACACCCATATATTCCCACTGCTCGGGATCGTAGGGCAGGGCGAAGCTCAGCGCGTTGATTCCACGGAGCTGTTGACCTTCTACCCGAACTTCCACCACATCGCCGGCACGGAAGGTGCGGCGCGTGGGGTTCAGACGGAGGATGCCTGCTGCCCCGAGGCTGTCGGCCGGAGTGGACTCAAGATCCACACCACCGTCCAGCTCAACGGCAAGACAAGAGATGTCGTAGGCATCGATCAGCCCATTGCCGTTGATATCGCCCACAGAGACATAGTCATAGTCGGCATCGGTGCGGCGCAAGCCCGTATAGTTGAGGTACGAGGTGAAGTCGGCATCGTCCAAACGTCCATCGCGGTTGATGTCGCCTTGGAGACGCAATGTAGTCTCTGGGCGGCGGAACACGAACAGTTCACGACCCGAGCCATAGCCCCCCACGGCCTCGTCAATGTGGAGGCGGAGATAGCGCGCCGTGCTACCTTCGGGCAGAGCGATGGTCTTCGTTTGTCCATCGCGTGTCCAGACGAAAGGTTGTGGTGCGCTCCAGGTCGTGGCGTCGGTAGAGAGGCTGAGTGTTCCGCGGAGGATGGTGCCATTGCCGGCATCTTCGCGGGGGACATATTCGATCCGCTCCACATCGGCAACGCCACGGAGGTCGATCGTAAGATCGAAGGGTACGGCGTCCGTCTTCCCCCACGTAGTGTGGAAGACGGATTTGAGGTCATGATCGAAGAGCTTGGCCACCTCTTGGCCGCCCTGTGCGGAAGCTGAGCAGCGGCCGCGCGCTCCGCGGACAGCCCATTCCAAAGGATCACGCACAGTGGCGAGTGTCATCGAAGCCCAAGGTCCAGGGCCATCAGCATTGACAGCACGGAGGCGGAAATCATAGGACGTGTCGGGACGGAGCTGATCGAAGAGGAGGTGTGTGCGGCGCAGGGTGCTGTAGGTCATCCCTTCAAACTCCACCTCATAATAGTCCGCTCCCTCCACTGGTGTCCAAGCCGGTGTGAGGGTGTACGCCTCAGCATGTGCGGCGGTGGTGTCGGGCTGCGGCGCGGCGAGCACACCGTGGTGGGTGAGGCCGGGCGTCTCAGGCTGAAAGCGGAAACCGCGTACTTCCACCTCCTGGGCGTTCTGACGCACATCGGTGGGCGCGAGGCGCACGAGGAGTTGGGGATTTTTCACCACTGACCCTACGCTCTCCTCGCCGGGACGCACCCAGCGGTTGAGTTCGGGACGTGCATCCCAAAACCACACATCCGAGCCCTGCTCCCATTCCTCACGAGTAGCCACGCGGCGAAGGGTGGTCTTCCGGCCACCGGTGCGGGCGATGACCTTTGCGGGGGCAGCGGTGGTGTTGATACGCAGTTCGGTGGTCTTCAAAGGCTCGTAACCTTCAAAATCGCCCACAGAGGGCTCGATGGTGAGGGTGAGGCGATCCTTACGCACAGCAGAGCGCAGACGCGTTGTCACACTCTGCCCGGAGCGGTAAGCCTCGGTGCGGCCATCATCGTCATAGACCTCGGCCTTCGTGCCACAATCGGCATAGACTTCGAAGATGCGGAGCCCCGTGGGGATTTCCGTGGGGTTGTTGGTCGGCGGCGCGAGGGGGATGAGGGCATCGGCCTTGACGAAGAGGGGAAGCTTCCAAAGGGGAGCATCGAAATCGTTGATCACCCGTCCACCGGCATACCGATGGCCAGTGAAATAGTCAATCCACGTGCCACGGGGCAAAAAGATCCCATCGCGGCGGTCGTTGCCCTCGGCATCGGCGGCGGTGTTTTGGTAAATCGGGGCAACGAGAAAACTATCACCAAACATGAACTGGTATTGCGTGCGCCGCCCGAGGGTGAAGGGTGACACTTCTTCGGCAAACATGGGGCGCACCATGGGCCAACCATCGATGGCACGATGAGCAGCGGTATAGGCGTAGGGGAGGAGCTCGCTCTTAAACTTCAAATACCAGCGATTCAGCGCGGTGGTCTTCCCGCCAAGGGCATGGGGATACTTCTCATTCGATCCCCAACCGTCCATGTTCAGCTCCATGGGAGTAAACGTTTTCCACTGAAACTCGCGCACATTGACCGCAGCATTCCGTCCGCCGAAGATGCCATCGGTGTCGGACGAGATGTTGGGTTGTCCCGAAAGTCCCGAGCCGATGAACGTCGGGATGTGGAAACGAATGTACTCCCACTCGCCGCCTGTCTGGTCGCCCGTCCAGATGCCCGCGTAGCGTTGCGTCCCTGCCCAGCCATCGAGCGAGAGGATGAAGGGGCGTGCGTTCTGCCCTTCGCGGGGCATGATCTCGGCCACATCGGCTACGCCGTTAAGCCCAAAGCTGTAGCCCCAGCCCACCCAAGCAACATCCGTCTTGAGGACGCGGACACCGGCATCACGCACCTCGCGCACGATGTCGCGCTGTAAGAGGGGTTCAACGCCCTCCTTCGGATGGAGGTCGCTCTGCGTCCAAAGACCAATCTCCACACCATTGGCGCGGGCATAGTCACCGAAAGCTTTGAGGTTCGCCACATTGCCTTCGAGCGAAGACGTGCGTCCATAGCCCGCACCATAGCCATCGTTGGGCAAAAACCATCCCAGCGGCATGTCGTGCTGACGATAGCGGTCAATGGCCGCACGGGCGGAAAAGAGATAAGTGCCAGGTTCTTCGCCATTCAGGCTCTCCCGCACGCCGCCATTGTCCTTCTGACTCTCCACATAGCGGCGGCCATCCTCAAAGGCGATGCCATCTTTGCCCGCCTCTGCCTCGCGCCAGTAGTCGCGGTTGTAGGCATTGAGGTGGCCTTGGTAAAACCCGAACTTAGGGAGGAGCACCGGTGCACCTGTCAACCGATAGAACTGCCGCAGCAGATCGGTAGGCTCGCTGCCGAGCATCAGGAAGAGATCGGCATAGGCCGCACTATGGGACAGTTGCACTTCCCCTGGGGTGGTGGCCCCGAAGTCGTATTGCCCCGGACGGAAGGTGTGCCAAAGGAGGCCATAACCTGCGGTGGACCAATAGAAGGGTGTGGGAGAGGCCACACCACCATCCACCCAGTTGTTCGTATTCTCAATGGCAATACGCTGTCCGCGATGAGAGAAACGGCCATTTTGCACACCGCCACCATAGAAGTACTCCTCATCCGTACAGGCCAAGCGCAGTTGTGTGCCGTTCTTGTCGGTAGTGGGTAGAGAGAGGGTGCGCAGAGCCACGCGTCCCGTGCGGCGATCGGTGAGAGTCATCGCTCCACTGGCAGCATCGAGGTCGAGGATGAGGAGAGGGGTGCTGACGCGGTAAATGTCGGCACGACGCGCTTCCACAGCCTTACCCCCGGCGAGGCAAAGGAGGTCGAGCTGACGCACTGCGGAGCGAGGGTGAGGCGCAAGAATAACAGCGGGAGGAGTGGCACTCGGCGCACGGACAATGCTGTCTACACTATCACAAAACACGCGTACCACGTCCTCTGCATAGAAATCGAGGGTGAGGCGACGGCGGTCGGCAAGGTCGAACACTACGGTCGTGCTGTCCTGACGATGGGCATCGTTCACCACGGCAAACGGACCCATCGTGGGGGGACGGAAGAGGGTAGGAGCACCGGGACGACCCGCAGGAACATGCTGCGCCCACACGGTTTCACCCAACAAGGGGGAGAGACCGGCAGCAAGCACAAGGGCTTTGGCAGAAAGAGACATAAGAAAAGGGGGATAGATTAGACGAGAGATATTAGAGTTTGAACGGAAGACGTTAGAGACTACAGACGCCAGAGATCACTGAACCGCAATTGCACTCCGAAGGAGAATACGGGTTTGGTGTCCATATAGTTGTTTCTGCGATAGTCGACCGGAACTGCATCAGTGCCGGCCACGATATGCCCTTCAGCATAGAAGGTGAGAGGGAAGCGCGGATGGGCGTTCCACCGGTGCTCCACACGCCAGAAGGCGGTGGTCATCGTGGGAAACTGCGTGCCGGGCTCTTTTTGCGACAGCGAAGAGAAGAAGGGATTGCCATAGAGGGCACAGAAACCTTCACCATGGAACACACCCAAAGTGAAGCCCCAGCGCGAGCGCAAACGCGCGGAGACACTGCCCCAAAGGGCTTTACCATCTTCATCGGGCCAGAGCCGACCGTCCATCTGGTGGCTCAACAATACACGGCTCTCCACGGCGATGCGTTCCCATACCCCATGCGAGGGCATCCACACCGCGTCCAGTCCCAACGCAACGTTGCCCAGCGTCTGCACTCCGAGATCGAGCTCGGGGAGATCCTGCTCCCCACCGCGGTGCTGCACCAACAGTTCGAAGGGGAGGGACAATCGAAAACCGCGCCGCGCACGGGACGTGAGGCGCACACGTTGCGTCAATCCCACGGTAAACACTTCCTGATGGGTGTCGGTCTCATAGATGTAGCTCTGCCAGTCCACCCACGCATCCCACGCAAAACGTCCGGCAGCACTGCGCACCTGCACCCCAGCTTCGGGGTCAGTGCTGAGGGTGGTCTCAGGATTGTACATCGGGCGAGAAAGCTGATGGGCAGCACCACCATAGATATTGCCCAACACGACTTGCGTACTGCCGCGTTCTATCGTGGCGCGGAAGAAGGGGAGGAGATGGGCACCCCGCGAATATTGCTGTCCCTTCCAGCGCGCTACATCATGAAAGGCGTAGTTAGGATACTTACCCGCACCTTGATAAAATAACGCATAGCCGCCCACAGCAAACTCAACTCCCGATGTAGGGCGATAGCGCACATAAGGGTTAAGGCGCACACCAGGAAGGGTATAGCCCTTCGCCATCCGACTGTCATACTCATTGTCGTGGAAAAAGGCCGCACCCTCCACACCCAGAGCCACCACCGTATCCGCGGCCGGCACACCCTCCTCAGCAACGGCCGAAAGGGCTTGCGCTGAGCATTCAACACGCTGCGCAAGGCTTTCAACACACTGCACAGAGCGTTCCATGGGGCTTTCCGCGCCCGCATCGGCCGCAGCACGTCCCCCCACGAGAGACAAGAGACTTAAAATATAGACTTTCGCATTCATACCGCGAAGTTACACCATTTCCCCCAGTCCGCCACAGCAAAAAGCCAACAAAAAAGTGCCTGACCGCATCGCTGGCGGTCAGGCACAAACAAAAAAAGAAGGGAACCAAGCATCAGGCTTGACTCCCTTCACAAAAAATGGCGGCGACCTACTCTCCCACGGGTGTGCAGTACCATCGGCGCGGGCGGGCTTAACTTCTCTGTTCGGAATGGGAA
>JBHAFF010000016.1:0-19675 GCA_041855985.1 Alloprevotella sp.
AACACCCAGCATTTGGCCGAATTTTGAGTTTCCCTCAAACTGACCAGCTTCAACGCGGTTCAGTGAAATGCCCGCCTCGATACCGTATCGGAGCTTCTGGGCGTACATTGAGTGGGTCGCTAGGTTGCATAAGCCGAGGCAGAGAAATAGTTGCTTCACATGGGCTATAAAATTAGGTACGTTTGTTTTCTTTGGAGAGATCGTACGGCACAAAGTAATCTTTGTGAAAGATGAGCATCTTTCCTGCGGGAGGAGTATTGCCGCTTGCGGTATAATACTTTTCATTTGCAGGGAAAAGATGTATCTGGACCGAGTGGTTCATGGCCTCGTGTCATACTCTTCCTTGTTGTTGTCACAGGCGAAAAGGGCACAGGTCACTGCAATACCACCGTTTCCGGGAGATCAACGTAAGAAATCTCCAGAGTAGGGTGGAGTTCATGTGGATGTTGATTGCATTTACATTTATAGTCGAGCTCGATTGCGGTGCAAAGGTAAAAAAGATCTGTGTATGTCCAAGGATGTGTATAAAATGTTTGAATATTTAGCTGGGTAATGTCTTGGACTACAAGCTGAATGATCTTCTTGTGCAGAACTGAAGAGGGCGCAGCGGGTTGCTGATGGTTGTCCCGACTTGCGGTGCGCCTTTACATCCGAATGGTGAGATCCATCAGGATTGTTCTTCGTTCAATGCGTTGATGACATCAGGATCGATGTGCAACGCACTGCAAAGGTAGCGGTAAATGGACTGCCGCGGCTTATCCATTCTTATGCTTCCCTCTCTTGTCCACCCACGGCCGAGAAAAGCGGTTTTGTCGAGTGCATTCCAATTTGATCAGGTATTGCAGTCTCATTCTCTTGAAATGCGAAAGGGCACACGGCCATCATGGCCGTGTGCCCTTGAGGCATGCGCTGGCGGAGTTGAGGTGCGGATCAGAAGCTGGCGCGGAACATGAAGCGGATGCCCCATTTCTCGGTGTTGCCATAGATGGATCCCGGTGCATTGAGGTAGGTGAGGCGGTGCACATACTGCACGTGGATCACCTTGAAGATGTTGTGGATGCCGGCGATGACTTCGACATAGGGTGTATTCTTGTCCATCACACGGCTCTGCTGCTCATAGACATTGCCCACAAAGCGTGCGGGGAAGTAGTAGAGATCCGTGCTGCCGGCATTCTCGGCGCGGTAAGGATTGTTTTTGTCGGTGAGCGTTCCCCATAGGGCATTGACGCCGATGTATTCACGCCATTTGAGGCGACGGAGCAGAGGGATGCGGTTGAAGATCTTTCCGTTCAGATCCCAAGATCCCATGAAGGAGACGTAGCGGTCGTTCATGAACTCCATGTTTTTGATCAGGTTGAACATGCCGTCTTCCTTGATATAGGAGGTGTTGGCCCAGGGCATGAGGAGGAGGGGGAAGGGTACGCGGTTCCACTGTGCACCGGCTTTGAGGTGGACTTCCATCTTGCCCCACGACTTCACCCACCAACGATAGTAGATGCCGGCCTCGGTGGTGTTGTAGGTGTAGTCGCTCCATACGTCCTTTAAGCCCACGGTGTGGGAGAGGGAGAGGATGGGTGCGTTGCGGTTGGCACGGATGCGGCGCTGCTTGGTGTTGATGAATGTGGCACCGGGCTGGTATTCGAGGGAGAAGGTGAAATCCGTTGTGGTGAGGTGGTGCACGTTCGATCGCCGGGGATCAAAGCCTTGCTCGAAATCGAGGGGTGAGCCTAGAGGGCGGTCGCCAAGACCATGGGCAACGGGCTGGTAGAAGAGGCGGGCGGTCGGCTCGTTGCGGTCGTGGGCGAACTGCGTCTTCAGGCGGAGACCGTTCTCCCACTCCTGCTCGAAGAAGAGACGGAGGTTCTCGTTGTACATCATGTGGTCGACCTTCGTCCACTTAAAGGCGAGGAACATGTTGTCCTTGTCCGTGGGGAGGTGGAAATCGGAGGGAGAAATGACGTCGTTGGTATAGGAAAGGACGAGGTTCGACACGGGAAACTCGCGCGGCAGATATTTCTTCTTGGTGAACGAATAGGTCATCTCTCCCATACCTTTCCACCGTCTGTCGCCAAATCCGTAGGCAGCATAGCCGCGCAGGAAGAGGTGGGGATTGAGGTTGGCCGTGGTCTGCGCGGAGGCGCGGAGGCGGAAACCGTCCACTTCGGTGTGGCCGAAGGTGGTGTTGATCGGGCCGATGTCTACCTTGGAAGGTTTCTTCGGGTCGAGGGAGGTCTCCACAAAGTTTTCGATGAAGGCCTTGCCCAGCCAGATCACCGGTTTGACCCCGGGGATGTTTTGGAGGCGGCGGATGAAGAGGTCCACCTGGCCTTCGGAGCGGGTGAGCTGTTCGGCACGGTGTTCTGCCCAGAATCCTTCCTCCTGCATCATGGCATCGGAGGCCAGACGTGTGCTGCCGCGGAAGTGGAACACGTTGTCGGGGATGGAGTCAAAGGCGAAATCGGAAAAACCGTTTGTGCGCTTTACTTGAAACTGTTGCGTGCCTTTTGCCACGCGAAGCAGGACGAGCATATTGTCCTTCGTCATGACCTGCTCGCCGCCAGGCAGGGCCTCGAAGCTTTGGTCGATCTTCATCATCTCGACAAAGTTGATGCCCGTGCGCATCGGTACGCCCATGGAGACTTTCTTCACACGGTAGGTGGAATCGGCCAGCACGTAGAGTTCGCCGGAAAATCCGAAGTCCTGGGCATTGTTGGGCGTGAACTGGACCTCGATGCACTTGGCACCTTCGATATAAGTGGTGTCGGCCAAGAAATAGCGGTAGAAGCTGATGGCATCGGTCGAAGAGAGGGGTGAAATGAACTGGTATTGCAGCAGCCGGACATTGTCGTCATAGAGGTTGACGTCGGTGAAGGCATCCTTTAACATTGTGTTGAGGATGTCGCCGGTGTTGATGAGTTCGTTGATGCCATCGGAGCGTTGTCCGAGCACGATGCTCTTCTTCGTGTGGTCTTTGCGCCGGTAGATATGCTGGGTGACTGCCTCATCGACCGTGAGGGGGAGGATGAGTTTGCCCGTTTCGGGCGAACGCTCTACATGCTCTTTGAGGAAGGGCATGCGCTTGAACTTGCCCTCTTCAAACACCTTTGGCGTAACTTCGGAAAGGGCGAGACTGAGCTTGTTGTACTGTCGGAAGGTGTAGTAATCATGCTGCGTGAGGTCGCTGCTGCGCTTTGCGGCGATCACCTTCTTCATGAATTCGACGGCGGGGTTGTTCTTGCGCGAATATTTCGTCTTCTTACCCGTAACGCGGGCTTCGCCCAGGCCGAGGTCGGTGGCTTTGAGGTGGATGATGAGGCTGTCGCGCGAACGGGTACGGGCGGAGAAGGTCTCATAGCCCACGGAGGAAACCATCATGCGGCCTCCCTGCATATAGGGAATGGAGAAGCGTCCTTCGAGGTCGGTCTGCACGGCGCGGCGGTTGCTCTCGTAGAAGACGTTGGCAAAGGGTACGGGGTCACCGGTCTTCGCATCGACCACCCGTCCGGGCAGACGTTGGGCTGCGAGGTGGAGCACGGAAAACATCGCGGCGAGGAGGAACAGGAAGGCGGTGATTCGTCGATTCATGTGGGTCTGTTTTTATTTCGTCTGCAAAGGTAGAGAAACTATCTGTGATGGAATAGTTTTTATCGCGTGAAACTTTTTCCTTTTCGGCTTTTTTAGTGTTCCGTCTCCTCGAAGTCCCCAGAGTGCAAAGCGGAGGCGTAACTTTCACTCCTGCCGGGCAGGCTGTTCCTGCTGTCCCACCGTAACACAATGATGGCCTCCACAGGTTGTGTGGAGGCCATCATTGTGTTTACTTTCGTGCCGATGCGGTGGCGCGCTTCGTGTTGACGCGGTAACGCGATGCTTTGGCCGTGAGCCGTGCTTTGCGGTTTTGAGCTGCGGCTTTTGCCTCGCTCTTTCGGGTGGCGCGTTCGCGCCATTCGGCGAGGGTGTAGTACTTGCCCGTTACGGGGTCGGGATAGGAGATCTCCGGGACGAAGTTGTCGCTGTCTGCTCCTTCTGCATTGCGGATACCGATGGGAGTAACCTCAACTTTTGCCACACCAGACCGGATCATATCGATCTCTGCGGCGGCGGCCTGCGAAAGGTCGATCAGGGTGTTGCGGCGATAGGGGCCGCGATCGGTAACACGCACCACGACTTCTTTGCCGTTCTTCGGATTGCGCACGTGAAGGATGGTGCCAAAGGGGAGGGTCTTGTGTGCGCAGGTCAAGGAGTCATTGCTGAACACCGAGCCATCGGCCGCGCGGCGACCATGCCATTTGTCGCCATAATAGGTGGCGTATCCTTCCGTGGTCTGGGGAGTGGTTGAAGAATCCTGCTTCTTGGCGAGCATCGCCATGGCGCAGAGGGCACAGAGTGTGGTGAGAATTGTTTTGAAATGCATTCGATTGTGTTTGCGACACGGCGGTGAATGCCCTTCCGAACCCACGACGGTGGGGGAGAAAGAGACCCTGAAGGCGGCGAGGCTTTCAAGGAAGGCGCAGTGACCTTTCACCGGACGCTCAAAAGAATGAGGAGCAGCATGAACAGAGGTCTTCTTACTGTCGTGGTGCTCGGCCGTGTCATGTTTCCGAGGCAAAGGTACGGTTTATGGGAAAGTGCGCCAACCGAATGTGTGAGATTATCAGGGATTTATGATTTTATGGGTGGGTTTTGGCACGCCTGGCATAGCAAAACGCGGTGAAAAGCACTTCCACTTTTCCCTGTATCGGTGCGGAGACCGGAGGTTCGTCTCAGAGTTTCCACGCGGAGAGTACGGGCGCGGTGCCTTCCACGGCATTCTCCACGGCGTCTGGGAGGTTGTGGAAGAAGTTGATCCCCGTGGCCTGCTCGAGTTGTCGGATACTCACCACGTGCTGTCGGACATATTTGTCCGAACCGTTGACACCGTAGTTTTTATGTTCGAGGAGAAACCCTATGGCCGTATAGGATCCGTTCTTCACTTTCAATAGGGCCATATAATAATGTGTGGGCACCGGAACTTTGTTGCCCGCAACAAATCCTAGGAATTGGTCAGGATCGTTGAGCGTTCCCCCTTTCACGACATAGAGGGTGTCGGCAAATGAGGCGTCGCGTCCGAGATCTTGTACTTTTTGTTCAAAGGCGGTCCAATAGTTTTGGTTGAACTGTCCGATCTGCGGACTCATGTTGCTGAGGTAGAAGGTCTGGTCGTTGGCCTCGCGCGAGTAGAGGCGGTCGGCCGATGCACAGAGGTGTCCGTGGTCGTAGCCGTTGAAGGTGATGTCGTCTGTGAGGGCATAGAGTGTAGGGAGCTTGGGGTCGCGCGGATATTTCGGCCGGATGCTGTAGTCCTTACGGGCCACATTCTTTGGCCGAGTGTCCTTGTCGAAGCGGAAGGCCACCCATTTGGAATGGAAGTAGCGGGTGTCGTAGGCATAGGCGTAGTTCACGATCGAATCGTTGCCCGAGGGGTTGTCCGTGCGGTGGATGATGAAGAGATCATCGGCGGTCATTTTGGGCATTTCGAGGCGATCGGCATCACGGGTGGCCGTGGTGGGCGTTGGCTTTTTCTTGCCGCTCAGGTTATAGTTGGGGTCGTCACTGTCGCAGGCGTTGAAGGCGAGTAGGGCAGCGGCGAGGAAGGGCAGGAGGGTTTTGAAGTGCATAAGTTCTGTATTTGTGGTCGGGGAGGTGTCAGGCCGCCCCCGAAGATAAAGGCCGAAACCGCCCCACGGAAGTCGGAAACCTCCGTGGGGCGGTAACGGCAAGGGGTTACCGTCAAGGGCTGATTGCGGTGTGCGGTGTTACTTCACCTCAACATTCTTAATCTCCCACGTGCCGGCGGTGGTGGCGGTGCTGGTGTATTTGAAACCGAACTGCACCGTCTTTCCGGCATAGGCCGCGAGGTTGATGGCACCCGAGGAGACGTAGGTGAAGTTCTTGCCCGATGCCATTGTGGGAATGGTGAGGGGTTGCCATGCAGCGGTGTCACCTTCACGGATGTAGAGCAAGAGGGTTTCAGCGAGATTGGCATCGTTGAAGTAGTTGGCAGCGTGGTCGAAGGTCAGCGTGTTGTTGGCGGTGAGCTTCACCTCGGGCGAGATGGCCCATGCTTCCGAGGCATAGCGTTGCTTCGTGCTGCTCACATAGGCTGTGGCCACAAGGCCATACTGTGTGCTCTGCTTCCAGACGGCCTTCACTTCGGCCGGGATGTTGCCGCCCTCGTTGAGTGTCCACCCGTCGGCATTGTCGAGGAGGCTTTTGCTGTAGATCGCACCGGTAGAGGGCGTGCCCGGGGTGTCGTTGCCGCCGCTCGATACAATGCCGCCGTCGGCGGTGGTGAGCATAAAGTCATCGACGAGGAGGTTGCCCTTGCTCTTCGGGTTCATCACGACAAGGTTGACGGTTGTCTGTGCGGCAAGCTTGAACGTGTAGGAAACGGGTGTCCATGCCGAGGCTTTGAGGTCGTTCACATAGTCGCCATACACGTAGTTTTTCGAGTCGGCCTTGCCGTCATCGAGGACAGCCACGTAGCCGGGGCGGCAGGACGCACCGTCTTTTTCGCCGCGGGCGTAGAAGAACATGGTATAGGTTCCGGCTTTGAGGGTGAGGTTTTCCGAAGCAAGCCGCTTGTTCTGCTCTGCTCCGGCCACCAGCACTGCTGCACTGCCGCCGTGGGCTGTTGCGCTCTTGGAGAGCGAGGCCGAACCTGCTCCACTCGTGGTCGTCCAGTGGTCAGGAGCGGAGGCCGAAGTCCAAGTCTCGAAGCCGCCATTGCTCAGGAGGTTCGTACCCGTGGGCGGATTGATGGGGTCGGGGGTCGGGGTGCCGGGGGTGGAGGGCACGTCGGACACGGTGCCCTTCTTCATTTTCAGGTTCTTTACCTCCCAAGTCGAGCCGCTCACGGCATCGGTGTTGTATTTCAGGGCGATGCGCACCTTCTTGCCGAGCCATTCTTTGGGGATGTTGAGGGCGTAACTGGAGAAGGTGGTCCAATCGCGTCCCTCAGTCCAGCTTTGGTTGAGCAGTGTCCAGCCTTCAGCAGGCTGTGTGGTGTCGAACTTGTCGCTGATGAGGAGTTGCTGATTTTCGGCACCCTTATTGTAGCGGAGGATGTAGTTGAAGCTGATGTAGGCCGCATCAATGTCCGTGAGGTCTACTTCGGGACCGACGAGATAGTAGGTGCCGGCAGTCGTCTTCTGCGAGGTGTTGTCATAGCCTGAAGCTTTGGCGGTCTTGTAGTCAATCTTCCACGCGCCGCTACCTGCGGTGGTGTAGTTGGTGAAGCTGCCGAGCTGTGTGGAGAAGCTCTCGTCAATGAGGGTCTCCGAGGCGGAGGGATTGACAGGAGTTGTGGGCACTTCGTAAGGTGCGGGCACGTCCTCGCAGGCGGTGAATCCGAGCGTGAGGCCGAAACCGAGGGTGAGTGCCGTGGCAAGGGTGGAATGTAAATTCATATTCTGAGGAAGAGGAAAGGAGCGTTATTGGATCTTGGGCTGGATGTCGTCGGCACTGCGGAGCGTCATCTGCCAACTGGAATAATAGCTGAGGACACCTGTGTAGGTGCGTGCATCTGAGGGGATGGGGAGGAACGAGAGGTCGTTTTGCGTAGAGGTGCGTAGTGTCACGGTGTTCCCGCCAGTGGTGGTCAGATTGCGGTTTACCGCATAGCCGGCATCGTAGAGGGCTTCGGGGGCAAATATCTTGGGAAGGGGCTCAAGTTCGCCGGACAGGGCTCCGGTTTCGGCCTCTTGTGCAGCAGCACCCTGCACCTCTTGGATCGTGCCCCGCACGGTGGCGAGGAGGGGGGTGTTGAGGTAGGTGCGGTTGGCCGAGGCACGGAGCCAGCTTTCTCCCGAGGCGGTAGTGAGGTCGCGCGGAGTCAGCTCCGGGGCGTTAAGGTCGGGCTTGCCCACCAGCTCGATGTTCTGCGCCACATGCGGCATGAGAATGGGGCCGAGCCGGAGATTGCCCGATGAGGTGTAGTAGGGTTCGCCCACTTTGGGCACGCGGCTGTAATTGCCGATGTATAGACCCTTCAGGTTGATCCGCACACGCTGTCCGAGCGGGAAGTAGGGATAGAGGATGGTGTGCTTGATGCCTACCTGGATGCACTGGTCGTCGGTGGCTCCGGGCTGGCTGCCGATGTGGCGGAGCACGAGGGTCTGGTAGAGATTGCCCGACACGTCGTTGCCCACCACGATACCTTCGAAGATAACATCATCGTGCACCTGCTCGAATGTGTTGCTCGTGGAGATGGAACTGGCATAACGCTCCTTCACGCTCAGGATGGTGGCGTTGGCCTCGGGAAGTCCTGTCGCGGTGATCACAAGGCGGTCAGTGTTGGGCTCATCGTGGCTGTCCATGCAGGCTGTCAGCCCGCTGAGGAGACAGATGCCCACGAAGAGGGAGAATATCTTGTTCATGAGGGAGTGGATTTAGAACTTGAACGCGAGGTTGAAGAACACGTTGAACGCGTTGGCGTAGTAGTACTTCGAATTTTTAGAGAACTTGTAGGCCTTGCCCTCGCCTTTGGTGTAGGTGCCGTTGTTCTGGGCGTAGTAGAAGTCGGAACGGTTCTGTTCGTAACCGCCGGTGCGGAGGTTGCGGTTGTTGCCGATGTTCTGGAAGGAAAGGTTCAAGCTCAGGCTCTTGCCGTGAGGCAGGCGGATGAAATGCCCGATGGAGGCATCGAACATTACGCCCCCTTTGAACTTTTCCTGCTCTGCGGCAACGGCTTTGACCACCTTTCCGGCATTGTCAAAGAGGACGCCGCCGTACTCATCAAGCTGTTCGGCGGTAACGTCATAGGACGGCAGACCTTCGGCACTCGTGGCTGTGGGGAGGTAGAAACTGCCGTCCGTCTGATAGGTGGCGTTCAGGCGCCGATAAGGTGAGAAGCCCACATAGACACGATCATAATAGTTCGCTGAGGCTTCGAAGAACCAGCCGTTGATGTTGTATTTCGCGCCGAGGGAAATTGCGGTGAGGGGGGTGCTGCCCACGCGCATGCCATCGGCGATGACCTGCATCGGCATCGCTTCGCCCGTTACAGGGTTCGTCACCTTGTTCAGCTTGGCGAGCGTGGTGGGCGACATTCCCTCATAGCTCACTTGGGCATAGGGGTTGTCGGTATAGAGTGCATCACCCACGGAGGCGAGGAGGTTGAAGGTGAGGCGCGAGGTGGCTTGGAATTCCAATGCTCCCTCCACACCGTAGTTTTCACGCTCCACATCCGTCATGGTGAGGTAGGTGAATGTGGCCTGCTGGTCGTTGTAGAACATGGACTGCTCCACACCATTGAGGAAACGCTGATAGTAGCCCGACACTTTACCATTGAGGTGTCCGATGCGGAAGGTGTAGCCCAGATCGGCCGTCCACGTCTGCTCGTTGGTCAGGTGGTTGACAAAGTTGTTTTGTGCCCGCGGAGCAACGAAGGCGTTGCGGGCGAGGGGTGCCGCCGTGTTTGCGCTCAGACTGAGGGCGATGCGGTGGTTGTGCGTGGGGGTAAGGGCGAAGGTCGCTTTTCCGCCGCCGCCGAGGAACTTGGCCGCCCCGCTCTTCCCCAGACTGTTGTCGATGTAGCGGCCATTCTTCATCAATCCTTCGCGCTCCATCGTGGTTCCTTCGAGATTTCCTGCCAGCACCATTGACCAGATGGGGGCGGTGTACTGATAGTTGCTCCACAGTTCGGCCTTGTTGACATCGATGTTGTAGTCATATCCGAAGCGGTCGCCCACGGCAATACGGCGGTTGGGATGGAGCACGTCGTTCTGTGCCTCCTGGCTTGCGCGGCCATAGTCATTGACCGCAAACTTGTCGATGTCGGTGTAGCGGGTGCCGCCGAGGAGGTCGGCCATCGTCTTGTAGTGCATGCCGTGCGTATGGTTGAGATAGAGGCCGGCGGCCATTTTGCTGCGCGCATCGAAGCTGTGGTTGAGCGTAGAGCTGAGCATCCACACCGTCTGGTCGTTGTGTCTGCGCTCCTGATAGTAGAGCGCATCGCCGCCCAAAGCTTCATTCTGGCGGTTGATGTAGTACATCCGGTCCCAGTTGATCTGGCGGTTGGCTTTGTCTGCGGTCCAATAGTCGTAGAGCGTGTGCCACTGTTCGAGGAGAAAGGCTTCCTTCCCGACGTAGTGGAGGCTCTGGGTGCTCCATACATCACCCACCCCTGAGGGGAAGTTTTTGTAATAGTCGGGGCGGGGGTCGTAGGCATCGCCGTTCCAGCCCAAAGCCGTGCTGCTGTACTTGTTGTAAGCAAAGCCGGCATTGGTGGTCAAGTGTGTGGTGCGGGCATCGTTCGTCCAGTCCCAAGTCAAGATCGTAGTGGGCGAGAAGCTTTCTACAATGCGGGCGTTGCGCTTCTCGCCGTTCTGATAGCCCCAGTTGGGATTGTAGTAGTGCGAATTGGCCAGCCAGTAGGCTTCTTCGGTCGATGCACCCTGTTGTGCACGCTCGGTGGGGCTGCCGTAGGTGACGAGCGAGAGAGCGTGGTTCATGCCCAGTCGCTTCTCCGCAGCCAGGAAGTAGGCTGCGGAGTTGTAGAATGTTCCCTCGATCACGCCTTCCTTTGCACCGCGGTAGCCCACGCTGCCGGCAAATGCCCAGCCGTTGGCCATCAGCCCCGTGGCAAAGGTGTACATCGCACGGCCATAATAGTTGCGGTTGGTCGCCGATAGGGTGAGTTTGTGGCCTGCGGCAAACTGTGAGGCGCGGGTGTTGTAGCTCTGTCCGCCGCCCACACCGGACAGTCCGAAGGTGGTATATTCATAGGCGTCCACACCCTCGTGATTGCGCGTGGCATCGTTCAGACCACCTAGGGAGCTGTAGTTGAAACGTCCCATTTCGAGGTCGTTCATCCGCAGGCCATTCATATAGGTGTTCTGATATTGGTTGTCAAGTGCGCGCACGCGAAAGCGCATCGGGCTGAATCTGAACCCCACATTGCGGAGGAAGGGGTCGTTCTGTGCCGCCACTGAGGTGATGGCACCTGCCGCAGTGACCTCATCGTCGAGCTGATCCGCTTCGAAGGTAAAGTCGGTGTTGTCGGTCTGAAGGCTGAGGGTGTCGGCAGGCTGCACCTGTGCCAGAGCCGTAGCTCCCGCAAGGCACCACATCGTGGCCAACACGGATACTCCTTTTGTCATAAAGATGTTTTGTGATTAGGTGGGACACACCATGAAGTGTATCCCGAAGGGAAAGAAGCGCAGATGCGGTTTTCCCCACATTCGTGGATTTACACCGCAAATTTAGAACAAATATCCAACAATCTCTTCCCCGAGGCTTCCTTTTTTCATCCGCTGTCCTTAAAGATTGGTAATTCCTCCCTTTTGCTGAATTATCTCAGTAAAAACGCCCCATATCTCAATTTTCTTCCTTACTTTTGCTGAAGAACCCATCTCTCTTTCCCCATGTCTCTTCCCAAGAGCCGCCTTCTGCGCATGCGAAGGAGGCGGAACAGCGGAACTGCCGTGGTGGATTTTTACGCTTCTCTCTATGAAGAAATCGTTTTTCCTCGCGCTCTTTGCGCTCTGTATTATCCTGCTGCCGGCCTCTGCTCAGAAGAAGGTGCTCTATGGTATCGGCTTCTACAATCTCGAAAATCTCTTCGATACCCGTCATGATCCGGGCAAGAACGATTACGACTTCCTTCCCGAAGGGTCGTACAAGTGGACGGAGCATAAATACAACTCCAAGCTCCGTAACCTCTCTCAGGTGCTCAGCGAACTCTGCACTGAGGTGGGGCGGGCGAAGAATCCGGCAGGTGCGGCCATCATTGGCATGTCGGAGGTTGAAAATCGCCGTGTTCTCGAAGACCTCCTCCGCCAACCCGCCCTCGTCAACCGCGGTTATAAAATTGTCCACTTCGACGGCCCCGACCGCCGGGGCGTTGATGTTGCGCTCTTTTACAACCCTAAGGCATTCCTGCTTGAGCGCGCCATGCTCGTTCCCTATATCTACCGCTCGCCCGACCAGCCTAAGGTCGATCTCGGCTGCTACATCGATGAGCACGGACAGGTTCAGGCTTACCCCCATGAGAATGGTCGCCTCCTGGGCGATACCACCCACATCACTCGCGGATTCCTCACCGTCTCCGGATACTTGGGCGGCGAGAAATTCCACTTCATCGTCAATCACTGGCCCTCGCGCGGTGCTGAGAGTGCGGCCCGCGAGCGCGCAGGCTATCAGGTGCGCCGCCTCAAAGAGATGCTCCTCCGCCAAGATCCTGGCGCGAAGATCGTGATGATGGGTGACCTTAACGATGATCCCGGTGATGTTTCCATCACTGGAGCCGGAGCACTGGCCGCCAAGTCGAAGCAGAAAGACTGCGGCCCTACCGACTTCTTCAACCCTTGGTATGACATGCTCTACCATAAGGGATCGGGCACCCTCGTCTACAACGGAAAGTGGAACCTCTTTGATCAGATCCTCTTCACCGGCAATCTCCTCAACGCCCCTAAGAACTCGCTTCGCTACTACACACACGCCATCTTTACCCGCGACTACCTCTTCCAGACCGAAGGCCGCTATAAGGGCACACCCAAGCGTACCACTGCCGGTGGAACATGGCTCGACGGCTACTCCGACCACCTCCCCACACAGCTCTTCCTCATTAAAGAGGGAAAATAGGAGGAGTTTGTACCTTAGGCGTCAAGCCTTGGATCTTGACGAGGCCGGCACAAAGTGTTATGAAGCTGGTGGTGAGGCAGAAACCTGTGGAGAGATTATCCGAAAATGCACAGTCCATTCGCAGAGTTTCGTGTTGAGAGAGCCTTCCCGTCCGGAGTTCTTCCACACGCCGATCCCTGCTGAGGTTCGGCACTGCCCCGCACAGCCCACCAACGTCTAAGGGCTAAGGTTCAACGTCTACCTATAATATCAATAATTCCGTGGCACAGAAACCCGCAATACCCAAAGGCACCCGCGATTTCGGCTTCCTCGAAATGGCGCGCCGTAATTATATCTTTGACACTATTCGTAGTGTTTATCGCCTCTACGGCTTTTCTCAGATCGAAACCCCCGCGATGGAGAACCTCTCCACCCTGATGGGGAAATATGGTGAGGAAGGCGACAAGCTCCTCTTCAAAATTCTCAACAGCGGCGACTTTGCCCGTTCCGTCCCGCCGGAGCAATATGCCGAGGCTTCAGCAGCCGCACTGGCCGCCAAGTTCTGTGAGAAAGGGCTGCGCTATGACCTTACCGTGCCCTTCGCCCGCTTTGTCGTCCAGCACCGTGAAGAGTTGCAGATGCCCTTCAAACGCTATCAGATCCAACCCGTGTGGCGTGCCGACCGCCCTCAAAAGGGACGTTATCGCGAGTTCTATCAGTGTGATGCCGACGTTGTGGGGAGCGACAGTCTCCTCAACGAGGTAGAGCTGATGCAGATTATCGATGAAGTTTTCACCCGTTTCGGTATCCGTGTGGCCATCAAGATCAATAACCGGAAAATTCTTTCGGGTATGGCCGAAATCCTCGGTGCAGCTGATAAGATGGTGGACATCACGGTCGCGATCGACAAACTCGACAAGATCGGTATCGATAAGGTGAACGAAGAGCTGCTTGCTGCCGGTCTCTCGTCGGAACAGGTCGAAAAGCTTCAGCCCATCATCGCCCTTTCGGGCACGAACGCCGAGCAGTTGGCCACTATGCGTCAAGTGCTTGCTGCGAGTGCAACGGGCATCAAGGGTTGCGATGAAGTGGAGTTTGTGCTCAATGCCCTCGGGACATCGCTCCACAATGCCCTCGATCTCGACCTCACCTTGGCACGCGGCCTCAATTACTATACGGGCTGCATTTTCGAAGTCAAGGCTCTTGACGTGGCCATCGGCTCGATCACGGGTGGTGGCCGCTATGACAACCTCACCGGTATCTTCGGTCTTCCCGGACTCTCGGGGGTTGGCATTTCTTTCGGAGCTGACCGTATTTACGATGTCCTCAACCAGCTCGATCTCTATCCTGAAGGTCTGTCCTCGGGCGTGCGGCTCCTCTTCCTCAACTTCGGAGCTGCCGAGGCCGCTCAATGCTTGGCCTACGCCCGTGCCACCCGCGCTGCCGGTATCTCCACCGAGGTGTATCCCGATGTGGTGAAGATGAAGAAACAGATGGCCTATGCCAACGCGCGTGCTGTCCCCTTCGTGGCTCTGGTCGGTGAGACCGAACTGGCCGAAGGGCGGATTACGCTTAAGAATATGGCCACGGGCGAGCAGCAGCAGCTCACCCTCGATGAACTTCTCGCACAGCTTGCCAGCTGATCTCCTCGATCAGCCGGATTCGTGCCCTCCGTGTCCATAGAGCACGGAGGGCACGTTTTTTATGTATGTGTATCCTGTGGTTTGAAGGGCTTAAAAAAACACCGCGGAGTCGTGCAAAAGAGTCCGCGGTGTTGTTCGAACGACTCCGCGGACTCTTTTGCACGACTCCGCCTTATCTTTGGCCGGAGTGTGAGGGAACTCCGGATAGGGGGGAGTGGCCGGAGTTTATTCGACCCAGAGGGTGCGGTAAGGGGCGCGCTCTCGGGCTGCGGGGAGTGCACCGTCGGGCTGTCCGAGGGCGAGGAAGCCCACCCCTTCGTATGTATGTTCAGGATCGAGCCCGACCTCGGAGAGCCAAGCCTGCCATTCCGGACGCTCAAAAGTCTCGCGGCAGCGGTGGATCCAGCACGAGCCCAGTCCTTCGGCGGTGGCGGCGTTCATCATGTTTCCCAGAGTGAGGGTGCCGTCGATTTGGCGGTGTGGGCAGTCCGTTCGGGCGAGGACGATGAGGAACACGGGGGCGGCATAGAAGGGGTCGAAGTTGGGCCTGTCGAGGATTTCGGCATTCAGCACGCTGAGGCGGCGGCGCACGTCAGGATTTGTCACGATGATGATGGCGGGACTCTGCTGTCCTTTGCCCGAAGGGGCATAGAGTCCGGCCTGAACGATGCGGTCGATCTGTTCACGCTCCACGGCGGTGGGGAGAAACTTGCGGCAGGAGCGGCGGTTGAGGAGGGTATGGAGGGTTTCGTTCATGGGGAGTTGTATAGCTATTCGGGGTATTCCAAGCGGTCGTCGGTGATGTTGAGGAGCACCTCATCGAGGAATTTCCGTGCCTCCCATCGGGCGATGTTGAGGTCCATCAGCAGATGGTTGCCGCAGTCGCGCGGTGTGGCTCCTGGAATTTCACCCTCAAACCGGGCGATGAACTCGAAGGTCTCAATGAGGAGCGGCAGGATGTCGCGCGGGGTCAGGTCGCCGCGCAGTAAGAGATAGTTGCCCGTGAGGCAGCCCATTGGCCCCCAGTATATCACGCGTTCCGCCCACGTGGGGTGGTTACGGAGGAAGGTGGCGGCAAGGTGCTCCATGGCGTGGAGCGCATTGACGTGGAGTGCCGGCTCGCGGTTCGGAGCTTTCATCCGGACGTCAAAGCTCGTTATGACCGCTCCGCCCACCGCATCGCGGCGACTGACGTAGACACCTCGGCGGAGCGTGAGGTGATTGACGGTGAAGGAGGGAATTTTTTGCATGATTGTAGGGGGTAGGAGGTTCGATGTTGGACGTTGTGTCTGCGGATTTAGGAAAACGTCTAAGGTTGTACGTCTGATGTCTTTCATATCCGTTCGAGGAACGTCCGGGTGACGCCGAAAGAACGGTGGGCCATCTCGCCCCAGAAGTCTTGATACTGTTCCCAATGCGCCTCGACGCCGGGCGTGTCGCTGATGATACGGAAGCTGATGAATGGGGTGGCGTGGAGGTGACAGGTTTGCGCGATGGCCGCGCTCTCCATGTCTACTGCGAGGGCATCGGGAAACTCTGCTTTGATCAGGGCGAGCTCGGCATGGTCGGTAATGAAGCGATCGCCCGTGCAGATGAGGCCGCAGTGGATGGGGGAGCCTGCTGTGGCGTCGGCCGCAAGGGAATGTGCCGTGCGAAGCAGACGGGCATCGCCCTCGAAGCGTGCGGGCAGGTCTTGAACTTGTCCGCGGGCGTTGCCTTCGCCACACCATACATCGTGGTAGCACGTCTCGCTGCCCACTACTACGTCCATCACGTTGAGGCCGGGGTCGATGCCGCCAGCGCAGCCCGTGCTGACAACGGCGTCGGGAGAGAAACAGTCGAGCAGGGTCGTGCAGCCCACGGCGGCGTTCACCTTGCCGATGCCACATTGCATCAGCACAACTTCGTGCCCGCCGATACGCCCTTCGACAAAGGAGTAGCGGCTCACCTCTACGGTGCGGGCATCGGAGAGGAGGCGGCGGATTTGTTCGTGTTCCACGGTCATGGCCGTGATAATTCCGAGTTTCATAAGCGGATGGGGTGATTTTTGGAGCAAAAATACGACTTTTTCCCCGAGGTTGATGTACCTTTGCAGGGAAAACCATAATAATGTTTCCCAAACTCAGCATCTTATGAAAGAACTTTTCAAACGCGGCTGGCCGGATCTGCTGGTCGTGATCGCCTTTCTCCTCCTGAGCTTCTTCTATTTTTCTGGTCCCGTCCTTGATGGACTGGTGCTCGGTGGCCACGACACTGTGGCAGGTATGGGGCAGGGTCAGGAGCAGTCGGCCTTCTTCCAACAGACCGGTGAGCGGACACGTTGGACGAACGCCATCTTTTCAGGCATGCCTACCTACCAGATTGCGCCCACTTACGGACCTACCGAAACCTTAAGCTGGGTGGGACGTGCCCTCGGGCTTTTTACCTCAGGGCCAGTGTCCTATCTCTTCCTCTATCTCCTCGGGTTCTATCTCCTGATGAGGGCCTTTCGCTTCAAGCCGCTCCTCTCTGTCTTCGGTGCGGTGGCGTGGACTTTCTCTACTTATTTCCTTATCATCATCGCAGCGGGGCATATCTGGAAGGTGAATACCCTTGCCTTTATCCCCCCCACCATTGCCGGACTGGTGCTGGCCTATCGTGGAAAGTGGCTGCGCGGCGCGATGGTCACCGCGCTCTTTACCGCATTGCAGGTGCTGAGCAACCATCTGCAAATGACCTATTACTTCCTCTTCCTCATGGCCTTCATCGTGGTGGCTTATGGTGTGGAGGCCGTGCGCCGCGGGACAATGGGCAACTGGTTGCGTGCCACCGCCGCTGTGGCCGTGGGTGGCGTACTCGGTGCTCTGGTGAATCTGCCCAATCTTTACCATACCTGGGAATATTCCAAGGAGTCGATGCGTGGCAGTGGCGAACTTACCGCCAAGACGGCACCAGCCGATGGGCGAAAGGCCACCGGTGGGTTGGAACGCGATTACATCACCGCGTGGAGCTACGGCATAGATGAGACCTTCACTCTGATGATCGCCAACTTCAAAGGTGGCGGAAGCCAGAGTATCCTCGACCGCGAGGGCGTGGAAAGCCTCGAAGGTTACGATGCTTTCTACGAGCATGCCGGCCAACTCCAGCAGGCCACAGGTAGTCAGATGGTGCCCGGGGCGATGCAGTACTGGGGGGATCAGCCGATGACGGTCGGACCCGTCTATGTCGGGGCGATCATCTGCTTCCTCTTCGTCCTCGCACTCTTCCTTGTGGACGGGCCGATGAAGTGGGCACTCCTTTGCGGAACGTGCCTTTCCTTCCTCTTTGCCTGGGGCAAACATGTGCCTGCATTGACGGACTTCTTCATCGACCATCTGCCGATGTATGCCAAGTTTCGCACGGTGTCTTCGGCACTCGTGGTGGCCGAATTTACCATGCCGCTCCTCGCCGTCCTCGGCTTGGCGGAAGTGGTGCGCCAGCCTGAACGCCTCTTCGGCACACGCCAAGGCCGCATCGCTTTTGGTGTGAGCTTCGCTGCCACGGCAGGACTTTGTCTTTTCTTCGCTCTCGCTCCTGGGGTGACTTCGCTCCTTTCCGAACAGGATGCTGCGATGTTCGGCCAGTTGGCCAAGGCGGGGCTCCCGGCCGACTTCACCAATAGCTATCGTTCGGCGGTGCAGCTCATGCACGGTGCCATCCTCTCGGCCGATGCGTGGAGATCGTTCTTCCTTATCGTCTTTGCCGCCCTTCTCATCGCCCTCCACGTCAAGCGCCCTCGCCTCCTTTCGGCTCCCCTGCTCGTTGGTCTGCTGCTGGTCATCACCCTCGGAGATCTCTGGAATGTGAACCGCCGTTACCTCAACGATGACAACTTCACCGAACCAGCCACGCGGCTTGAAGGTTTTGCCGAGACTGCGGCCGATGCCACCATCCTCCGTGACCGCGCATTGGACTATCGCGTGCTCAACCTTTCGGCAGGCAATCCCTTCAACGAGTCGGACAACCGCACCGCCTTCCGCCATAAGAGCATCGGAGGCTACCATGCTGCCAAGCTCCACCGGTATCAAGACCTCATCGACCGCCACCTCATGGATGAAACCATGGCGTTGGCTTCGGGGATTGAGGCGGCGCGCAAGGCCGTTATGACCGACAGCCTCCACTTCGCTGCGCGTGGTATACAGACCGAAGCACAGCTGATGGCTGCCGTAGAGCAGGAACTGCCGAAACATGCGAAAACTCCGCTGCTCAACATGCTCAACGCCCGCTGGATCATCCTCAGTGCGGAGACCGCCCTCCGCAATACTGCGGCGCAGGGCAACGGCTGGTTTGTCCGACAACTCACGTTAGTGGACAACGCCGATGCTGAGATGGCCGCGCTGGGTAAGACCGATCTTCGTACGGCTGCCGTGGCCGACCGCCGGTTTGCCGGTCAGCTGGACGGTGTGCCCCTCGGAACAGGCACCGTGCGCCTGGACAGCTATGCGCCCAATGAGCTGCATTATACCACCGAGTCCGAGAAGGGTGGAGTAGTGGTGCTCTCTGAAATTTACTATCCTGGCTGGACGGCCACCATTGATGGGCAACCCGTAGAACTAGGCCGTGCCAATTACCTCCTTCGTGCGCTCCGCGTCCCGAAGGGTCGGCACACCGTGGTGCTGACTTTCCGTCCTGCGAGCGTCTCTACGACCAATGCCATCGCTTATACCGCCTTGGCACTCCTCCTCCTTGGACTCATTGCCGCTTTCTGGCCCCGACGTGCCCGTAAGGACGTGGTAGCGGAATGATCCGCTCTTTATTATATATTGTGTGCGGAGCCCCGCAGTCTGACCTCAGACTGCGGGGCTCCGTGGGGATTGTGGGAAAGATGTATTAAGAAAAGGAGGGAAGAAGCCGAGGGGCTTGTACGGCTCAAAAGGCAAATGAAGCGTGGGCATTCGTGTGTGCCGCCTGTGGGCATTGCAGCAGCGGGTAGCCGGGATGCGAGTGTCTTGAAGCACATCACAAAAAATCCGCCCGCAAGGTGAAAACCTTGCGGGCAGTGTGCGCTTCAGGATGGGCTTGAGACAATGCTCCACGCCAGTTGACGAGAGGGCGCATGAGGATGCTGTTGGCCAATTGAGTGATAATTGTTGTTTTCTGAGAATGGGCATTGTTGTGTCCGTGGGGAATTTTGTAATGGATTATCAATGAGGAAGTTTTGCGGTGTAATGATAAATATGTAACTTTGCTGTTGGTAAATAATGCCTCGAATTTATGAGCGTTTTCATGTGCGCGAAAAGCTAATCGACGACTTCCCCAATCTACTCTCCTACACCCGTTTTGTAGAACGGATGCCACGCGTAGCCATCCCCTTGCTGCTCTTCCTTAAATTGGCTTTGATGGGAGAATGCACAGGTATCACGTTCATCGATTCCACGCGTATCCCCGTCTGCGAAAACAAGCGACAATTCTCC
>JBHAFF010000017.1:0-27760 GCA_041855985.1 Alloprevotella sp.
CATCGTCGTTCAGTTCCTTACGAATATCCTTCAATACTTGAGCGTACTCTCCTTCATGCTCTGGATTTAGTCTTTTGAACTGTTGCTCAAAAACCTGTAAGAGTATATTTGTGTCAGGATCAAAACTCCCATCTTTGGCATCCTCTTCGTGGATTTTACCAAAATATTTATACCCTAAGCGTGTTAGGTGTACCATTGCAGGCATCTGCACTCGTGTAGCTTCGTTAAACTTTCCCATGACGATTCTTGTTTTCGTTAGTCCTACTCTTTTTTGCAACTCCTCTTCCCCCCTCTTAATCAGTTTTTGGCTCTTTCAGCCAATCAAAGTCAGCATATACCAGTAATTTCTGCATAGTTTACTCCTTTTTAGAGGCACGACGGCGATTGATAAGAGAGAGGTCTTGAAGGCGACGACCCAGTTCATCGTCTTTGGCGATGAGGAGGATATCATCTTCGAGTTGCAAGGCATAGAGTACCCGCAGGTAGATCCCAATAGACACAGTAGGAGAACCCTTCTCAATACGAAAGACGGTCAAAGGGGAGCAGGTGGCACGCTCGGCAATCTGTGCCACACTAAGATTACGACGCAGGCGGGCGAGCTTGATTTGCTCTCCCACAATCTGCATCTTCTGCTCCAACTTTCGAGGAAGCTTAGTCCCCATTGTATTCTTTGCCATATCCTCAATATATCATATAATATGCAAATGCACACCTTTAATCTCACTATTACGATTGTTGCAGTGAAAATAAGGATACAGAGTGTTTTACCTACACTGCATTGCTTGTGTATGCTCCGAAATGGGTACTTTTGTGGTGAGCAAGCGTGCTACAAACAAATGGGAGGTATTGTAATCGGCTGATTTATAGATGATACTGCCAAAAATATGATTGAAAGACTGAGAACTAAGCCTTGCGGTACAAACTCATAAGCCACTAAGGAAGAGCAAGATAAACCTGATTTTTCATTTATTTCAGGGTGCCTTGTACCGATTAAATGCTTAATTGCCTTAGCGATAGAGAGGTAAATGTGCTGCATCGGCAAGCAATCGCTGATTACAACCGATAATATTATATCACCAAATATCGAAAAGGCGTTCATAATGAGTGCACCCTCCCCGAGCACCTCCAAGAAGAGGGGACAAACCAACAGTGCAGTGGCAAAGGACGGGTCAGGTGCGGAAGGCGGGCTTTTGGCCTGTTTACTTCAATCCGCGATTTTTGAGCAGTGCGTCGATGGCAGGCTGGCGACCGCGGAAATTGGTGTACATGGTCATGCCATCATCAATACCGCCAGGGGTGAGGATGTATTTGCGGAATTTCTGGGCAGTTGCGGGGTCGAAGATGTTGCCCGTTTCCCGGAAGGCTTCGAACCCGTCGGCATCGAGGACTTCTGCCCAAAGATAGCTATAATATCCCGCGGTGTATCCTCCTCCCATGGTGTGCGAGAAGTTGGTCACGCGATAGCGAGGCTGGATTTGTTGGGGAATGCCTCGTTGACGCAATTGGTCGGCCTCAAATTTCATCACATCAAAATTTTCGGGCAGTGTGGTGAGGGTGTGCAGGTCCATGTCGACCAACGCCGCTGCAACATATTCTACCGTGGCAAAACCTTGGCCATACTTTCCGCTATCTTCCAATTTCTGAACCAGATCCATGGGGATGACCTCTCCTGTGCGGTAGTGTCGGGCATAGGTTTTCAGGACTTCGGGTTGGAACGCCCAGTGTTCGAGGATTTGGGAAGGGAGTTCCACGAAGTCGCGTTCCACGGAGCCTACGCCATTATAGTGCACATCCCGGAAAAAGCTGTGCAGGGCATGTCCGAACTCATGGAAAAGGGTGGTCACTTCATCAGCGGTGAGGAGTGCGGGCTTTTCAGCCGTTGGTGTGGTGAAGCTGCAGACGTTGACCACAACAGGGGCTTGGCGCCGGTTGTTGACATAGTCTTGTGCGCGAAACGAGGTGCACCATGCTCCTGCACGTTTTCCCTCGCGGGGCTCGTAGTCGCTATAGAACACAGCGAGCAAGGATCCGTCGCGGTCATAAACATCCCATGCTTTTGCGGAGGGTTCATAAACGGGATATTCGCCGGTGCGCTCTTTAAACGTGATGCCGTAGAGGCGTGTTGCAACCCCAAAGACCCCTTGGAGCACATTGTTGATTTCGAAATATTCGCTCAGCTCCGCTTCGTTGAAGGCGTATTTGGCCTGCTTGGCTTTGTTCTGATAGTACATAAAGTCCCAGCCTTCGGGCTCGAAGCTGCCACCTTCACGAGCTATTTCAGCGCGGATGTCTGCAATCTCTTCTTTGGCTTTGGCCACGGCAGGAGTCCATACGGCATTGAGCAGATTGTAGACAGCCCGGCTCTCTTTGGCCATGCGGTTTTCGAGGATCAGTGCTGCGAAGTCCTGAAATCCCATCAGTTTGGCTTTCCGGATGCGGAGTTCAATGATTCGGCGGCTGAGGTCTTTGCTGTCGTATTGATTGCCTTGGTTGCCACGGTTGACATATGCCAGATACACCTTTTTGCGCAGGTCGCGGTTGTCGGCATATTGGAGCACGGGCATGCACGAGGCGCGTTGCATGTTGAACATCCATTTTCCGTCCGCCCCCTTGGCTTTGGCCAGTGTTGCGGCACGGTCAATGTTGTCCTGCGACAGCCCCTTGAGCTCATCGACATTGTCGACAGTGACGAAGGTGTTATTGGTTTCAAACATCAAGTTCTGGCTGAACTGAAGTTGGAGTTGCGCGATCTCGGTGTTGAGCTCTCGCAACACTGTTTTTTGGGCATCGTTGAGATTGGCTCCTTCGCGCACAAAATTTTTGTAGGTTTTGTCGAGGAGGGATTTCTGTTCGTGAGTGAGCCGGCGTTGTGCCTTTTTATTGTTGTAGACCGCTTTTACTCTGGCAAAAAGTTGTGGATTGAGGTAGATGTCGTCGCTGTGTGCAGAGAGCAGTGGGGAAAACTCTTGCTGGAGTGTGCGAAATTCGGCAGTGGAGTTGCTCGATGAGAGTGGACTGAAGGTCATGAACACCTTGTAGAGCAGTTTTCCGCTTTGGTCGAGGGCGGCAATGGTGTTTTCAAACGTGGGACGTTGTCTGTTGTTGACAATGTCGGCCACCTCTTTCTTCTGTTGCTCAATGCCTTTTTTTACCGCTTGCCGATAGTCTTCAATGGTAATCCGGTCGAAGGGCGCAATGTTTTGTGGGGTGTTAAAGTCCCCGAAGAAGGGATTGCTGTGCGCTTTGTGTTGCACGGTTTCCGCAGTTTGCGTTTGTGCCGTTGCAGCGTGATGCACCCCGGTATGGAGTGCAAGTGCCAAGGCGAATGATGTAGCAAGTGTTTTGTTCATTTAATCGGAGGTTTTGACGGTGGAGGGCGGCTCCTTTTGCACAGGAATGGAGATGCTCCGTCCCCCGCAAGCCTTGTCCGGACGGACAGAGGCTTGCGGGAGACGGGTTTGCCGATTGCTTCGGGTAAAGGTCACCCTCTGAAACGGGCTAACGGCCAAGTGCCATCAATGAGGTGTCGCGAAGCACAAGATGCCAAAGGCAGGCAAGAGGGGAGACGCATCACTATGGTAGACAGCAATCGGCTTACAGAATGAAGCAGGAGAGCCTTTGTTTGCAGAGCAAATTTAGCGGAAAAAGTATGGTTTTCCAAACCGGGGAGGTGGGTAACGCCCGTTGATTAACGTTTCTTTCAGACAAGAAAAGGCGGGATTGTTTTTTTTACGATTTGAAAGCCTGGATCAGCGGCCGGGAAGCACTGTTGTCCGGATGATGGCCAAGCGTAAAATAGAAAGAGAGGGGGCAACTTGTGGGACGGCAAGGGGAGAACTGCTGTTTTGATGTATATGGATGGCATTTTGGGGCGGTTTTGTGGAGGGGCGCATAAGAATATACCCAATAGCAGTGATTGCGGCATAGAAGATTTATCGGTAATTTTGCATCGAACTTTCAACTGCCGACCGGCCCGCCGTGGTTGAACTTCAACGAATGAGTATCTCTACATTTTTCCATGCCGTCAGGGCCATGCGGAATTGGCGCGTCCGCATGTGCTCCACAAGAAGACCGGCATATGCCTTTACCCAAACACATGACCGAACTATGTCGATGACCAAAAACATCTCACGCCAGCTACACCGATGGCTCGCACTGCCCCTTGGGGTAATCATCTCACTGATTTGCTTTTCAGGAGCAACGTTGGTGTTTGAGCATGAAATCCTACGTCTCGTCCACCCCGAACGATACACTGTCGCCGTGCAGAATGCCCCCCGCATGAGTGCCCGCCAAATAGCACAAGCCGTGGCACCCACCCTCGATGAGGGGGTAACCATTACCGAGGTGACCCTGTATGCTGACCCCCGATCGACGGCGACGGTCAGCCTTTCCCGACCTCGGAGGGCAGCCGTTTTCGTTGATCCCTATACCGGAACAGTGGTCGGGAACAACGACCGCGGTGCCTTTTTCATGACCATGTTCAGACTGCACAGGTGGCTGCTGGAAGGGTTCAAGCCCGGAGCGTTTTCACTGGGCAAGACCGTCGTGGGCATCAGCACGATGGCTTTTGTCTTTGTGCTCATCTCCGGCCTTTTCATCTGGTGGCCACGCACCATCAAGGCACTCAAACAGCGTCTGCGCATTGCCACCGACAAAGGCAAGCAACGGCTCATGTTCGACCTTCACGCCGTGGGCGGTGTATATGCATCGGTCTTCCTGCTGGTGATGGCACTCACGGGGTTGACCTGGTCGTTCGATTGGTATCGGAGCGGGTTTTACAAAGTGTTTGGCGCAGAACTGATGGCGGACGACCACAGCCATGGCCCACGTGCCAAAGAGCAGGGGCGTAATGGCCAACATCCTGAACAGGGCCGCGGAGCACACAGAACCACGGAGAAGCGTGGAGATGGCGCACGAGCAGCGCAACAAGACCATGACCGCAGGAAGGAAAGCGGGCGGACGCATCGCGGACCGACGAACAGTCCCCATGGGCATCAGGGCGAAAGCCTCCATGCAGCCTCTGAACTTCCAACTCCTGTTCCGGCCAGTGCCGCGCAATGGGAGGCGGCAGAGAAGCAGATACGTCCGCAAGCAAAAGCATATCACCGGATGACGTTCAGCGACGGCAAGGTGGATGTGGCCTATCAGCGATGGGGCAATCAGCGGGCGGCCGACACTTACTATTTTGATGCCACCACGGGAAAGCTGAATCGAGCAGACCTTTATGCCGACCGAAACAACGGTGAGAAAATCAGAGGTTGGATCTACTCCGTCCATGTTGGGTCATGGGGAGGAGTTTTCACCAGGATTCTGCAATTTGTCGCGGCCCTCATCGGAGGGACCTTGCCCCTTACCGGATATTATCTTTGGTGGAGGAAGTTTGTGCGCAAGCGCAATCGTTCCTTGACAAGAAGTTGATCCCCGGTGGTTTCCGGCGCGTGACAGAGCGGAGGGATTGTTGGGTGACAACAGTATTGCACTCCAAAAACAACATTCGCGGAAGAAACATTTGGCAGCGTCCCGTTTTTTCCGTACATTCGCCTGCGACAACCCCCACACTATGACAAACCCTGCATCTTCCCATAGCTATTGCATCATCTTGGCAGGCGGTGTCGGACGGCGGCTCTGGCCCGTGAGCCGCGCAGCGCGCCCGAAGCAGTTTCTCGACCTCCTCGGCGTCGGACGCACGCTGCTGCAACTCACCTTCGACCGCTTTGCCGCCTTTCTCCCCACCGACCATATCTTCGTCTCCACCTTCACCGAGTACGCCCCGTTGGTGCGGGAGCAGCTGCCCGATCTCCCGGAGGAGCACATCCTCGCCGAGCCGGTCCAGCTGTCCACCGGACCTGCTGCGGCGTGGGCTTCGTGGCGCATCGCACACAAAGACCCTGAGGCTTGCCTGATCGCCACGCCGGCGGACCAGGTCATCATGGGCGAAGCTGCTTTCGAGCGCGAAGTCCAAGCCGCCTTCGACTTCGTGCGCCGGAATGAGTGCTTCCTGGCGATGAGCGTACCCGCCGCGGCACCCGTTACCGCCTACGGCTACATCCAGCGCGGCGAACCGCTGAGCGATTGCCACTATCAGGTGAAGTCGTTCACCGAAAAGCCTCCCAAGACTTTTGCCGAAACCTTTGTGAAGAGTGGGGAGTTCCTGTGGAACACGGGAATTTTCCTCTGGCAGGCAGCGACGATGCACCACGAACTTGCACGCATCCTCCCCGATGCCATCCACATTGACACCGCGGCCATTTCGAATGAGCAGGAACGCCATTTTTTCGAACAGCACTACCCTATGGCGGCCTTCTGCACCCTCGAATCCCTCGCCCTCGACAGCGCATGCCCCACAGTGGTGCAGGCCTGCACCTTCGGATGGCGCGACGTCGGGTCGTGGCCGATGATGCATCAGGTGCTCCATCCCGACGCCGACGGCAACGCCTGTCTGGGAAGTCAGCATGTGATCCTGCAAGACACGAAGGACAGCCTCATCGTCCTGCCCGAGGGCATGGCTGCCGTGGTGCGCAGCCTGGACGGCTATCTGGTGGCGATGGAGCACAACATGCTCGTCATCACCCCCAACGATGACGCGGCACGCCCACGCCTTCTGGCTTCGGAGGTCCAGATAAGTCTCGGCGAAGAATTTTTATGACCCCCCGCTCCGAAAGATCTCAGCGCACCGGACCCTTTGCAGGTTCCGGTGCGCTGAGTGTGTATGAGCCGGCGTGAAGATGGCCTGACGTTCAGAGGATTTCGAGCGCGATGGCCGCACAAGCCTCGGCATCGGCCAGGGCATGATGATGGCGGCTGAGGCGGAACCCGCAGCGTTCGGCAATGATGTCGAGACTGTGGTGGCCGCCTGGCCACACTTGGCGGGCACGGGCGAGGGTGCAGAGGAAGGGGTAGTCGGGATAGTCCATCTGATAAGTGCGGAACACGGCGCGGAGACAACCCTCATCGAATGCCTTGTTGTGGGCCACAAGGGGCAGGCCTTCTATCTTCGGGGCGATCTGTGCCCAGACCTCGGGAAATACGGGGGCATCGGCCGTATCCTGTACGGTCAGGCCGTGCACCCGCGTGCACCAATAAGAATAGTATTCGGGCTCGGGCTTGATGAGCGAATAATATTCGTCCACCTTCTCTCCGTTGCGGTAGACCACTACCCCGATGCTGCACACACTGGTGCGTGCGTTGTTGGCGGTCTCAAAGTCAATGGCAGCAAAATCTTTCATCGGTGACAGGGGTATGGTTACATGTTTTTTGGAGAAAGCCGGACGGGCAGAGCCCAAGTGCTCCACAGGCTGTGGACAGCGTTATGGCGGGCCGACGGCCGTAGAGCGCGAACGCCCGCCTTCGTCTCCGGAGTGCGGAGGGAAGATGGGCGTCGGTGCTGTGGGGGGGGGAGGTTATTTCATCGTAAATTTGAAGTTGCGGAAATAGCACTGCACCTCTGCTCCCGCGATGTTGGTGATGCGGAGCGCACGTGCGGTGAGTCCGCCCAATTCATTGCCCGTATGGATCACGGGGTCGGTGTCTTTATAGTGGAGGAGGCTCACCGTCTGCCAGGTGCCGTCGGGCCGGAGGCATTCGAGGCGGAACTTGCCGGCGATGCCCGGGGTGCCCAAGTTGAACTCCATGCCTTGCAGGGTGAACGCCCGCTCGCCCGTGATGGTCATTTGTGCATCCGCAGGCCACTTGATGACCTCGTTCGAAGGCGTCACGGCGAGTGTCTTTCCATAGTCTGCGAGACTGAGGGGCTGGTTGGCCAGCTGGGGTACTGATGCCGTGAGGACGAAGGGTGTGTAGTCTGAGACGGGAGCGATGTCGGTCTTGGCCAAGGTGTTGTAGCGCGCGATGACTTGGTTCAGCACATGGTCGAGGATGGGCAGGAGGCGCAGCGTGGCGAGCTTCGTACCCGTCTGATAGTGATGGAGCTTCGAGGTATCGACCTCGTTCTCATACATCAATTTGCGCAGGGCGCGGGCACGGCGGAAAGAACTCTCGAAGCTATGGATATTCGTGCCCTGATCTTCGGCATTGAGCTGCTGGGTGGCGATGTTGCGCATGCCCAACTGGCAAGCCTGGATACCGTATTGTGCCACCAGTTTACCCTGCTCCAACCAGGGACGCATCTCGTGAATGAGCCAAGGATTTTCCGTATTGACGAGCAGGAGGTCACAGGCATGTTCCAGATCCCGGCAGTGGCGGAGCAACAGGCTGAGGTCGGTAGAGTTGGGATGCTGCCTGATCTGCTCAATGAGCCGGGTGAGGTGCCGGCTCTCATCGCGGCGGAAGCGATGTCCGTTGGGGCCGAGGTCCTCATTGTAGCTGGCAAAGATTTTCAGGGCTGCGGAGTCGGAGGGCAGGAGGTCGGCGATGGCACGATGCCACGACGACTCCCACTGATACGCTTCCATGTTCCACGTGTAGTCGGCGATGGAATAGAGGGCGATCTTCGAGCTTTCGGCATACTGCATGGGGTTGGACACGAACCCGCTCAGGCGGTCGGCCACATCGAGATCGTTGCCATAGGTGGGGCCGAGCAGCAGATGGTCGCGCACGAAGTCATTGACGGGGAAGTTGAACCAGATGTAGCCTTTGCGCTTGATGCGGCTGTTGATCCAGTCCATACCCTCTTTGTCGATGGTGTGTACCACGGTGTTGCCGGTCCACATCACCTCAATGCCTTTGTTCAGGCCATTGCCCAGAGCAGCCAGATACTTGCTGTTGTCGCTGCTCCATGAGCGGTTATACTCCGTGGGACAGAGGAGGAGGGGTGCGACATCGCCGTGTTTTTTCACAAACACGGAGTCGACATAGTTGAGCAGTGCCGCCTGGTTTTCCCCCTTCGCCCCTTCGCCCCAGATGTCATCGAAAAAGACGGCAAAGGAGCGCAGCCCGAGGTCGTACATCCGCTCGAGCTTATTGACCAGATTGTGGCGGTCCTCATCGTTCCACTTGATGTCCACGCCAGGGTGGATGGCCCAATAGAAGTTCACGCCATTGCGCCGGGCACGGGCATTCAGCTCTTGGATCTGCCCGGCCTCCTTGGCGGGATAGGGGTCGCGCCAATGATTGCGGTGATAGGGGTCGTCCTTGGGGCCGTAGATGTACACGTTCATCTTGTTGCGCCCATAGAAGTCGAGCTGACGGAGGCGGTGCTCATGGCTCCACGGCTGGCCATAGAACCCTTCGATCGCTCCCCGGAAGGGGACGTCCGGCCAGTCGGTGAGCGTGCAGGTTTCGAGTTTGCCCTCCTTCATCATGGCGCGGAGGGTCTGCACACCATAGTACAGGCCGCGCTCATCACGCCCTGCCACCACTGCCCCCTGGGGGCCGATCGCCAGATAATAACCCTCGGCCTGCATGGGGACGAGGGTTTTGTATTTCGCCACCGTCTTGTCGCCCACCACCCCGAGGCTGAGTCGGAAGGGGGCTTTGGCTGCCGCCTTCATGTTGAGGTCAGCGAGTGCAGCTACGGCGTAGGAGGCGGAACGCCCCTTGTCGGTCGTCAGGCGATAATGGGCAGGCGCGTCAAAGAGCACCCCCGACGAAGTTACGCGCTGCGGCGTGGGATTGACGCGCGACACCTGAGCCGAGCCGCCAAGGGTGAGAAAGGCGAAGAGGGCACAGGAGAGAAGTCTTTTGTTCATAGGCTTCGAAAAAATATAGGAAGGTAGATATAGATTTCAGGACAATGCGGAAAGGACATCCTGTTTCCGCGAAGGGGAAGCAGCGCAAATATAGTGAAAAGGGCGCGATAATCCAAAAGAAAGCCGTACTTTTGTAGAAGAAAGTGGCCGTCTGCCGCCTTCCGGCAGCAACGGCTCCGCTTCCTTCCCCATTTTTCCCGAATATCCTTATGAACACTCTTGTAGAACGTTTCCTTCGATACGTTAGCTTTGATACTCAGAGCGATGACAGCAGCACCACCTGTCCTTCGACCGGCAAACAGTTTGCCCTTGCCGACCATTTGGCCGAGGAACTGCGTGCCCTCGGGCTCGAAGAGGTGGAGCGCGACGCCCTCGGCTATGTCTATGCCACCCTGCCGGGCAATGTTGCGCACGATGTACCGACCATTGGCTTCATCGCCCACATGGACACCAGTCCCGACTGTTCGGGAGCGAACGTCCGCCCGCGCATCGTGCAGGCCTACGACGGTTCCGACCTTGTGCTCGATGCCGGAGCGGGTGTGGTGAGCACAGTAGAGAAATTCCCCGAGCTGCTCCGCCATGTCGGCGAAGACCTGATCGTCACCGATGGGCACACCCTCCTGGGTGCAGACGACAAAGCCGGCATCGCCGAGATCGTGACGGCGATGGAGCATCTGCTTGCCCATCCCGAAATTCCCCATGGGCGCATCCGCGTGGCCTTCAATCCCGACGAAGAGATCGGACGGGGCGCACACCGCTTCGATGTGGAGCGGTTCGGCTGCGCCTGGGCCTACACCATGGACGGCGGCGAGCTGGGTGAGCTGGAATATGAGAACTTCAATGCCGCCACCGCCGTCATCTCCGTGCGCGGCGTGAGCGTGCACCCGGGCTATGCCAAGGGCAAGATGGTCAATGCGGCACGCCTTGCCACCGAGTTGGCCCAGAAAATGCCGCAGGACGAAGTGCCCGAAGCTACCGAAGGCTACGAAGGCTTCTTCCACCTCATCGGCATCGAAGGCGGGGTGGAACAGGCGCGCCTCACCTACATCATCCGCGACCATGACCGCCGGCGGTTTGAAGAACGGAAGACGATGCTCCGCGGCCTCGTCACGGGACTGAATGCACGTCATGGCGCCGGCACCTTCACCCTCGAACTCACCGACAGCTATTACAACATGCGGGAGCAGGTCGAACCGGTGATGCACATCGTCCATCTGGCTCAAGCGGCGATGGAAGCTGCGGGCGTGGTGCCCGAAGTGCGTCCCATCCGCGGCGGCACGGACGGCGCACAGCTGTCGTTCAAAGGCCTGCCCTGCCCCAACATCTTCGCCGGCGGCCTGAACTTCCACGGCCCCCACGAGTTCCTCCCCATCCCCAATCTGGAAAAAGCCACTGAGGTCATTGTCCACCTCGCGCGCCTCACGGCCGAACACTATGCCCAATCCTGACCCACGCCTCACGATGACCGCTCCCTCCCCCACCGACTCTCCCGGACAGGTCGGCGCACTGTTCCGACGCGCCGTCCTCGACTACTGGGCGCAACACCCCGACTTTGCGGCCGAAGCGCGCGCCGCAGGGCTGGACACCGCCGCCGGACACCTGCCCCTCCGCGCCGTCCTCTTCGACATGGACGGGGTGCTCTTCGACTCGATGCCCGGCCACGCCCGTTCCTGGGCGCAGGTAGCGCGCGAATTTGGCTACCATTTTACCGAAGAAGAGGTCTATCTCAACGAGGGGCGCACTGCCCGGACCACGATGGAATGGATCGTGCAGCGGCAGTTCGGACGCTCGGCCACGCCCGATGAAGTCGAGCAAGTCTACAGCCGGAAATGTGCCGTGTTCAACGCGCTGCCTGAGGCTCCGAAGATGCCGGGAGCGGATGCCGTCCTGGCACAGCTCCGGACCGGAGGGCGCGAGGCCGTTGTCGTCACCGGCTCGGGACAGGCCAGCCTCCTCAGCCGTCTCACCACCCACTATCCGGGCTGTTTCCCCCCCGACCGCGTCGTGACGGGACACGATGTGCAGCACGGCAAGCCCCACCCCGAGCCCTACCTCATGGGATTGAAGCGCGCCGGCGGCCTCCGTCCCTGGGAGGCGTTGGTGGTGGAGAACGCACCCCTCGGCACACGGGCGGGCGTGGCGGCAGGCGTGTTCACCTTAGTGGTCAATACCGGGCCGCTCGCTCCGCAAGTCTTTGCCGAGGAAGGAGCAAACTTCCTCCTCCCCTCCATGCCCGCCCTGGCCGAATCGTGGCGGGCACTCACAGGGGATTGAGCATCCGATCCCCAGAACGACTGACAATTTCCGGTCATGCCATACGCCCTCGCCCTTACGCTGATCCGGGGTCTGACCATCCCTCATGCCCTGGTGCTCCTTCGCAACCTTCCAGACGCGAAGCGGTTTTTCGACCGTCCCGAACCCACACTCTCCTACTTCCTCCCCAACCTCAACCCCACCATGCGTTCGCGCTTGGTGGCAGCGGCTTTTGAGCAGCGGAAGACGGTGCTGGCGCGGGCGGAGCAAGAGTGCGACTTCTGCGCGCGCCACAGCATCCGCATCCTCCCCGTCAACCATCCCGATTATCCCCGGCGGCTGGCGGAATGTCCCGACGCCCCACCCGTCCTCTTCTATCGGGGTGCGGCAGACCTTAACGCGCGCCATATGATTTCAGTGGTGGGGACGCGGCGCATCACCCCCTACGGCAAAGACCTCTGCCGCCTCCTCTGCCACGAACTGGCGCAGCGTTGTCCCGATGTGGTGGTGGTGAGCGGTCTTGCTTACGGCGTGGACGTGGCCACACATCGGGGCTGCCTTGAACATCACCTCTCCACCGTCGGGATCCTGGCCCATGGCCTCGACCAGATCTATCCCGCCACTCACCGCGACACCGCCAAGGAGATGCTTGCCCAAGGCGGCCTGCTCACCGAACACCTCACACGGACACGACCGGTGGCGGGGAATTTCGTGCGCCGTAACCGCATTGTGGCGGGGATGTCGGAGGCCACCCTCGTTGTGGAGAGTGCGGCAAAAGGGGGCGCGCTCATCACCGCCCGCCTCGCCATGGACTACGACCGCTTGGTCTGCGCCTTTCCGGGCCGAAGCATCGATCCCTATTCCGCAGGCTGCAACACCCTGATCCGTCGCCACGAAGCCGAACTTGTCACCTCACCCGCCGAGGTCATCGACCTCCTCGGATGGGATGCCAAGCCCCGCCCCAAGGAGGTGCAGCTCGACCTCTTCCCCGAAGACCTTACCCCCGAACAGCAGCTCCTCCTCGAAACCCTCCGCAAAGAGGAAGCACTCAGCCCTTCCCAGCTCATCCTGCGTACCGGCCTCGACCTCTCCCTCATCAACGAGCTCCTCTTCGAACTCGAACTCTCCGGCCGCGTGGCACTCCTGCCCGGCGGCAACTACCGCTATGTGCCGATGCCTTAGCGCAGACAGACGCCGCTGCTCCGCCGGCCGAATGGTCAAGCCGGCCGGGCGGGAAAGAAATTCTGCACGAACCCGAATTGCACTTTCCACTGGACAGAAAACTCGGGTTCTCCGACAAAACGCAAGAATTAAGCTCTTTTAATCCCGAAAAACTCCATCCGCAAAAAAAGTTTCGTTACCTTTGCTCCGCTTTCACGGAAGACACACCCACAGCTCCGCAGTGGGCTGTTTTTTATGCCCCTCCCTCAGCTTCAAAAACAGACATAATAGTATATAGGGCAGCACCCGTTGTGCGCCCCCTTTTCCCATGTCCTCAATTCAAAACAATCACAACATAACCATGAAACCTGCTACTGGTAAGCTCGGCGTCATGACCGTGGGTCTTGGTGCCGTCAGCACGACGTTCATCACTGGTGTCCTCATGGCCCGCAAGGGGCTGGCAAAGCCCATCGGCTCCCTGACGCAATACGACAAAATCCGCGTGGGGCGCGGTGCGGACAAGAAGTATCTCCCCATTGGCGAGATCATCTCCCTCGCACAGCTCAGCGACATCGTATTCGGCGCGTGGGACGTTTATCCCGCCAACGCCTTTGAGAGCGCGGTGAACGCCGAGGTGCTGCGCGCCAAGGACATCCTCCCCGTGGAAGACGAGCTGAAAGCCATCAAGCCTCTCCCCGCAGCGTTTGACCGCGACTATGCCAAGCGTTTGGACGGTGACAATGTGAAGGCATGTGCCACCCGATGGGACATGGTGGAAGCACTCCGTGAGGATATCCGCCGCTTCAAAGCCGACAACGGCCTGGATCGCGTAGTCGTGCTCTGGGCCGCCTCGACCGAAGTCTATGTGCCCATCGACGAGACGGTGCACTATCGCCTCGCCGACCTCGAAGCCGCGATGAAGGCCGACGACCGCGTCCGCATCGCCCCCTCGATGTGCTATGCCTATGCCGCCCTCTCCGAGGGTGCACCCTTCGTGATGGGCGCACCCAATACCACCATCGACATCCCCGCCATGTGGGAACTCGCCGAAAAGACCCGAATGCCCATTGCCGGCAAGGACTTCAAGACGGGACAGACCCTCGTCAAGAGCGGCTTCTCCCCCATCATCGGCACGCGCTGCCTGGGGCTGAACGGGTGGTTCTCCACCAACATCCTGGGCAACCGCGATGGCCTTGTGCTCGACGAACCCGCCAACTTCCGCACCAAGGAGGTATCGAAACTCTCCACCCTCGAAAGCATCCTCCGTGCAGAGGATCAACCCGATCTCTATACGGACTACTACCACAAGGTACGCATCAACTACTATCCCCCCCGTGGCGACGACAAAGAAGGCTGGGACAACATCGACATCTTCGGCTGGATGGGCTATCCCATGCAGATCAAGATCGACTTCCTCTGCCGCGACTCCATCCTCGCCGCACCCCTCTGCCTCGACCTCGTGCTGCTCATCGATGCCGCCGCCCGCGACGGACGCTGGGGCACACAACGCTTCCTGAGCTTCTATCTCAAAGCACCCCAGCACGACTATACGCAGAACGAGATGCCGGTGAACCACCTCTACCAGCAATACACACACCTCAAAAACGCCATCCGCGAGATGGGCGGTTACGAGGCCGATGAGGAAGTAGATTAAAGCTCCTTCCTGTCCCCCCGACATTCCGACGGCCGCATCAGGACTCCGCGTCCTGGTGCGGCCGCTTTCGTGGAGTTTCGGCCGCGAAGGCCGCGACACCCCGCATTCCGGCGGATTTTAGCGTCAACGGCGGCAGGCTCTCGCACAAAATTCGTAATTTTGCGGCAACATTCCCACGCCTCCCCGCGCCTATGCCCCAAGTCCCCCTGCCCATCACCGACCCTACGTGGATTTTCCTCATCGTCCTCGGCCTCATCCTCTTCACGCCCATGCTGCTCGAACGGCTGCGCATCCCTGCCATCGTGGGGCTGATTCTGGCGGGCGTGGCCATCGGGCCACACGGGACACACCTGCTGGAGCGCGACGCGAGTTTTCAGATCTTCGGAAAGGTGGGACTTTACTACATCATGTTTCTCGCCTCGTTGGAGATGAATCTGGCGGAGGTGAAGCGCCACCGCATCCCGGCTCTTGGCTTCGGCCTGCTCTCCTTCAGCATCCCCTTCGTGCTGGGCATCGCGGGCAACGTCTCGCTCATCGGGCTGACCCTCCCGGCCGCCGTCCTCGTGGCCTCGATGTATGCCGCCCACACCCTGCTCACCTATCCCCTGGTGATGCGCTGGGGCCTCTCGCGCCACCGTGTGGTGGGCATCACCGTGGGAGGGACGATCGTGACCAACATCCTCACCCTCCTTGTCCTGGCCGTTGTCGGGGGGACGTTCAAACCCGACGCCAGCTCCTTCAACCTCCTTGAGCTCATCGGCAAGGTGGTGGTCGTGGCCCTGGCCATCCTCCTCATCTTCCCGCGGCTCTGCCGCCTGTTCTTCCGAAGGATTGACGAGAGCATCTCACAATACATCTTCGTGCTCGTCCTCGTCTTTCTCGGTGCAGGACTGATGGAGTGGGTAGGCATGGAAGGCATCTTGGGCGCATTCCTCGTGGGACTGGTGCTCAACCGTGCCGTGCCGCCCTCAGGCCCCCTGATGAACCACATCGGCTTTGTGGGCAACGCCCTCTTTATCCCCTACTTCCTCATCGGGGTCGGGATGCTCATCAATGTGCCCCGGATGCTTTCGGGCTGGGATGTGGCACTGGTGGCGGCGGTGATGCTCGGCACCGGCACGGGCGGAAAATGGCTGGCCACGATGGCCACGCGCCGACTGTTCCACTTCACGGCAGGAGAAGGCCGTCTGATGGCAGGACTTTCGACCGCCCGCGCGGCGGCCACCCTGGCCATCGCCCTTGTGGGACACAGCATCCTCCTGCCCGATGGCCGGCCGCTGCTGGACGACACCATCCTCAACGCCTCGATGTTTCTCATCCTCGGGTCGTGCATTGTGGCCTCGATGACCACGGAGCGCGCCGCCCGGCACCTCGTCCTCTCCGGCGCAGCAGCGCAAGACCGCACGGAAGCGGTGCACGACACGGTGCTCGTGGCCCTCAACAATCCCCACACCGTCATCCCGATGGTGAACATGGCCCTGATGCTCCGCACCCCCAACGCCACGGCACAGCTCACCGCCGTGTCCGTGCTCCTTGAAGACGATGATGCCCTCCGTGCCGAGCGGCGCAAGAACCTGGACTATGCCGCCAAGATGGCCGCCGCCATCAACGTGCGGATGCAGACCCATCTGCGCCGGTCGGTCAATCCCGTGACAGGGCTGGTCTATTCGGCCAAGGAATATGAAGCCTCCGACCTCCTCGTCGGGCTGCACGAGAAGGGGCACATCTCAGAGACGTTCTACGGCAAATTCCTCACCGACCTCATCGCCGCCACCCCCCAACAGCTCCTGATCTACCGCCCGCTGGTGCCACTCCAAAGCATCCGACGCCTCCATATCGTAGCACCGCCCCAAGGCGAGTTTGACCCGGGCTTCCCCCACTGGTGCCGCCGCATCGCCACACTGGCCGCCAACCTGAGCCTGCGGATGAGCGTGTACAGCACTCCCGCAACGCTCGAAGCCGTGCGCCGCACCTGGACAGAGCAGCATCAGAGCGTGGAAGCCGACTACCACGACAACACAGCGTGGACCGACTTCCTCCCCCTGGCCGAACGGCTGCGTGCCGACCACCTCGTGGCCGTGGTGAGCGCACGCAAGGGCATGCCTTCCCACCACCCCTATCTCGACACCCTGCCCCAACAGCTCGAACGCTATTGCTCCACCCGCTCCATCCTGCTCATCATACCCACGACCACCGCATGAGCCATGCGCCATGCTCCCCTCCCTTTCCGCTTCATCCATGATCTCCATCCGCAACATCCATAAATCCTTCGGCACACTCGAAGTGCTCAAAGGCATCGACCTCGACATCGTCAAGGGCGAGGTGGCAGCCATCGTCGGCCCCTCGGGAGCCGGCAAGACCACCCTGCTCCAAGTCATGGGCACCCTCTACCGCCCCGATGCGGGGACGCTACGCATTGCCGATACCGACGTGACGACCCTTCCCGACAAGAAACTGGCACAATTCCGCAACCGCCACATCGGCTTCATCTTCCAGTTTCATCAGCTCCTCCCCGAGTTCACCGCGGTGGAGAATATCGCCATCCCGGCCTTCATCGCGGGCACCCCGCAATGCAAAGCCTACGACCGCGCCACCGGACTCCTCGACTACCTCGGACTTGCCGACCGCGCCGACCACAAGCCGGCACAACTGTCGGGGGGCGAGCGGCAGCGCATCGCCGTGGCACGCGCCATGATGAACGAGCCAGACATCATCTTCGCCGACGAACCCACCGGGTCGCTCGACACGCACAACCGCGATGAACTGCACGAACTCATCTTCCGCCTTCGCCGCGAACTGGGTCAGACCTTCGTCGTCGTCACCCACGACGAAACACTCGCCACCCTCGCCGACCGCTCCATCCACATCGTCGATGGCCGAATCGCTGATCCCGCCTGACCATCCCCTCCCTAACACCCCATACCCCATGCTCCGCCTCGGACATTTCAACTCCCTCACCATCACTCGCTTCACCGACCACGGCGCCTATGTCGACGGTGGCGAACTGGGTGAAATCCTCGTACCCAAAACCTACATCCGCCCCGAGATGCGCCCCGGCCACACGCTCGACCTCTTTGTCTATCTTGACCATCAGGAACGCCTCGTCGCCACTCCCGAACAACCCCTGGCCGAGGAGGGCGACTTCGCCTTCCTCGAAGTGGCATGGGTCAATGAGCATGGTGCGTTCCTGCACTGGGGGGTGATGAAAGACCTCTTCGTGCCCTTCCGCGAGCAGAAGCGCACGATGGAAGTGGGACGGAGCTATATCGTGCGCGTCTACCTCGATGTGCAGACCGGACGCCTCGCCGCCACGGCCAAGGTGGACCGCTTCCTCCGACCCGCCCGCCCCGCCGATGTGCACCGCGGCGAGGAGGTCGACCTGCTCGTATGGCAGCGCACGGAGCTGGGCTTGAAGGTGATTGTCAACAACCGCTATGCCGGCCTCGTCTACAACGACCAGCTCTTTGCCCCCGAACCCCGCACGGGCGCACGCCTCCGTGGCACCGTGGTAGAAGTGCGTCCTGACGGCCGCCTCGACATCTCCCTCCAACGCATCGGAAAGGGACGCTTCCGGGACTTTGCCGACCGTCTGCTCAACGAGCTCCGCGCGGCCGGAGGCTTCCTGCCCTTCACCGACCGCTCCGAGGCCGAGGCGATTGCCGGGCACTTCGCCGTGTCGAAAAAGACCTTCAAACGCGCCGTCGGAACCCTGTACCGGGACCGCCGCATCATCCTTGAAGACACCGGAATACGCCTCTGCACAGAAGAAATGCCGGAAAAAGCCGAAAACGTCTGAATTTTCCCACTATTTCCCTCGCTGCTCTCAAACGTTTTCCGTAACTTTGCCTCAACGCAAACACACATTAACTCCAACTCCCCAATGAAACCCACACTCTTCCTCCTCGCTGCCGGAATGGGAAGCCGTTACGGCGGTCTCAAGCAGCTGGACACCCTCGGCCCCCAAGGTCAGACCATCATGGACTATTCCATCTACGATGCCATCAACGCAGGCTTCGGCAAGCTCGTCTTCGTGATCCGCAAGGACTTCGAAGAGGACTTCCGCCAGGTGGTGCTCACCAAGTACCAAGACAAAATCCCCTGCGAGCTGGTGTTCCAGGCACTCGATGCCCTCCCCGAAGGGTTTACCTGCCCCGCAGAGCGTCAGAAGCCCTGGGGCACGAACCACGCCCTGATGATGGGGGCATCGGTCATCAACGAACCCTTCGCCGTGCTCAACTGCGATGACTTCTACGACCGCGACGCCTTCCGCGTGATGGGCAAATTCCTCTCCGAACTGCCCGAAGGTTCGAAAGGCCGCTACGCCATGGTGGGCTTCCGCGTGGGCAACACCCTCTCCGAGAGCGGAACCGTGAGCCGCGGCATCTGCGAGACGGACGACAAAAACCTCCTCACCTCCGTGGTGGAGCGCACCAAGATCGAACGCCACAACGGCGTGGTGGAATACCTCGACGAAGACGGCAAGTGGGTGGCCATCCCCGACACCACGCCCACCTCGATGAACTTCTGGGGCTTCACTCCCGACTACTTTGCCCACTCAGAAGAGTTCTTCAAGATCTTCCTCTCCGATCCGAAAAACATGGAGAACCTCAAGAGCGAGTTCTTCATCCCCCTCATGGTCGATCACCTCATCAAGAGTGGCGCCGCCACCTGCGAAGTCCTCGACACGACCTCCCAGTGGTTCGGCGTGACCTATCCCGAGGATCGTCCCGACGTTGTGGCGCGTTTTGCCCAGCTCGGTGCCGATGGCGTATATCCCGAAAAGATGTTCTGATCCCACACACATCCTATGCCACATCCCCCACGCCTTCCGGACTCCGGAAGGCGTGGGGGATGTGTGGATAGAGGGATGCTGCCCTCAGAACGGAGGTCGGCTTCCCGGACGCTGATGCCCCGTGGTCGGCCGGATTCTACCTCCGCGGTGTCGTGCTCACGACACCGCGGAGGTGTTCATACGGATCCGCGGTGTTGTGGCGATGACACCGCGGAGGTGTTTTCGGGGCTTCCGGACACTGACAACCGACAGGACAGTGACATAGGGGAAGGCGCAGGCGCGGTTTGGAACGCAAGACCGCCGGGTCAACAGCCCGGTGGGGACGAAGGGGAGCGGCGCGTGCCGGAGCGCGCGCTCAATCCAGCTTATAGCCGTAGCTTTCGAGACGCTTCTCGTTCTGGCGCCAGTCCTTGTCGACCTTGACGTAGACTTCGAGGAAGATGCTCTTCTGGAAGAACTTTTCGAGGGTCTTCCGGGCTTCAGTCGAGACCTTCTTCAAGGCCACACCCTTGTGGCCGATGATGATGCCCTTCTGGCTTTCGCGCTCCACATAGATGACGGTGCGGATGCGGATGTTGCGCTCCGTCTCCTTAAACTCCTCCACGGCCACTTCCACGGCGTAGGGGATCTCCTTGTCGTAGTAGAGCAGGATCTTTTCGCGCATGATCTCGGTGACGAAGAACCGGGCAGGCTTGTCGGTCCACTGGTCCTTGTCGAAGTAGGGGGGCGACTCGGGGAGCAGCTCCTTGATGCGCGAGAGGACGTTGTCGACATTGAACTTGGCTTGGGCAGAGATGGGGAAGATTTCGGCCGTGGGCAGGAGGTCATGCCAAGAGTCGACGAGGCGTTCGAGATCGCGCTGGTTGGAAAGGTCGATCTTGTTGATGAGCAGGAGGATGGGGACGCGCATGCGCTGCACCTTCTGGATGAAGTCGGCATTTTTGTCGGGCTGTTCGATGACATCGGTGACGTAGAGGAGGACGTCGGCATCTTGGAGTGCGCCTTCGGAGAAGGCGAGCATGGACTCTTGGAGCTTGTAGTTGGGCTTGAGTACGCCGGGGGTGTCGGAGAATACGATCTGTGCGTCCTCCTCGTTGATGATGCCCATGATGCGGTGGCGCGTGGTCTGGGCCTTGAAGGTGGCGATGGAGATGCGTTCGCCCACGAGGAGGTTCATGAGGGTAGACTTTCCGACGTTGGGATTGCCCACAATATTGACGAAACCTGCTTTGTGCATGGCTGATGGGGAGGGTATGGGATGAACGAAAAGCCGGCGAACTGCCGAAGGGGGCGTTCGCCGGCTGATGGGGGGAAGGTTGTGCGGGATGGGGCGGTTACTCGCCGTCGTAGGCCCACTTCATGTAGGCTGCACCCCAGGTGAATCCGCCGCCGAAAGCGGTGAGGATGATGTTGTCGCCCTTGCGGAGCTGCTTCTCGTAGTCCCAGAGGGCGAGGGGCAGCGTTCCGGCAGAGGTGTTGCCATAGCGTTGGATGTTGAGCATCACCTTGTCCATGGGGATTTCGAGGCGGTTGGCCACGGCCTCGATGATACGGACGTTGGCTTGATGGGGAAGGATCCAAGTGATGTTGTCGTTGGTCAGGCCATTGCGCTCGGCGATGAGGGCGGAGGCATCACTCATGTTGGTGACGGCAAACTTATAGACCGTGCGCCCTTCCTGATGGATCTTGTGCATCTTGTGGTCGATGGTGAAGTAGGAGGAGGGACATGCCGATCCGCCGCCTTTAAGGCAGAGATAAGGGAGCCCCTTGCCATCGGTGCGGAGGAAGCTGTCGAGCCATCCCAGTTCTTCGGTGGTGCCTTCGACGAGTACAGCTCCCGCGCCGTCGCCGAAGATGGGGCAGGTGGCACGGTCGGTGTAATCGACAATGGAGGAAAGCTTGTCGCCGCCGCAGACCACAACCTTTTTGTAGCGTCCGCTCTGGATCATTGAGGCGGCCATGTCCATAGCGAAAAGGAATCCGCAGCAGGCGGCGTTGAGGTCGACGCAGAAGGCGTTTTTCATGCCGGTGCGCCCCACGACGATGCTGGCAGTGCTGGGGATGGGCATGTCGGGGGTGGTGGTGGCCATGATGAAGCAGTCGATCTCTTCGGCGGGCGTGTTGGTCTTGGCCAAGAGCTCCTTGACAGCCTTGCGCGCCATATAGCTCGTGCCCAGCCCTTCCTCATTAAGGATGCGGCGTTCCTTGATGCCGATGCGGGTCATGATCCACTCATCGTTGGTATCGACCATGCGGGAGAGTTCTTCGTTATTGAGGACATACTCAGGGACGTAGCCTCCTACGCCGGTGATGACGGCATTGATTTTTTCCATGTTTCGGAGAAGAATGTGTGTTTGTGCCGGGGATTTTTGGGAGTGCTGAGGAAGAGCTAATGAGGAGCTCCGGGGGACTGGCGCGGGGCGGTGTCGAGGGCCAAAAGGCATGCCCGGGACTTCAATCTTCCTGTGGTGCACGGTGGGGTACTCCGACGCGACCCTGGGGTAAAAACGACGCATGCGGTCTTTGACCGTGAGATGGCCAAAAACCGCATGTCCGTCTACATCGAAAGTTATTCTGCCACCTCTTCCTTGACGACAGCGAGCTTGCCGCGGTAGTGACCGCAGGAAGGGCATACGGTGTGGTAGATGTGGAACGCACCACAGTTGGAGCACTTGGCGAGCGTAGGAGCTACGGCCTTGTCATGAGTGCGACGCTTGAGGGTACGGGTCTTCGATTGTCTTCTTTTAGGATGTGCCATTTTGTGTGATTGTTTTTTGAATGTTCGGAAGAAAGGAGGGGGCTGAAGCGCGGCAACGCTGCCGAAAACAGATGCCAACTTATTGTCCCTCGAACTAGGTGGGGACGCAGCTTGCGCTCTTCACAGAAATGGAAGCCTCAGTCATCGAAGCCCTCGCCGGAATCCTGCTCAATGGAGAAGCGGCTCAGCATGTCGGCATTGCAGCCCCCGTCGGGGTGGATGCGCCGGAGCGGGAGGTTGAGCGCGATCAGCTCATAGAGGTCCCACGTGATGTCATAGCTGAATTGAGCGTAGGGAATGAGGGTGATGTCGCCATCGGCATCCTCGTCATCGCTCTGCCGGACCTTAACGGTCTCGTCTAAGGCGATGGGGATAGACACAGGGTCAAGGCAGCGGTCGCACGCCACGCGGACGTGACCTTCTGCCGTGTAGCGGAACGTATAGGTATCGGCTGCGCCATGGCGCACGCGGAGCAACACGTCCAGCTGTCCGCCCAGGATTTCATCTTGGTCGACGGCGGCAAAAAAGTCGTCGTCCAGCGTCAGGCGCAGGGCGGTGTCTTGACGTTGCACTGCGCGCAGATTGACAGAATAGCTCTGAGGGTGGGACATAATCGGCTGCAAAGATACGGATTTTCTTGAAATCGGGAGCAGGTTGAGGATGAAATTTGTTGTTTTCGCCGGAACCTATGGTGAATTTTCGCGGGTAGAGCGTGGGATTTCCCCCAACGCCTGCGGTCCCTTAGTGTGCGGCCACAAACTCGTCGAGGAAGCGGACATCGTTTTCCGAGAAGAGCCGGAGGTCCTTAACCTGGTATTTGAGGTTGGTGATGCGCTCTACTCCCATGCCGAAGGCATAGCCTTTGTAGACCTTCGGGTCGATGCCGTTGGCTTCGAGGACGGCGGGGTCCACCATGCCGCAACCGAGGATTTCCACCCAGCCGGTGTGCTTACAGAAACCGCAGCCATGCTCGGGACCGCCACAGATATTGCACGAGATGTCCATCTCGGCCGAGGGTTCGGTGAAGGGGAAATATGAGGGGCGGAGGCGGATCTTCGTGTCCGGACCGAACATTTCGCGGGCGAAGGTGAGCAGCACCTGTTTGAGGTCCGTGAACGAGACCTCCTTGTCGATATAGAGCCCCTCGACCTGGTGGAAGAAGCAGTGCGCGCGCGCCGAGATGGCCTCGTTGCGGTACACACGGCCGGGACAGATCACGCGGATGGGAGGCTGCTGCGTCTCCATCACGCGGCTCTGCACGGAGGAGGTGTGCGTGCGGAGGATGATGTCGGGCCGGCTCTCGATGAAGAAGGTGTCCTGCATGTCGCGGGCGGGGTGGTCATCGGCAAAGTTCATCGAGCCGAACACGTGCCAGTCGTCCTCGACCTCAGGGCCGTCGGCCAGGGCGAAGCCCATGCGGCCGAAGATGTCGATGATCTCCTGCTTGACGATGCTCAGGGGATGGCGGGTACCGAGGGGTACGGGATAGGGCGTGCGGGTGAGGTCAAGGCCCGAGTGGTCATCTTCTGTGGTGGCGAGCTCGGCTTTCAGCGTGTTGAACCGCTCTTGGAGGGCATCTTTGAGCTGGTTGACGCGCATGCCTACCTCGCGCTTCTGATCGGCGGCCACGTTACGGAAGTCGGCCATGAGCTGGTTGACCAGCCCCTTCTTACTGAGGTATTTGAGGCGCAGCTCTTCGAGTTGCTGTTCGTTCTCGGCGATGAGGGAAGGCACCTCCGCGAGGATTTGTTGGATTTTATCGAGCATATTCCGGGGAGAATAGTATAATGTACTTACAGGTTTGGGGGCGGCAACAACTTGGGGCATCGGAGCGGCAGGCAGCGCGCCTGCCCCATTCGTTACGGGGCATCGCCCGTGACCATGGGGCAAAGAGGCGCCGGGCTGAGCCGTTAATCCAATTTCAGTACGGCGAGGAAGGCTTTCTGCGGTACTTGGACGTTGCCGATCTCCTTCATCTTCTTCTTGCCGCGCTTCTGCTTTTCGAGGAGTTTGCGCTTGCGGCTCACATCGCCGCCGTAACATTTTGCCGTAACGTCTTTGCGGAGCTGCTTTACCGTTTCGCGGGCGATGATCTTCGCGCCGATGGCGGCCTGGATGGCGATATCGAACTGCTGTCGGGGGAGGAGCTCTTTCAGCTTCTCGCACATGCGCCGCCCGAATCGCTCCGAATTGTCGAAGTGGGTGAGGGTGGAGAGGGCATCGACGGGCTCGCCGTTGAGCAGGATGTCAAGTTTGACCAGACGGGAGGTGCGGAACTCGATGGGATGGTAGTCGAAAGAGGCATAGCCTTTGGAGATGGACTTGAGCTTGTCGTAGAAGTCGATCACGATCTCTGCCAAGGGCATGTCGTAGTGCAGCTCAACGCGGTCGCCGGAGACGTACTCTTGCTTGATGAGCTCGCCGCGCTTGCCGAGACAGAGGGTCATGATGTTGCCGATGAAGTCGGTGCGCGTGATGATGGAGGCGCGGATATAAGGTTCTTCGATGTGGTCGATCTCCATGGCATCGGGCATGCCGGCGGGATTGTGTACCTCGCGCATTTCCATGTGCTTGTCGAAGATCTTGTAGCTCACGTTGGGCACCGTGGTAATGACGTTCATGTTAAACTCGCGGTCGAGGCGTTCCTGCACGATCTCCATATGGAGGAGGCCGAGGAATCCGCAGCGGAATCCGAATCCGAGGGCGACGGAGCTTTCGGGCTGGAAGGTGAGGGAGGCATCGTTGAGCTGGAGCTTTTCGAGCGAAGCGCGGAGCATCTCGAAGTCCTCTGTCTCGATGGGATAGACGCCGGCAAAGACCATGGGCTTGACTTCCTCAAACCCTTCGATGGCTTTGTCGCAAGGACGCGCCACGGTGGTGATCGTGTCGCCCACCTTGACTTCGGTGGCGGTCTTGATTCCGCTCACGATGTAGCCCACATCGCCGCACGAGAGCATCTGGCGGGGGGAGAGCTCCATCTTCAGGACACCGATCTCATCGGCCTTGTACTGCTTTCCCGTATTGACGAAGACCACATCGTCGCCCGAACGGATACTGCCGTTCACGATCTTGAAATAGGCGATGATGCCACGGTAGCTGTTAAACACCGAGTCGAAGATCAAGGCTTGGAGCGGAGCTTCGGGATCGCCCTGAGGGGCGGGTATGCGCTCCACCACGGCACGGAGGATGTCGTCCACACCCTGCCCCGTCTTGCCCGAGGCGCGGATGATGTCCTCGCGGCGGCACCCGATCAGCTCGATGATCTCGTCCTCGACCTCCTCGGGCATCGAATTGGGCATGTCGCACTTGTTGAGGATCGGGATGATCTCGAGGTCGTGCTCAATGGCCATATAAAGGTTGGAGATGGTTTGGGCCTGCACTCCCTGCGTGGAATCGACCACCAGCAGACAGCCTTCACAGGCTGCAATGGAGCGGCTCACCTCGTAGGCAAAGTCCACATGCCCCGGGGTGTCAATGAGGTTGAGCACATAGTCTTCGCCATCCATCCGGAAGTTCATCTGGATGGCATGGCTCTTGATGGTGATACCGCGCTCTTTTTCCAGATCCATATCATCGAGCATCTGTCCTTCCGTCACTTTGATGGTGGAGGTGCGTTCGAGGAGACGATCGGCGAGCGTACTCTTGCCATGGTCGATGTGGGCAATGATGCAGAAGTTGCGGATGTGCTTCATGGGAGCGGGGGAGAGAGGGGGAAAGAGAGGGGAAGATGGGGAAATAGCGAGGCGGTGGAGGCCTCAGCGGATGTCGATGAGTTTGTGTGTCTGAAGCGAAAGCCGCCATTCAGGATGAGCCTTGCAGTAGTCTACGGCTGCGGCGGTGATGCGGCGCGTCTCTTCAGGATTGCCCGTGTCGCAGGGCTGGAGGAACAGGTGGCGCACATGAAGGCGGTCATAGCTCTTCGGCGGACGGCCATCGAATACCACTTTCAGCTCGTCGCAACGCTTGAGGACAACGTCGGCCCTGTCGGTGAAGGCATCTTTCGGCGAGAGCGTAATCCAGTCCACACTGCGTGGCAGAGGACGGGTGCCGTTGGTCTCGACCGCCACATAACGGTCGATGTCATGGAGGCGTGCCACCAGCGTGTCGGTAAGGACCAGGGAGGGCTCTCCGCCCGTAATCACGACGTGGTAGGCAGGATATTGCTGCACCTGTCGCACAATCTCCTCCTCCGTCATCAGCACGCCGTGCTCATGTGCCGTGTCGCAGAAGGGGCAACGGAGGTTGCAGCCGCTCAGGCGCACGAACACCGCGGGCGTCCCGGCCCAATAGCCTTCGCCTTGCAGCGAATAGAAGATTTCGTTCACCTTCATCAGAGGGCCGCGTTTTCAAATCCGGGTTTCACATAGACGGCCACATTGCCTTCGCTCTCCTGGAACATCACTTTATAAGCGTTGGGCACTTGGTCGCAGATCCACCGCGCCATGTTTTCGGCCGTCGTGTTGAAGCTGACGACTTCGTTGATGTTGCGATGATCCAGACGATCCTGCACCGCCGATTTGATGTGGGTAAAGTCGGCCACCATCCCGTTGTGGTTCAGCGTTTCGGCGCAGCAGTACACCGTTATCACACCGTTATGCCCATGCAGCCGTGTGCACTTGCTTTCATAGTCCAGCGACAGCTGGTGGGCGTAGGAGATCTCAATCCGTTTGGTGATATAATACATAGAGGATTTCTTGGAAAATGCCGTACGTGCCCAGGGAACCCCGCACGTATCCGGAGGTTAAGCCACGCGTGCCTACAAGGAAGGCGCCACACGTGCTTGGGAGCGATACATTTGGTGGTGCCACACGTGCTTGGGGGCGATACACCTGGTGGTGCGGCACAGTATCCGCCACCTTGGAGACGCGTTTCCGCGACCGGGCAACCAGCCCGGAAACAGGTGCACAATTACTGCGCTGCAAAGTTACATTTTTTTTGTGATATTGCCAAAGCTCCATCCTTCAAATCACCAATCCACAGCCTGCTGTTCTGAAAACATGGCCGAAAGCTTGTAAAACATGGCCGAAAGCTTGTTCATCTCCCCGAAAACACCTATCTTTGCACCCGAAATCACATCGCCACGATGATTGGAGAGATGGTAGAGTGGTCGATTACAGCAGTCTTGAAAACTGCCGTGCCGAGAGGCACCGGGGGTTCGAATCCCTCTCTCTCCGCAAGAAGGTTTCAAAAGGGTTTCACAACCCACTTCAAAATAGCCTTCAGAATATAGATAATCGTTGTAAAATCAAGGTTTTACAACGATTTTTCTTTGTACATACCCTTATCTGCTGACGGCTTAACCCTATGTTTTGATAGTCATATTTCGGTCAAGTACTGCTACATTTACTGCTACACAAAACAAGGGCAGTCAAAAAATGTAGCAGTGACGGGAAGATGAATACCAAATTGACGGCATCAATATTTTCTATATCAAGCAATTATGTAGAACTTTGTAGTAGTATTGCTACACAAAAACAACGATGCCTATGAAGCAG
>JBHAFF010000018.1:0-17095 GCA_041855985.1 Alloprevotella sp.
TTCAGAGCGATTTGAGCAAGAAATGGCCTTTTTACGAAGTTCCAACTCATATTCTTTGCAGAAATCATCCGCAATACAATAAATTTCCCGAGTTTCCTTGAACGCAGTGAAAAACTTTGCTGACAAGTTTCATGAGGATTGTTCTTTTGCTATTTGTCTGTTTTTCAATTACAAATATACGAAAAATAATCCTCTTTTGTGGCTTTAGCAGAGAATATCTTAGGAAAGAAAAGGAGAAAGCTTATCCCGAATTGGGGTTCTTTGATTCTTCTGAAGAGTTAGATGAATAGGGTATATATCTATAGTTCTGAAGACAATCGTATACCCCTAAACAAAAATCACCACCCAAGACTGTAAATCTTGGGTGGTGATTTTATTGCTCGAAAGTTTTTGGGTGTAGAAAAGGGTGTAAATCGCGTAACTTGCTGATTTACACCCTTGTTTGCGGAGAGAGGGGGATTCGAACCCCCGAAACGCTTTTGACGTTTACACGCTTTCCAGGCGTGCCTCTTCAACCACTCGAGCACCTCTCCTTGGGTTGAATCGATAGATCACCACAGGGTGAACCTACAAACAAAAAGGTTATTTCCGATTTGCGAGTGCAAAGGTAGCAAATTCCTTTCAGATACGCAATAGGAGGGGCGAAAAATTCCATATACTGGCTACGTTTTCTTCGGACGATGAAGCTTTGGGGGATATTTTTGGGGCGATGAGGAAAGCGAGATGGCGTTTTTTTTGTACTTTTGTCAGTCTTCTCCCACACCCCTTTCAGCAATGATCTCTTCCCGCACGCGTACTGCGCTCTATCTTCTGTCCACGGGCATCGTCCTCACGGCCACCGCCGTGGGCGCAGCCGTCTTCCACCGGCAGTGGCAACACCACCGCCGGCGCAAGGCAGCACACCACCCGTCCAATCGACTGCTGGCTTTTCAGGCCGACGCACTGCCACCCGAGCTACGGAGACTCATGGTGCGCTGCACCAACGGCCACTTTGTGGGCACAGACGAGGGCGAGGGGGTGGTGGCTTACCGCGGCATCCCCTATGCTGCCCCGCCCGTCGGATCGCTACGCTGGAAGGCACCGCAGCCCGCCCCACCTGATGGCCGCGTGTTCGCAGCCCGGGAGTTTGGAGCCATGGCCTGCCAGACGGAACGCGACCGCGAGGCAGCCTCCTTCTTTCCACAAAGCGAATCGTGCCTTTTCCTCAACGTCTGGTGCAACGCGCGCAATCCGTCCACCGACAAGACGGTGATGGTATTCCTCCACGGCGGGAGCTATGCTTGGGGCGGAACGGCCAATCCGCTTTACGATGGGTGCCGGATCGTCACGGAGCACAACGATCTGGTGGTCGTCACTGTGGGCTACCGGCTGGGGTTATGGGGTTTTCTCGATTGTACGGAGGTGCCGGGCGGCGAGGACTATCCCGATGCACCGGTTCTCGGGCTGCTCGACCAAATAGAGGCGTTGCGCTGGGTGCGCGACAACATCGCAGCCTTCGGGGGAAGCCCCGCCCGCGTCACCCTCGTGGGCGAATCGGCAGGAGCGGGCTGCGCCTCCCTCCTCGCCACCATGCCCGCCGCACGTGGTCTCTTCCGACGCGTCATCGCCCAGAGCGGGAGCGTGGCTCTCTCCTCTGCACCGGAAGAGGGGCGTGCCTTCACACAGCGGCTGCTACGGAAGACGGGATGCCGCACAATGACCGAACTCGTACAGCTTCCCACCTCCGAACTGCGGCGCGCCAACCAATGGCTCGCCTTCTCCGCGCCCTTTCCCCAGCGCGACGGACGCCACCTTGCCACCGACCCTTATGCGGCATTCGCACAAGGGCAAACCGCCCACTGCGACCTGCTCATCGGCACAAACACCGACGAGGTGCGCTATTGGATGCTCGAGGTGGGCGGATATCCCATCTACCGTTTCCTCATGCCCCTCCTTTTCCATCGCCAACGGCGCACCCTTGACGACTCCGACTACGCACGTATCGATGCTTTTTTTGCACAGTCCGAGACGGATGCCGTGTGGCGACAGACGGCCTTCTACAACGAGCTCCTCTTCCACCTCCCGGCCCTCCATCAGGCTGCCCTGCACAGCGAAGCGGGTGGGCGCGCCTTCGTCTACCGCTGGAACTTCCCCTCCTCCGCAGAACGCCTCGGAGCCTGCCACGCTGCCGAACTGGCTTCCGTGTTCGGCAATGAAGCTGCGGCCTTCGTCCCCCCGGGTGAAGCCGAACGAGCATGGAGTTCGACCGTCCGGACAATGTGGGTGAACTTCGCCCGCTGCGGCGATCCCTCCCTGCCCCATCTGCCATGGCCGCGCTACACGCTGCCCGAACGTCCCACCTTCATCTTCGACGCTCCGCCCCACATCACCAACGACCCCGACACCCTGACACGACAACTCCTCAGCCCACTCCTCCGCCACCACATCGGCAATGTGGATTGGGCACTATAAAACCGTCGTTTGCAACAGACACTTTCGAACCATGCGACACATCCTCCATTTCCTCCGCCAGCTCCAAGCCAACAACACCCGCGAATGGTTTCTTGCCCACAAAGCAGACTACCAAGCCGCCCAAGCCCGCTTCAACACCTTTGCCGAACAACTGCGCGACCACATTGCCCCCTTCGACCCCTCGGTGGCAGGCCTGTCGGTCAAAGAGATGACCTACCGCATCTACCGCGACACGCGTTTCTCGCACGACAAAACGCCCTACAAGACCCACATGGGCTGCTTCCTCTGTCGCGGCGGCAAAAAGTCGGGCTATGCGGGCTATTATCTTCAAGTCGGCGTGGAGGCAGGGGGCGCGCATTTCGGCGATCTCCGTTGGGAGACGCAACACATCCTCGCCCCCGGCCACTACTGCCTTGATCCGAAGGTGCTGCACGTGCTGCGTGAGGACATTGTGCAGGGTGAAGGCGATTTCGACCACCTCGTGCGCCACGTTGCCGACCCTCGTTTTCAACTCATCACCACGGGTGCCCTCAAGCGCAACCCCAAGGGTTTTGACAAAGATGCCCCATGGAGCGAATACCTCCGCCTGCGCGCCTATGCCCTCGGCTGCGCCCTCGACGATGATTTCCTCCTCGCCCCCGACTTTGCCGCACGGGCGGCTGCACTCTTCGCCACCACAAAGCCTTTCCTCGACTACATCAACCGCGCCATCGACTATGTGCGCGAAGGCGGCGAATAGGGTGCCGCCCCATCACAGTTCCCCTTCTGTTCACCTTCACGACCATCCTATGATAAAAAACCGCTGCTTTGGGGCGTAGCGACTGGCCCGTGCGCCACCGGCAACGGCGGCACCGTGCGCTGTCCCCTCACCCTGCGCTCAACGCACGAAAAAAACACCGCGGTGTCTTGCAAAAGACTCCGCGGTGTTTTTGTAAAGAGTCCGCGGTGTCTTTTTCACAACACCGCGGAGACTTTTTGAGGCCTCCGAAAGGGGGCGTTTAGAGGTCGCCAATACGCCAAAAGCTGTACGACACCCCGTCATCGAACGCCTCACTGCCTTCCCAACGCTTGAGGAGGCGCACCACCTGGACGGTGACGGGAAGGACGATGACCTCATAGAGCGTCTTTCCGGCAATCTGGACGATCATCAGGCGCACCATATCGGGCAGGCTGAGCAGTCCGAAGAAAGCGATGGGGAAGAAGATGAGCGAGTCGGCCGTTTCACCCACGAGGGTAGAACAGACAGCACGGAGGGAGAAGTGCCGGCCTTGGTGGGCCAATTTCATGCGGCTCATGACCCACGCATTGAGGAACGAGCCGACCACGAAGGCCAAGAGCGAGGCGCAAGCGATTCGAGGTGCGAGCGCAAAGACAAAGTTGAAATGCTCTGCTCCTTCCCAGCCGGGAGCAGCAGGCAGGGCAACGGCAAGATTGCCCATCGCCACGACAAAGAAGTTCATCGCAAATCCCAGCCAGATGATCAGGCGGGCTTTACGGAATCCCCACACTTCGGCGATGCAGTCGTTGAGGATGTAGGAGACGGGAAAAACGAGAAAGCCTGCCGTGAGGGCTACGGGGCCTATTTGCAGGATCTTTGTTTCGAGAAGGTTGGAGGTGATGAGGGATACGCAAAATACGATGCCGAGCAGCATCAACGGTAGACTCACCATCTTGGGTTGGGATATAGGCATAATGAAATAAAAAATGTTGGGGACATGTCGGCCATTGTCCTAAGATTACCCTTTACGGCGGAGGGCGCGAAGCCGTGTCTTGGTGGCGGCATCAAGGCGAAAAGATTCGCAGGCCTTGCGGATGGCAAGGTTGTGGACACGGGGCATGAGCCTTTCAGCACGGAGGAAGGCCTCGGTAGGCTCGGGGAGACGTATGTAGCATTCGGCCACTGCCCAAGCCACTGCCATCTCTACATAATGAGCGGTGTGGCGGACGGCAGCATAGTGATCAAGGAGGGCGAGGATATGGGCCTCATCGATGAAATAACGCATGGCGAGGACGATGCCCAAACGCACCTCATATTCCCGCTCATGCGTCATCCATGCGGTGAGCAACGCCCAGATGCGCCCGGAGTGGTCGGCCACAAAACGGTGGTCGCCGGCGAAGTGGAACGCATCGGTCTCCATCCACGATGCAGCACGGGGGAGGAAGCGTTCGACCTCACGCAGATAACGCTCCACCGCCTCAGGGGTCTTGGGCCGCGGCAGCCCACTGAGCACGAGGGCATGGAGCAGGCGTTCTTCCATCAGGCCGGTACCGGCCTCGGCAAGGTAGTCTTCCACAGCTCCACACTGCAAAATCTTCCGCGCGAGCGCGCGGAGGTCGCTCATCCGGATGCCCAGCACGCCTTCCACACCGGGAGCAATGCGCTGTGCAAACTGCGGATTTCCCCGTTCGGCAAGGCGATAAAGATGGACAGGTATGGGGAGCTGGTCGAGAAGAAACATGCTGCAAAAAACATAGGTTAAGCGTCAAGGAGAAGCCGGCCGGCCCGACCGGGCAAAACCGGGCTGAGACCCAGTCAAAACGCTGCCGCACGGAGCCTATGCTCCGTGCGGCAGGATGCGAAACAGGAGGTTCAGAGCTCGAGGTCACCGTCGTGGATCTCGTGCCAAGGAAGCCCCTGCTTGTTGAGTTCGTCCATGAAGGGATCGGGATCGAACTCTTCGACGTTGTGCACGCCGGGTTTGTTCCAGAGGCCGAGCATGAGGAGGCGCGCACCGATACAGGCAGGCACTCCCGTGGTGTAGCTCACGCCCTGCATCCCCGTCTCGTCATAAGCCGCTTGGTGGGAGCAGTTGTTATAGACGTAATAAGTGTGCTCCTCACCGTTCTTCACACCGCGGATGCGGCAGCCGATGGAGGTTTCGCCCTCGTAGTTCTCACCCAGATCCTGCGGGTTGGGGAGCACTGCCTTGAGGAATTGGAGGGGCTGGATCATATGGCCTTCGTAATTGATGGGCACGATAGAATCCATTCCGATGTTTTGGATCACACGGAGGTGGGTGAGGTACTCTTGTCCGAAAGTCATCCAGAAGCGCGCGCGCTTGATGGTGGGAAAGTTGATCACCAGACTCTCGATTTCCTCGTGATGAAGGAGGTAGCTCTCACGCGGCCCAATGTTGGGATAGGTAAGGGGCTGATGGATTTCGAGCGGCTCCGTCTCCACCCACTTTCCGTCCTCCCAGTAGAGACCTTTCTGGGTGATTTCGCGGATGTTGATCTCGGGATTGAAATTGGTGGCAAAGGCTTTATGGTGGTCACCGGCGTTACAGTCCACGATGTCAAGGTAGTGGATCTCATCGAAGTGGTGCTTTGCGGCATATGCGGTGTAGATGCTCGTCACACCCGGATCGAAACCGCAGCCGAGGATGGCGCAGAGTCCGGCCTTCTCGAAGCGTTCGCGGTAGGCCCACTGCCAGGAGTATTCGAAGTGCGCCTCGTCCTTCGGCTCATAATTGGCCGTATCGAGGTAATGGCATCCGGCCTGAAGACAAGCCTCCATGATGGTGAGGTCTTGATACGGCAGGGCAAGGTTCATCACGAGATCGGGCTTGAACTCGTTGAAGAGGGCGACGAGCTGGGGCACTTCGTCGGCATCGACCTGTGCGGTGCGAATGTCATCGCGCAACCCCATGTCGGCAATGCGGCGCGCAATGGCGTCGCACTTCGACTTCGTGCGGCTGGCAATCATAATTTCGCTGAACACGTCGGAATTTTTAGCCACCTTGACGGCAGCCACCGTGGCCACGCCTCCGGCACCGATGATAAGGACTTTTCCCATATTTCGATTTCGATATTTGTTTGTTGCAATAATGTCAGCTGCGAATATACGGATTTCTGGGGTAATTGCCCCAATCATTGCGCCGAAAAATGCAGCTTCAGGAGAAAAAGGCACGTTTCGCACCTCCCATATGGCACAGTAAACCCCACCGCAGCGTGTCGTCCCGGGAGCAATCAGCTCAGGGGGGCACGCTGCGGCGGGATTTCGGATCAACTCCTATGGGAAGGAGACATGCACACGGCTCTATTGCTTCATATGGGCAGGGAGGGGGAGAAAGCCGCGCGAGCGGATCACCTCATAGCGCATGAGCCGCTCGTCTGAGCGGAAGCGGTCGCCACGAATGTCGCGGTCGGGAGTGGTGATGCGCATCGGTACATTGGCGTAAAACTCGTGCTGACGCATGTCCCAATAGAGTTCTTCGCCGGTGTAGAGCGTGGCCGTCTCATTGTTGCGCACCCGCACGCGTCCCCGGAGTTTCCAGAGGTTCTGGTCGTACCAATAGGCCGTGTCGGCAGTGATATAGAGGTTGACGTTAAAGTGGTCGTCGTAGCGTTCAAGGAACACCCCTTTGACAAACTCCTGCCGCTGCGGTCGAGTTTTGTCAAACACCTTCCACTCCTCGGTGAGGATCTTGTAGCGGATGATGCCCGAGTCACTGATCAGTTTCGAAACACCGTAGGTCGTCATCACGGGCAGGGAGTCGCGGTTACGCACCGCGCTGCCCTGAGGGGGTGCATCGCTGCCGCAGGCCGCAGCCATCGATGCCATCAACACGATGAAGGGAGGGAGCAACACTGAACGGAGCGGGGAGAAGACGAGAGGCATGGGAAATGAGGCAGGATTCATTTCACCTTCCACTTCTGGAACCACCGGTCATTAAAGGTGAGGCCAATGGAGAGGCGGAGGTAGTTTTCGGTGATCTGTCCGGCAAACCGGGGCTTGACATGCACATACTCAGCCGAGAGATTGAGCATATTCCGGTTGTGGTGGCCGGTGATGATGGGGAGCCCCACACCGAGGCCGGCAGTATAGGTGCGCGGCCCTTCGGTACCGTCAATGCGCGCATAAGGTGTGGTATAACTCAAGCCGAGGCGGTAGCGCACACGTCCGCTCCAAGAGCGACCCTCAGGATGATCCACATATTCCGCTCCAAGGCTCACGCGACTACGGTCTGTGTACTGCCCTTTGGCGGCCCGATAAGTGAGGACTCCACCCTCCGAAGTCACCACAGGGGCTTTAACATCGGCCCACTGCTGACGCACGTAGTCCACGCCAATGCGGAGGCGGTTGTCCCACTGCCACGACAACCCTACGCCCAAAGTCGCGGGTATGCCAAAGGCATTACGCGCCGTAAGGGTATCGGCAGCAGTTACAGTGGTACCGGTGAGGCGTTGATTGTAAAAGCGTGACGTACCGTAGAGTTCATGTCCGAAACCATAGGTCACGCCGAGCGTGAGGCTATGTTTGCGCGAAAGGCGTTGGGTGTACTGCGCACCGAGATCCACTTTGTACGACCGCACTTCCGTGTCGTAAGTGCGCCTCAGGGGCTGCACACCGGCATCGTCATATAGAGTGGAGGCCACGTGGGTCATTGTGCCCCAAAGGTAACTGACATTCGCACCAATGCTGAGGGGCTTAAACGGAGCATACCCCAATCCGCCATACAGCTCTTGCAGACCTCCCGTACCCTTATAGCTAAGGGTGGGCGTGATGGTGGTGGCACCGGAAGTGAGCGGCGCACCAAGATCAGAAAGTTCGTACCCCACGGAAGAATAGGGCACGAGCCCGAAGCTCAGGCCGAGATTAGGCGCGAGGCGGAAGCCCGTGGCCAGATAATCGAACTGTGCCGTGCCATGGTTCTGCTTCGCCGTTGCGGTAGAGAAGTTGGCGTTCTGAATCGTCATCCCCACATCCAAGAGGAAGGAGAGGGAGTCGATGCGCGCATAGGAGGCGGGATTTTGGAGATTGAGCTGGCGGCCGTTGGCAAAAGCGATGCCTGTGCCTGCCATCCCTTTGTTGAAGCCGAGGGAACGGTCAGCCAGCATCCCCACCCCATAACGGGAATAGGGAGAGGAGGTGCCCGTGGTCTGTGCCGGGGCAATCAGGGCAAGGCTCGCCGCAAAGGTCGCGAGGAGGAGCTTCTTCGTCATAGAGAGGTTCAGGAAGTTTCGGGGGGATGGCGGGCGTCACGACCACCCGGAAGGGGGTGCTTCCGCAAGCGTGGCAAGACCTCTTGCCACGAGATAATCATCTGCAAAGGTGCAACTTTCTGTCGAAATGAGGAAATCAAAACGATTACCACCCGTTAAAAAAACGCAAACATCACCGTAAATCGCACGAAGGTGATGGATGTAGCCTTCTATTTCGTAGGCGATGCCGCGGAGCACACCGCTGCGCAGTGCGGTCTCCGTGGTATCGCCCAGGAGCGGGGTCGCCCCCTCTGCGGAAATCTGGGGAAGGCGGGCGGTACATCGGTGCATGGCGTCGATACGAAGCGCAACGCCGGGACTGATATTGCCGCCGATGTATCGTCCATCGGCCAAGAGGAGGTCGAAAGTAATGCACGTGCCGGCATCCACCACCAGCAGATTCTGCTCCGGGCGAAGGGTGCGCGCCCCCAACACCGCGGCGAGGCGGTCGGCGCCGAGGGTTGCGGGTGTGCGGTAGTCCACACGGATGCCCGGCGGCGGGTCGGTGGGACACAGGCGCAACACACGCCGCCCGCCACCCTCCCCCCCGGACAATACACGCTCCACCTCGGGGAGATCAGGCCCCACACTGCACCAGCAGAGGGCTTCGATGGCGGGATCGCGCCACAACCGGTGCAGCAAGGATGCAGCCTCGGCATGCGCCACGGTGTGGAAGGCCTGAACTTCGCCACCGGCGAAAAGAGTGAATTTGGCACGCGTGTTACCGATGTCGAGTGTCAGCGTCATAAGGAAAAACGAATGAGAACGCGCAAAGTTACACCGAAAAACGGAAAAAACGCCTCTTTTATTTTGCCTTTTGGGGCATAGGGACTAACTTTGCCAAACATTGCCCTCGCTTTTTGACATAAATCCATTATGAAAGTTTCCGAACAGACCCTCCACCAAATCGAACGCGCCCTCCGTAAAACGGCGGCTAAATGCCCCAAGGCGGAAGACGACCCCATTCTTACGGATCTCTATCTGCAAGTGAAACAGGACAGCGGCGAACTTCTCGTCTTCGATGACGATGACCACGAACTCACCCGCTGCGTGGTGGAGGCTTGGATCGGCAATACGGACGAACATTTCTACACCCATGTCCAGACGCTCCTCCGCGATGTTCTCGCTGCGCAGAAACCACTCATCGACAGCATCAACCTCCTCCGCCCCTACTCGTTCGTGCTCATCGATGAAGACCGTGAGACCATTGCCGAACTCTGCCTTGTAGACGACGACACGCTCCTCATCCACCACGAACTGATGGAGGGACTCTCCAACGATCTCGACCGCTTCTGGCAGGAGCTCTCCGCCAAAGTCTGACTTCAAACGCCGCTCCATGAACGCCTGTACCCCCGATGACCTCCAACGCCTAGCCGCGGCCGTGGCGCAACTTGATGCCGCGCTCGCCCCCGATGAAGTACAAGGTGCCCTCTTCTCCCTGTTCGCGCATGCCACTCCGGAAGAGACACCGCTACCCCTCACCTTGGATACCGGTATGCAACGCGTGATGAGGGCAGTGTGCGCACTTGCAACCGGACGTCTCGAAGACGTTACGGAACACCGCCCCCAGACCCTGGCTTGCGATGTGTGGCGTTTCCAGAACAAAAAGGAGAAATGGGTGGCCTTTGTCGGTCTGCTCGACGGACGTCCCTACGAGATCTTCACCGGTCTCCAAGACGATGACGAGGGGATTGTCCTCCCCAAGAGTGTGAACACGGGCTGGATCGTAAAGAACCTCAATCCCGATGGCACCTCTCGCTATGACTTCGCCTTCCAAAACCGTCGGGGCTACAAGATCACCGTCGAGGGGTTATCGGGGCGGTTTAACAAGGAGTATTGGAACTATGCCAAGCTCATCTCCGGTGTGCTTCGTTACCGTATGCCCGTGGCCAACGTGGTGCGCCTCATCGACTCCCTTCAGCTCGAAAGCGACACGATCAACACGTGGAAAACCGGTGTGGTACGCGCCCTCAAAAAATACATCGCCGGCGAAACCGACGAGGAAGATTGATCTCCCCCGCACAGACTTTTTCATCCCATGCCCTATCATCTTGACACCGTAGAGGTGTGCCTGCACACCCTCCGTTTCTATGCCCACCACGGGGTGTTGCCTCAGGAGCGTACCGTGGGGGGGAATTTCACCCTCGACCTCACCCTAACCCTCTCCAAGGCGGAAGGTGCGGTGCGTCACGATCTGCTCGACAGCACCGTGAGCTATGCCGAAGTTTACACCTTGGTGCGCCAAGAGATGGAGAAGCCCTCCGACCTGCTGGAACATGCGGGCGGACGCATCCTCACCACCCTCTTCCGGCATTTTGACCGCGTGGTGGGCATTGACCTTCGCCTGCGCAAGGACAATCCGCCCATCGGAGCGGACACCGCGGGATGCAGCGTCCATCTGGTGGCTCATCGATGATGCCTGCACACCGTGCTGCCGCCTGATTTCTGACGCGGCACGGTGTTGTTCCGTTTCATTCATTATCTCCTCCCCGAAAACACTCCCCCTTCAACTTTTCGATTCTCCTTCATGCCCAAGCTCCTCAACCTCACCCTGAGTCTCGCCCTGAGCTGCTCCTCGCTCACGATGGCCGCCACCGAGACACCGGCCGCTCCTGCTGCTGAACGTCTCACCATCGAAAGCGTGACCGGCGGCGTGTTCAGCCCCGAATACATCAACGCCGTCACCCCCCTCGCCGATGGCGAGAGCTACGCCCAGCTGTCAGACGATGGTCGCCGCATTGTGCGCTCCTCGTTCAAGACGGGCAAGCCCATCGGCACCCTCTTCGATCTCAGCACAGCGCGTGGCGCACAGCTCGAACGCATTGATGGCTACATCCTGAGCCCCGACGAGCGGCACATCCTCCTCCGCACCAACACCCGCGCGGTCTACCGCCGCACCCATACAGCCACTTACTATATCTATGACGTGGCGAACAACAAGATGGCACCGCTCTCCGAGGGCGGGCCGCAGATGTCGCCACTGTTTTCGCCCGATGGCAATGTGGTGGCTTTTGCGCGCGACAACAACCTCTTCGTGGTAAAACTTCTCTTCAACAATGCAGAGACTCAGGTTACCACCGATGGCCTGCGCAACGAAATCATCAATGGCATTCCCGACTGGGTGAACGAAGAGGAGTTCACCACCGCCCGCTCCTTTGCTTTCTCAGCCGACAGCAAGATGCTCTGTTGGGTGCGCTATGACGAACGCAAAGTGCCTGTGTTCCACATTCCGATGTTCAAGGGGCTGGAACCTGAGCACAAAGAGCATGCGGACTATCCGGGCAGTTACGACTATAAATATCCACTGGCAGGAGAGACGAATGCCACCGTCTCCGTATTGAGCTACGACCTCAAAAGCCGCGCCACACGCACCCTTTCTGTACCCCTCGACAAGGACGGTTACATTCCCCGCATTGCCCAGACTTCCGACCCCGACCGTCTGGCTGTGGTCACACTCAACCGCCACCAGGACCGGATGGATCTGTACATGGTAAATCCGCGCAGTGGAGTGGCCCGCCTCGCCCTGCGCGAGACCCACGCCAATTATCTCCGCGAATCGGCCTACACCGCCCTGCGCTTCTACGACGGGCACTTTGCCCTCCTCTCCGAGCGCAGTGGCCATCAACACCTCTATTGGTATAACCTCGAAGGCCAGCTCAAGGCCACCATCACCCGCGGCAACTATGAGGTGAGCAACTTCTACGGCTACGATGCCAAGACGGGGCAGTTCTTCTATGCTGCCCATCCCGACAGTCCGCTCCGCACCACGGTGATGAGCAGCGACCTCCGTGGACGCACCCGCCGACTCACGGCCTCCGAGGGGAGCAGTTCGGCCACCTTTTCAGCTACTTTCCGCTATTTCCTCGATGTTCACTCCTCGGCCGGCGTCCCCCCGACCACCACTCTGCGCGATGCCTCGGGCAAGCTCCTCACCACCCTCATCGACAATGCGCCGCTCAAAGCCAAGATCGGACACCTCAGCGCACCTCAAGAGTTCTTCTCTTTTACCACGGGCGAGGGGGTGAAACTCAATGGCTGGATGGTGAAGCCCCGTGACTTCGATCCCACACGCCGCTATCCGGTAGTGATGTACCAGTACAGCGGCCCTTCCTCGCAAGAAGTAAAGGATGCTTGGGACGCGGGCTTCTACGGTGGCGGCACCTGGGAGAGCCTTTTGGCACAGGAGGGCTACATCAGCGTTGTGGTAGATGGCCGCGGCACCGGTGCCCGCGGTGCCGACTTTGAGCGTGCCACTTACCTCCGCCTCGGCGACCTCGAATCGAAGGATCAGGTCGAAACGGCCCTATACCTCGCCAAGCTCCCTTATGTCGATGCCTCCCGCATCGCACTCTGGGGCTGGAGCTTCGGTGGCTTCAACACACTGATGGCCATGACCGATGGACGACCCGTGTTCCGCTGCGGCGTAGCGGTGGCGGCACCATCGAACTGGAAATACTACGACACCGTCTACACCGAACGCTACATGCGCACGCCCAAGGAGAATGCCAACTACGATGCCGTCTGTCCCATTGCCCGCGTGGACAAGCTCCACGGTGATCTGCTTCTCATTCACGGTACGGCAGACGACAATGTGCACTATCGCAACTGTGCCGAGATGTCAGAAGCCCTCGTCCAAGCAGGAAAGCCGTTCGAAATGCAGGTCTACACCAACCGCAACCACGGCATCTTCGGCGGCAAGACCCGCGCCCACCTTTTCCAACGCATCCTCAACTTCCTCAATGCAAAGATGAAGTAAAGGCGGGCAGCCCGGCCTCTCCCTCTGTCGTTTAACAAAAAGACGGGTCCGCACCGGCATTGATGCCTGTGCGGACCCGTCTTTTTGTTAAACGACAGACTATGCCGTGCGATAGTCTGTGGGACTCATGCCGACATGGTGTCTGAAGAAACGGGCAAAGTGCTGAGGATATTGAAATCCGAGATGGGCAGATGTGGTTGAAGGGTGAGGGATTGTGCCGAACTGCCCAAGGAAAGAGTAGACAATCGACACGTTCCTGTCTTGATCATAAGATCTGGCCGTGCGTATGCAGAATTTACGCAAGGAGCACTTCATCATCTCCTGAGAAAATCGCAAATTTGCAGTAGCTCCTCCGGCTCCCCCATACATCATTATCCCAGCAACAGGCATTCCTATGGCATCACGCACCTCCCTGATCGCGCTCCTCTTTCTGGTCGTAGCCTCTGTCGCACAACCACTTTCCGCACAACGCCTTCTCGACCGCCTCTTCGTCCGAAGTTCCGCCCTCCACGACACTGTGCGCTCGGGCGAAGTATGGCTCGACACAAAAGGAGACCCCATCAATGCCCATGGCGGAGGTATGCTCTACCACAAAGGCCATTATTATTGGTATGGCGAGCACAAGAGCGACCACACCCATGCAGCGCTCGTTGGGGTGAGCGTATACCGCTCGCGCAACCTCACAGACTGGACACCCCTCGGCACTGCACTCCGCGTGGTGGAACGCGCGGGGCATCCCCTCGAAAGCGGTTGCATCATCGAACGGCCAAAGGTGGTCTACAATGCACGGACGAACCGCTTCGTGATGTGGTTTCATCTCGAGCTCAAAGGCCATGGCTACTCCTCAGCACTCGCCGGCGTGGCGGTGAGCCGGCATCCCGAAGGTCCCTTCGAGTTCGTCCGGGCCGAACGAATCAATGCCGGCCAACTGCCGACGGGACTTCAGCAAGCCGATCTCGACACCCTCCATGCCGAACACTACACCACCTGGTGGACACCACAATGGAGAAAGGCGGTAGAGGCAGGGCTGTTCGTGCGCCGCGACCTCGAAGGCGGACAGATGGCACGCGACCAGACCGTATTTGCGGACGACGACGGCACTGCCTACCACGTCTATTCTTCGGAAGACAATCTTACGCTCCACGTGGCGGAACTCTCTGCCGACTACCTCTCCCACACGGGTCACTACACACGCATCGCTCCCGCCGGACACAACGAAGCTCCCGCCCTCTTCAAGCACAACGGCAGATACTGGCTCATCACTTCGGGATGTACAGGCTGGACGCCCAATGCCGCACGCCTCTTCTCCGCCCCTCATCCCTTCGGCCCTTGGACAGCACACGGCAATCCCTGCATCGGCAACGGAGCCGGCCGCACCTTCGAGAGTCAAGGTACCTTCGTTCTCCCCATCGCAGGGCGCAAGAACCGCTTCGTCTTCATGGCCGACCGCTGGACACCCGACCGCCCCTCCGACGGCCGCTATGTATGGCTCCCCATTCAGTTTTCCCGTCAAGGCCAGCCCTTCCTCGAATGGATCGAGGCATGGCCGATGGAGTGGTAAGCTCCGCGACGTCCACACATTTTACCTGTTCATCTCGTCATCCAATGCTCGACTTCCAATTTCACGCCCCCACACAGTTCCTCTTCGGACGCAATGCCGAAACCCACGTTGGCACTCTCGTGCAACAACACGGTGCACAACGCGTGCTCCTCGTCATCGGCGGTGGCAGCGTAGTGCGCAGCGGTCTGTTGGCACGTGTCATCGCTGCCCTCGATGCCGCAGGTGTGGCACACGACCTGCTCGACCACGTCCAACCCAACCCCACGGATGTCAAAGTGCGTGAGGGGATTCAGCGTGTGCGAGGCGAAGGACACGACTTTCTCCTTGCCGTGGGAGGAGGGAGCGTCATCGGTACCGCCAAAGCCATTGCCATCGGAGTGCCTTACGAGGGAGACTTCTGGGACATTTTCACAGGACACCATACGCCTCAATCCGCACTCCCCGTAGGCGTAGTGCTGACCATTCCCGCCGCAGGAAGTGAAGGAAGCGGCAACAGCGTGATCACCAACACGCAAGCAGGCAATGCCAAACTCTCTCTCCGCCTCCCCAACCTCCTGCGTCCCGTCTTCTCACTGCTCAATCCCGAACTCACCTTCACCCTTCTGGCCGAACAGACCTCCGCAGGCGTAGCCGACATGATGGCGCATGTGCTCGAACGTTACTGCTCGCTCACCCCCGACGTCAGTCTCACAGACCGTCTGTGTGAGGGCACGCTACGCAGCATTATCGAAACAGCACCACGCCTCGTCCTGCATCCCGATGATTATGAAGCACGCGCCAACCTGATGTGGGCCGGCACCATAGCGCACAACGGCATTTGCGGCGTGGGACGTGAAGAGGAGTGGGTGTCGCACTTCATCGAACACGAACTCTCAGCACACTACGGCATCACCCACGGCACAGGGTTAGCCATTGTCTTCCCGGCCTGGATGCGCTTTGTGGCCGGGCGCACACGCCAAGGTGGTGAACCCCTGCGCCGCCTCGCACAATTCGCCATCCGAGTGATGGGGGTGGCCTGCGAAGACGAAGAAGCGGCCATCTATGCCGATCCCGAACGCGCCTATGCCACCACCATCGAGGGCATCGAACGGCTCACCACCTTCTTCCACTCCCTCGGTTTGCCCACCACCTTGACCGAACTCATCCCCACGCCCATCGACATCCCCCTGCTCGTGGAGCATCTGCACCGCAATAAGGGGGCGCGCATCGGACATTTCTGCCCCCTCGATGCCACCGACACGGCACGTATCTATGCACTGGCCATCGACCCTCACGCACCCCTACAATAAGGTTACTGTTGAGATCATCCATTTCTACCATAAGCTGTGGCAAAAGAAAGTTATTTTGCCACAGCTTATGCAGCAGGGATTTGGCCGCCTCCAGAACTTGCTGTATATTTGCATAAACGACTTTTCTAAATACCTTGGCTCCACTTCTATGCGTTTGCCCCTCATTGCCTCTACCCTATTGCTCGCGCTCCTCACTTCGTGCGCCTCGCAGTACAACATTGCCGGCAATTCATCGCTGGCAGGATTAGATGGGCAGAAACTGTACCTCCGCTACACCAACTTCAATGAGCGCCGCACACACATCGTCAACCTCGACTCTTGTGAAGTGGTGCATGGACACTTCAATTTCGGAGGCCGTATGGACAGCATTGCTCTGGCCGAAGTGTATATGGGCAACGACCTTTTGATGCCCATTGTCCTCGAAGGGGGGGAGATCTTCATGCAGCTCGACAACTACGGCCCGTTGGTAGAGGGCGGGCCGCTCAATGAAAAGCTTACCGTCTTCCTCAAAGACCGCCTCAACTACGAAAACCAGATTTGGGAACTCGACTGCAAGGTACGCAGACGAGTCTACGATGGCGAACCACTGGACATGGTGATGAACAGCGTGGCAGGAAAGCGAAAAGCCCTCCTGCGCAAGATTGAAGATTTGGAGGTGAAGTTTGTGCTTGACAACAGCAACAATCCGCTCGGCCCGGGCTATTTTATGCAGATGGCTCACCAACTGGGCATCCCCACCCTCACCGACCAGTTCCGCCGTATCCTTGACCAGGCTCCCCCACCCTTCTTCCGTCATCCTCAGGTGCGGAGCTACCTCGCCGCCGCCGGCTACTCCCCGGACGCTTCCCGCCACCGCCACGCGATGAAGAAGAAGGACAAGAAACAATAATCCCCCAGACGCCACCTCCCCCTCCCGGCAGCGGTTGCTGCCGGGAGGGGGAGGTGGCGTGTATAGAGGGCTATTCAGCTCCTTTCTTTATCGGGATCGTGACGACTGAGGTATAAGGCATACGATATTCACGGCCGTTGGCATCCTTGTAATATTCCCCAAAA
>JBHAFF010000019.1:0-37003 GCA_041855985.1 Alloprevotella sp.
GGTGCAGCCTTAATCCCAGATGGAGGCACCACCACTCTTGCCCTGAGTGCCGTAGTCGTCAGGATCAGAGCCTCCGGGGTTTCCACCTTGATTGCCAAGGGTCACGGAGTCAGCCAGGATGTGGCTTTCGGGGTGAAGGGTTACCGTCTGGACGAGCGATACGAGCTTGCCACTGGAGAAGCGGAAGATCGTGTTCTCATCGGCAGCTTGCTGCAATGATGCCCATTGCTGTGCCCACGGATTGTGGCGCAAAGACAAAAGCGGCTGCTCCCATTTCTGGGAGCAGCCGCTTTGTAGTCATCCCCTCGAAGGGGGTGGGTCCACTTAGGGATAAGTAAGCCTCGCATCCAAGCCGAAGGCGAAGGTATTGATGCCGTTGTAGAACGCACTCACCACACCGAGGAGGAGCACACCCGCCACACAGAGGAAGAGAGCGGTACGGGAATAGCAGTCGCTCTTGAAGGTGGCGATGGGCGCATCGGAGGGATTGATGTACATGGCCTTGACGATGAGCAAATAGTAGTAGAGAGAGATCACCGTGTTGATCAAAGCAATGAGCACCAGCCAGTGCCACCCGGCCTTAAAGGCAGCCATAAAGACGAAGAACTTGGAGAAGAATCCGGCAAAGGGTGGGATGCCCGCCAGGGAGAAGAGGCAAAGGGTCATGAGGAAGGCGAGCTTCGGATTGGTGCGATAGAGGCCGTTGTAGTCCGAAATGCCGATCTTTCCACTGTTCTGCTCGATGACGTTGATCACGACAAACGCCCCAAGGTTGGCAGCCATATAGACCAAGAGGTAGAACACGAGGGAGGTCATGCCCTGTGCCGTACCCCCCATGGCTGCCAGCACGAGATAACCGGCCTGCGAGATGGCAGAGAAGGCCATGAAGCGTTTGAGGTGGTTCTGTCGCAGGGCGAAGAGGTTGGCAACAGTGATGGAGGCAATGATGATCCAAAGGAAGGCTTCGTTCCAGGCTGCGAAGATCACTTCGTCAAACGAGAAGCGGTGGAGCAGCAACAGGAGGGTGAAGGCAGCGGCTCCTTTGGAAATCACGCTCAGATGGCCCGTCACAACAGTAGGTGCGCCTTCGTAGGTGTCGGCCGTCCAGAGATGGAAAGGCACGAGCGAGATCTTAAAGCCCATCCCGGCAATGATGAAGATCAGTCCGAGCAGGGAAAAGGCATCGCTACCTTGGAGTCCGAGGGCGATCTGGGCGAAGTAGAGCGATCCGACACCGCCATAGACCAACGAGATGCCATAGAGCAGGAGTGCGGCCGAGAAGAGGGCGAGCAGGATGAACTTGGCCGCGGCCTCAGCACTCTCGTAACGGTACTTGTCGAACGCCACGATGGCCGACATAGGTACGGAGGCGAGCTCCAACCCGATGAAGAACATCAAGAAGTGGCCGCTCGAAATCATGAAGTTCATCCCCAAGAGGGTGAAGAGGGTGATGAGGTAGAACTCGCCTTGCTTCACCAGATTCTCCGTGCGCGCAAGCCACTGGTGCGCCATGAGAAACACGATGAGTGTGCCCACGCTGAGAATGAGCTTGACCACCTCGGTCATCGGGGTGGCGAAATACATGCCGCCGAAGGCCTCACCCACCGAGGCGGAGAGCCCACAACTTGCAGCCCGCGGACAGAACCCGAAGAGAGAGAGGAGGACGTGGAGCGAAAGGAGGACGATGGGCAGGGGGGTGTTGTAAACTCCCTTGTCTCCCTTGCCGTCGGCACTCATGAAGAGATCCGCCACAAAGAGAATGACGATCACCGCCAACAGGGAGAGTTCAGCCTGCATGGTAAGAAACTGAGAATAGTCCATGTATAAGTGAGAAATAAAGGGGAGTTTACAAGAATGGATTGGAGGTGCTCTGCAAGAGGTTGCCGGCAGCGTGGATGTGTTCGATGATGGGAGCCACGCCCGTGCGGATCATGTCGCTCATCCAGAAGGGAGCAAGCCCAAGCCCTGCCACAGCGAGGATGAGGCAGACGACGGAGAAGCGTTCGTCCCACGTGGCATCGGTGAGCTTGAGGTGATGCTCGTTGGTGGGAACGCCATAGAGGATCTTGCCAACGAGGCGAAGGATGTAGACTGCCGTGATGACGATTGACGAACAGGCGATGATGGTCATCGTGGTGTAGAACGTACCCGTATTCTCAAACGCGCCAACGAAGATCGTCATTTCTGCAATGAAGCCCGACAGACCTGGCAGACCGAGATTAGCAAGACCTGCAATGACATAGCAGACAGCGAGGAAGGGCATGATCTTCATCAATCCCGCCAACTCGCGGATATCGCGGGTGTGGGTGCGACCGTAGATGAAACCGATGAGGGCGAAGAAGAGGGCGGTCATCAGTCCGTGGGAGAGCATCTGAAGGATTGCCCCCACACTGGCCGTCTCGGTCGACATGCAGATGGCGAAGAGCACGAGGCCGCAGTGCGACACGGAAGAATAGGCATTGATGTACTTCAAATCGGTCTGGACGCAGGCCGAGAAAGCACCGTAGACCACGGAGATGCCGGTGAGCACGAGGAAGATCCAGCTTAACTCATTGGCTGCCTCGGGGAGGAGGTACATGGCAATGCGAAAACAACCATAACCGCCGAGCTTCATCAGTACGCCGGCGTGGAGCATGGACACCGCAGTGGGGGCGGAGGCATGGCCATCGGGCGACCAGGTGTGGAAGGGGAAAAGCGCGCCGAGGATGCCGAAACCTACGAACGTCATGGGAAACCAGAGCATCTGCCAGCCCGGATCGATGGCGTGCGCCCCTCCGGTGTGGCGGGCGATGTCGATGATGTTCATCGTAGCTGCCCCGGATCCGTAGAAAATACCAAAGATGCCACACATCAGGAAAGCCGAACCACCCATAAGCATCAGGGTGAGCTTCATGGCGGAGTACTCCTTGCGACCGGAGCCCCACACGCCGATAAGGAGGTACATCGGGATAAGGGCGATCTCATAGAACATGAACATGGTGAACATGTCGATCGTGATGAAGAACCCGAACACGCCCATCGAGAGGAGAGTGAACCAGAGGAAATATTCTTTGGTCAGCGGTTTGAGCTGCCAAGAGGCGAAAGTTCCGGTGAAGACAATAATGGCCGAGAGGAGCAGCATGGCCACGCTGATGCCATCGACGCCCACGGTGTAGCTGATGCCAAGGGAAGGAAACCACGACACACTATCGACGAAGAGCATCTCGCTCACCGGATCGGCGGCGCGCGCATCGAGGAAGGCAAAGACGAGATAGACCGAGAGTGCCAACAACGCGGTGCTGCCTCCTACCATCACGCCCCGCACCTGATTGAGACTGCGTGCTGCCCAAAGGCCGAGCAGCATCAGCAGGGGAATGAGTACGAATATCGAAAGAAAATTCATAGCGGAATGTGCTTATAAGATCATGATGAGAAGGAGCAGGAGCGTACCGAGGAGGAAGACGAAGGCATACTTCTGCACGTGGCCGCTCTGGAAATCCTTGATGAGTTCTGCGCTGCGGTGCGCTCCCCAAGCCAGGAAGTCGAAGAAGCCATCAATGATGTGACGATCGAACCACGCGATGGGCTTAGAGATGTGGCGGAAGATGATGCGATGGGTGACGAACTGATAGACCTCATCCAGATAGAACCGCTTATAGGCCCAGCGGTGCAAGCGGGGCGCAGCGGCATACATCCGCTCGGCGATGGGCTGACGCTTGCCCATATAAATATAGGTAGCGAGGCCAATACTGAGGACCGCAATCACACTGCTCGTGATGGCGACCTGCGCATTAAGGTGAATGTCATAGGCCTGTCCGGAAGCACTCACAAAGTGGCCAAAGGGCATCCATCCGGCACCGAGGGTAATGAGCGTAAGCACCACGAGCGGGAGGGTCATCGTCCACGGCCCTTCGTGGGGCGTGTGATGGGCATGGGCTTCCGCGTTCTCGGTGCCCCAGAAGATGCCATAATACAGGCGGAACATATAGAACGCGGTCATGGCGGCCACCATCGTCATCCACCATCCGAGGACGGGACTGTATGCGAAGCAGGCCGTGATGATTTCATCCTTCGAGAAGAACCCACTCAGGCCGGGGATACCCGCAATGGCAAGACAGCTGATCAGGAAGGTGATGTGGGTGACGGGCATGTATTTGCGCAAACCTCCCATCATGGACATCTCATTGCTGTGGACAGCGTGAATGATGGCTCCGGCTCCGAGGAACAGGCAGGCCTTGAACATGGCGTGCGTAAAGAGGTGAAACATCGAGGCCATGTAGCCGAGGCTGGCATGATTGTCGATCAAGGCTTCGTGGTGCCCGGGAAGGCAGGCTCCGAGTGCGACCATCATGAAGGCGATCTGCGAAATCGTCGAAAAGGCGAGGACACGCTTGATGTCGCTCTGCGCGCAGGCCACAGCAGCAGCATAGAAGGCGGTGAACGCACCGACCCAAACGACGATCGACAGACTGTCGGGGGCATATTCCATCCACATGGGAAACATGCGGGCGATCTGGAACACACCGGCCACCACCATCGTGGCGGCGTGGATCAGTGCCGACACCGGCGTGGGACCTTCCATGGCGTCCGGCAGCCATATGTGCAGGGGAAACATGGCACTCTTGCCCGCACCGCCGATAAACATCAACACCAAGGCCGTGGGGATGAGGAAACCTGCCGCCGCCACCTCCTTGGAGATGGCCACAGGAAGGAACGGAGCGGCTCCTTCGGCCATCTGAACCGTGCCCGTGAAAGAGAAGGAGAAGGAGTGGGCAAAATAGCCGAAGATAAGAATTCCGACAAGGAAGAACATATCGGCAAAGCGCGTTACGATGAATGCCTTCTTCGAAGCGGCAATGGCGGGAGGGGTGGTGTAATAAAACCCGATGAGGAGATAGGACGAGACGCCCACCAACTCCCAGAAGAGATACATCTGGAAAATGTTCGTGGCCAGTACAAGACCCAGCATCGACATGGTGAAGAGGCTCAGAAAGGCATAGTAACGCTGAAACCCACGTTCGCCATGCATATACCCGAAGGAGTAGATGTGCACCATGAGCGACACGGTGGAAATTACCACCAACATCATCACCGAGATCGGATCGAGAAGAATGCCGAGGTCAAAGTGGAGGGTGCCAAGGGGCAACCACGTGATGTTGTAGGGCACGAGGGTGGGGAATGTGCCATCGGCCAGACGTTCGCCCGTGAAATAGTGGAACGCCGTGAGGTAGGAGAGGAAGGTTACGACCCCCAACGAGGCCGTACCGATCAGCCCTGCCACCTTGTGGCTCCACACCTTGCCCGTCTTGAAGAGATCCATATCGACAACGCCGATCAGGAGAAAGGAGAAGAGGGGCAGGAGAAGGATGAAGATTGTATAATCCATAACTGATTGTGTGACGAGGATAAAGCCGTTCGGAAGTTACCACTTCATCTTGGCCAGCTTGTCCACAGAGATGTTTTGAAGCTGGCGGTAGATGTTGATCATGATGGCAATGGCAATGGCACTCTCTGCCGCCGCGATGGCGATGGCAAAGATGGCAAAGAACAAACCTTCATGTCCTTGCGGATAGAGCAGGCGGTTGAAGACGGCAAAGTTGAGGTCGGCGGCATTGAGCATGAGTTCGATGCTCAGCAGAATGGCCAAGGTGCTCTTGCGGGTGAGGAAACCATATACTCCGGCAAACAGCATCACGGCCGAAATCACGAGAAGATATTCAATGGGGATCATAGACTACGTGAGGAGGTGAAGATGAAATGAGGAGGAGTTCAACGCTTCCGCGCAATGAGCAGACCACCTACGATGCAAGCGAGCAGGAGGACGGACACCACTTCGAAGGGAAGGAGATAGCCGTTGCGCCCGGTGGAGAGCATATTCTTGCCGATTTCGTCCATCGTTGGCACGGCCTGTTCGCTCGGGGCGGAGAGGACCTCGGCCAGGGGGAAGCCATGTGCCCAGAAGATGCCCACCACCGTGGCCAGTCCGACCACGCAGAGCAGGGCGGCAGACAAGGTCTTGACCTTGCTGCTCTGGCTCAGTGCCTCCTGTTGTCCGCTGGTAAGGAGAATGGAGAAGACATACAGCACGATGATACCACCGGCATAGACCATAATCTGCACCGCACCGAGGAAGGTGTAACCCAAGAGGAAGTACAGACCCGCAGTGCCCAGAAGGACAAAGAGGAGATAGGTTGCGGCGCGGATGATGCTCTTCGTCACCACAGTGGCAATGGAAGAACACAGAACGAGCACCGCAAGGATGACGAACATGATGTTATAAGCGTTCATGGAGCGTTACTTTTTGGGTTGCACCTGTGAACCGGGACGGTTCAATTGTTTCACCAGTTTGGCGCGATCGAAGACAGCATACTCAAACTCATTGTCGAAATCGAGTGCGCCGTGGGGACAGCCCCGCGTACAGAGCATGCAATACATGCAACGCCCTTGGTCGTAGATGTGGCGCGCCAGGATTTTCTTCTTCTTGCCATCCTCCGTCTCCACCATCTCCGTTTCGATGGTGATGGAGTCGTTGGGGCAGACCATCTGACAGATGCCACAGCCCACGCACTTGTGCTGGTTCTCCTCATTGTGGGGGAGGATGAGCTGACCGCGGAAACGTTCAAACATTTTCTGCTCCTTGCGGTTCTCAGGATATCGCTCGGTGATCTTGGGCGTCCAAAACTCGCGCATCGTAACCTTCAAGCCCGTGCACAAGCTCTTGATACCTCCCACCAGACCGGAGAAATAATTTTGTTGTTGCATAATTCTTAGCGTTGAAGTACGGATTAAAACGTGAGCCCGAAGCTTACCAGCAGGGACATGCCCACGAGGAGTGCCATGCTGATGGGGATGAGGTATTTCCATTCAAGCGTAAGGATCTGGTCAATACGCAGGCGGGGGAAAGTCCAGCGTTCCCAAAGGAGCAGACCGACCACAAAGAAGGTCTTACCCACGAACCACACAAAACCGGGGATCATCGCCATCACGTGGTTGAAGCCATCGAGTCCGGGGATGACGAAGGGGGCCCATCCGCCAAGGAAGATGGTCGAAGCCATACCGGCACAGATGAGGACATTGAGGTATTCAGCCAAATAGTAGTAGCCGAAGTCCATACCCGAATACTCGGTGTGATAACCCGCCGTCAGCTCACTCTCACTCTCGGGGAGGTCAAACGGCCCGCGGTTGCACTCGGCATTGCCCGCAATGAGGTAGATGATAAAGGCGGGGACAGCGATGATGTGGCCACGGAAGATGTTCCAGCCCGCCACAGCCTGCTGTTCGCAAATCTCGGAGAAGCTCATCGTCCCCGTCAGGCAGATCATGGTGAGCATCACCATGCCGATGGACAGCTCATAAGAGATGATTTGCGCCCCCGAGCGCATAGCACCGATGAGGGCATACTTATTGTTGGACGACCATCCGGCGAGGAGGATACCCACCACACCGACACTGCCTACGGCGAGGAAGAAGAAGACCCCAATGTTGAAATCGATGATCTGCGCACCCTTATTCCAAGGCAAGCAGGCAAAGGTTACCATCGAAGCGGTAACGACGAGGAAAGGAGCGAGGTGATGGAGGAACTGGTCGGTCTTGCGGAGGTTGACGATCTCCTTGGTGAGCATCTTCAAAACATCGCTCACCACCTGAAGCCAGCCCCATTTTCCTACGCGGTCAGGCCCGATGCGGCACTGCACCGCAGCACAGAATTTTCGTTCTAGATAAATCATGACCATGGCAAAGATGGCGTAGATCGTGATGATGGCCACGGCCACCAACACACACTCCACCAGCACGGCAAGGCTTTCGCCCAAAGCTCCGCTCAGCAGGCCATGAAGCCAAGAAGTTACGACTGAAAAGTCAAACATAAATCTTTGGTTTTAGAAGTTGAAGCGAGCGGGCAAGCGTAAGACAAGGCTGTGCAACAGGCACGGCCTTCACCCGCAACACAACGGCGAGGCCGTTGGCACGCTTGCCCGCAAGGAGGGCTTACGAGGTTATCGGTCAATGTCCGGAACGACATAGTCGATCGTACCACCGATGGTGATGAGGTCGGCTATCATATGTCCGTGGCAGGCGGTGTCCATCACGGCCACGAGGGGCAAACCGGTGGCGCGGTAGTGCAGACGGTAGGGCGTCTTGTCGCCCGTGCTTTCGAGGTGCACGCCGAGGATACCGCGACTCCCCTCCACTGCCGAATAGTAGGTTCCGGCAGGGATTTTGAGGATGGGTTTCATCTTCTCCGCATAGCTGCCTTCGGGGATATTATCGATGAGTTGCTCGATGATGGAGAGACTCTCACGGATTTCGTCTAGACGAATCATATAGCGCGCGAAGCTGTCGCCCTCGGTACGCACGATCTCGTTGAAATTCACCCGGTCGTAGGCGGCATAGGGACGATGCTTGCGCAAGTCGTTGTGCCAACCCGATGCGCGACCGGTACCGCCGGTGCAACCGAAAGAGATGACCTGCTCCCGGGTCAATACCCCCACGCCCTGCGAACGCTGACGGAAAATCACATTGCCCGTGAAAATGTCGTCATACTCTTTGAGATTCTCACGCATGACGGTGATAAACTCCTTTACACGCTTCTGAAAGTTGGGATGAAGATCGTGTGCGAGACCTCCGATCATGTTGTAGTTGAGAATCAGTCGACCGCCACAAGTCTCCTCAAAAATGTCCAACACGCGTTCACGGTCACGGAATCCGTAGAGGAAAGCCGTTGTGGCACCAAGATCCTGACAGAGGCAAGAGAAGAAGAGGAGGTGCGAATCGATACGCTGCAGTTCGTCCATGATGGTGCGGATCACTTGCACACGATCGCTCACCTCCACGCCCAGACCCTTTTCGATGCACATACAGAGTGCATGACGGTTCTGCATCGCACCGAGATAGTCCATGCGGTCAGTCAGTGCCAGCGTCTGGGGATAGGTCAGATCCTCGCTGATCTTTTCAATGGCTCGGTGGATGTAGCCGAGATGCGGGTCGATCTTGGTGATGATCTCACCTTCCAAGCGCGTGCGGAAATGGAGTACGCCGTGGGTAGAGGGGTGTTGCGGTCCGAGGTTGATGACATAGTCGTTCTCCGCGAAGAGGGGCGTCTCTTCCTTATGGAGCGTCCCGTCGGAGTTGAGCGTATAGCGGACGGCAAGGTCGGAGATGGGCTCGTCCGTCTCTGCGATCTCGGGATTCATCGTCTCCTCATAACCTTGCTTGCGGAAAGGGTGTCCCACCCAGTCTTCGCGCAGGAAGATACGGCGCATATCGGGATGGTTGAGGAAGATGATGCCGTAGAAATCATAGACCTCGCGCTCATAGAAATTGGCGATGTCCCAAAGGTCGCACACGCTGTCGAGGGTGGGCTGCTCCTTGCTGGCGGCCACACACTTCACATGGGTCATCTGGAAAGTTGTGGGGTTGGTGAGCGAATAGACCACTCCCAGTCCCTGGTCGCCCCAGTCCGTACCGGTAAGGTTTTCGAGCAGGGCATAGCCCTCAGCTTTGAGGGCGGCGAGCCGCTGGTGGAGCTGTTCGGGTGCCACCACCTCGGGCTTGATTTCATTGTCCGCCGGTTTCGGAGGCGCGGCAGCGGGGCGGGGCGGGACGGGACGCGCGGCCGGCTTTGGAGCAGCAGGCTGGACGTCAGCAGCAGGAGCGGCCTTCGGGGCACTGGCGGGCGCAACGGGAGCGGGAGCGGCGGAGGCGGGAGCTGATGTAGGGGTCGTCGGCTGTGCCGCAGGGCTTTCGGGATTTTGGTTCAAGGCTTTTTCTTCCATTAGGCTTCCTCCTGCTGATTAAGAAGTTGTTCATACTGTTCGGCCATCTCCTCTTTGTAGGGATCCTTCTCCTTGCGGTTGACCGTTCCGAAGAAGTTCTCCACGCGCACTTTGCGCTGGAGCTGCATCATGCCATAGAGGAAGGCTTCGGGGCGGGGCGGACATCCCGGCACGTAGACATCAACGGGGATCACCTTGTCCACGCCCTTCACCACGTGATAGCTCTTGGTAAACGGGCCGCCGGAAATGGCACACCCGCCGATAGCCACGACATACTTCGGGTCGGCCATCTGATGGTAGAGGCGTTTGAGCACGGGAGCCATCTTCGTGGTGATCGTTCCGTTCACCAAGATGACATCGGCTTGACGTGGACTGTTGCGGGTGATCTCGAAACCGAAACGGGCCATATCGTAGCGGGCGGCAGCAACAGCCATAAACTCGATGCCGCAACAGCTCGTGGCGAAGGTCAAGGGCCAGAGGGAGTTGCTGCGTCCCCAGTCGATCAGCTTGTCCAAGCTGCCGACCACCACGCCGACACCGTTCTGGTTTAGCTCCTCGACCAGTTTTTCGAGGGTCTCGTTGTCCTGAAACTCTTCGTAGGGGATATTGTTGATTTCCGGATGTTTTTTCATTGCCATTCCAATGCTCCTTTCTTCCAAGCGTAGGCCAAGCCTAAGATTAAGATAATCAAGAAAAAGGCCACACTCAACAAGGCGGCACTTCCGAGGGTCTTCATCACAACGGCCCAAGGGAACAGAAACATCGTTTCGACATCAAACATCAAGAAGAGGATGGCGAACAGATAGTAGCCCACGCGGAATTGCATCCACGAACGGCCTCGAGTGGGGATACCGCACTCGAAAGGATCTTCCTTCTGAGGGTTGAAGCTGCGTGGGGCGAGGAGTTTCGCCAACACAGTCACCAGCCCCACGAAGCCCAGACCAGTCAGCAAGGCCGTAACAAACAGGGTAAAGTTCATCGCTTACAGTGATTAAATGGAATTATTGTTATGATTTTTTGTTCGTAGGATATGCCGTTGTGGGAGACGGACGGCGAACCGGCGACTCCGACTCGAGGCGTGTGGAGAAATAAGGCATCCGCTTCCTGGCGCAACTCGTCGCACGTAGAAAGCGGATGCTTCAATGGAGTACAGCACAGAGAAGATGAGCTGGTTTGTCCATCTTATCTTGCAGGTTTTCAGCCGAAAAGGAAGCGACCGGAAGGCCGGAAGATACACCACTTTTCATACGTTATCGGTCGTTGCAGGACGAGGGCTCACGATCATCATCGAGGGCATCGTGCCTGCGCAAGCACTCGCTTTCCGTCGTGCTCGTGCCTCCAATATCGAAGGCCGCATCGGGCAGTGGCGGTTTTTAGCGATGCAAAGATACGACTTTCTGGCGGGAAACCACAATCTTTTGCCGTGTTAATTTTGCAATTTCATGGGGTTAAGAGATTACCTGTGATAGATATTGCCAAAAAGGCAGTTTTCCTAAGCTACACCGCCGGATTTCGGGTTGCAACATTCCGCAAGCCCCCTACCCTTCCTGCTCAATCAGGCGGAGGAGGTAGGCACATTTTCCAGGGTTGCCAAGAGTCTTGCCAGGATCGCAGGAGAGTTTGACGCAGTCGTGCCACTCGCGTTTGGGGGTAATGCGGCCACGGGTGAGCTTGAGCACGATGTTCATCGGTGCGCCGCACGTCACATCACAGGTGAGGTGAGTGCCCATACCATAGCTGTCTTGCACACGACCTGCCACATACCGGTGGATGGCCAAGGCACGATCCACGTCAAGTCCGTTGCTAAACACAACCTGTTTGTGCGAGGGATCGATGCCGAGCTGCCCATATTTGGCAATGATCTTCTCCACCTGTTCTTCTTCAACGCCACTGTCTACACGTAGACCAACGAACATCATGGCCATGCGCTTCGAGAGGTTGCTGAAAAACACCTTGTCGCCAAAGCAGTCATAGAGATAGATACCGTTGTCGCCATCGTAGACATTGCTGAACTTCCGCATCACATTAAAGTTGCACTCGAAGAGTCCACTCACGATCTCCTCAAACTCGATGATCTGATGGCTCATTGTACCGATGGCCAGCAGGTCGTACTTCATGGCAAAATACACGTTGCTCGTACCGGTGAAACGTCCGGACCAGGGCACGAAGCGGCCTTCGGCATCAGCCTTTCCACCGAGGTCATACACCTCTTTCATCGTCCGCACCACGCGATCCTGATGGTCAAACGAGAGCCGCCGGCGTGTCCCCATATCACCCAGCACCAGCCCACCGGAAAAGATGCGCTCGGCCTTGGCAGCGGCACGAATACCTTCCAGTTCGGGGTCATAGTGCGCAATATCGCCACGGTAATGGTGCATCAGTTCGGAAATAATGCAGAGAATGGGCATCTCCCACATGATGGCCGACCACCACTTGCCCCGGACCCGCACATCAAGATGCCCTTCGGCTCCTTGCACAATAGTAACTTCGCCAGGATTGAAGCGATAACCGCGCAGGAAGGAGAAGTACCATTCGGGCAGGTAATACATCCTGCGCTTCATAAAGGCAATTTCCTCTTCGGTGATGACCACTGAGGGCATATGTCCGATCTGTTCACGCAAGAGATCGACGAAGCCTTCGGGATAGACCGTGTGATTGCGGTCAAAAAAAGTGTATTCGACCTCCGCCTGTGGGTAGGTCTGCATAATATAGTATTGACAACTGAACGTATAGGCATCGTTGTCGGTGAAATGACGCAGGATGGGATTCATGGGAGCAGGAGTATATAGGGGAATGGGGGCACGGAGGTCAAAACGTGGGTAGGACGACCACGCGGAGAAAGTCTCGCAGCCGCACGAAGGGATTACCCTTTCCGGCTTGGGAGTCGTTGATGCAGAGGAGTGTAGGTCGCCCGTCAGCCAGCTGCGCTCCGAGGCACATGCCCTCGTAGTTGGCCAAGTCACGGCGCACAAGATTCAACCGCGTTGTCCACTCTGCTACAAGGGTTTTGGGAAGGGCCGGTGCTCCGGTCAGCGGTGCTCCTGCCGGGAGGGGTTGTCCCGCCGCAGGATCGACGGCAAAGAGGCGGACAGCAACGAACGATCCGAGATAGTCTTTGGCAAAATGCCCTTCACGTTCCATCACCAGCAGGCGTCCATCAGGCAATGCTGCGAGGGCGGGTACGCCGAAGATGTAGGCTCGGCCGAAACGTTCCACCGTCCCAGGTTCGGAGCGATAGAGATATTGTGCCAAGGGGCGGCCTTCGTCATCGAAGCTTTGAAGGCGAAGCAGGTTTTGTCCGCGGGGCAGCTGCGGTCCCGGTTTTTGGCCATCGGCCGGTACAGTGGTCTCCGTCGTCACCCAGAAACGGTGGGTGATCGTGTCGTAACAAAGGGCTTCAAATCCGCAGTTGGTGTAGATCGCGGATCGTCCCAACTCACTGGGGACATCCAGACGACCGCCTGTGGGATGCCCGTTGAGGTTGTAACCTAAGATGGCTTGGTCGCCTTCACCACTGATCCACACCGTATGGGTGGAGGGCTGGAAAGCCACACCCTCAGTGTCACGGGCACTCGCTCCCGTGCCATCGCGCCGCTCGGGAGATGTTCCGAAAAAGCCCTCCACGTAGACAGAGGTTATCTCGCCCGTGAAGCGGTTCTGGTCAATGCGGAAAATAAAGAAGCCATCTTCGGGTTCTTTATCGCTCACCACAGCATAACGGTTGCCGCCAAGCGGGGTGATGCCGCTGAAATTGGCGGTTCCGATGTCCCAACGATCCAGGGACTGCTGCGGAAGCACCATCGCCTGCTGCGCCCTCAGGGAGAGGGTGCAGCAGGCGATGAGGACGGAAGAGAAAAGTAATGTGCGCATACCAGACATTTTGAACGCAGCCTTATTCATCCAGCAGCATAGGCAGGAGGACCGGCTGGGCGGAGAGGAAGAGGGCGGCAAGGTCACCTGGCGTCACCATCGTGGAGGGTGGCTCGTGGAGGATGCGCCACGTGCCATTCTGCACTTCATAATAACCATTGTTTTCCGGGAAGTCCTGATCGCCTTCCACCCCGAAACTGAGTTGCAACCCGGGGAAGACCTGAACGATGAAGGTAAGAAAAGCGCGCACATCCACCACGCGAGCCATGGCATAGGGTTGCGCATCCTTAAAACCGTGGGCAGGACATCCGCCTTGCTGCACCACCTGTTGCACACCGAACAGCTGCGCAATACGCCGATGGAGCTGGCGCATCGTGTCCTGAGCAGTGGTAAGCAGGAAGCGCACCTTGGCATGAAAATGCTTTGTGGAGCGTTTGCCGCTTTTCAGCAACTCTCCCTCACGCAGGGCGAGGGCAAAGCCCACTACTTTGCGGCGGCGGCGCGCCACCACAATCTGCCCACCTTCGAGACGATGGGTGCGGAGGGCGGTGCGGAAGGCGGCCTCATCGAGTTTCACCTCGTAGTCGTGCCGGCCACCGAATGTGTGGTAATAGTGCCAGAGCTCGCTTTCACTCTCTGTCTCCGCCAGGATGTCGAGGTTAGGGTCGGCCTTCACAGCGACAGCGGGAGTGACATCGACTTCCAGCCGATGGGCGACGGTGCGGTAGTTACCATGTTCCTCCCGTTCATACCAGCGGCGGAGTTTTTCGTTGCCCGGGATGAGGAGGCTCAGCAATGCCCCTTCGCCGCGCAGCTTGACAAGTGCCTCCCTCAGGAGTGCAGAGGCAATGCCTGTCTTGCGACAGTCAGGATCGGTGCAGAGACCGCTGATGTAGCCCACGGAGATGGGTGCTCCGGCAAACCGGAACACGAAGGGCAGCACCTGCAAAGCCCCGGCCACGCGATTTTCGCGCACGGTACATACATTGCGTTCGTGGGTGTAGCGGTGTTCAAAGTAGAGATCGAGGAACTCCTCGCTGTCCGTTGGAAAACAGCGGTGCCAGAGTCCGCGCGTCTGTTCGCGAAGGTTTTCAGGAGTCAGCAACATGTGATGGTGTATTTGTCGAGCAAGATTTTGGGTTGATAGCTAAGTTTTGCGCGACGTAGCCCTTCGAGACCGAGATCTTCTTCGCGATTGATGAGGACATACTGCTCGGGGAGATGGCGCACGAACTCGCGGTTGATGATGGCATAGGCTCCGTCATAATCGGTGTCGGCCTTTTCACAACAGACATCGAACGTGTCATAATTGATCGGCCCCCCGAACGTAAAGGCCACCACACGCCCATCGACCAAGATGGCAGCACCGCGCACAGGGAGTTCGTCCCAGTGTTTGAACACACGGCGCATGGAGTGCTGTTCGTCATCGGCATTGAGGCGGGCATCCATATCGCCGTGCTTGGCCGCCCACTCCTCTTCAAGCAGCCAGCATTCACGCGCCAAATCGGGCGTGAGTTCGCGGTATTCGTAATCGGGATATTGCCGTTCGAAGCGGTTGGCGTGGTTGCGCTTGGACTGTAATTTCTTGCCTGCGAGGGTTGACAGTGCCTCGCGGTCATAGAGATAATCGGTAAACGAGCGGTCAGCCTCAGCATGGAACTTTCCAGGGAGCACGCTCTGTAAGCGTGCCAACATACCTTGGCAAGCTCCCATCATGCGGAAAGCCCGACCCTGTGCCTCGCTGTCGGCCACCAGATCGAGGAGGACAGCGGCATAGGCCTCGCTCATCGTCTCCGCCATATAGGGTGGCGGACAGAGGGGAGGAAGATAGGTGGGCTGTCCTTCGAAGAAGAAGCGGATGATGAGATGTCCGCGGTGCTCGGCAATCTGGGTGTCGTAAAGAAAACGCCACGACATGAGGTTGACAAAGTTAAAGTCGCAATTGCGGCATTCCGCGCCGAGGGTGTAACGCTGCACCAGTTCGCGGTCGGTATAGTCGAGGTCTCGAAAGTGGATCATGGGAAGAAGAGCTTGAGAAAGGTGCAAGAACACCTCACTCAGGAATGGGGAAGGTGAAACGCCGCACACCTTCGGTGGTGTTAAGCAGGAAGATCAGGCTGTCCTGTCCCGGGCGCAGTGCCGCCGGACGGCGGTAGAGCGGACAGGAGAGGTAGACTTCCTCCATATAGTCAGGGCGGTCGTTCCGGCTGTCGTGAAAGAGGCGGATCGTCCAGCAGAGTTGACCTGTGGCGAGGGGTTCGACCCCTTCATCGGCAAAGGCGAAATAATGGCGCACACCCACCGAACGCGGCACACCGACCCGAAGGTTGAGGTAGCGCGGAGCCAGGCTGAGGGTAATGAGCTTCACGGCATCGGTCTGCACCTTCCGCCCACGGAAGGGAAGGGGGAAGGGTGAAAGGACGCTCTGCAACTGGTGCACTGCAGCTTGGTTGTCTTCTTGCCGCTGATAGCCGACGAGGAGCCGATAAAGCGTATCTGGGCGCAGCGGTTTGAGGACATTGGAGGGTGTAAGCAGCGTTCCGTCATCGAGGGTGAGTGTCTGCACCTTGCCGTCGGCGGCAGTGGCCACCTCACAAAGGTCGAAGCGCACGGGCGGAAGGGGAGCTTCATCATCGGAACAGCCCGCCACCCCACTCCACAACAGCAGTCCTACGAAGAGGATACTGCCGACACAACGCAACATGTCGTCAGCCTTCATGGGCGGCCAAATAATTGTAGAGCGGATTGGCATACATCGTGAGGAGGCGTTCGCGAAGGAAGGGCTCGTCTTTCTCCGGCAGGTCGATAAGGTCGATGCGGCTTTGCAGATAGCGTTCGAAAGTCGTTCGTTCCTGATTCGAATAGTGTTCGGAAAATCGCGTTCCGCCTTCGAGGAGATCGGCCGCCACATAGTTGCCGGGATAGATACGGTAACCTCGATGGATCTCCCGGTCGAGGCGTTGAGCCACCGCTTCAAAGCACTCTTTGGACGAAAGCTCACGATAGTCATCGAGCCACTCGTCAATACAAGGAGCCAGCTGATAGTGCACGCGACCTTTCTTGCCGAAGATACCTACGCGCATATTCTCCAAATCATCCTGCTTCGACTTCTTGAAGGCCGGGTTATCACGCTTCTGCTGAAACTCCCGGGCTTTAAGATAGTCGCACGGGTCGTATTCGTAGGAAATGGTCAGCGGAACGAGGTGCATGGCACGGAGGTTGTCCACCGCTCGCTCAAAGTCCCCACCCATCGCCATCATGCGGAGCACGGAAGGCTGCGTGCGGTCGTTGCTGTCCTTTGCCCGACCCTCACGCTGGGCAATCCAGATATTGTCCGTTCCCATACCGATGACCCAATGCATATAACGGCTCATCAGTTTGCTGGACTGTAAAAGTTCTTTCGGACTCAGGGATCGGCGCACGACAAACGCCTTGTTCATCCGCACGAAACGTCGGATCCAAGGATGGATCAAGAGGTTGTCGCCAATGGCAATCTGCACCGTGTTCGGAAACCCTGCATCGATGAGCTTCACATCGAGCATGGCGGAATCGAGAACGATGTCACGGTGGTTAGAGATATAGGTATAGCCGGCCCGCTTTTCACGAAGCGGGGCATAATCAAAAGTCAGTCGCTTCGTGGTGCGCCAGATAAGGAGGTGCATCACGCGGATCATGTAGCGTTTCTGGAATCCGAGGGCGGAGTTCACCCCAAAGGCCGTGAGGCGGAGCAATCCGCGGAGCAGTCCCTTCGGCATCCAGGGTACGAACCCACGCAGCACCTGCATGAAAAGGCGATCGTGCAGGAGGGCTTCGAAATTGTCTCGGATTTCGGCATCCGCCACAGGACGGATTTCGTCAAACTCGGCAGGGATTTGCATGGTGTCAGGGGGATTGGGAAAGATCAGGTGCTTACCGTGCAGAGAGCTTGCCTTCGATGATTTCAGCCAGGACATCAGCAATGTCCCACTCCGAAGCACGCACCTGCTGAGGGATGAAGGAAGTGGGAGTCATGCCCGGCGTGGTGTTGATCTCGAGCAGGTTGATCTGCTCCTCACCCGGCTGTCCGGACAGGATATAGTCGATGCGGATGATGCCGTAGCAATCCATCCGGCGATAGATCATCCGGGTAAGTTCGCTCACTCGGCGCGCCGTCTCGGGATGGATACGGGCGGGGGTAATCTCCTCGCTCTTGCCTTCGTATTTGGCTTCATAATCGAAAAATTCAACGCCTTTGACCACCACTTCGGTAATGGGAAAGGTTACGACTTCACCCGAAGATCGGCGATAACAGCCGCAGGTGATCTCAGTACCAGTCAGCAGGCGTTCCACCATCACCTCGTCACTCTCGTTCATCGCCTTTTCGATGGCAGGCAAGAGCTGTTCGGCGGTCTTCACCTTCGTCACGCCGAAGGAGCTGCCGCCGGCATTGGGCTTCACGAAGCAGGGAAGGCCAAGACGTGCAACCAGTTCCGTGGCATCGGGAAGGGTTGCTCCACGACGCACCACAACACTGTCAGAAACATGTACTTCCGGGATGGCACGAAGATAGCTGTTGAGGGCAAACTTATTGAACGTCAAAGCCTCAACAAGCACACCGCTCGTGTTGTAGGGTAGCCCGATAAGGTCAAAATAGCCCTGCAAAATACCGTTCTCCCCCGGCGTACCGTGGATGGTGATGTAGGCAAAATCGAAGGTACGGCGTTCTCCCTGCCATTCATAGGAGAAGTCATTCAGATCGATGGGACAACGCTCTTCGCCCATCAGGACGTGCATGGCGTGGCCGCGCTGTTCTACAATATGGCAGTCATAGCGTTCGGCATCCATAAAGGAGAGGATGCCCGCCGCACTGCGCAGGGATACATCGTGCTCGGAGCTGTCGCCGCCGGCAATGATGGCAATGTTTCGTTTCATAAAGTAAAAGGTTCGATGCGAACCCCAAGATAGATGTTGGGAGCAGCAGGTGCTCAGAATAAAGCGTATCGATGGGTGAGCCCCCGCAGGTTGTGGTTCAGGCTCACTTGATGTTGGCGATATAAGCGCGCCACTTGTCGAGAAGAGCCTGCATGTCAGGGGCGATCTCGCTGTTAAAGTCCAGTTCCACACCCGTCAGCGGATGTTGGAATCCGAGGGTCTTGGCGTGAAGAGCCTGACGCGGACAGAGGGTCATCGCGTTGCGCACGAAAGCAGCATAGCTGCCGCCACGCACACCCCAAAGGATCTGGTGGCCACCATATCGCTCATCGGCAAAGAGGGGATGGCCGATATGCGTCATATGGGCGCGGATCTGGTGCGTGCGTCCCGTTTCGAGGATGCATTCCACCAAGGTGGTATATCCATAACGTTCGAGCACGCGGTAATGAGTTACCGCCGGCTTGCCGATGCCGCTATCAGGGGGGAACACCGTCATCTGCAAGCGATCTTTCGGATTGCGCCCAATGTTGCCCTCGATGCGACCTGCATCTTCGCGCACATTTCCCCACACCAAAGCGTGATAGCGGCGCCGGGTGGTCTTGTGGAAAAACTGTGCACACAGACTGGTCTTCGCCACCGGCGTCTTGGCCACGACAATCAGGCCACTCGTGTCCTTATCAATGCGGTGCACCAAACCCACAGTCGGGTCGTTGGGATCGTAGTCCGGGAGATCACGCAGATGCCAAGCCACAGCATTGACCAACGTGCCATGGTAATTGCCACAGCCAGGATGCACCACAAGTCCGGCAGGCTTGTTGATCACCAGCACCGCCGCATCTTCATAGACAACATCAAGTGGGATCTCCTCGGGACGGATGGTGCTGTCGAAACGCGGACGGTCGAGCATGAGGGTGATGACATCGTTCGGCTTCACCCGGTAGTTGCTCTTCACAGCGCGCCCGTTGGCGTGGATACATCCTGCGCCTGCCGCTTGCTGAATGCGGTGGCGCGAGGTGTCGTGCATCAGATTAATGAGGAATTTGTCTACACGAAGGGGCTGCTGTCCACGGTCGGCGACCACACGATAGTGCTCATAGAGCCCGTCGGCCGTGGGCTGCTGTTTTGCGGTGGGTGGTGCGTCAAGTTCAAGCTCATCCTCGTCAAGGATGGCATCGAGGATGGCAGGGCTTCGGTGCACAGCTTCTGTCAGCTCCGTTGGAGGAGCCGCGGAAGAATGGGGATCAAAGGATGGGAGTATCATTCGGGGAGCTCAGGAACTTCTTCGTAAATCACGGAGTCTTCATTGAAATAGAGGTAGTCGAGAGAGTCGTTTCCGTTGAACTCCTCTTCGCTCGCACCATCACCGACCACGAGGATCACGGGCAGGTTGATGGGCACACGCTCACCGGCATGCCGTTCCTTCCCCCCCACTTCCATACCGTACACCCAGTCGCGGTCGCCAGTGATGCGTTTCGGTGCACCGATCCGGAAGCCCAATGCTTGCAGACGCATCCGCGCTTCACGCAGAGAGCAGTTGTCCGCCAAATCGGGGAGGGCGAGTGTCTTGGCCGAAGAGGCATTGACCGTGAGGCGGACCAAGCGGTTGGCCTTCACCAAGGTGCCGGGACGGAGGTGCTGGTCGAGGATAATACCTCCCGTCTTGGTGGGCATATAACCCGTATCGCTCACTTCGACCCGCAGACCCGCAGCCTCCAACTTTCGGATGGCCACATCGCACTGCTGTCCCCGGACATCGGGCACAGCCACAGCCTCGCCATGGTTCGTATAAAAATCAAGGAAATAATATAGTCCCACCAAACCGACTACAGCCGTAACGACCATAGCCAAAAGGTGACCCCAGAGATAGCGGCTGGTGAGCTTGCGGAAGAATTCACTGAATGTCATAATGCAAAAGTACGGCAATTCGGGCAAAGCACAAAATTTGGGCACGAAAAAGGAGCATCCTCGTGCAGGCTTCCCCCTCCGGTTTCCCCAGAAAGGCAACGAGGACAACTCGCGGGAGCTGTCCTCGTCAATAGGGTAATGCGGAGTTACCGCCGGCGATGTTACTTCTTACCGTGAACTTCGTCAGAAACGGTGAGCTTCTTGCGGCCCTTGGCACGACGGGAAGCGAGTACGCGACGACCATTTGCAGTGGCCATACGCTGACGGAAACCATGCTTGTTGTTTCGCTTGCGATTGTGGGGTTGGAACGTTCTTTTCATTTTGCTTTTTGATATATCGATATAGTTATTGCGTAGGGAGATGCCGGCATCACTCGGGGAAATGCCGGCGCATTCGTCTTGCGGTGTGCAAAATTAGGAATAAAAACTTGATTAGCAAAACCCAAGAGCGAGTTTTCCACTCCATACCCCGTTTTTCCCGTATAGCAGAAAGGTGGAGCAGACAAAAGGGAGGGTTTGAAGGAGACTCACGACGAATCCGTTAGAACGCGGCTATTACGGTGAGTGTCTAAAATGAAGCCGGTAATCTCAGGCCGCCTACTAGACTGCCTCCTATATGATCAGGTTATAATCAACCGTACGATGGCGGTTTGTACCACCTTCTTTGAAGCTGCACAAAGACTGCCTGCCTTCATGCCAACAACAAAATAATCACGTACGCGATATTTCATTGTCTTTTTCTTGGTTATCCAGACAGAATGCATTACCTTCGCATCCGGAAACCCAAACTTCAAACATAGTTTTCATGAACACACAAAAACAATCGAGAGCTTGCAGTTTTTCGTAACGCACCTCTCCAACGGCGCATTCACGCACCTCATCCAAGGTAAGCACTTCGAGGCTCTTGGCTTCCAGAAACTCGGACAAAAGTATGCCGACCACTACAACGAAGAAATGGAATGGGTAAACAAGTTCATCACCCGCATCAACGGTCTCGGTGGGAGTGTCGCCATCGAAGACCGTCCTGGAACGGCACTGGTGAAGGATCCCGTGGATTACGTGAAGGCCGATCTCGCCATCCAAGAGAAGGGTGTGGCACTGCTCTATAAATGGATGCAGGAGCTGACTGGCGACCCCACGACCTATGACCTCCTCAAGGCGTATCTTGCCGACGAAGAGGAAGACCTCTATTGGAGCCAAGGGCAGATCGAACTCATGGAACTGATCGGCCGTCAGAACTGGCTGGTGCAGCAGCTTTGATCCTTTCGGGCTTCTTGAACCGCCCTCCCTCTCCCAAGACGTTAACAACCCGCCCCGAAGCCAAAGCTACGGAGGCGGGTTGTTTGTTCTTTTGTGGCGCAGCGCTTCCGCAGAGAAATGTTACAGTGCAAAGCGGGCAGCTTGGTCGGCAATGAGGGCGGCGTCCTCGAAATAGTTGATGCGCATAGCGCGGCGCACATCCGCCAAAGTGTCGGCGGCTACGGCACGGGCATCCTCACTGCCACGGCGGAGGATATCGTAGATGGCGGGAATGTCCTTCTGGAGCTCGAGACGGCGGGCACGGATCGGTTCGAGGGTCTCGTTAAGCACCTTTTCGAGGAACTTCTTGCACTTCACATCGCCCAAGCCACCGCGACGGTAGTGGGCTTTGCACTCATCCAGATTGGCATAGTCCGGCCAGTAACGTGCAAAGTGGTCATCGGTGCAGAAGGCATCGAGGTAGGTAAAGACGGTGTTGCCCTCGACATGACCGGGATCATTGACGGAGAGGTGTTCAGGATCGGTGTACATCGTCTTCACCTTCTTGGCCATCTCTTCAGCAGTCTCGGAGAGGTAGATACAGTTGCCCAAGCTCTTCGACATCTTTGCCTTCCCGTCGGTGCCGGGGAGGCGGAGGCAAGCGGCATTTTCAGGGAGCATGATGTCGGGCTCGACAAGGGTGTCGCCGTAGATATGGTTGAAACGGCGCACAATCTCGGTGGCCTGCTCGAGCATCGGCTTCTGATCCTCACCCACGGGCACCGTGGTGGCGCGGAAGGCGGTGATATCAGCCGCCTGCGAGATGGGATAGGTGAAAAAGCCCACGGGAATGCCCCCCTCGAAGCCACGCATGCCAATCTCTGTCTTGATGGTCGGATTGCGCTGTAGGCGGCTCACCGTGACGAGATTTTGGAAATAGAACGCGAGCTCGCAGAGCTCGGGGATCTGGCTCTGGATGAAGAGGGTTACGCGTTCGGGATCCAGACCGCAAGCCAAGTAGTCGAGTGCCACTTCGATGACGTTCTGGCGCACCTTCTCTGGGTTGTCGGCATTGTCGGTGAGCGCTTGCGCATCGGCAATGAAGACGAACATTTTGTCATAGTCGCCAGCGTTCTGAAGTTCTACGCGGCGGCGGAGCGAGCCCACATAGTGTCCGATATGGAGGCGACCTGTGGGACGGTCGCCGGTAAGGATGATTTTTTGGGAAGACATAGTGCTGTTGCAGAGGCAGGTCGTAGCTTCGCGCCGTGCTGCCTCGCGAGCACCGCGCGTCATGTTCGGGCAAAATTACAAATTTTGGCCGACACGGCCAACGCCAAGCCACGATTTACTCCTTCTTTCGGAGCGCGCGGTCTTTCGCAATATGGTCGCGCGCCTGACTCATCGTGGTGATATGAGGGAGAATATGGGGGAGTTTATGGGGAGCTTCATCGGGATAGTGCGTCATATAGTAGCGGCGCACGGCCTCCTGGGCTTCAGAAAGTTTTCGTGTTTCACCATCGCCGGAGTGCCTGCCGGGCACCGCTTCGGCCGCATGCGGCGGGCGGGCATCCGCCTCGAAAAAACAGCGCATCGACTCCACGCGACCGTTGCGAAAGGTGATCCGGGCATGTTCCGTGCCGCGCTCACGATGGTAGAGATATTCCCACGTCTCGCCATAACGGTCAAAGCTCCGCAGGTCGGGTCTGCCCAAAACTGCACGAACATCTTCGGGGCTCTGCCCCATGTGGATGTCATCCAGCTGATTTTTGCTCAGTGAATCAATCCAGCCGCAGCCGGCCAGCAGAAACGAGAACCCCATCATCAGGGTGATATGGCGAAGAACTTGAAACATCACGGAAAGGAAAAGGGAAGAAAGACGAGGAGACGCGGGGAAAGGTGGGAGATAACACCTACGGCCGCAGCGCGCTCGCTCAATATCAATCGGGAAAAACATGGCCATTCGCGGGGAAAGGTTCCTCGGGGCATATGAGAAGACACGGACTACCACAAGAATTGTTCACGCATTGTCCTGTGGGATGATCTCCGCCCGAAAACGGACTACATTTTCCACATCAGAAAGCGCACGAAACCCCGGAGCCGCAGCGAAGCCTCCGCACTGCTGTGCCCAAGCCTCCGCGGAAGAGATGCTACGACACCGCGGTGTTGTGCGTACCACTCCGCGGAGCTATACGGACAACACCGCGGTGTCTAAGATAAGAGATGGTGTCACAGGTGCACAATGGGGCATGACTGACACCGGGCATCGGCTTACAGGATATTGATGCGGCGAGCCACCTTGCCCACCTTGATGATATAAATACCTCGGGTGAGGTGGAGCGTGAGGGTCTTATCCTCGCTGTCAATCCGGTAGGTGGCCACCTTGACACCCGCAATGTCGTAGACGGTGAGGGTGAGTCCATCGGCATGCTGTACACGCACCTGATTTTCACGAACGGAGAGGACAATTTCCGCTCCCGCCTGTGCTTCCGCGGACGAAGGCAGAGGCAGAGCTTCCTCAACGGGCGCGGCGAATATTGTCGCAGCAGTGAGGGCGAAGAGGAAGGAACAGATATAGCGTAAGGTTATGGTCATAGACATAAAGATTTTGCGTGCCACAAAAATACTATTTATTGTGCAAGCTCCCAAGTTTTTGCCCGAAAAAGTGCGGAAGAATGGGCAAAATGGCATTGTAGACAGTCATCGTTTGGGCAAAAAGCGCGTGCTCTCGCTTGCAAAGACCGCATGCACAGCGTGTCAGAAAGACGTCATCGAATTGAAAATCAAACCCTTCGCCATTTTCATCATTTTGCCAACGTCAGCAAAATGATCGGCCACCAGAAAAAAATCTTCCCTCATCCACGGCAGGGGCGGATGAGGGAAGAGTGAGAAAGAGGAAGAAAATGGAGGTCAGAAGATGAAGCGCACCACATCGTTGAAGATGCCCAAAGCCATCAGCGCGAGGACAAAGTAGAAGCCAACGGTGTTGATCCGTTCGATCCACGTGTCGGGGAAACGTCGGCGCGTGATGAGTTCGAGGAGGGTGAGGAAGATGTAGCCGCCATCGAGCATCGGTATGGGAAGAAAATTCATGAAGGCGAGCATCAAGGAAATGAAAGCCGTGAGCTGCCAGAATGCCGCCCAATCCCACGTGGCGGGGAAGAGGCTGCCGATGGTGCCGAACGAACCCACGCTCTTCGCACCCTCGGCGGAGAAGATGTAGCGAAGGTCACTTACATAGCCCTCCAAGACGTTCCATCCGTGCGTAATGCCTGCGGGAAATGCGCTGGCCAGGCTGTAACGGATGGTGTCCATGCGGTAGTCCGCCAGCACATTATGCTTGAAGACACCCAGTTTGCCCTCAGCGGTGAGGTTGAAGCGCAGGGTATCGGGGGTGGCAGCACCGGCGTGACGCACGACCATCTCGGTGGCGAGGAGACGGGAACCGGCCTTATCGGCGGCGGCCAGGCGATCCTGCACCACAGCAAGACGGGCATCGATCTCATTCCACGTGGTGAGCGGCTGGCCGTTGAGGGCGAGAATGGTGTCGCCTTTCTGCATACCCGCTTTCTCGGCCGGGCTACCCGCCGTGAAGCCTCCGACCACAGAGGGGATGGTAAGCGCGAAGAAGGGGGGACGCTCCTTCATCACTTTCAGCAAGTCGAAATCAGCAGGGAGGTCGATGTTCACCCGATCCCAGCGACCGCTGCCATCGGCCGCACGCCGCTCCACGATGAAGGCCTGAGCGGTGCCAAGGTCGCGGATGATCTGCTCGGCCTTGAAATACTCATAATAATGAACCTCCCCAGTGTTGGCACCGCGGAACTCCGAAGCCAAGATGCGGTCGCCATCGCGAAATCCCAGTTCCTTGGCAGTCTGGGAGAAAGAGAAACCGTGCACAATGCTGCTCATCGGCAGCCGCTGTTCACCCCACGTCCACATCACCATCGAGTAGATAAAGAGCGCGACGAGGAAGTTCATCAACACGCCGCCGACCATAACGAGGAGGCGTTGCCAAGCGGGTTTGTTCTTGAACAGCTCGTTGGCCGGGATGGTGGCCTCCTCTTTGGCTACTGCATCGGCATCGGTACTCTCGTCCACCATACCTGCAATCTCGACATAGCCTCCGAAAGGCAGCCATCCGATACTGAACTCCGTGCCGCGCCAGCGTCCAAGGGAGAGGGCCTTGCGCCCGCCCTTCCAAAAGTCAAAGAAGAGGGAGAAGCGGTGGACACGGATCCCAAAGAGTTTGGCGAAGAAGAAGTGGCCACCCTCGTGAAGAATGACCAGCAGGGAGATGCTGAGGATGAGTTGCAGGGCTTTGATGAGGAATGTTTCCATGGGCGGAGTTGTTAAGGAGGGTGAGTCGGGAAAGGTCTAAGCTGTTCGGCTGCGTTCACTGCACGGTTCACACGATCCATTCGCGGGTGCGACGGCGCACTTCGGCATCGGTGCCGAAATAATCGTCAAGGGTGGGTGCGGCAATGAAGGGCGCGGCGTCCATGGCGCGACGGATGAGACGCGCGATGTCGGGATAGGCAATTCGCCCCTCGCGAAAGGCCATATTGACCACCTCGTTGGCGGCATTGACTACGCAGGGGAGATTGCCTCCTCGGCCAATGGCATCGTAGGCGATGCGGAGGCAGTCGAACCGCTCAAAGTCGGGACGCTCGAAAGTGAGCCGCCCAAGAGCAAAGAGGTCGAGGCGGTCACCGGAGAGGGGATACCGCTCGGGGAAGGTAAGGGCATAGAGGATGGGAAGCCGCATGTCGGGGAGGCCGAGCTGTGCCTTGACGGCACCGTCAGAAAACTCCACTGCGCTGTGAACGATGCTCTCGGGATGCACCACAACCTCGATGTCCTCGGGAGCGATGCCAAAGAGCCAATGGGCTTCGATCATCTCAAAGCCTTTGTTCATCATCGTGGCACTGTCAATGGTGATCTTCGCCCCCATCGCCCAGTTGGGATGGCGCAGTGCTTCGGCGGCGGTGACAGCGGCCATACCCTCAGCCGAGAGGCGGCGGAACGGGCCGCCCGAAGCGGTGAGCAGAAGGCGGGAGACGGTGGAAAGGGTCTCACCCACCAAACACTGAAAGATGGCACTATGCTCACTGTCCACCGGAAGGATGGCGACACGGTGCTCACCGGCAAGACGCGTAATGAGGTCGCCCGCCACAACGAGTGTCTCTTTGTTGGCCAGCGCAATGGTCTTCCCGGCCTCGATGGCAGCGATCGTGGGGCGTAAACCAGAAAAGCCCACCATGGCAGTGAGCACGACATCGACTTCGGAGCAGCGCACCACATCACACAGTGCCTCTGCTCCCGTCCACACTTTCAACGGAAGATCGGCGAGGGCATCGCGCACGGCGGGATAGTGCTCTTCATTGGCAATCACCACCACTTCGGGGCGAAACTCCCGGGCTTGGGCTATGAGGAGTTCAGCATTGTTGCAGGCAGTGAGGGCATACGGTTCAAACGCTTGGGGATGTTCGCGGACGATGTCGAGCGTCTGGGTGCCGATCGACCCCGTAGAACCTAAGATAGCAATTCGTTTCATTCAGTCGTTGAGCGTCAGAAGGTCGTCGGAGAGGTTTAGCAGGAGGTAGCGTGCGCGCCGGTCGAAGGCGAGGACGAAATCTTCATGGAAAGGAAGGAAAACTTCCTTTCCATCGTCGGTGCGGACGGTAAGGAGGGCGGTGGAAGCGGTGGTGGACACGTGCTCCACCGTGCCGAGGTGGCGTGTGGCCATCTCGCCATCCTGCGGTGCACCGGCATCAGGTAAGAGCACAGTATAACCCACGAAATGCTGCAAAGAGCGGATTTCTCCCTCGGGAACATCAGCCAAGGCTTCGTGTGGATAGTAGACCGGAAGCCCGACCAACGGACGTGCCTCTACTTCACTGTGCACCTCCTCAAACTTGATCAGCGCGGCGTCATGATTCTTGAAGCGGTATTCTTCAAAGAAAAAGGGAACAAAGATGCCATCAATGAGCAGTACGACATAGTCTGCCGTGCCGCGGTCAAAGGCATCATCGGTAAATTGGAGTTCCATCTCGCCCTGCACGCCGTGAGTGCGGGTGAGGCGGCCAATCTGAAAGACTTCTTCGGAACGAATCATTGGAAGAGAAGGCTGTAGATTTATAAGGAAGAGGGAGAATGGGGCGATCGGCAGAACGGGCTTTAAGCGATTGCAGAACAGTGAGCGGCTGTCGGGGCATGTGTCCTTCGGGGCTGCCTATTTACGGCACCCTATGACCTGTTTTACCCATATCTACCCCTACTCGTTCAGTCCATACGCGTGATCTTCGCACCGAGGGCGTTAAGGCGATCTTCAATGCGCTCATAGCCACGGTCGATCTGCCCAACGTTGTCAATTCGGGAGATGCCTTCGGCACTCATCGCGGCAATGAGCATGGCGATGCCGGCACGAATGTCGGGGCTGACCATGCGGCGTGCACGGAGCGGGATCTGAAAGTTGTGCCCCACGACAACGGCGCGGTGGGGATCGCAGAGAATGATCTGCGCTCCCATCTCGATGAGTTTGTCTACAAAGAAGAGGCGGCTCTCAAACATCTTCTGATGGAAGAGCACGCTCCCCTTGGCCTGCGTGGCCACAACGATGAGAATAGAGAGGAGGTCAGGCGTCAGCCCTGGCCAAGGAGCATCGGCAAGCGTCATGAACGATCCGTCGATGAAGGTCTCGATTTCGTAACGCTGCCCGCCGGGGATGAAGAGGTCGTCGCCACGCTCTTCGACCACGATGCCCAAACGGCGGAAGGCATCGGGGATCATGCCGAGGTGTCGAAGCCCCACCTCTTTGATGGTCAAACCATCGCCTACCATCGCGCCAATGCCGATGAACGAGCCGATCTCGATCATGTCGGGAAGGAGGCGGTGATCCGCGCCATGGAGCGACTTCACCCCCACGATGGTAAGGAGATTGGAGGCAATGCCCGAGATGTTGGCTCCCATCCGGTTGAGGAGGTGGCAGAGCTGCTGAATATAGGGTTCACAGGCGGCATTATAGATGGTGGTCGTCCCTTCGGCCAAGACAGCGGCCATGAGGATATTGGCCGTGCCCGTTACGGAGGCCTCGTCGAGCAGCATATACGCTCCTTTTAGCCCATCGGCGGAGATTTCAAACAGGCCGCGCTCGGCATCATGGTGGAAAGAGGCTCCGAGGCGTTGGAAGCCGTAGAAATGGGTATCGAGACGGCGGCGGCCAATTTTGTCGCCCCCGGGCTTGCTGATCAGTGCACGTCCGAATCGCGCCACCAGAGGCCCGAGGGTGAGCACCGAGCCGCGGAGGGAGGCACAGCGATCAAGATATTCCTGCGAACGGAGGTAGTCGAGGTTCAGGCTGTCAGCTTGAAAGGTAAAGTCGCCCGGTTCATGACGCACCACCTTCACGCCAATATCGCGGAGGAGGTGAATGAGGTTATTGACATCGACGATATCGGGGATATTGCTTAGGCGGACAGGTTCGTCGGTGAGGAGGGTGGCACAGATCACTTGCAGTGCCTCGTTTTTCGCCCCCTGTGGGGTGATTTCACCGGAGAGGCGGCGGTTGCCCTCAATCAGGAAAGAAGCCATGGGCGTTTCGGGGAGGAAAGGTGTATCAAACAAGAAGGGTCTTGATCACTTATGTCGCCGGCGGACCTAAAAGGCTCGTCTGGCGGCGGCAGTCATCGAGTGAGGGCGGCCGTGACCTCCTCGATGGAGAGTGCACCATCGGTGAAGAAATCAAGGTCGCGCGCCACACGGCGCACATCGGCCACATCGCCACGCATTTCTGCCAAGTTGCGCTTCATTCGCGCTGCGGCCAGGCAGATGAGCTGCGCCCGTTCCTGAGGATCCTGCTCGGCAAGGATGCGCGCCACGAGGGTTTCAAGGAAGTGGCCGTAGTGGCGCAGGCGAATGCGGTGGTTAGGATAGGACAATCGTGGCGGACGGGTAGCCTCGGCGTGCCGCTCGATGGGATAGGGATAGTCAATATCCAGCCGGTAAGCCGAGAGTTGCGCCAGATGGTTCCATAGTTTGGCCATCACCTCTGCCGTGGGTCGCTCCTGCTGAGTAACGATGCGCATCACCTCAATGATCCGTGCAGCATAGGCCGTACGCTCTGCGCGGTCTTCAATGGCCATGGCTGCCTCCACCATACGCTCTACTTCGCGGCCATAGGCTTTGAGAATGAGGGGGGTGGATTTCGTGTTGTAAGGAGGGAGCTGGGCGTTCTGCATCAGAGGAGGGCTTTAGGAGTAGAAGTTTGGAACTCTTTCAGATAGAAAGGTTCGAAGTAGGCTGTATCGACAAACGCACCGCGGGCATGGGCCATCTCGGCCAAAGGTGCCATGTGCTTTGCCAAAGGTACTGCCCCATCGATGAAGCGGGCATTGGGATGGTCAATCACAGAGCGGCACTTGGCGGCACCATTACCCAGGAAGTAGACCGGCGCACGGTCGAGCCACGTACGATAGGTGTCCGCTTCGACGATATCGGCCTGGACGGCACGCTGTGCGCGAAGGGCACGATCGTAGACGGCAGCATAGACTTCCATACGTCGCGCATCGATCATGGGGACCAGGAGGGCATCTTCGGGAAGCTCCTCATTGTAGAGGAGTGTGGGCACGGTGAGAAGTTTGAGGGTTTCGATGGCGATCAGGGGGACATTACGCCCATAGGCCACGCCCTTCGCCGTGGAGACTCCGATGCGCAACCCCGTGTAACTGCCGGGGCCTGCCGAAACGGCCACGGCATCGAGGGGAATGGCGTGGCTCTCGGCAAAACTCAGTGCCTCATCGACCATTGGAGCGAGAAGGCGGGCGTGGTTGGGACCGTCGAGTTCCTGGCGGTCGAAGATGACTTGGGCGTCTTCACTCACCGCCACGGAACAGGCGGTGGTGGAGGTTTCGATATGGAGAATGCAAGACATGCGGTGAAAGAGATTGGAGTTGGCGGGCATTTCTGTGCTGCGCCTCCACAACCTTGCCCGTGAAATGCTGAAAAGTCCCGACTGCTGCCGCAGACAATGATGCGTCCCACAGTGGATGAGGAAAGAGATGGGCAAGATAGTGCGTGCAAAGTTACGCTTTTATCAGCGAAGTGCCAAATCAGGACAAGGGTATTCGAAACCGCTCAGGGGTGCGTTGCACCTCACGTTGCGGAATGCATGCCGAAAAATCGGGGAATTCCAGAGAACACGCGCAACAGTTCGTATCGAAAATGGGCCATCGGCAAAATCTATCGAAAAGGTCTACGCCTCTCCTCAAACCTCCACAAGAACTCCGGATAAAAAAGCAGGGATGGCAGCGAACACCGCAGCATGCGCAGAGGATAAAGAATGCGCCCATAACCCACCCCAACGCCACTGCGCAAAGCAGCACGTCCAACGTCCAAGCGCATCCAAAATCGGCCGACAACTTGTATATACCCCCCAAAAATCGTCCCATATCACAACTTAGAGACTTTATATTCCGTCTATTCCTCAAAGAGCATAAGATATTGAAAACAAGATCATAAGACAGGATCTTAACTCTACACCACCTATATCAGACCTCATTAATCAGGAAAACGAGGATTTAATTCCTAATTTTGCGAACGAATGAAACACACCTTTACCTTTTCATCCATGAAAAAGAAGACTTTCTTTGTGGCACTGGCTCTGGCCTGTGCCCAGCAGGTAAGCGCGGACACTGCGCTTCCTCAACGCGTGAACGATGGTGTCATCCTGCATTGCTGGAACTGGTCGTTCAACAATATCAAGGCCAATCTGAGCAAGATTGCCGACCAAGGGTTTACGGCCATCCAGACCTCACCCCTCCAACCCGCCAAACAGGCAGTGAAGGAGGTTACCGTTGCAGACTGGTGGGTACTCTATCAGCCCATCGATTTCAAGATTGCCGATGGAGGCTTCAACGCAGCCCTCGGCACAAAGGCGGAATTCACCGAAATGTGTACGGCTGCCGAGCAGTACGGTATCAAGGTGATCGTGGACGTTGTGGCCAACCACCTGGCCAACAAGAACGGCAACGACCTTTCAGAAGCCATCCCCGAAAAGTACCGAAACAATGACAGTTACTGGCATTGGAGCGACGGGCATGTGATGAACACGAGCAACTACAGCAACCGCGGCGACATCACATGGAACACAATGAGCGGTCTGCCCGATCTCAACACCGAGAACGCTGAGGTGCAGGGCTTCGTGCTGGACTACCTCAAAGAGTGCATCGATTGCGGAGCAGATGGCTTCCGATTCGATGCGGCCAAACACATCAACAGTCCGGCAGACGGGCGATATCAGAACGGCGCGGAAAACAATTTCTGGCCGACCGTAGTGGACGGTGCACGCGCCTATGCCAATCAAAAGGGGCAGTCGCTCTTCGTCTACGGTGAAATCCTGGACAATGCCACGGCCGATGCCGACCGCAGCAGCGAGGGTGCTATCCTCAATTCCTATCAACAGTACATGAGCATCACGGCAAGCGTTTCATCGAAGAACGTGCGCGAGGCCGTAGCTGAGCACAATGCTGCCGGCGCGAGCAACAGCTATGTCGGCCTGACGGGTGCTCCCCTCGACAAGGCGGTGATCTGGTGTGAAAGCCACGACACCTATGCCGGTGGTGAGACGCGCGGCGTATCGAGCGATGTGATCAATCGCACGTGGGGCATGGTGGGCAGCCGCTCAGTGGCTCCCGCCCTCTACTTCGCACGCCCCGATGCGATGGAAAGCCCTCAGAAACTCGGCGATGCCAGCCAGACGGCCTGGACAAATGTCGAAGTAAGGGCTGTGAACCGCCTCAAAAATGCCACCGTGGGCGAGAGCGAATACCTTTCGAACAACAGCAGCCAACAACTGGCCATGAACGAGCGCGGCACAAAGGGCGCAGTGATTGTGGCCGTGGGCGACAACCGCAACGTAACGGAACTCACGGCCAACCGACTGGCCGATGGAACGTACGAAGACCTTGTCTCCGGCAACACATTTACCGTCACACAGCACAAGATCTCGGGTACGATCGGTGCCTCGGGCGTAGCCGTGCTCCTCAACGAAAATCCCACCGCCACAACGAGCAGCGACACCATCCGCTTCAACAATGAAAGTTACGGATGGAGCAGTGTATATGCCTATGTCTATAATGGCGGCGACAGCAATGCCCCTTGGCCAGGTCTGCCGATGACGAAGAATACGGTGACGGGACTCTATGAATATGCCGTGCCAACGCAGTTGGCCAACGGAAAGGTCATCTTCACCGAAAGTGCCTCGACCTCCGACCACCGTTATCCTGCGAACGGTGCAGAGGGCATGCCCATCGAAGGTAAAAACAAATACTTCGCCGCTCACCACTCTTGGCAAGAGAAGACCGAAGACACCGCCTATGACGGCGTACAGGTATTCTTCGACCATCAGAACGATGCCGCCTGGTCCGCTCCTTACATCCACTACTACGATGCCAACGGTGCCGGTACAACGTGGCCGGGCAACGCCATGAAATTCGATGCCGTAACGGGCTACTACTTCTACAACATCCCCGAAGCGTACAAAAACGAGAAGTTTATCGTCAATACCAACACGCAGCAGTGCGACACGAAGCAGCTGGCAGGCCAGACAGTGCTAATGAAGCGCGACAACTCGATGAGCAGCTATGAAGCTCCTTTCTACGTGCCCGCAACAGGAAAGGCCACCACAGTGCGCTATCTCGCCGAAGGCTGGAACGAGGTCTATGCCTATGTCTGGGACGCCAAAGACCGCAAACCCTTCGGCGAGTGGCCAGGAAAAGCAATGACGAAGGAGGACGCGGCACACTATTCCATCAGTGTCCCCGCAGGATTCGAACAGGCACAGATCATATTCCACCATCCTGACATCTCAACGCTCAAAACGAAGGATATCCGCCTCCTCGGTAAGGACCAGGGTTATACGGCACTCGATGGCCGCCGCTTCCACAGCGTGAACGTGGGCGATACCAAGTTTGCCACCCTCTTCCTCGACTATCCCACCACGGTGCCCGCAGGAGTTACGGTCTACACCGGAAAGCACAAGGGCGAGCGCATCCAGCTCACACCCGTCGAAGGGACGCTCCCCAAGAACACGGGCGTGGTGGTCGAAGCTACTGCTCCCGGACTTGTGGACTTTGTCGAGAACAAGACGGAGGATCCCGCAGCCGTAGCAGGAAATGAACTGCAAGGGAGTGTAACGGGGCTTGTGCCCGAGGCAGGATTGAGCTACTACATGCTCCGCAAAAAGAACGGACAGGCTATCTTCGCCCGCTTGGGAGCAGGAGTCAATGTTCCTGCCTATCGTGCCTACTTCACGGCAGATGCTTCAACACCGACCCAAGGCTTCTCGCTCGACTTCGGCAATCTATCGGGCATAGAACACGTCAGCGCAACTTCCTCTGACACCAGAGAAAACATCTACGACCTCAGCGGCCGAAAAGTGCTTCGTCCGCAAACGGGACATATCTATGTCAAGTCCGGAAAGAAATTCATTCAACCCTAAAAACCATGTACCATGTACACCCCATATATCCGTCCCACCGCAAAAAAGATTACGCTGCACCTCGAAGGAACCATCTTGACCCATTCCCTCACGGTGAGCTCCGATAGCGAAGACACCATCGAAGACGAAAGTCAGATCCTCACCCGCCAGAAGAACTCAAGCTCCATCTGGGACTAACACCCTCTCTCGACCATCCCGAAAACGACCGAACCTGCACGCTGCAAGTTCGGTCGTTTTCGTCATGATATAGAGAGGCATTTCTCATAAGCCCCCCAGACTTGGACCGAGTCACCCCCAATCCACAAAAAAACGACCGAACCTGCACAGAGCAAGTTCGGTCGTTCTTTGTCAGAAGGAGGTGCGGGAAATTACATCATGCCGCCCATACCGCCCATACCGGGAGCCCCCATAGGCATTTCGGGAGTATCTTCCTTTTTGTCGCAAATCACGCATTCAGTGGTGAGGAACATGCCGGCAATCGACGCGGCATTCTCTAATGCAACACGTGTTACCTTAGCGGGATCAACGACACCGGCCTCACGGAGATCCACAAAGGTTTCGTTCTTAGCATTGTAACCGTAGTTGCCTTGGCCTTCACGCACCTTATTGACAATCACAGCGCCTTCCACACCGGCATTGGCGCAAATCTGGCGGAGAGGCTCTTCGATGGCGCGACGGATGATCTGGATGCCTGTGGTCTCATCAGCATTGTCACCAGTCAGTCCTTCGAGGACTTCTTGAGCACGGATGTAGGCTACGCCACCACCGGTGACGATACCTTCTTCTACAGCAGCACGAGTTGCGCAGAGGGCATCATCGCAACGATCCTTCTTCTCCTTCTGCTCGGTCTCGCTGGCCGCACCAACCTGAAGCACGCAGACACCGCCAGAAAGTTTGCCGAGGCGCTCTTGAAGCTTCTCCTTGTCGTAGTCGGAAGTGGTGTTCTTGATCTCATTCTTGATCTGCTGCACGCGTTCAGCAATTTGCTCCGAAGCACCCGCACCGTTGACGATGGTGGTGTTGTCCTTCGAGACGCTCACCTTTTCGGCCGAGCCAAGCATTTCGAGTGTAGCCTGCTCAAGTTTCAGACCTTTCTCCTCGCTGATGACAACGCCACCCGTGAGGATCGCAATGTCTTCCAACATGGCCTTTCGGCGATCACCGAAACCAGGAGCCTTCACAGCACAGATCTTAAGCTGTGTGCGGAGACGGTTGACCACAAGGGTGGTAAGGGCTTCGCTGTCCACGTCCTCAGCAATCACAAGGAGGGGACGACCGCTCTGCACAGCAGGTTCGAGGATGGGGAGGAAGTCTTTGAGGTTGGAGATCTTCTTATCATAGATGAGGATGTAGGGATTTTCCATATCGCAGTTCATCTTCTCGGTATCCGTCACGAAATAGGCGGAGAGATAACCACGATCAAACTGCATTCCCTCTACAGTCTTCAATACCGTGTCGCGGCCTTTGGCATCCTCAATCGTGATCACGCCATTGACCGAAACGGCACGCATACCATCGGCAATGAGCTTACCGATTTCTGAATCGTTGTTGGCCGATATGGTAGCCACCTGCTCGATCTTGTCGTAGTTGTCGCCCACCTGCTCGGCCTGCTCCTTGATACTTGCCACAACGGCAGCCACAGCCTTATCAATTCCGCGCTTTACATCGAGGGGATTAGCACCGGCAGCCACATTCTTCATACCTTCGGTGAGAATGGCTTGTGCCAGGACGGTTGCCGTGGTCGTACCATCACCCGCATCATCGCCAGTTTTGGAAGCCACGCTCTTGACGAGCTGTGCGCCGGCATTTTCGAAAGCATTGTCCAGCTCAATCTCTTTGGCCACACTCACACCGTCCTTGGTGATACGGGGAGCACCAAACTTCTTTTCGATCACTACATTGCGACCCTTAGGACCAAGGGTTACTTTGACGGCGTTGGCCAGAGCGTCAGCACCTTGGCGCAGCAGTTCGCGCGCATCTACATTATATTTGATTTCTTTTGCCATGATTCTATTCTGATTTGATCGCCTTCCTTTGGGCGGAAAGCGGCGTGGGGATAATGCTTATTTCAAACAAGCGAGGACATCGCTCTGACGCATGATGAGGAATTTCTCACCATCCAATTCTACTTCCGTACCCGCATATTTGCCGTAGAGCACCTGGTCGCCCACAGACAATTCCATAGGTTCGTCCTTAGTGCCTTTACCCACGGCAATCACAGTGCCTTGGAGGGGTTTCTCTTTCGCCGTGTCGGGGATAATGATCCCACCGACCGTCTTCTCTTCAGCAGGGGCAGCCTGAATGACTACGCGGTCTGCAAGGGGTTGAATCGTCATATTCGTGAGTATTTAGAGGTTTGTTGATGCGCGATTTACTGCATTTTGACCCTGGAATTTGCAAAGTCTTTGCCACAACGCCGCGGTGTCATCGAAACTGCCAGAATGACATTTTATTATTCATTCCCCTCCACCCCTCCGCCATTTCGCGCATCGCGTCCCAACAGTTCAAGCGCAACTTCTCCCCCCTTCGATCCCTCAAAAAAAGACTCCGCGGAATCATGAAAAAGACTCCGCGGAATCTTTCAAAAAACACCGCGGAGCCTTTGAAAAGAGTCCGCGGTGTCTTTTTAAACCCCACACACCAAACGCACAAAAAGCCCCTGACTACATCGCTGTAATCAGGGGCTAAAAAAATGGCGGCGACCTACTCTCCCACGGGTGTGCAGTACCATCGGCGCGGGCGGGCTTAACTTCTCTGTTCGGAATGGGAAGAGGTGGAACCCCGCCGCTATAACCACCGGAAATATCGTCGGACACGCTGACATAAAC
>JBHAFF010000020.1:0-190229 GCA_041855985.1 Alloprevotella sp.
ACTACTGGGGGCGTACGCCGAGCCGCTATCCTACCGCTAATTATTATTGGTTCTCGTCCAAGATACGTATTCATCTCTTTGTCGGTCAACGCTATACGTGGCATATTCCCTTAAAGCGCCGCATCTTCAGCCATAGTATTAGCTTGATGTGGGAATTGAGTACCTGCGACCTCTACTTTGTGAGCAAAGCCGTGAATAAGTCACTTCCTTGGCACGAAATTTTGAGCCTCTCTCTCGGTGCAAAATGGCATTTCTAGACCGTGCAATATTGCTATCCGAGACCCTTTAAAATAATACCGCGGAGCCAGAAAAAAGACTCCGCGGTGTTGTAGGCATGACACCGCGGACTCTTTCGCACGCCTCCGCGGTGTCTTTTTACTCAGTTATTGGTCTTATCAAAACTATTGCTGTCCAGATCCGCTTCTTTATATTGTCCGAGATGCTGGACAGCAACAGAATGATCCCGAATGGGGAACTTAGGGTTGGATTACACGTTCGATGCTGGATGTGGAGAGCCAGTAGTGAGAGGCATCAGGGAGCTGTACTTCGGTCCATCCACCGTGAGCATGGTCGATGATCTCAACGGAGGTGCCTTCGTGGAGGGTGGGGCCTGCTGTGCTGTGGGTTGTAGCACTGGTATATGTAGGTACTTCTGGGGAGATTACAACGGCGCGAAGGTTATGAGCGAAGGCATGTTGCTGTATGAGGGCAAAGATAGAGGTGAGGAGAAAAGCCACTCCCGAGAGGACAGAAAGGGTGAAGCTCACTTTTTGCAGCCAGATTCGAAATGCACCGATGTAGAAGAGGGTGGAGAGCAGTCCGAGTAGAAAGGCGGCGAGAGAAATCCCCGTCCAGAAAGTTACACTTTGTTCGCTGATGATGCGCTGGAGGAGACTGACGAAAAACATTTTCTGGGGTGGTGCAAAGCGGTCGGGGAGCTTTGTGTGCAGGAGGTGGAGATTAAAGCGTGCGTCATCGTGGCTGGGTTGTATATGCAGGGCACGCTCATATTCAAGCGCGGCGTGCCCCATTTCACGGAGGCGGAAGTGGGCGTTTCCTAGGTTGTAGTGTACATCGGCAGAAGGGGCAATGGTCAGCAACTCGTTGTAATGACGCACAGCGAGCACATAGTTTTGCGCAGCATAGGCACTGTCTCCTAGTTCTTTCAGATGTTCTGGTTTATAGGAAGGCTTGGCTGCCATAAGCTGCGATGTGGCCAGGATCGTAAACAGAAAAATGAGGACGGATTTCATGTTGGATACCATCATTTTAATAGAGGTTCGAGTGCGTGGAGCAGGCGGTCGGCAGTGTGGAGGATCTCTTCGCGGATTGTTGTATCATTGCTGGGAGAGAATCGTCCGAGATCAATTTCATCCAAAAGTTGCTCCACTTCGTGGCATAGTTCCGGTGCGACACCACGTTCTTTCAGACTGCGAAGGATGTCGGAATGAGTCAGTGCTGTGGCTGTAAGGTCAAGTTTGTCGGCCAGATATCCCGTGAATGCTTGTGAGAGTGCGTTGTAAAAGTTTTGCGGATGAGCATCCTTCAGCGCACGTTCTGCGTGGCGTAGCTGTTCATGTGCGTGGGCGGCCGCACGCTTCACACGATGTTTCTGATGGTCGGCATGGTTGATACGGAGTTTCTTGGCAAAATGTGCCCCCCAGATACTTACTGCCAAGAGGAAAGTGAGTATAAGGAGGTGAGGGAGACTGCCCCACCACAATAATCCGGAAGGGGAAAAAATATGGAGCGCGCCAGTATGAATCGGGCGGATGTCTGAGCTGCGCAAAGCTAGTTCGGTCTCTACATCGGCAGCCGAACGTTCGCCTTTGGCGATGTTGAGCGTGAGAGGCTGTGTGCGCAGCGTTCGGTACTGGTGTGCGTGGGTATCGAAATAGACGAATTCCACGGAGGGTAGGGTGTATGTGCCCACGTGGCGGGGCACAAAGTTATAGTCAAAGTGTACACTCCCGGTTACGCCATCTGTCCCTACGTGCGTCTCGTCTACCATTTTGGGATCGAAGGTGTCGAAGTCTTTAGGGAAGAATAGTTTAGGAGCCTTGACAAGTTTTAGGTTGCCTTGTCCTTGAATGGTAAAGCGATAAGTGGCAATATCATTGGTCTTTGGGAGAGAGGAGCGGTAGAGACTGCCTTTCACTTGAAAACTTCCGACTCCGCCTGAGAAGTTTGTAGGGCGGGGATGCGGTAGAGGGAGCACCTCGATAGTGAGATCTGGAGTGCGGCGTTGTGCACGCAGGCTGATCTGTCCGACGCCGTTGAAGAAGGCGTCGATTTCGTCGATGCTTTCGTCTTGTTGGAGGATATCGCAGTCGAAGGTGATACTGGGGATCGTGATCTTTCCCGTTTGCTGTGGGAAAATGATATATTGTAGATTTGTGGCTACACGGTAGAGGCGATTGCTTTCGCGTGCTGTTGTGGGAGCCAGGTTGCGGGGAAGTTCGATCTCTTGTGTCCAGAATCCTTTTAAGTCGGGCTTCTGACGAAGCATCACATTGGAGAGGCCGATCCCGGCACGTGCGTGCAGTTTATAGGTGAGAAGGATGGGCTCTTGCTCATAGACTTTACGGTGTGAAGCATCGACGGTGAAATAGAGATCGCTCTCTGTCACTTTATTGCCCGACCGCTGTATAGTGGCGAAGGGATTTTGATCGCTGTTTTGTTGAGTAGAGGGGGTGGATCTTACTCCTGGGGTGATGGTAATTTTCAGCGCATTGGAACGGAGCGTGCGCCCCTCCACTCGGATACTGGCTGTTCCGATGCTTATTGTTCCTTTACGCTTGGGAGCGAGGATAAAAGTGTAGGTTGTGGACCGGGTAGAGGAGTAGCTACCATTGGCAATTTGGGTGCTGGAATAAGATGAGATAGAAGGTCCAGAGAGAATATCGAAGTCAGTGAGATCAGGAGCTTGAAAATCAGTCCCTTCTGCATTTGAGATCACAAACTGCAAGCGGAACTGTCCGTTGAGATCGACAGAGGTCGGAGCTTTGGCCTGAAATGTTACTTGTCCCCATAGGGAGGTCATGGAGGCTAGTTGGAGGAGAATAAGAATAACCTTGCGTAAGAAAGGCATAATCCGAAGGAAGAATGAAAAGTTACCAGTTTTTGTTGAGTTGCCGGGGTTGTGGACGGCGTGCTTGTTCCATCTTGCGACGCGTGGCTTGCTCTGCTTGACGGGCAAGTTGCAGCAGTTGCTCTGCATTGTCGTCACTCATTTGCTGGTTCTGCTGCCGTTGTTGATTCTGCTGCTGCTCCTGTGGTTGTTGCTCCTTTTGCTCCTTTTGCTTTTTTTGCTGTTGCTTCTGTTGGTCTTGCTGTTGCTTGCGCTGTTTCTGTGCCAAGACGAGGTTGTAGCGTGTGTCGGCATCGTGGGGATTATTGCGCAATGCCTCTTTGTAGGCATCAATGGCCTTATCGTACTCCTTATTGAGGTGATGCACATACCCCACGTTATGGTAAGCCATTCCTCGGATGGTTGGATCTGTCTCTGCCTTAGCTGCATTGAAGTATTGCGTTAGGGCATCTTTCGTATTCTTTTGCGCCAGATAGGCATCACCGAGATTGAAGGCTGCGCGCGAACTGTGTGGGTTACTTTCTAAAGCACGACGGTAGTAGTTTTCTGCCTGTTTGAAGTTTTGCTGGCGGAAAGCTTTGTTGCCACGGTGAAGGAGGGACCATTCTGTCGTTTGTGCAGTAGCGGCAATAATAGCAAAGCAAAGAAGTAGGGTAGTGAAAAGACGATGGGGAGCCATAGTTTATGGAAGGGTAGAAATTTAAGCTGTGGAACCGGGACGGAAGATGTGGAGTCTCTTCCACCAGACGTTCTGCTTTTCGAGAATGAAGAGTTCCGCGAGGAGGAGCAAAAGCATCAGGAGCGCAACAGCTTGGAACTGTTCGTTAAGTCCCCTCTCGTAGACCATGGCAGAGTCGGTTTGTTGGAGTTTGTGTAGCTCGGCCAGAAGTTGATCCTGTGCCACGTTGCTTCCATCGACATGAATGTAAGCTCCGCGTCCAGCTTGTGCAATCTCGCGGCAGGCCGATTCGTTGAGCTTGGTGTGGACGATGTTTCCCTCATTGTCGGTGAGTACACCTTCGGGAGTCGGTATTTCACCACCGGTACTACTGCCTACTCCGAGCACGAAGACGCGGCGTCCCGCAGCAGCAGCTTCTTTTACTGCCTCCACCGCACCTGGTTCGTGGTTCTCACCATCGGTGATAAGAATGATGGCTTTGCCAACCTCTTTGTCCTGTGTGAAACTGGCTGCCGCAAGTTTGATGGCTGCTGCGAGATTGGTACCTTGGAGCGACACCATGCCAGGGGTAATTTGATCAAGGAAAAGATGAGCACTTATATAATCATTGGTGATGGGAAGCTGCGGATAGGCTTCACCCGCGAAGATGTTGAATCCGATGCGATCGTTCTCCATACGATCGATGAGTGTGGAAATCAAAAGTTTACTGCGCTCAATGCGTGAAGGCTGTACATCATTTGCCAGCATGGATTGAGACACATCGAGGGTGATGATGGCTTCGATGCCCTTCCGTCGCTCATTGCCCATTGTCTGGCCGAACTGTGGGCGCGCGAGCAGCAGTATGCCGAGGGTGGCAACGAGGAGCATGAGTGTGAACTTGATGACTGGGCGTGTTGAAGAGCGCAAAGGGATGAGACGCTTGAGGAGCGCGCGGTGGCCAAAGCGTGCTTCGCGACGGTGACTTTGCCATTGAGACCAAAGAAAGAGGCCAACGAACAGGGGTAACGCGGCGAAGGCGTATAGAAAATCGGGATGGGCAAACTTGAACATGGCAATCAGGGGATGCGGCGCAGCCAGGTGAGCCGAAGTAGGATTTCGAGGAGGAAAAGCAGCATGGCGGCAATGGCGAAGGGGAGATAGGCTTCATAGTGCCGGTTGTAATGTTGCACTTTGAGTTTGGTACGCTCCAGCTGGTCGATGTCGTTGTAGATTTTCCGCAATTTTCCTTTCGTCTCAGCGGCGTAGTAGAGCCCACCTGTGGTCTCGGCGATGCTCTTCAAGGTGGCAGGATCCATGTCGCTCTTTACAGTGGCATAGTAATATTCCCCATTCGGGAGGATGCCGACAGGCTGGCGGACCAGTCCTTGTTTGCCGACTGCGATAGTATAAATACGCACATTCTGCTTTTTGGCAATCTCTGCGGCGGTTAGGGGGGATATATCGCCTGTGTTGTTTGCTCCATCGGTGATGAGTATGAGTACCTTAGAGGGGCTTTTACTTTCGGTCAGCCGGCTCACTGCGTTGGTCAATCCCATGCCGATGGCCGTGCCTTCGGCGATAAGCCCAGAACTTTGCAGGTTGCAGTTCACATTACCCAACATGGAGAGTAGGGCAGCATGGTCGGTGGTCATGGGGCATTGCGTAAAGGCTTCACCACCGAAGAGTGTAAGGCCAATATTGTCGTTTGGGCGTCCTGAGATGAACTCTATTGCCACTTGCTTGGCTGCCTCAATGCGGTTGGGTTCAAGATCCTGAGTGAGCATGCTCACGGAGATGTCCATGGCCAGCATCATGTCAATGCCTTCAACTTCACGATTACTCTGTGGCGTGGATGTTTGTGGACGCGCGAGTACTATGATCAGAAGGGCAATACTCATCAGGCGTAGGGCGAAGGGGAGGTGTACTAATGCCGTCCGCGGAGTGAGTGGCAGCTGTCTTAGGGATTCCGTGGAGGCAATGCGCAGAGCTGGCTCTGCACGGTGGCGACGCAACACGTACCACAGGATGAGCGGGATGAGAAGAAGGAGCAGAAAAAAATACTCGGGTTGTGTGAAGGTCATGAGAGTCAGAGGAAGTTATGCCACAATAGTCGCCAAGTGTAAAACAATGTTCCACTCGCGAGCAAGAATGAAAGAGCTGCTCCCGCCCAAAGTGCGCGGTGAAACCAGAGTTGGGTGGTCTGTCCCATCTCGATCACCGCTTCGTAGGGCTGCGGTATTTCGGAGTCGTCCGGTTGGGTAGCGCGAACATAGTGAGTGGCTTGATGTAGTGAGCGTTCGCTTTCCATTGTGCTGAGGTGCTGGCGTGCGAACTTAACGAGGTCAGCTGTGCACATGATCTCACGAAGTTCGTCCAGTTCCTTCACCTCTCCCATGATTTGCAGTTTATGGACAATCTCATCACTGGTCATCTCGCGCGCATTAAAATGAAAGCGTGCACCGATGTAGGTGCGCAGCGTGTCGGTGAGCCGGATGAAATATGTCTTTTGCTCCTTTGGGTTGTCGTGCACTTCGTTGCGCAGTTGCTCCATTTCGTTGATGGCCACTTGATGAGGAGGGGAGGGAGGATAGATCATCACCTTGCGTGTTATTGGCCTCTGGCGTAATACACGTAGGAGAAAGAACAGCCCTAGCAAGAGTAACCCCCAGACGGTAATTCCCCAAATAAAAATGCGCGTAGACCACTCGAATATACCATTTACGGGAGCGTGGGGTGATTTGAGTTCATCGGGGTGCGTATCGTCTACAGGAACAGACGATACTTTCAAACCTAAAGTGTTTCGGCTGAGGATATTGCGTCCATTGACCTGTACTTTAATTGGGGGTAGGGCATAGAGTGCACTGTCAAAGGAGGTGAGGAGGTAGGATAGAGACAACTCCATGCGTTTCCCCTCATTGAGCAGAAGTGTGTCGGGCTTTGAAGTTTCCAAAACCTCTATGCTGTCGCCGAGTAAGCCATTGGGAAATGTCGGAAAGATGACTTTGGCGTTCTTATCACAACTCACGCGTACGTGCATGCGTACTTGCTCTCCAACTAGTATGGCAGTGGAGTCCAAACGTGTTTCTACGAGGACGTCTTGTGCCGTGACTGCTGTTGAGGTAAATAGGAACAGAAGGAGGGAAAAGAGGAGTTTGGTCATAAGTGGAGGATAAACTCTGATGAGGCCAAAAGTATAGAGGGAGTATTATCGTCGTCCAGAACGACGGGCAAACAAGCGTTTCATCTCCATTACATAATCCTCGCCGGTGGTAACATCTACATGGTCAATCCGTACACGACGGAAAAGATTTTCCACTACATTGGATTGCTGCTTCCACGCTTGTGCATAAACTTGGCGGACACGGGATGAGGAGGTGTCGAGATATTGTAAATGTCCCGTTTCGGCATCTTCAACCTTCATCAGTCCCACGCGAGGCAACTCCTTTGAACGGAGATCGACCACGCGTATGGCAACCACATCATGGCGTTGACGTGCCATAGATAAGGGGATGCTATAGTCCTTCGTGTCGAGGAAGTCGGACAAGAGGAAGGCTACACTACTCTGGCGCACTACACGCATAAAATAGTCCAATCCGACACTGATGTCAGTGCGTTGCCCTTTGGGGTGAAGAGTGAGGAGTTCTCGGATGATCCGCAGGATGTGTCCTTTTCCTTTGGCGGGAGGGATGAACTTCTCGATGCGGTCTGAAAAGAACAGCACACCAATCATATCGTTGTTGCGGATGGCGGAGAAGGCGAGTGTGGCTGCAATCTCTGTAAGTAGTTCACGCTGGCTTTGCACCGTTGATCCGAAATCCAGTGAACCTGAGACATCGATGAGAAGCATGACGCGCTGTTCGCGTTCTTCCTCAAAGACTTTGACATACGTGCGGTTGAAACGTGCCGAAACGTTCCAGTCGATATCACGCACATCATCGCCCGCTTGGTATTCACGTACTTCGGCGAATGACATACCACGCCCTTTGAAGGCCGAGTGGTAGTCGCCCGCAAAAATATTATCAGAGAGTGCACGCGTCTTAATCTCGATGCGTCGCACTTTTTGCATGAGTTGTTGAATGTCTGTCTCCATCAGGGCACTTCTACTTTGGCCAAGATTTCACTGATGATGCGGTCGGTCGTCATCTCCGCCGCCTCAGCTTCATAAGTCAGGCCGATGCGGTGGCGCAACACGTCATAGATGATGCTGCGCACATCGTCAGGCACCACAAAGCCTCTGCGGCGGATGAAAGCCAAGCTGCGGGCAGCCAGTGCCAGGCTGATGCTGGCACGGGGAGATCCGCCAAAAGCGATGTAGGGTTTGAGGTGATCCAAATGATAACGTTCAGGATAGCGTGTGGCAAAGACGAGATCGGCCACATACTGTTCAATCCGTTCGTCCACATAGACTTGTTTTACCAGTTCTCGCGCACTGCGGATGGTGTCGATGTCCACGACCGGAAGCACAGGTTCATCGGCAATATTGCCACGCATTGAAGCACGAACAATGCGTTTTTCCTCATCCAGAGTGGGGTAATCAACGATAACTTTGAGCAGAAAACGGTCGGTCTGGGCTTCGGGCAACGTGTAAGTTCCCTCCTGATCGATGGGGTTTTGTGTGGCCAGCACGAGGAAGGGGTTAGGGAGTGCAAGCGTCTCATCACCGATGGTTACTTGACGCTCTTGCATAGCTTGTAATAGTGCGCTCTGAACCTTGGCAGGTGCACGATTGATTTCATCAGCAAGTACGAAGTTGGCAAATATGGGACCGCGACGTACGGAGAAGCTGTCGTCTTTACGGCTGTATACTAAGGTGCCAATGACGTCTGCGGGGAGAAGGTCGGGTGTAAATTGGATACGTCCGAAGTTTGCATCGATCAGTGATGCCAAGGTGCGGATGGCCAGCGTCTTAGCTAGTCCTGGGAGACCTTCCAATAAAATGTGCCCATCGGAAAGCAGACCGATGAGCAGAACTTCCGACAGATGCTGTTGACCAACAATAGTGCGTGCCAGACTATCGGTAAGGATCGTAATGAAGCCGGAATTAGCTTCTATTTGTGCATTGAGTGCGCGGATGTCAACGTTTTGCGTCATAGTTTCCTGATTGAAATGGTGAAGCATGGGGTTAAATTGTCCCTTAACCATGAGTAGTGTAGAGGTGCAGGGAATAGTCCTTGCAAAGGTACAACATTCTTAGGAATTACCGCACTCTTTCGCTGAATATCCCCGAAGCAGTCTCTGTGCTCTGCGTTGCTTGAAATGGGCATGTAGATGTTTCCGAACCTTTATTTATACTTCTTCTATGAAGTATATTAGAGTATATTCGAGAGGCGAAATAGCTGAAATCGCAACTCCTTCAACGGAAGGTGGTAAAAAAGTGGAACGAAGACTTTGCTGTTCCTCGCCTTTGCTGTAAATTTGCAGAGAAAATACTTTAACACCAATATGGATATTTACAAAATCAAAAAAGGGTTGAACATCCGCCTCGTTGGGTCTGCCGTTGGTCGGACGGACGAAGGGAAAATGGCGAGCCATTATGCGTTGCGACCTCAGGATTTCTGTGGAATCTCCCCGAAGGTTTTGGTGAAAGAGGGTGAAGCCGTTTTGGCAGGAACACCTCTTTTCGTAGACAAAGCTACGGGGTTGATTAAGTTCGTATCGCCAGTGAGTGGCACTGTGGAACAAGTGGAGCGTGGTGAACGCCGCAAGCTCTTGGCCATTCGTATTAAGGCCGATAAAGTGCCCGTGAGCAAAACGTTTGATGTGCCTAATGCACAAAATGCAACGGCTGAAAGCATGATCGCACTGCTCCTTGAGTCAGGTTTGTTTGCTTATTTCCGTCAACGTCCTTACGACTGCGTTCCTGTTCCTAATATCCTGCCGAAAGCCATCTTCGTGAGCGCATTCTCTTCCATGCCGCTTGCCGCGGATTTCTCTTTCGTGGTAAAAGGTCAGGAAGAGGATTTCAAAACAGGTATTGCCGCATTAAGCAAGATTGCTCATGTACATGTGGGAGTAAATGCCGATCAGTTAAACACGAACATCCTGCCTATCAATCTTTCAAATGTCTCGGTTGCTTGCTTTGAGGGCCCGAATCCTTCAGGTAATGTGAGCGTGCAGATCAACCGCATCTCTCCGGTGAATAAAGGTGAGGTGGTGTGGACGCTCGGTGCGGAGGAAGTATTGTTCGTAGGACGTCTGATGCGCACACAGCAGGTGGACTTTTCACGTACGATTGCCGTAGCCGGCAGTGAGGTGGCACAGCCTGCTTACCGAAAAGTGATTGTGGGTCAGTCCTTGTCCAGCATCTTGGAGGGAGCATTGAAGCCCGCAGACCACCACGTACGCCTAATTAATGGGAATCCCCTTGTGGGCGAGAAGTCAGAAATGACAGACTTCCTTGGTGCGCATATTACCGAAGTTACAGCCATTCCAGAAGGCGATGATATCCACGAGGTATTGGGCTGGATTATGCCTCGTTGCAACCAGTTCTCTACGAATCGTAGTTACCTCTCTTGGTTGCAAGGCAAGCGTGAATACGATCTTGATAGTCGTATTAAAGGAGGCGAACGTCACATGATCATGTCCGCCGAATATGAGCGGGTATTCCCTATGGATATTTATCCCTCATATCTAATCAAGGCTATCATCACGGGCGACATCGATAAGCAAGAAGCTTTGGGCATCTATGAGGTTGCACCAGAGGATTTTGCTGTGGCCGAATTTGTGTGTTCCTCCAAATTAGAACTTCAACGCATTGTGCGCGAAGGGCTCGAAATCCTACGCAAAGAAAATGCATAAGACAGCCAACTCGCAATGATAAAAGATTTTTTTGACAACATCCGTCCGCACTTTGAACCTGGCGGGAAACTACGGGCCTTCCGCAGTGTGTACGATGGATTAGAGACGTTCGCTCTGGTGCCCAGTGCAACCTCCAAAACAGGGGTCAGCATCCATGACTCCATCGACTCCAAGCGTATCATGAGCTTTGTGGTGCTCGCATTGATTCCAGCTCTTCTGGTTGGTATGTATAATATTGGCTATCAAAATTATACTGCTGCTCATGTGGAGGCTTCCTTTATGGATATGTTCCTCTATGGACTGGCCGTGATGATTCCAAAGATCGTCGTGAGCTATGGTGTGGGTTTGGGCATTGAATTCGTTGTGGCCCAGTGGAAGAACGAGGAAATCCAAGAGGGATATTTGGTTTCGGGTATGCTCATCCCGATGATTGTCCCCGTAGACACACCTCTCTGGATGATTGCCTGTGCGGTGGCTTTCGCGGTCATCTTTGCCAAAGAAATTTATGGTGGAACGGGTATGAATATTTTCAATCCTGCCTTGATTGCTCGTGCCTTCTTGTTTTTTGCTTGGCCCACAAAGATGAGTGGTGATACTGTTTGGGTGAGCCGTGAAGTTTTTTGGGGATTGGGCAATAATCTCCCTGACACTTTCACCATGGCAACACCTTTGGGACAGGCGGCCAACCATGCCCCGATCAATGCCTCTATGAGTGATATGCTGCTGGGGCTGATCCCCGGTTCCATCGGTGAGACTTCGGTCATCGCCATTGCTCTTGGTGCCGCTCTCCTCCTCTGGACGCGCATCGCCTCGTGGAAGATAATGCTTAGTGTCTTTGTCGGTGGAGCACTTGTGGCTGCACTCTTCGATAATTTTGGCGCGGAAACGAATTCTGTGGCGCATCTGGGTGTGATGAAGCATCTTTGTCTCGGCGGTTTTGCTTTCGGTGCCGTTTTTATGGCCACCGACCCCGTAACTTCTGCACGTACAGAGAAAGGCAAGTATATTTATGGCTTCCTGATCGGTGCTCTCGCTGTCACTATCCGTGTGCTCAATCCCGGTTATCCCGAAGGGATGATGCTGGCCATCCTCTTTATGAACATGTTTGCGCCGCTTATCGACTATTGTTTCGTGCAAGCTAACATCAACAAGCGCATGCAACGTATGCGTCAATCCTAAACAGTGATCATCATGAAATTGAACACGAATAGCAACGTCTATACTATCGTCTACGCTTCTGTGATGGTGGTCATCGTGGCCTTCCTCTTGGCGTTTGTTTCTTCGGCCTTGAAGGAGACACAGGATGCCAATGTCGCCAATGACAAGCGTGGACAAATTCTTGCTGCCCTGAATATTCGTGAGGTGCAGCAAGTTGAAGCAAAATTCAAAGAGATAGTGCTCCAAGACCTGATCCTCAATACCAAGGGCGATGTCCTCGCAAAGCAAGGTGGTTTCGAAGTGGAGAGTAAAGACATCACAGCAAAGGACGATGCCGCCAAGAAATTGCCACTTTATGTTGCAAAGGTTGGCGAGGATACGCTCTATGTAGTCCCCCTCTATGGTCGCGGACTCTGGGGTGGTATTTATGGCTATCTCGCCTTGAAGAGTGATTTCACCACGATCTACGGCTCCAACTATGGCCATGAGGGTGAAACTGCTGGTCTTGGTGCCCGCATTGTGGAGCAAGAGTTTCAAGAGAAGTTTATCGGTAAGCAGGCTTTCTCTGATAGCACCTACAGCACTGTTGCCGTGGGAATGGCTAAAAAGATTGAGAATGCAGGCTCTCAGGTAGATGTCATCACGGGTGCAACTCTGACTTGCAACGGTATGGACGCAATGTTCAAGACGAGCCTTGCTCCCTACCAGCCGTATTTTAGTAAGAACCGCAAATAAAAGGAGGACAATCATATGAGTCTTTTTTCACAGAAGAACAAAGAGGTCTTCACGGCTCCCCTCAATCTGGATAACCCAGTTGTTGCACAAGTTCTGGGCATCTGCTCTGCGCTTGCGGTAACTTCGCAGTTGGAACCGGCCATTGTGATGGGGTTGTCTGTTACCGTGATCACCGCATTCGCCAATGTTATTATTTCGCTTATCCGCAACACAATCCCCGCTCGTATCCGTATTATTGTGCAGCTTGTGGTTGTTGCTGCTCTGGTGACGATAGTAAGCATGGTGCTCAAGGCTTATGCGTATGATGTGAGCGTTCAGCTCTCCGTCTATGTCGGCCTGATTATCACCAACTGTATTTTGATGGGACGCCTCGAAGCTTTCGCTATGATGAATGGGCCGTGGGAGTCCTTCCTCGATGGAATCGGCAATGGCTTAGGATATGCTTGGATACTTGTAGTGGTGGGATTTGTGCGTGAGTTGCTCGGTTCCGCTTCGCTCTTCGGCCACAAAATCGCATTCTTGGACAAGTGTGACTTCTTCCACAATGGTATGATGACAATGCCCGCTATGGCTCTGATCATTGTAGGATGTGTGATCTGGGTGCACCGTTATCTTAACGACCGCAAGGCTTAATCCCTGCAAGATTTTGACAATTACTGAAATTATGGAACATCAGCTTAGTCTCTTCGTCCGCTCGATCTTTGTGGACAATATGATTTTCGCGTTCTTTTTAGGGATGTGTTCGTATCTGGCCGTTTCCAAAACGGTGAAAACTGCATTTGGACTTGGCGTGGCCGTTATCTTTGTCCTGCTGGTTACGGTTCCCATCGACTACCTTCTGCAAACGGAGGTACTGGCCGTGGGAGGTGCCCTTAATCCTGGCGTAGATTTGACCTTCCTGAGCTTCATCCTCTTTATCGCTGTCATTGCCGGTATCGTACAGCTAGTGGAGATGGTGGTTGAACGCTTCTCCCCATCGCTTTATGCCGCCTTAGGTATCTTCCTGCCGCTGATTGCGGTGAACTGTGCCATCATGGGGGCATCGCTCTTCATGCAGCAGCGCATTCTTATGGATCCTGCTACTTCTTCTCAGGCCATTGCCAGTACGGTTGATGCTGTTGCTTATGCACTGGGGTCGGGTATTGGGTGGCTCCTCGCCATTGTTGCCCTTGCAGCCATCCGCGAGAAAATGGCCTATACCCATGTTCCCAAATCTCTTCAAGGACTGGGCATTACGTTTATCACCGTGGGACTGATGGCCATGGCCTTCATGTGCTTCTCTGGTCTCAATATCTAAATAAAGCAATATAGCCAACACATGGATACTTCACTCATCTCAGCGAGTATTGCTGTCTTCTTTGTGATCATCATCATCCTGGTGATCATCCTTCTGGTGGCCAAGAGCTATCTCTCTCCTTCTGGCAGGGTGAAGCTCACCATCAATGGCAAGGAAACTCTCGATGTGGAGCAAGGCGGCAGCCTGCTCTCCACCCTTGCCAACGAGGGCGTGTACCTTCCTTCTGCCTGTGGTGGTAAGGGTAGTTGCGGCCAGTGCAAATGTCAGATTCCTGAGGGCGGTGGTGAAATCCTCGATTCCGAGAAGGGACAGTTCTCCCGCAAAGAAATCAAGGATCACTGGCGTCTAGGTTGTCAAGCCAAGGTCAAGGGCGATATGAGCATTAAAGTGCCTGAATCCGTTATGGGAGTCAAGGAGTGGGAATGCACCGTAATCGGTAACCGCAATGTGGCCACTTTCATCAAGGAATATAAGGTGCAACTCCCTCCTGGTGAACACATGGATTTCGAACCTGGTTCGTATGCCCAAATCCGTATCCCCGAGTTTGAAATTGACTATGACAAGGACTTTGACAAGAACCTTATTGGTGACCTCTACCTCCCCTCGTGGGAGAAGTTCGGCCTCTTCGGTTTGAAATGTGTCAACAAAGAGGCTACCATACGAGCCTACTCTATGGCTAACTATCCCGATGAGGGTGATATCATCACGCTGACGGTTCGTATCGCTACACCGCCTTTCAAGCCCAAGGAGCAAGGATCTGGCTTCATGGATGTTAATCCTGGTATCGCTTCTTCCTATATCTTCTCGCTCAAACCTGGTGACAAAGTGATGATGAGCGGGCCTTATGGCGACTTCCATCCGCGCTACAACTCAAAGCGCGAGATGATTTGGGTAGGTGGCGGTGCCGGTATGGCTCCTCTTCGTGCGCAGATTATGCACCTGTTAAAGACGAAGAATGTGCGCGACCGCGAGATGCACTACTTTTATGGTGCGCGTGCCATTGATGAAGTGTTCTTTATGGAGGACTTCCTCGCGTTGGAAAGAGAGTTTCCTAACTTCCATTTCCACCTTGCGCTCGACCGTCCGGATCCCAAAGCCGATGGGTTGGGTGTCAAGTACACAGCAGGTTTCATTGCCAACGTGTTGGGTGACACTTATCTAAAAGCCCACGAAGCTCCTGAGGATATTGAATACTACCTCTGTGGGCCGCCCATGATGTCCAAGACCGTGCTTGATCTGCTTCATTCGCTCGGAGTAGAGGACGATATGATTTCGTTCGATGACTTCGGTGGATAGTGAGTTCTATGAACGCCTTCTGCTCCTTTAAGTTGGAGTGGAGGGCGTTTGCTTTGGTTATGTTTGGTGTGTCCCTCATTCAAACGCTTCACATAATGCTCGCAGCTTGGATTTTCGCGACTAATTTGCTTGACTTTGTCTTGTACAGCATCAGCGATGTGCTGCGCTGTATGGGCAGCCGCACTGACAGCACCCAAAGCGTGAGGCGACTCAACGCCAAGCGTATCTTGGCTCGCAAGCTCCACCTCTTCGGTATGACCCACGCGGCGTGGTTCACCACCGGACTGGGCGTGCAGCTCCTCCTCTCTGCTTCGCGCAAGGTTCAGGAGAACCGACAACTGATGTTGGACTTCACCGGAGAGGAGGCATAATGATGGAAAAGTATTCCCACCTATTGAGCATCCTCGAAGACGGCTATGGTCAGGAAATGGTTCAAACCCTTTCCGATAGCATTCAGCATTACATCCTTGCCATGGCTGCGCGTAGCGATGTATCCAACAACTACGATAGCGAAAATATCTACAACCTCGTGTGGCTGATGAAAGCCTTCTTGTCCGACTGCCACGGGGTAGAAATGAAATAATCGTTCTAAAATGCACATTCCTCCGCAATCGTTTGGTAGATTGCGAAGGAATGTTTACTTTTGCATTGACGATTTCGTAGCTAATGACTACCAATTCGTCGACAGCGGGGGCTGGCCGAGAGGTCAGCCGTCCGTTTTTTTGTATAAAAGCGTAAGGTTTCCATCGATTTCACGTAACCATATTTCATCTATAGATGCACCGTCTTCTATGCGCGTATATATATTTCTACTCATATAGCGTTCCGTCAAATCAGGTTTATCAATGATAATGCGGCTACTTTGCTTCAGCCCGTGGCCAACCATATTTTTGAAAGCATTCTTTGGATTTGTCGAGGTGAAGCCTTCGTGCTCATACCACTCTCCATCGATGAGCAGGTCGGGACATTTACCTTCGTATGGAGTGCCCATAAGTGAATGGTAGATATTCTCATAGACGAACTGCGGATGACGTTCACGCTTAGGGGTGAGCCTTACCTCTTTTCCTTGTTGGGCGAAGAAGTCAGCTACTTCGAGGAGCTTGGTGTAATCGCTGTCGGTCTCCTTGACCAAATGGTGTTTATGAATACTGCCCCCATTCTTATAGCGTTTCAGTTCCGTATAACGCATCGTCTCGCATTTTCTCACCAAGGCACACCCAGCGCAAAGTTCATTCGGTTCAATCTTGGCCAAACTCATCTTCCCTTTCCCTTGCGCCACTGGGCAAGTGCTGCACTTGCGAATGGTGTAGGGATTGTAGTCAGGCACCGTCTTGCGTTGTTTGCCCGAATTGAAACGGAACATCTCCGCCTTCTTAGTCCGCTGATCCCGCTCATTTTTCGCCACCCGCGCCTGTACCTCTCCCTGAGGTGTGGGCGCGTATTTTGTTTTTCTAACTTGTATGGCGCGGCACCGGCAGTTCCAGCCGTTGGGCGGATAGTGCGTATCCCAGAAGGGGTCGGATGGGGGCAGTGTGATGCCGTGTAGGGCGCGGTGCTCTTCGCGCACGCGCCCGTCGGAAGCCGTCCGGTATTGGAGGTTGTAGCGGTCGCCCTCCTCCTCGTAGCGTTCCCATTCGGCCGCGGCCTGTGCGGATGCGGTGACGAAGTTGTACTCGGCGCGGAGATAGTGCTCGTTGTAGGTCTTGTCCACCCTTTGGACGTCTTTCAGGAAGCGTTCGAAGGGTTTTCTTTTGCCGTTCTCATCGAGCAGGCTGGGGAAAGCCTCTTTGAGCTCGTGGAAGGTCTTCATCCCCGAGAATACCCAGTTGCTGCGCTGCAGGTCCTGGCGCATTCTCTCGCTCATCTTTGTTTCGGAAAAGGTGCTGTCCAATACGGCAGCGTGTGTGTCGATGAAGTTCAGAACCTCCCTCTCACCGAGCAGGCCTATGCGGAGTCCCCCCTTTTCCTTGTACAGTGCGGACATCATTGAGCGGAACTTCTCCCTGAGGCGTTTCCGGTCGTCCTCCGCGAGTGAGAGGCAGAGTCCCGTGCCGTCGTCCAGGATTTCTTGGTATCGCAGGTGCAGCCCCTCGTAGTCGGAGGGGCTCAGTCGAAAAAAGCGTACCGGGCTTTTTCCTTGGGTTGCCCAGAAGGCTCTGGAGGTTCGGGCAGCTCCATCGCACTACGTCTTTCGCCCACGGGCATTCCGTTTTTCTCAGCGAAGTATTCTCTCCCGGCCTCGAAGTTGTCGAGCAGCATCGCCTCATAGGCCAGCTGCTGCTCGCGGGCATGCCGTGCGCTGGGTTCTAGTTTATTATTATTGTCTTTGTACTCCGAGACTTACAAATGTTATGTGTGACAGTATCGATTTTCCGATGTAATGAAATCCACTTAGACGGAAAATCTGTAACTTTGCCCAGAAAAGGAGCTCAATACGCAAATATGAGCGACAAGAAACCGTACTCTCATCGCTGCTGCTTTTCCTTATGCCAACGATGGCCTTCATATCGGCCACTTTGGACCTCGCACCTCGTGCCTTCAAAAATGGTCTCGTCAGCGAAGGTTTGATTTTTCTGCCCTCAATTTCGATGGCTCGCTATCTGTCATTGCCACTGATTGCTCGGCTGCCTCCGGAAGCGAAGTGGGATGGACATTTAATCCCATATACTCATCTTTCTCGGATTCTTTGTTGAGCAAGATGGGTCATGTACCCCTCTTAATCCTATTATCTTATTATCTTAATCTTATGAAATCTCCCCTACGCCACTTTTGTTTGTTTTTGGGCTTGGCGATGTCTGCCCTTCCCATGACGGCAAAAATCGAGCATTTGCTTCCGAAGCCTCAACAAATCACCACCCAAGACGCCGTCTTCACTCTAGGGCGTCCGGTACAACTGATGGACGCTTCAAACACAACCCTCTTGAAAAACTTCCTTACTGAACAAGGCTGTACTCTCGATGAAAATGCGGCAACAAAAATTGAAGTGCGCATCGATGCGTCACTTCCTCTTTTCGATTACAACCTCGCGGGTTTCCCTGCCGAAGGTTATCGCCTTTCTATCTCTGAAAACGCCATTCTCATCACCGCCAAATCGGAAATCGGAGTCATTCGCGCCGTTCAAACCCTTGGCCAACTTGCACAAGGTTACGAGGGAAAATCCGCATTAGAATGCGTCGAAGTAGAAGACTATCCTGCTTTCAAAGTAAGGGGTTATATGCACGATGTGGGGCGTTCGTTTATCTCTTTCGATGAACTGAAAAAGCAAATCGATCTTCTTGCTCGCTTCAAGGTGAACGTCTTCCATTGGCACTTGACCGAAAACCAAGCGTGGCGTTTAGAAATCAAAGCCTATCCTCAACTCACGAGTTCTGCGAGCATGACGCGCTTCCCCGGACAGTACTACACACAGGCGCAAGCCACCGAACTGGAAGCCTATGCTGCTGAACGCGGAGTAACCATCATTCCCGAAATCGATATGCCTGGCCACAGCGAAGCCTTCGTTCGTGCCATGGGTTTTGACATGCAGTCTGATCAAGGTGTGACCGCTCTCAAAACCATTCTTGACGAAGTCGCAGCCATATTCCCCAAAGCACCTTATCTCCATATCGGTGCCGACGAAAAGACCATCACCTATCCCAATTTCCTTGGAACGATGATTGACAAAGTGCATAGTTTGGGTCGAAAAGTGATCGTTTGGAATCCCATCAAGGGAGTGAATGTTGGCGGAATCAATGCCGATATGACACAAATGTGGAGTACCTCAGGAAAGGCCGTACAGGGCCGTCCCAACATCGACTGCCGCTACAACTATACCAATCACTTCGATGTCTTTGCCGACCTTGTCGGCATCTACAAAAGCAATATCTACTACGCCGAGTGTGGAAACCCCGACATTGCTGGTACGATTTCCGCACCTTGGAACGACCGGAAGCTTACCGGTGAAACGCAAATCATCGCCCAAAACAATTTCTACGCCAGTATGCTAGCATCGGCCGAGCGCGGCTGGATAGGAGGCGGTAAGCAGTATATCGAAAAGGGCGGTACCAAGTTGCCGTTTGCTGGAGAAGAGTACGAAGCGTTCACAGATTGGGAGCGTCGTTTCCTTTTTCACAAAGCAACAACTCTTGAAGGTCAGCCCATTCCTTATGTAAAACAAACCCATGTACGCTGGCGCATCACCGATGCTTTTCCAAATGGCAGTAACGCTGCGCTACAACTTCCTCCCGAAACAGAAGGATTGAAAGAAAGCTACACCTACCGAGGAAAGACCTACGCCACGAGCCACGCCATCGGAGCAGGTATCTACCTCCGTCACACTTGGGGGCACGGTATCATCCCCACTCACTTCCCCTCTTCCGAAGAGCGCACCACGGCCTATGCTTGGACGTACGTCTACTCGTCCATAGCCCAAGAAGTGGGCGCACAAATCGAATTCTTCAACTACGGACGCTCCGAAAAAGACTGGGCACCCGATCGCGGACGTTGGGATCGTTACGGATCTCGCATCTGGCTCAACGATGTGGAAATTGCAGCACCAACGTGGGGCAATTCGGGTAAAACATCCATTACCAACGAAGACCTCCTGCTCAATGAGAACTTCGCTGCGCGCAAGCCCATCAAAGTCGCCTTGAAGCAAGGTTGGAACAAGGTTTTCCTCAAGCTTCCCTACAATCCCGATGGACGCCAACGCCTTAAAAAGTGGATGTTCACTTTCGTGCTCACAGACCTCGAAGGACAGGAAGCCGTAGATGGTTTGGTGTATTCTCTCGAACAAATTCTCGATGAAAAAGCCAATCAACTCTCAATGCTCATTGGTGAAGCCCAAAAGGAAATCGCTCTCCGTTGCGGCACAGAGCCAGGCACTTACTCGCTAGAAGCAGCCAACGAACTATTGCAGGTCGTACAAAGTATCGAAGGCACCTATAACCAAACCCTCTCCGATGCGCAGCGCGCTGAACAAGTGAAAAACCTTGCTGTGGCACTCGAAAACTTCAAGACCAACTACATCAACTTCCCTCTCACGCTTCCCAAAGCCACAACAGCCCAAAAGTCCTATGGCTACCACATTTCCACTCCTCAACGTGGGGGCTATGTCCTCGAATCAAAAGGAGTGGGACAAGTAGTGGTGGGTTCTACCACCGTGACGAACAACAGCATTTGGACTTTTGTTGAGCGCAACGATGGAACTTTCGACCTCCAAAACTATATGGACAAGTCGTACATCTCTCCCACAGCTGCCAACAATTCAGCCCTCTCTACTACAAAGATGCAGCCTTCCAAGGGCTGGACGCTCAAACCTGCCGCCACCTCGGGGCTATTTATCATCACCTCAGGCGACGTCCAGTTCAACCAAACTAATCCAGGTCTTGGCCTGAAGCTCTATAATTGGGGGAGCGGTACAAACACGACTGACACGGGTTGTCAATTTCGTATTCGCCAAGTAGATCCTCTTCCCTTTGATCCCACCGGGATTGGCAGCATCACCGCTAGTAGTTCCATCACCGCTGCTGACTATGATCTCTTCGGGCGCTCCGCCAATGCCCAAACTCCCCTTGTCATTACGGCCGATGGCCGCAAATATCTCCGTCGATAATCTGCGATACAGAACCGTGTGTAAGCCTCACAGTTTTTATCTTTGTGACGACATACATCGATGGTGTCCGTAAAAGTGTACTTTAATGGCGGACTGCAATAACACACATCGAGGCAAGGAAAAAGACCGTGTCAAAACCAATGGGTTTTGGCACGGTCTCCTTTTTGTAGTGGGAGAGAGTTGACTTCAGTACTCTTGCCAGCACTTGATGTCGAGATCCTCAATACGAGTGGTGGTGAAAGCGTAAATAAAGGCTGAGGCTAGACGTGCATTCGTGAGTAGAGGAATGTTGAGGTCAACAGCGGCACGGCGGATCTTGTAACCATTGGTTAACTCTCCTGTGGAGAAGTTTTTGTGCACATTGACAACCATATCAATTTTCCGTTCATGGAGCAGTTCGAGTGCTTGAGGCAGATTCTCCTCCATACTTCCAGGGATGAGTGTTTCGACTTCACTGGGCCAGAGCACGCGCTGAGAGGGGATTCCGTTATCGGCGAGGTAACGTGCCGTTCCAGCGGTGGCAAAGAGCTGGTAGCCATGTTCGTGGAGGCTGCGCGCTGCATCTAGCATCTCTGCCTTTTGCTTACCATTGCCTGTAGAGAGGAGCACATTCTGCTTCGGAATGCGCAGCCCTACGGAGAGCAGGCTCTTGAGGAGGGCTGAATTGGCGTTTTCGCCGATACAGCCTACTTCGCCCGTCGAGGCCATGTCTACTCCTAGCACGGGGTCTGCCTTCTGAAGACGGTTGAAAGAGAACTGCGATGCCTTGATACCCACATAGTCGAGGTCGAAGAGACTCTTGGAGGGCTTTTCTACGGGCAGGCCGAGCATGATGCGTGTGGCGAGTTCAATGAGATTGATTTTCAGAACCTTGCTCACGAATGGAAAGGAGCGGGAGGCACGGAGATTGCACTCGATGACCTTGATATCGTTCTCACGAGCGAGAAATTGGATATTGAAGGGGCCAGAGATGTGGAGTTCGCGTGCAATCTGCTTGGAAATCTTTTTGATGCGACGCGCGGTCTCGACGTAGAGTTTTTGAGGAGGAAACTGGATGGTGGCATCGCCTGAGTGCACGCCAGCGAACTCAACGTGTTCGGAGATGGCATAAGCGATGATTTCCCCGTCTTTAGCTACAGCATCCAGTTCCACTTCTTTGGCATGGGTGAGGAACTGTGAAACAACCACGGGATGCTTTTTGCTGACATTGGCTGCCATGGTGAGGAATCTCACGAGATCATCGTGAGTGTGGCAGACATTCATCGCTGCACCCGAGAGTACATAGGACGGACGGACGAGAACAGGGAAGCCAACCTTTTGGATGAAAGCATCAATATCCTCCATTGAGGTAAGGGCACTCCATGCGGGTTGATCCACTCCGATGCGTCCGAGCATTTCGGAGAACTTCTCGCGATCTTCGGCATTGTCGATATATTTGGCCTGAGTGCCGAGGAGCGGTACGTGCTGTTCATCAAGACGGAGTGCGAGGTTGTTGGGAATTTGACCACCTGTACTTACGACTACACCGTAGGGCAGTTCCAAGTCAAGGATATCCATAACTCGCTCGAAGGTAAGTTCATCGAAATAGAGGCGGTCGCACATGTCATAATCCGTTGATACTGTCTCGGGGTTATAGTTGATCATGACGGAGCGATAGCCTTCTTTACGGATGGTGTTTAGTGCCTGAACACCACACCAATCGAACTCAACGGAAGATCCGATGCGATAAGCGCCTGAGCCGAGCACAACGACCGAACGTTTGTCGCGTTCAAAGTTGATGTCGTGGGCAACGCCGCTATAGGTGAGGTAGAGGTAGTTGGTCTGTGCAGGGTATTCGGCAGCGAGGGTATCGATCTGTTTAACACAGGGTACGATACCAGCACGTTTGCGAATTTCACGCACCAAAAGTTGGGCGCGCTCCATACTCATCTCACACTCCATGCCGAGTGCGCGAGCAATCTGGAAGTCCGTGAATCCCTGTCTCTTGGCCTTGCTCAACAGTGCCGTATCGAGCACGTTGATGTTGCCACAGGCTTGCAGTTCAGCGTTGGTGTGGAAGATATTGACGAGTTTTTCCAAGAACCAGCAGTCAATCTTGGTTAAGTCGTGTATCTGTTCTACGGAATAGCCTTGTTCGAGGGCTTTCTCAATGACGAAGATGCGTTTGTCTGTTGGTGCTTTAAGCTCTGCATCTACATTTTCGATGGCTAGTTCCTTGTTGCCCACGAAGCCGTGCATACCTTGGCCGATCATGCGAAGCCCTTTTTGAATGACCTCTTCAAAGGTGCGACCGATAGCCATTACTTCGCCTACGGATTTCATCGAGGAACCGAGTTCGCGATCTACGCCACGAAATTTGCCAAGATCCCAGCGGGGAATTTTACACACCACATAATCAAGCGCGGGTTCGAAGAAGGCTGAGGTCGTCTTGGTGACGGAGTTCTTCAGATCAAAGAGACCATATCCCAGTCCTAGTTTGGCAGCAACAAAGGCAAGAGGATAGCCTGTGGCTTTTGAAGCTAGAGCCGAAGAGCGTGAGAGACGTGCGTTCACTTCAATGACGCGATAATCCTCACTTTCAGGGTCAAAGGCGTACTGCACATTACACTCGCCCACAATGCCCACATGACGCACAATGCGGATGGCGAGTTCACGAAGTTTGTGGTATTCGCTGTTGGTAAGTGTTTGAGAGGGAGCGATGACGATGGATTCGCCCGTGTGGATGCCCAATGGGTCGAAGTTTTCCATATTGCAGACGGTAATGCAATTGTCGAACCGGTCACGTACCACCTCATATTCTACTTCTTTCCAGCCTTTCAAGCTCTTCTCTACAAGTACTTGGGGGGAGAAGGAGAAGGCTTTTTCGGCTAAGACATTGAGTTCTGCCTCATTGTCGCAGAAGCCAGACCCCAATCCACCGAGTGCATAGGCGGCGCGGATGATCACGGGATAGCCTAGCTCGCGTGCTGCTCGGCGTGCATCTTCGATGGTTTCCACAGCTTCACTCTTGATGGTCTTGACCTCGATTTCATCGAGTTTTTTGACAAAGAGTTCACGGTCTTCGGTATCCATGATGGCTTGAACTGGTGTGCCGAGTACTTGTAGGTTATGCTTTGCAAGAACCCCTGAGCGGTAGAGTTCAACACCACAGTTCAAGGCTGTCTGCCCGCCAAAAGCCAGCATGATGCCCTGAGGCTGCTCCTTTTCAATCACGCGCTCAATAAAATAGGGCGTAACGGGGAGGAAATAGATTTTGTCGGCCACGCCCTCGGAGGTCTGTACCGTGGCGATATTGGGATTGATGAGGATGGTCTCAATGCCTTCCTCTTTCAGAGCTTTCAAAGCTTGGCTGCCTGAATAGTCAAATTCACCAGCTTCACCGATTTTCAGTGCCCCCGATCCGAGTAGGAGGACTTTTTTTATCTTGGAATCAATCATTGTCTTAGTGGTTATTGGAAGGGCAAACAGGGAGAGGGTGGGCGAAGGGAAAGAGAAGTTCTCTATCATATGATTGTCCACCATCCTCCGCAGACAGGCTACAACAGATTTACGAAATCATCGAATAGGAATTCTGTATCAACGGGACCGGACGCAGCTTCAGGATGGAACTGTGCAGAGAACCAAGGGTTACTCTTATGACGAATGCCTTCATTGGAGCCATCGTTCATGTTTGTGAAATAGGGTTCCCAATCCGCACCGAGGGTGTCAGTTTTCACGGCGTAGCCATGGTTCTGAGAGGTAACGAAGCATCGATTTGTTCCCACCATGCGCACGGGCTGGTTGTGTGAGCGATGGCCATATTTGAGTTTGTAGATGGTTGCTCCCGCTGCTTTAGAGAGTAATTGATTGCCCATGCAGATCCCCATGCAAGGGCGCACGTTAGGTTGAGCCAAGAAGGTTTTAATGTGCTCTACTGTCTGTGTGCAAGTGTCTGGATCGCCCGGTCCATTAGCCAGAAATAAGCCATCGAACTCCATCGAGTTGAAGTCATAGTCCCAAGGTACGCGAATTACCTCGACTCCACGTTGGATTAGGCATCGGATGATATTGTTCTTTACACCACAATCCACCAGTACGACTTTTTTTGCATTAGGGTTGCCGTTGGTAGGGGCATAACGTTTCACTTCCTTGCATGAAACTTCGGCCACAAAGTTTACCCCTTCGTATTGTGCCTCGGGAATGTTGTCTGGTTCGTCATCAAATAGGATTTTACCCATCATCACACCATGTTCACGAAGTACTTTGGTGAGTTGACGCGTGTCAATGCCTGTGATACCAGGTACCTTCTCGCGTTTGAGCCATTCCGCCAGACTCTCCTTGGCATTCCAGTGAGAGTAAGCTTCGCTATAATCGCTCACAATGATGGCACGTGCATAGATCTTGTCGCTTTCCATGAATGTGGCCAATTCGTTGGTCTCGATACAGAAAGACGGTACGCCATAGTTGCCCACCAAGGGGAAAGTGAGTGTCATCAACTGGCCAGCATATGAGGGATCGGTGAGGCTTTCCGGATAGCCCATCATAGCAGTATTGAAGACGACCTCACCGGCAACAGGAGCTTCATAGCCGAAGCTTGTGCCGTGGAAGCGAGTGCCATCACTGAGCAAGAGGGTTACTTTTCGCATAGGGATAGAGTATAAGTAGGTGGTCAAATAATAAACGTTTTCAGATTCAGAGGTACTTCTCTACTTTATCTTGTATTCTGCCGTTGCGCATCAGTCGTATAACTCGCTACACTTCATGATTCGTGTCAACAGAATTACGGAAAATGAAGTGATGGCCATTAACTCCAAAAGTTTTTAAGAGGGAGTTGATCAGCTTTCGCTGTATCGTGGTTTCTGCTTGGTGATAACGAGGAGATATACGAAAGGCCACACTAGCCGATGTCGTATTCATCGGAGGTGGCCTGAATTAATGTTGGTGGCAAATGAAATCTCCTTGCCTACATAGCTGTTGGCAAGTATCTCACGTGCGTAATTATTGGCTTGATGACCATGGAGGGAGAAGATATACCAGTCTGCGGCATGCTGTGAAAGGTTTTTTTCCCTCTGGGCGGAAGGACACATTAATGTCGTCAGTTCCATCGTGGGCATTCTGTTAGGTTTGTCTGCAAAGGTAAGGATAATTTTCGGATTTTCGGTGTCTCCTTCGGGAAATTTCGCAGAGAAAACTGAAAAAATGACTGCTGCTGATCCTGTTAAAGACGGCATGAGCGATCGAATGTCAGAACACCTTCTTTGTCTCTTGTTTGAAGTGTATCAGCCCATCATGGAGAACGTAAGCATCGCCTTTATGCCAAGAGGTGGCAGCAGTTTCCCCTTTCAAGGGGAAGTGGGCAAGATAGTGTCCTGTCGTGTCCATACGAACGACTTGGTTGTTCAGTACGAGATGGCTGCCGAGATGGAGGCGTGCTACGGCATGGAGTGTAAAAGGATGATTCATTATTAGCGGTGACTGCGCTCCATTTTGAGTTGTTTGGCTTCGTCTTCTCGTCTCGGAGTGGTAGTGGAAGACGTGGATTTTGAAGGAGCTGCGGATTTAAAATCCTTCGAGGTGCGTACTATGGCGAGGTGTAGGTGGGAGACTTCCAGTAGTTGAGGATATGGATTCCAAGGTGCTAACTGAAATATGTGAAGTTGGATCTGTTTGGGAATCTGAGCTGAAAGGGGGTATTCTATAGTCTGTCGATTTAGGTAGGGTGCGATCTGGGTACTGCTTACCGCTGTGGAGTCGTTCTGCATTTGTAGTTGAAGAGCGATCCATGCCTGTTGACTGCCTTGGCGATAATGCCAACGTGATGAGAACGAGAGGAGTAGACGATCACCTTCCTTCATCTGTTTAGGGAGCGAGATCGTCATTGTCTGTTGGTTGCGTAGGCGAGCCGAAAGGAGGATGAGGGATTTTTGCCAAACGTCCAGCGTGTCTTGTTTCGCTCCTTCTGAGGAAGATGTTAGCAGCTTCATTCCCTTTTCACCCTCGTAGCGTTGTTGAAGTAGGGTGTAGACCTCTTTCATCTCTTTTGTATGGCGTGAATAATAGGCAAGAGATTGGTTGAAGTCCTCCTCTCTAATCTGGTGTTTGTGAAACACCGCTAGGCGATATTGTAAGAGTTTGGAGGGATCATTGTTCTCCGTCTGTGAAATGTATGACTGTGCCAGTTGATAGTCGTATAGCACTTCGGCCATCCGTTCGGGGGCGAGTACCCCCTTTTTGTCCTGTTGCTCTTGACAAGAGAAGAGAGAGGAGAACGCGAGCGAAGCTATCGCGAGGCTGCGCACAGGATCCGAGAAGAGCATAAGTAGAGAATTCTGATTAGATATGGGTGGCTTCATCGTCCACCAGATTCTTTTTGGGGGTGTTTCCATGCGTCTTGGACGAAATCAGCTCGGAAACGTAGCGGTGGTAGAAGAGGATGAGAGCTACTGCGCCACAGGAGATGGCGGAGTCGGCAAAATTGAAGACAGCTCCGAAAAAGGTGCGTCCACCAATGACGGGAAGCGACTCTGGCCAAGTGAAGAGCGGAAAGTAGAACATATCCACGACCAGCCCGTTTAGAAAGCTGCCATAACCGCTGCCGAAGGACACTAAGGTAGCAGGATCTGCATTATCCGGTAGATGGGGAACACTTTCGGAGAAGATGAGTCCGTAAAAACTGTTATCAATGATATTGCCCATAGCCCCAGCAATGATGAAGGCGAGACAAATGATAAAGCCTAAGGGAGCACGCTTTCGTGCTTGTGCTGTCAGGAGATAGATAAAAAAGATGACGGCGGCTATGCGGAAGAGCGTGAGTACCATTGTTCCGATAAAGTCCATTCCGAAGGCCATTCCATGGTTTTCCGTGAAAAAAATCTGAAACCAGTCCGTAATGAAGATGCGGTCATAGAGGCACATGTGAGTCTTCACCCAGAACTTGATGATCTGGTCTGTGATGACAATGCAGAGAATGATAAGAAGGGAAAGCCAGAGGCGGAGTTTCATGTTAGATAGTAAGAGGGATAGGGAGGTAGAGCTTCAACGTGGAAGTTGTGGGGGGACAAGCAGTTTTGGCCATCTCTATTATTTTGTTCATAGAGATGGCCAAAAGGGTAGTTTGTTTTGTTATTTGTTCTGTGCCATTTTCGCCTCGATGCTCAGCGTGGCATGGGGAACGGCACGCAGACGTTCTTTGGGAATGAGCTTCTTCGTAACCCGACAGATGCCGTACGTCTTATTTTCAATGCGGACAAGGGCGGCTTGAAGTCCCGTGATGAATTTCTGTAGCCGCTGTGCGCTCTGCATTTGCTCTTCGAGGGATTGCACTGATGAACCTTCTTCCAAGGCATGATAGGTGGGCATGGTATCATCGATGTCATTACTGTTGCGCTTATTCATTGTGTCGAGGATTTCCTCGTACTGTTGACGGGCAACTTGAAGTTTTTCTTCGATGATGGCCTTGAAGTCGGCCAACTCTTCATCGCTATAACGGAGATTTTCGGACATAGTGGTTCGGAGGTAATGGATTATGGAACAAGAAGGGAGAAAGGTGGCACTGGAGCCGCTCCTGATGAAAGGGCAGTTCGCTCCGACAGCCCCAAAAAGAGAACTGTCGGAGTTGACTATGTGTGGTTATTGGCATTTGGTGATGGCAACCTTAATCAAGTGGTCTTCGAGATCAATGGTCGTATCACTTTTCACGCTATCGGAAAAGGTGAGCTTTTCGGCCAAAACTTGTCCTGTGATGAAGGTACGGTATCCTTCTATGGCAGGTACAATGGCAGGATGGTTCTCCATCACAATTTGGATGCGGTCTGTAATATCAAAACCACTTTCCTTGCGGAAAGCTTGCACGCGCTTTACAATTTCACGAGCGATACCTTCGCGGCGCAATTCATCGGTGATGTTGATGTCCAAGGCTACCGTGAGCACGCCTTCGTTGGCAACACTCCACCCTGGCATATCTTCGCTGATTATTTCGACATCGTTGCGCTCAATGGTGTAGGCTGTTCCATCAATGGTGAGATTCAGGCTACCCTGTTCGAGGGTGGTAATCTGATTTTGTGAAAGCTCTGCTATGGCATTGCTGATGGCTTTCATCATCTTGCCAAATTTTTTGCCCATTACACGGAAGTTGCACCTCACCTTTTTTTCGAGCATTTGGTCTTCAACGAACTCCATTTCTTTGACGTTTACTTCGTCCAAGATGAGTTGCCGCATGGCCATAAGGTGCTCTTTAAGCACGGGATCACTCACGGGGATCGCTATGCGTTGCAAAGGCTGGCGTACGATGATGCGCTCCTTTTTGCGCAAGGAGAGCACGAGTGAAGTGGTTTGCTGTGCCAATTCCATACGTGCCTCTAATTCTGTGTCGATGAGTTGGTCGTCTGCGGTGGGGAAGCGGTCGAGGTGCACGCTTTCAGCTGCAGTCTGTTGGGATTTCACTGTTAGATCCTTATACAGACGATCGGCATAGAAAGGAGCTATGGGAGCCATTAGTTTGCTCAGTGTGAGCAAACAGGTATAGAGCGTTTGGTAGGCAGATAGTTTGTCTGCGGTCATCTCACCTGCCCAATAGCGCTTTCGATTCAAGCGTACATACCAGTTGGAAAGGTTATCGATGGTAAATTCTTGAATCAGGCGTCCTGCTTTCGTTGGTTCATAGTCTTCATAACAGGTCGTAACCTCTCGGATGAGCGTATTGAGTTCGCTTAGGATCCAGCGGTCAATTTCTGGACGCTCGCACACAGGCACTTGTTTGACTTCGGGGTCGAATGCATCCACATTTGCATACATCGAGAAAAAGGCGTAAGTCTGAAAGAGTTTTCCGAAGAAGGTACGACTGGTTTCAACCACGCCTTCGGGGTCGAACTTGAGGTTGTCCCAAGGCGATGAATTGGTAATCATATACCAACGTACAGGATCAGAACCGTATTCTTTAATGGCTCCGAAAGGATCCACGGCATTGCCCAGACGTTTGGACATCTTTTGACCATTCTTGTCTAACACTAGGCCATTAGAGATAACAGCTTTGAAGGCTACACTGTCAAACACCATCGTGGCGATGGCGTGTAGTGTGAAGAACCAGCCACGAGTTTGATCTACCCCTTCTGCTATAAAATCAGCAGGATAGACGGAATGCTGATCCAGTGCTTCCTTGTTCTCAAAGGGGTAGTGGATCTGTGCATAGGGCATGGCACCAGAGTCAAACCAGACATCGATGAGATCCGTTTCACGATGGAGTGGTTTTCCCGAGGGTGATACCAGTACAATCTGATCCACATAAGGACGGTGGAGATCGATGAGGTGATAGTTGTCTGTGTCGTAATCGCCAGGTACGAAACCTTTTTCTTTCAAGGGGTTGTGGCTCATGAAGCCTGCGGTTACCGATTTTTCAATCTCGTCAAAGAGCTGTTGTAAGGATCCGATGCAGATTTCTTCACGTGTTTCCGCATTGCGCCAGATGGGAAGTGGGGTACCCCAATAGCGCGAACGGCTGAGGTTCCAGTCATTGAGATTTTCCAGCCATTTGCCGAAACGCCCCGTACCGGTAGATTCGGGTTTCCAGAGGATAGAACGGTTCAGTTCCATCATACGCTCTTTGACTGCGGTGGAGCGGATGAACCAGCTGTCCAAAGGATAGTAGAGTACAGGCTTGTCCGTGCGCCAGCAATGAGGGTAGTTGTGGATATGCTTTTCAATCTTATAAGCACTTCCCTCTTGCTTCATCTCCATGCAGAGTACAACATTGAGGTCTTCTGCTTTGTTGGCCGCGGTTTCGTCATATTTGCCTTCTGTGTTGAAGCGAGGGTTATAGGCATTTTTAACGAAGTCACCGGCGTGCTGTTCGTAGAGCTGCACATTGACACAATGTTCAATGAAATCGGGGGCGCACTCATCAAGTGTATAATATTTTCCAGTCAGATCTACCATGGGGCGTGTTTCCCCTGCCTGGTTGAGCACGAAGAGTGAGGGGATGCCCGCCGCCTTAGCCACTTTGGCATCGTCTGCACCGAAAGTGGGCGCGATGTGAACAATTCCCGTACCGTCTTCGGTAGTTACGTAGTCACCAGGAATGACGCGGAACGCTTCATCGCCCATTTCCACAAAGGTATCCTGCCCAATGGTGAACAGTTTTTCGGGATGTGCTGTGGCGTAGTTCGAGACGAATGAGGCTGCCAGATCATTGAGCTTCTCCGTAGGCTTGATCCAAGGCATCAATTGTGCATAGCGAAGTCCCACTAAGTCGCGGCCTTTATATGTGCCGACTATACGGTAAGGCAGGATTTTGTCGCTTACGGTGAAGGTCATTTCGGCGGTTTCGCCTTCGGGCTTTAAGTAGGCGGAAACGCGACTCTCGGCTATAATGGCTGTGATGGGCTGTGCTGTATAGGGGTTGAACGTCTGAACGGCTACATAGTCGATGTCAGGCCCAACACAGAGTGCTGTATTCGAGGGTAAAGTCCAAGGCGTAGTGGTCCAAGCCAAGAAGACAGGCTTACCCCATTTGTTCATCTCCGCTTTCGGATTCAGAATTTCAAATTGTGCTGTTACAGTCGTGTCCTTGACATCACGGTAACAGCCCGGTTGGTTCAGCTCATGGCTGGACAACCCCGTACCCGCAGCAGGACTATACGGCTGAATGGTATATCCCTTATAGAGCAATCCCTTTTTATAAAGTTGGCTCAGCAGCCACCATAGGGTCTCGATGTAGGAATTCTCGTAAGTAACATACGGATGCTCCATGTCAACCCAGTAGCCCATGAGGTGCGATAAGTCCGTCCACTCCTGTGTGAACATCATGACGTTCTTACGGCAGTGGGCATTGTAGTCTTCAATGGAGATTTTCGTTCCTATGTCTTCTTTTGTGATGCCCAGATCCTTTTCCACGCCTAACTCCACGGGGAGGCCATGGGTGTCCCAGCCTGCTTTGCGCTTCACTTGGAAACCTTGCATGGTTTTATATCGGCAGAACACATCCTTAATGGTGCGTGCCATGACGTGATGGATGCCGGGGTGTCCATTGGCCGAAGGGGGACCTTCGAAAAAGACATATGAGGGGCATCCTTCGCGCTCAGACATACTTTTATGGAAGAGATCGGCCTCGTCCCATTCTTTCAGTACTTCTTGGTTGACGGCATAAAGATTCATGCCGCTGCGTTCCGTGAATTTCTTGCTCATTGATAGAGAACTATTCATGTCTGTCGGATTTACCGACCTTTTCTTTATGGCTTGTTTCGGAGAGTAAGTACGTCTTTTTGCGACAAGAAGGCATGAAAGACAACACTTAATCCAATAATTGTGCGCAAAGGTAATGATAAAAAAGGAAACTGCATCGATTAGGGCATAAAATGCGTAGGGAAAGTGATCAAGAGCAACGAAAGTCTGCAGCTTACCCTTCGAAATATCCTGTACACTGAGCGTTGGAGTCTTTATTATTTCTGTACGCGCAGTTCCCAAAAGGCTATGGCAGCAGCTGCAGCAACATTCAGGGAATCCACTTGATGGGACATCGGGATGCGCACCACGTAGTCGGATGCGTGAATCACATCGTACGACAATCCATCACCTTCTGTGCCCATGATGATTGCTATACGTTCCTCTGCTTTCAACTGTGGAGAATCCAAAGCTATGGAGCTGTCGGAAAGAGCCATAGCGGCAGTGCGAAAGCCTAATGATTTTAGCTGTTGAGGATTATCGATCCAAGTCCAAGGTACGAGGAATACGCTCCCCATTGAGACGCGGATAGAGCGTCGGTTCAGCGGATCGCAGCTGGTGCGCGTAAGCAGTACGGCATCTATGCCCAATGCCGCAGCAGAACGAAAGATGGCTCCAATGTTCGTTGTGTCAGAAACTCCATCGATGATCACAACACGGCGGGCATCACGGCATACAGACGTTAGGGTGGGCGTTTGGGGACGTTGCATGGTACAAAGTACTCCGCGTGTGAGTGTGTAGCCTGTTAATGATGCCAAGAGTTCGCGTGCTCCGGTATAGATAGGGATTTCGCCGCAACGTTCCACAATGGAGGCTGCATCGCCTGTGAGGTGGCGTTCTTCACAAAGTAAGGAGAGTGGAATATAGCCGCAATCCAAGGCTACGTGAATCACTTTGGGACTTTCGGCGATGAAAATACCCCATTCCGTTTCGGGCAGATGACGCAATTGTGCCTCTGTCAGTGAGGCGAAAACCTCTAAACCAGGATGGTTAAGTGTTTGGATCTGGTGTATCATGGCGATTTATTGAGGTGAATAGCGATAGCCTTGAAACGTATTTCGACGATGAAATTCGCGTACCACCAGTGCTACAAATTCGTGATTTTTCATCCTCCAATCAGGAGCAATGAGCAGGTCTCGGGGGGATGAAGAGGTGAATCGCTCAACGATGAGTGTTGGACGAAGGCGTTCGAGAAAATCAACGACAAGCATGCAGTATTCCTCTGCACTGTACAGCTGAAAATCCTTTCGTCCTTCACGGAGTGCACATTGATATTCGTATGCCATAGCCGTTCCACGGACGATCTGAAGCTGGTGGAGCTTCAGAGTATTCAGTGGAAGTGCATTGATCACATCGGCTTGTGCAAGAATCTCTTCTCGATCTTCACCCGGCAACCCGAGGATAAGGTGCGCCCCCACAGAAAGACCACGTTGAGCCGTTCGGACGATGGTTGCTGAGGAACATGCAAAATCGTGACCACGGTTGATCCGTTGAAGGGTTTTGTCTTGTGTACTCTCTACACCATATTCTATATGGACGAACACCCTCTGACTGAGTTGTTCGAAGTAGTCGAGTAAGTTGTCGGGCATGCAGTCTGGACGTGTTCCGATGACTAGCCCAACTACATCCTTTACAGCAAGTGCTTCTTCATATAGACACTTTAGCTGTTCCAATTCTCCGTAAGTGCTGGTGTAAGCTTGGAAATAGGCTAGATACTTCTGGTGATGTTTTACATCTTTAGGCAGGTCTTTTCCTCGTTTGGTATAGCGTTGCTGACGTGCACGCTGAAAAAAGCTCTTACCTCGCTCCAATTGTTGAGTTACTCCCTCTGTGGGAGTACAATAATCGGGATGGAAAGTCTGGTTGTTACAATAAGTGCATCCACCGACACCCAAGTTCCCATCTCGGTTGGGGCAAGTAAATCCTGCATGCACAGAGAGCTTCTGGACAGGGACGTCAAAATGCCTATGGAGGAAATCGGTCATGGAGGAAAAGGGGAGAAGAGTAGGCATAGGTGTCAAGGGATCTTCCAAGTTTCGATGGGTTGAAAATCCAGAGGGATTTCGTTGGCCACTCCTTCGTTGAGGGGGTGATGCAATAGATAATGAATGCCGTCATACATATCCCACCATGCCTGTCGTGCGAATTTCCATGGGCGGAGCGTCAAAGCTTGGCGGGTGATGCGCAGGAGTGCACCTATATAGCCATGCATCATATAGAGCACAGCACCTTTGGAACGTCTTACACGCTTGTCAAATGCAAAACGCGCTCCCGTAGTTTCTATCGTGGGAATGGTGCACAAAATCTGGGGAACATACTGGATCCGTGCTCCTTGGCGGTAGGCTAAGTGTAGGAATACTTCTTCCTCGCCACAAGACAGATAATCTGCTCCTAATCCAAATCGTGTATCAAAAGCTGGGATAGGTGCATCAGTGCGGAATACAATTTCCAGACTACTGAAATAGCTTCCCGAGGGGCGATGGGCATAGTCAAATTCTTGCTTGACGTAATCTTTTAGTGGAGTTCCACCTTGATCGATGACCTGAAAGCAGGCGATGTCTGTATCAGGGTGGCTTTGAAAATAGTGGATCACGCCAGTAAGTTGTGCATCGGTGTAGCGTGCATCGTCATCAGCGAGTAGCGCAAGCTCCGTTTCGCAATGGCGAAGAGCATTATTGCGATTGGCCGAAATTCCAGAACCCAAGATAGGAAAGAGGTGAACGTCTGAACGGGAGTACAGTTCTTCGGGGATCATGTGGTAGAACATTTCAGCCGTGTACTGGAAAGAAACCACATATTCCACGTCTTCGCGCTGCGGAAGAAGCAGTGCGGGGACGTGGAGAATACGGTCGTTGAGGGTGCAGACGAGAAGCGTTAAACGTGCGGCCACGAAGTGTCTTAGTTGATTTTGTAAGAAAGAGCAGGATGCGTGTGGATGAAGTGAAGTAATTGGCTATTGATGTCGATGCGCGCATCCTGAGTGGTAAGTGTCACTTGGCTGTGTGTTTCGGGATCCACGATGTTGAAGTTCAAGTCATGTTCTCCTTTTACGGATTGGATGATTTGAATGATTTCAGCCACCAACATTGCATCCAGTAGTGTAACGTCGGCGTGGATGGTGATGCTTCGGATCTTACTTTCTTTGGCGTCTGAGAGCCAATCTACTTGTTGAAAGTGCAGTTCGGGTTCTTCAGGCTTCCATTTGCCGGGAGTAACCTTTGCAGATACGAACACGAAATTACCGGCCACGAAATAGCCCTTGAACTGTGCCCACTCATCGCCGAACACAAGCAGGCTTTCTCCACCAGAGTAGTCTTCGATGCGGATGCGGCCGAAAGCTGAACCACGCTTGCTGATGCGCTCCTCTACATCCGTTACGATACCGCCGAAGGAAATGTCGGTATTGAGGAAAGGTGTCAGATCGGCGAGGCTGGCCATTTGCGCGGTACAGACATTTTTGAGGATGATGGCATACTCATCCAGTGGATGGCCACTCAAATAGATACCGATAAGATCGCGCTCACGGTTTAAACGCTCGAGGTCTGTCCACTTTTCATAGGTCGTTGTCGGTTGGGGGCGAGAGAGCTCAATAGCGTCAAATCCACCAAACAGTGAGTTGCTGGACTCTTCTTTTCCCTTTCGGTAGTGCTGTCCGTAGAGCATCAGTTCATCGATGAAAATATTTCCCCGATCATCGGCTGCGAAGAATTGCTCGCGAGACACTGTCCCGAAGCTGTCAAATGCCCCGGCCAAAGCCAAACATTCTATGTTCTTGCGGTTGCAGATGTTGAGGTTGATGCGCTCGAAGAAATCATAGATTGATGTGAATGTTCCATGTTCCTTGCGCTCGTTGATGATGTGCTGTACCGCATTTTCACCCACACCTTTGATGCCAGCCATACCAAATCGAATTTGTCCCAAGTGATTGACAGAAAATTTCTGGTAGCTCTCATTGACATCGGGGCCTAAACAAGCCACATCCATTGCCGTGCATTCATCCAGTAGCTTGGTCAGCGTGGTGATGTTGCTCAGTTCTCGACTCATCGCCCCCGCCATGAACTGTGCTGGGAAGTTGGCTTTCAGGTAAGCTGTTTGATAGGCCACCCACGAATAGCACGTGGCGTGACTCTTGTTGAACGCATACGAAGCAAAAGCACGCCAATCTTCCCATATTTTTTCCAGTTTCTTGGGGTCATGGCCGTTGGCTGTGCCACCCGCCACAAACTTGGGATACATATGGTTCAACTTGTCGATGAGTTTTTTACCCATCGCCTTGCGCAAGTTGTCACTCTCTCCGCGCGTAAAGTTGGCAATCTCGCGGGAGAGTAGCATGACTTGTTCCTGATAGACCGTAATCCCATAGGTTTCTTTGAGATATTTTTCCATACAATCCAGATCGTAGGTAATGGGTTCTTCTCCATGTTTGCGACGAATGAACTGTGGAATATAGGCCATTGGTCCTGGACGGTAGAGGGCATTCATGGCGATTAGGTCTTCGAATGTGGAGGGCTGCAGCTCACGAAGATACTTCTGCATTCCTGGGGACTCGAACTGGAACGTACCAATGGTCTGCCCATCACAGTAGAGTTTGTACGTTGCCGGGTCATCGATGTCCACTCGGTCAATATCCAATTCGATTCCTAGGGAGAGACGGATGTTTTCTACGGCCTCCCGGAGTACAGACAGTGTTTTTAGCCCAAGGAAGTCCATTTTGATGAGCCCCGTCTCTTCGATGACGCTGCCTTCATATTGGGTGCAGCGAAGTTTTTCGCCAGTTTCCTTGTCATCGGCGGTCGAGATGGGCACCCAGTCGGAGATGTCATCCCGACAGATGATGATACCGCAAGCATGCACGCCGGTGTTGCGCACATTGCCTTCGAGCATTTTGGCATAGCGTATCGTATCGCGCAGCACAGGGTCAGGCGAAGATTCTGCCAGTCGCAGTTCGGGGATAGCAGCAATAGCATTGGGAAGGTTCATTTTCGGCGATTTTCCGTCAGGACCTTCGGGTAGTTTATCGGGAATGAGCTTGCATAGGCGATTGCTTTCGTGAAGCGGCAATTGTTGTACGCGCGCCACGTCTTTGAGGGCTGACTTGGTGGCCATCGTACCGTAGGTGATGATGTGTGCTACCTTTTCGGCACCGTACTTTTCAGTTACCCACTGCAACACACGCCCACGACCGTCATCGTCAAAATCTACATCGATATCGGGTAGGGATATGCGGTCGGGGTTCAGAAAACGCTCAAACAGGAGGTCATATTTGATAGGATCAATATCTGTAATGCGGAGGCAGTAGGCAACGGCACTTCCAGCAGCCGATCCACGGCCAGGACCAACGGAGACTGAAAGTTGCTCGCGCGCTTGCTTGATGTAGTCTTGGACGATAAGAAAATAGCCCGGGAATCCCATCGTCTTCATGATATGCAGCTCGAATTTGATCCGCTCTTTCGTCTCATCATTTAAAGGATCGCCATAACGCCAACGTGCACCCTCATATGAAATTTTGGAGAGGTAGTCGGCTTCTAGCTTGATGCGATAGAGCTTGTTGTAGCCTCCAAGTTTTTGAATCTTGTCCTCTCCCTCTTCGCGCGAAAGTACAACGTTGCCGTTTTCGTCCTGGGTGAATTCGTTGTACAAATCTTCTTTTGTGAAGCGTTGGCGGTATTCTTCTTCTGTGCCGAAGTCTTCTGGAATGTCGTAGTTCGGCATGATAGGACCGTGGTCGATGCTGTAACGTTCTACTTTTTCGCAAATCTCTACCGTATTGGCTAGAGCCTCGGGCAAGTCGGCAAAAACTTCGTTCATCTCGGCTTGAGTTTTGAACCATTCCTGCTTCGAATAGAGCAAACGATTGGCATCACCGTAATAGTGGTTTGTAGAGAGGCAAATAAGCCGGTCGTGGCTTTCTGCATTTTCCTCATCCACGAAGTGTGCATCGTTGGTGCAAATCACCTTAACCCCGTGCTTTTGCGCCAATTTTAGGAGGACGGCATTCGTCTTCACCTGAAGTGGATATGTTTCTCGGTTGGCACGTTGTTCGGGGTCGGTCACCTTGTGGCGTTGGAGTTCGAGGTAGTAATCTTCACCGAATACTCTTTTGAACCATTGCACGGCTTCCTCGGCGCCAGCTTCATCATCGTGCATGATTTTTTGAGGGATTTCACCTCCCAGACAGGCTGAGCTGACAATCAGGCCTTCGTGATAGCGCTCCAAGTCCTCTTTGTCGGTACGCGGACGCATATAAAATCCGTCTACCCACGCGCGGCTGACCAACTTGATGAGGTTATAGTAGCCCACTTCGTTCTTCGCCAGCACCACCAGGTGCCATCCGCTACGGTCTTCTTTGAGTTCCTTTAGCTCCTTCTTGCGTCGGGCGCAATACATCTCGCAGCCAAAAATAGGTTTGAAGTTTGCCGCGGCCGACTTCTTGGCAATAATGGCTTCACATTCTTGGATAAGCTGTTCGGCACTTTTCCCTTCGTCAGGATTTTTTCCGTCTTTATCGAGTTGGGGCTTATAGGTTCCATCTTTCAGGGATGCAATCTTTTCGTTCGCCGCCTTTACTTCTTTTCGGGCACTGCCACACACTTTGTTCGTGTAGTTGAAGAACTCTTTGATACCCATCATATTGCCATGGTCGGTCAGTGCCATACCTTGCATTCCATCACGGATGGCTTTGTCTACCAGATTAGAGATAGAAGCTTGTCCGTCAAGGATAGAGTAGTGAGAGTGGACGTGAAGGTGGACGTAGGGCTGCATAAGGTTGAAGAAAAGGGAAACTGTCATCGGGATTGCTATGCAAAATTACGCTTTTTCCGTGGATTGGCCAGCGAACGAACTGTCTTTCTCACGGATTGTCTAAATGGCCATATCGAAAACTCGCCTTTCATTTCTTACCCTTATGACACCTCTATGAGCTACAAATAGAAAGTGTTAGATGGCAGTTCCTGAAAAAAATGCGTACCTTTGCACATAAGCATTGTGGTTGGAACAAGAACAGCATGCTCCAACCTTTTCAAATCCCCTAATCGAATATGATTACTCTCTCAAATATCGCGGTGCAATTTGGCAAGCGCGTCTTGTACCAAGATGTGAACATGAAGTTCACCAATGGTAATATTTATGGCGTAATTGGTGCCAATGGTGCTGGAAAGTCCACGCTGCTCAAAGCCATCAGTGGTGAACTGGAGCCCACCAAAGGTAAGGTGGAGCTGGGATCTGGCGAGCGTCTCTCGGTGCTCTCGCAGGATCACTTTAAATATGACGACCAGACAGTCCTCGACACTGTGCTCCAAGGTCATACCGTTCTTTGGTCAGTGATGCAAGAACGCAATGCCCTCTATGCCAAAGAGGATTTCACGGACGAGGACGGCATCAAGGTAGCAGAATTAGAAGACAAGTTTGCTAGCATCGGCGGTTATACCGCAGAGAATGATGCGGCTACACTGCTTGCCGGTTTGGGCATCAAGGATGCGCTCCATCAGAAACTCATGGGCGATCTTTCTGGTAAACAGAAGGTGCGCGTGATGTTGGCACAGGCACTCTTTGGCGAGCCTGATAATCTTCTCCTTGATGAGCCCACCAACGACCTCGATCTCGAAACCGTAGAGTGGCTGGAAGAGTATCTGGGCAACTTCGAGCACACAGTGCTGGTGGTGAGTCACGACCGCCACTTCCTCGACCAAGTGTGCACCCACACTGTCGATATCGACTTCGGTAAGGTAACGATGTTCTCTGGCAACTACTCCTTCTGGTATGAATCTTCTCAACTTGCTCTACGCCAAGCTCAGAATCAGCGTCAGAAGGCCGAGGAGAAGAAGAAGGAGCTGGAAGAATTTATTCGCCGTTTTTCTGCCAATGTGGCCAAGAGCCGTCAGACCACCTCGCGTAAGAAGATGCTGGAGCGTTTGAATGTGGATGAGATTAAGCCTTCCACACGCCGTTATCCGGGCATCATTTTCCAGATGGAGCGCGAACCCGGTAACCAGATCCTTGAAGTAGCTGATCTGAAAGCTGTTTCGGACGATGGAACGGTGCTTTTCGACAATATCAGTTTTCAGATCGAGCGTGAGCAGAAGGTAGTCTTCATCAGCCATGATCCCCGCGCCATGACGGCTCTGTTTGAAATTATTAATGGCCATCAAGAGCCCGCGGCGGGTACGTATAACTGGGGAGTTACCATTACTACAGCTTACCTTCCCTTGGACAACACCGGGTTCTTCGATACTGATCTAAATATGCTTGATTGGCTGATGCAATATGGCGAGGGTAATGAAGTGTATTTCAAAGCATTTCTTGGCCGTATGCTTTTCAAGGACGAGGAGATCATGAAGAAGGTGAACGTCTTGTCGGGAGGTGAGAAGATGCGATGCATGATTGCGCGCATGCAGCTGCGTAATGCCAACTGTCTTATCCTCGACACGCCTACCAACCACCTTGATATGGAGTCCATACAAGCTTTCAACAACAATTTGAAAGGCTTCCGTGGTAACATCCTCTTCGCTTCGCATGACCATGAGTTCATCAACACCGTAGCCAACCGCGTGATCGAACTGACACCAAACGGTATGATTGACAAGCTAATGTCCTACGAGGATTACATCCACGATGAACGCATCCGTGAGCTTCGCCAAAAGCTCTACGGAGAACTTCAATGATCATTCTGACCCTCTCTCGGCACATAAGTTGCTGAAAGGGGGTCAAACTTATGAAATCAACCATGGAACAACAAGTATTCGATAATCCTGCAATGGAAAATCCCGCAACTGAAGGTTGCGCCTCCGACTATCAAGCTCCCGAATGCGATGCACAGACTAAGGGCGATGCTCAGGTCGACACTGCTGAGGCTGTTGAGCCTGTCGTAGAGCAGACCGTGGAGGAAAAATTAGCCCTTGCAGAGGCTGAGATTGCCGATCTTAAAGATCGCCTAGCGCGCCAGATGGCGGATTTTGCCAATTTTCGCAAGCACAGCATCGCCCGCCAGACGGAACTTATTCTGAACGGTGGACAGAAAGTATTGGAGAGCCTGCTTCCCATCCTCGATGATATGGAGCGCGCAGCTGCCAATATGGCAAAGAGCGATGATGTGAACACGTTGCGTGAAGGCTTGGAGCTCGTAACCCAGAAGCTGATGCGCACGCTTGAGCAGCAGGGATTGAAGCGTATGGATACAACCGATGCCCCATTTGATACCGATTACCATGAGGCTATTGCCCTTCTTCCTACTGAGGACGAGACAAAGAAGGGGCTTGTGATGGACTGTGTTCAGACGGGCTACTTGCTCAACGACAAAGTCCTGCGCCACGCAAAGGTTGCAGTCGGTCAGTAAATTATACACAGTTATGGCATTGATCGACTTATTACAGCACCGTCGGGCGGTGCGCGCGTTTGATCCTGCGCAGCCGCTCGATACGGCCAAAGTGCGGCAGTGCATAGAACTGGCTGTACTTGCTCCGACGAGCAGCAATATGCAGCTGTGGGAGGCCTACCACATCACTGATCGGACGGTGATTAAACAGCTGGCGGAGGCTTGTCTCGGTCAGAATTCGATGACCACGGCGCAGGAAGTCGTGGTCTTTGTGACGCGTCACGACAAGGCAAAGCTGCATGCGCGTCTCAACTTGGAAATGAACCTGATGCAGGTACGCAATGAATTTCCTGCTGACAAGCAGGAAAAATATGCTAAACTACATCAGCAATATTATGGCAAACTCATGCCTTTTGTTTATGGGCGCGCTTTCGGTGTGCTCGGTGCATTCCGCCGCTTGCTGGCCTGCACCACGAGTTTGTTCCGTCCCATGATGACAAAACTGTCCGAGGCTGACATCCGGGTCTCTATCCATAAGAGTTGCGCCTTGGCAGCGCAAACCTTTATGCTTGGGATGGCTGAACAAGGCTACGACACTTGTCCTCTGGAAGGCTTCGACCATCGCCGGGTAAAACGCATTCTCGACCTTTCGGGTTGTGGTGTGGAGATCAATATGGTTATCCCTTGTGGCATCCGCGCTGCCAACGGTGTACGCGGCACGCGTCAACGCCTGCCGATCGACACTTTCTACCACCGGCGCTGATGCTGCCACCCGAGTCAGACGATCGGGAGGCACAGATCGAAATTTTAGACAAGCAGCGGAGGTATGTCCCTCCCCAAGCAATTCATCATTATGGCAGATCTTGATTATTACAACATATTGGGTGTCGATAAGAGTGCGAGCGATGCCGACATCAAGAAGGCTTACCGCAAGGTGGCCATGAAATATCACCCCGACAAGAACCCGGGCGACAAGGCCGCGGAAGAAAAGTTCAAGGAGGCGGCAGAGGCTTACGAGGTGCTGCGCGATCCAGAAAAGCGTCAACGTTACGACCAGTTCGGAAAGGCCGGATTGAACGGTGCGGGCGGTTTCGGTGGAAATGGTGCGGGCTTCACGGATATCAACGACATCTTCTCGCACTTCAGCGACATCTTCTCAGGAATGGGGGGAGGCTTCGGCGGTTTCGGTGGTTTTGGCGGCGGTCAGCCGCAGCAGCACCGTGGTGGCGATCTGCGCCTTAAGACGCGCCTTACGCTTGAAGAGATCAGTAAGGGCGTAACAAAGAAGTTCAAAGTCAAGAAGCAGGTGCTTTGCGATGAGTGTGGCGGTTCGGGCTGCGAAAAAGGACATAGTCCAGAGACCTGTTCCACTTGCCACGGCAGTGGCTATGTAGTGCGCAATGCCCGGAGCATCTTTGGCATGGTGCAGCAGCAGTCGCCCTGTCCTACCTGCCATGGCGAGGGCACGGTGATCAAGCATAAGTGCCACAAGTGTCACGGCGAGGGCACTGTGCCCGGCGAAGAGATTGTGGAGATCAACATACCTGCCGGCGTAGCCGAGGGCATGGTACTCAATGCTCAGGGCAAAGGGCATATGGCTAAGCACAATGGTGTCCCTGGTGATATCCAGGTGCTCATTGAAGAAATCCCCCACGATGATTTCATCCGTGACGACAACGATCTGATTTACAACCTTCTCCTCACCGTGAGTCAGGCCACGCTGGGTGATGTCGTGGAAGTGCCCACACTCGACGGACGCGCTCGCGTCACCATCAAATCCGGCACTCAGCCCGGCACTCGCATGCGTCTGCGCGGCAAAGGGCTTCCGGCCGTGGCGGGCTATGGTTACGGCCGTGGTGACATCGTGATCAATATTAGTGTCTATATTCCCGAAAACCTCGATAAGGAGGAGAAGAAAGCTTTCGAGAAAATGAAGGACAGTGACAACCTCCGCCCGACCAAGAGTGTGAAGGATAAGATATTCAGTTCCTTCCGCGCCTATTTCAGTTGACCTCTTTTCATCACTCCATGACTTATTCCGAAACTTTGGAGTACCTCTTTACTTCTGCCCCGTTGTTTCAGAACATCGGGGCAGGAGCGTATAAGGAGGGACTATCTACTACCGAAATCCTCGATGACCACTTTGGGCATCCCCACCGCCGTTACCCCACGATTCATGTGGCAGGAACGAATGGAAAGGGTTCGACGTCTCATACTCTTGCTGCCGTGCTGCAAAGTGCGGGTTTGCGCGTAGGGCTTTATACCTCACCGCACTTGGTGGATTTCCGTGAGCGCATCCGCGTGGATGGAAAACCTATTCCGGAGCAGCGTGTCATCGATTTTGTGGCCGATGAACGCACCTTTTTCGAACCGCTTCACCCCTCCTTCTTCGAGCTCACCACCGCGTTGGCCTTCAAGTATTTCGAGGAAGAACACGTGGACATTTCTGTTGTCGAAGTCGGATTGGGGGGGCGTTTGGATTGCACCAATATCCTTTCGCCAATTCTCTCTGTGATCACTAATATCTCCCTTGACCACACACAGTTTCTTGGCAATACTCTCTCCGAAATAGCCGTGGAAAAGGCAGGAATCATTAAGCCTTCCACTCCTGTAGTGGTTGGTCAGGCAGACGAGCAGACGCGTCCCGTGTTCATCCTTAAAGCACAGTCGGAAGGTGCTCCCCTCTTTTTTGCCGAAGAGGAGATGCACGTTGAGAAGGTGGTGTCTGAGCAGAACGTGCTCCGTCTGAAGACTGCTGATTACGGTATGCTGGACTTCGCCCTTACGGGGCGTTGTCAAGAGGCCAATGCTTGCACCATTCTCAGTGCAATCCGGCACCTGCCTACACCACTTCGCGCGCGGCTCACACCCGAGGCCGTGCACCGAGGTTTCGCTGAGGTCTGCATGCTCACGGGACTGATGGGGCGCTGGCAATGTGTGAACGAACAGCCGCGCATTGTTTGCGACACAGGTCACAACCTCGATGCATGGCGTTGGCTCTCGCTCCAACTGCTGGAAATCCCTTCAGATCGTCTTCATGTGGTGTTTGGAGCGAGTGGCGACAAGGATGTGCGTAGTATTCTCCGCCTTCTTCCTCATGGCGCACACTACTATTTCACCCAAGCATCCGTGCAGCGTGCATTGCCAGCCACGGAGCTTGCAGCCTTGGCTGCTGAAGTAGGCATCGAGGGTGCGACTTTCTCCACAGTTGAAGCCGCCTGCTGCGCCGCCCGTGCTGCAGCTTCGCTTGATGATACAATCTTTGTGGGCGGAAGTTCTTTTGTTGTTGCCGACTTTTTGCATGACTGTGGCCAGTAGTGTATCGTTTCACGGCGTTGGAGTCAGATTACAATGCCGTGGTAATTTTATTCTAAGGCGTAGAAATCACAAAGAATGCGGAGGAGCGTGTGTTCCTCCGCATTTTGCGTGCCGTGAGGTGCAATCTCACAGATTATAATTCAAGATATAGTCCGAGACGGGTCTCGAAGGTGTTGTAACGGATGCGTGGATGAGTGCGGTAGTTCGTGTTGCGCAAGTAGACGTAGTTGTCCCAACCGAGACGCAAGCCTGGGGCGATGGGGATATTGAGACAGGTCTTGAATAAGGTGAGATGTACCTTACTGCGATCGCCTTGGGCGTTAAGGTACAGCGGATCGCTTTCGTGCAGTTGCTTCTCCGTGTAGCCTTTGAGTGTGTAAAGGTAATAGTGTTTGAGCTGGAGCGCGATAAAAATGTCACGTTGCAGGCGGACGAGGGTATTGCTTTGCAAACTGAATCCGCTTCCCATGTTGTAGTTGCGGTCGATGACGCGGTAGTAGTCAGAAAGGCTTCCACCGAGGAGTATAAAACTGGCAAACATCTGCTGTTCAATTCGTATCTTACCGTTGGGAGCACCTACGCGGAAGATGGCACCCGGACCTGCGGAAGCGGCTTCTGAAATCTTGAATGGAGTAGCTGTCTTGCCGTCGATTACTGGTTCAGAGTCGTAGTAGTTGAAATGTTGATAGATGCCAGCGAGGGCTTCGATCCGGTCGGAGAGGGGAATGTCGCGTGCATAAAGCTGTGCTACGAGGTTTACCTCGCTGATGAGCGGCTGGTTGCCGGTGAGATTGCTTGTGAAGTTGAGGAAGAAATAGTCGTAGGGATTAAGTCGTGTCTTATCAAAGGCATCGCCATAGGTCAGCGTGAGGTTGACGTATGGGGCGTGTTCGCCAAAGAAAAGGTGGTGGTTGTCACTGAGATAGCGGTTGCCTAGCCCGAGGGTGAGATGTACGGGGATGGCACGGAAATCGTGGTATTTGTAATGGTGGGTGCGCACACGCCATGCATCACCTGAGAGTAAGCGATTCATTCCACGGATGGGTGAGGCGATAAAGGCTACCACTTCACGACCCACGCGCCGCCAGCCGCTGTCGCTTTCGTCGAGGGCGAGGAGAGCGATGCGGTGGGTCATCTCACCCAGAGCGACCCCACCGAGGGTGGTGGCCATCCAGTCGTTGATGGCAGGTGGTTCGCGTTCGGCTGCAATCTCCCACATCAGGCTTCCACCAGCGGCATAGGGGATGGACTGCCAGAAGTTCATTCCGTTGCTGCGCGCAGTGTTGAAATAGAGGCCGCCGTGGTAGGGGTGTGCGAAAAGGTTGGTGGAGAATTTGTCATTGTCCCAGACAAAACCGTTGCGGATGTTGTGGCCAATGGTCTTAGGGGAAATACGGGCAAATTCGGCATTGAGCACGAAGCGGTCGAATGACCAGACGCCGATGTTGATAAGAGCGGTCTGCATGGCCGCGCGATAGGGTTGCGGCTTGGAGGGGAGGTGGAAGGATAAGGCTGAGTCGGGGAGTGCGTGTGGTTCGGCAAAGCCTAAGGCATGTCCGAACCAACGGTGCTGCATACCTTTCATCGGAGAGGCAAGCCAAGCTGATGTGGCAGTGTCAGAAGCGTGGGGGAGGAAGGTGCTGGTGGTGGAATCCGTCTGCGCGGCGATGAGTAGGGGGAAGAGGAGTAGGGAGAAGAGCAGTTGTCTGAGCATGGTGGTCTGGCTGATCGATTTTCAACTTAGAAGAGGAGTAGGCCGAGTTCGAAAAGAGGCTTGTGGTCAAAACGATCGTAACGCGTGTAGTGACGCGTGATGTTCCATCCTGTGGTAGTAAAGAGGGAGCATTTGGGGTGTAACATCCACTCGATTCCAACGTGCGCCTGAAATCCGAACATGCGGTGCAGGGTGTCTGGATTTGTGTCTTCGGTATCTTCTATATGGATGAAGCCTATATCGGTGGTGACGTACCACTTCTGCATAACGGGTTGGCGCAGTCCGACCCGGTAGAAGAGGGAGCCAGAAAACCGATCGCTCAAGCCGTGATAGTAAGCCCCGAGACCGATGAGTGTGTAGAAGCGTCCGTTGAGAAAGCGGGCGGCTAGGTTGCTGCTCGTAGTATTGCCCGTCCACATCATGAGTTGCGTGTGCGTTTGTGGGGTGAGGTTGATAAGGCCTATTTTGATGCTGGTGGTGTCCTCGGTGGCGTTGAGCAGACCGATCTGCACGCCACCGTGGTTGTGGTCGTTGGCTAGGTTGAACATACCTATCTGTACACCGCGCAGACTGCCGACATAGTTGGCGAGCCCTAGCTGTACGCCGCGGAAGGAGGTCAGCGCGATGTTGCTGAGTGCAATCTGGACGAGATGACGACCATCGTTGGTGAGATTGGTCAGACCTGAGAGCTGCAAGCCGCTTGCACGGTAGAGGTTGAGATTAGCTAGAGGAGAAAGTTGCATGCCGTGGAGGCGGTGGGTGTAGTTGAACAAGGCTGCAGCCTGTACACCTCCGAAGCGCGTCTGACCGAAGTTGGCCAGTCCAGAGAGCTGCACACCACGGCTCTTGTTGCGCGCGGCACTCGTGAACAGCGACATTTGCACTCCACGGAGATGTACCACCCGACTGTACACCCCTAGGACTGCATGGGTGATTGAATCGCCTGGATTGTCAACACGGAGGGCGAGGTCGTGTGGTGGCTGTGCATCTGGTTGACTCAGTGCGACAAGAGGAAAAAGGAGGGAAAGGAGTAGAGAAAAACGCATAGGCTGGAGGGGCTGTATCGAATAGATGGCAAGCCTGAATTCAGAATTCAGGCTTGCCATGGTTTATGTATCCTGCGGTTATCTTGCCAGCTGAAATCGGAGGTTGATGCCGAAGTCCTGTGTGGTGGTAGGATAGGCCGAGGAGGTGAGTAGCGGTCGGTTGTATTGTCGGTCGAAGTAGGCTGATAGGGTGAGCAGTCGGGAAACGGCATAGTCGGCCGAGAAGGAGATTTGCACTGCGCGGTTTCCACTCGTGGCCTGTGAGAGGGTCGTGAGAATGTTGCGCTGGATGGCATTCTGGTTGCGCAGAGAGATGTCCAGGCGCAGATTCAGGCTGTGGGCAAATCCGCTGATATTTGCATCTGTGGTCGACGCGTTGCTCTGCTTGGCGGCATTCTGCCGAGTGGTGCTGCTTCTGCTTGAGCGTCGACGGTTGTTGCCCATGGCCTTTTTTGTGGCAGAACGGGAGAAGATGCGGAAATCACTGATCTTATAACCCGCACCAAACACAAAGTCGTTGGAGTGTGTCTCCGTGATCTGCTGCGAGGTCATTGATAGGGTGAGCACGCGGGTGCGGCGCAGTTCCATTTTGGCCGTGAGGTCATTGTGAAAAGTCATGTCGATGCCCAGTAGTGGTGAGAAACTTTCATTGAGCGTAACGGTGGAGACATCGAACATGGAAGAGGGCGTAGGCAGCCCATTTTCCACACTGCTGATGAAGCCCAGACCTGCATATAGGGAACGATAACTCTGGAAGGAGCTGTACGCCCCCACGGCATAGATGCTCTTGTACCCATGGTTGAGGTTGAAAGCCTTGAACCACCGCTGGAATAGGGGCAACCCCGATAGGCCGGAGTAGGAGGCCGTCCAGTTGGGGCGTAGGCGTGATAGGGTAGGGAAGAGCTCACCGTCGTGCCCAGCACTGGCGTAGGCATCGAGGAAGGCGGGTACCAACACATCGGCCGAATACTTACTCACCGTACCGATAGTGGGATCAAAAGCCTTGCCCGAATACTCGCCTAACCCGCTGGGATAAGTCGTCCCGACATAGCGTGCTTCGAGGCGTGTACGGTAGCCTTCGAGCAAGCTGAGGAAACGGTCGAATGTGGTATTACGGTATCCGTTGTCGGCATTGCCGGCCGAGGCAAAGGCCGATCCGAAGGATAGGGTGGTCATGCTGAACGAGCCCGTTTCGCTAGTGGGCATGCCATCGTACATATACTGGATGCTTTTCGAACGGTTGCGGTTGCGCGAGAAGGTGAAGTTGAATTTCAGATCGCGCAACGGTTCGATGGTGGCGCGGATCTGGATATCTTCCGTCCGGTTCGTTACGGCCGGCGTGATCACACTATCGGCGCGGAGGAGCCAGCCGCGTTCGGCGGCTTGGCGAATGTAGTCTTCACCTACTGTACCGAAAGCGAAGCCCAGTCCCGGTGTCATCACACCGCCCAAGCTGCGCTGACCTAAAGCATCGCCTATCTCGGGCAGGAAGCCAGGGAGAGAGAGGTTGAAGGTGTTGCGGTAAGTGATGTTCACGTTACGCAGCATCATCAACCCACGTGCCGAATATTCAGCCACGCGGTACCATGATTGTTCTTCCACTTTCCGTGCCGGATGCACTGTGAGCTTCACCTTGATGCTGTCGCGGTTGAGCAGTTCGATGCGGTTGGCATCAAGCACCTTGTAGCGGAGGGCGTAGCGTGTGCCATTGGGGCGTAGTGCTACCACGCGGAGTTTTTTGCTGCGGCGGTTGTGGGGAATGGTGAGTGTAGTGTCGGGACGGAGTTGTACCTCTTGCTCAAACGGCTCCTCTTTCTTCTTCGCAGTAGAAGATGCTGCCCCCGAAAATTTGCGGTTTACCTTCTTTAAAAATGGCACATGGTTATAGAGCGTCTCGAGGTTGAAGCGGCTGTTCACACTCACATTACGCTGATTGGCAATGGTGTTGCCCAGGTTCGTTCCATCAGACAACTGCGATCCGCGTGTCCAGTTGTAGGAAGCGGCATATTTTGTATCGGCGGTAATCCAATCGAAGAGAGGAAACTTGTTGATGGGCACATTCCACGAGAGATCGACGTTCTGTTGGTATGACAGTGGACGTCCGAGTTGACGGATGGAGCGACTGACAGAGTCTTTCCAGAAGGTATAGTCATCGGGGAAGAGGTCCCGATTTACGGCAACGTATGGCTGCTCGATCTCTGCATTTGTACCGGAAGAAAAGCTGAAGTGAATGAGCTTTGTGGGATCCCAGCGTAGCTGTAGAGAGCGGTTCCAGAGAAAATCGGAAGCGAAAGTCAGGGGGAGCGTGGTATTATCGAGCTGTTCGAGATCACGCTCTTGAAGTTCGTAGTAATTGCGTGTGATGTCTGAGTTGAACGTCAGGCTCTGTGGCAGATAGTTGATGCCCCAGTCGCGTAAAATCTTGAACCACTTGGTTGAAATGGGAAACACCTTTTTGAACGGCTCGTAGGGTTTTACATTGGGGCTGTACGTATAGTTAAAGTTCAGCTTCCAATGATTGTCACGTTCCCAAGCAGTAGTGTGCCCCGTGGTGTGCCGCGAGGAGAAAGCATAACCGAAAGAGAAGTTCCCCAAGTCGTAGGGCATAGGTTGCCCTTTCGTGGTTCGGTTGAAGCGCAGTCCCGAGACGGAGAAGTTTTTATTGACTACCACCTTGTCCGTGATGTTGCGTAGGGAGTCGCGTTCGACCTTGGTGGCCAGTCCATCGAGGGCTGCCTGCATGGAAAGGTCGGTGTCGAGGGGATTGTAGCGCGGTACGTTGCGTTCCTTGGAATAGGAGTAGTAGACAGGGGCATTAAGCTTGGCGCGTTCGGGCAGGAGCTTACCCGCTTCGATCTGTGTGGTGACGGAATATTGATAGAAGTCATCATCACGGCGTTGGCTCACAGTCTCCTCCAATCCACCGAAACCGTTGGTCTCGACATGCCCGTTGAGATTGACAGTGGCGAGGTCGGAGAGTTGAATGTTGAGCTGACTTTGTGCCGCCCATCCACCCTTGTTGGAAAACTCTTGGAGGCGCAGCTCATTGGCCCAGACCTCGATGCTCTTGGCGGCGCGTGAATTGTTGCGCACTCCGATCATGATGGTATGGATCTCGCCGAGCGAGGGATTACCCTGTACGCTGACCTTGTTCTTGGGGCGTGCTGCATCGTACTCGCTGTAGAGCGTGTTAGACGGTGTTAACCCCAAGGATTTCTGCTTGTTGCGGTTGCGCTTCGTATCAGTGAAGAGCGAGAGATCGAGGTCGATCATGTTTTCCTCTGGCCACACGGCGCGCCGCCCAGCTTCGCCGGCATAGGTGCTACCCTCAGGGGTGAGAGTGAGAGGAATTTCGTATTCGTAGAAGTTGTTTTTGTAGTCCGAGCCGAGCCGGAGGAAGAGACTCATCTGTCCGTTTTCCACATCCGTTTCGCCGGCCAGCGCATTGGCATGGACGAAGAGTTGGAGGTGTTTGTAACGGCGGAGGTCGAGCTGCGTGTTCTTGAAGACGGCGCGCGCATTGCCTGGCGCGAGATTTTTGATGGTAAGGGCGAGGGCTTGCTCGTTGTTCTGCAATACCTGCTCTTGTCCCGGCTCAATGGCGCGGCTGATGCCTGGTGGAAGGACGTAGTTGACGGGAGTTTTCTCATTGTTCTCCTCGAAGTTCACTGCACTCACGGAGATGGTACCCGAAGCATCGGACATCGCGCCGGTATAGAGCGGTTGTTCATATTCTTTCCACTCTCCACGCACTAGGTTGAGGGTGGCAAAACGAAGGACTATGGGCTGGTCAAAGCCCGTCATGAACAAGCGCATGAAGCGGATGGAAGTGAAGTCGTTGATGTTGCCTTCGCGTCGCTCATACTCTTTGAGGGGAATGCGGAAGAGGTACCACTTCGTTTCGGGAGTGTTGCCATCGCGGGTCTTGGGGTGGGTTGTACGCATGTCCACGATGTAGTTACGCCCCACACTCATCTCCTCGGGGGCGATGCGAATGCGGTATTGGTAATACTTTTCGTATTCGTTGAGCGTATAATCCTGATTAAGATCCTCGGCGTCGGGCGTAGTTTTGTAGGCCGTGGAATAGCTCTCGGGGCTGTCTTCCGCCGCTACCGAGTTGCCGTTGGGATTGTTGATGTACTTGTAGCGGTTCAGAATGGAGGTTTGCTGCTCGTCCCAGTCGCTGCCACGGAAGTAGTGGTAGCGGTCGGCTGAAGGGCTGAGGAGGAGAGAGTCGTACACCTCAGGGCGCACGATGCTTTGCACCTGACTGAGGAATTGAGCATAGACGCCAAATTCTCGCTCTTGTTCGGAGGAAAGCCCGTTGTAACCCACATCTTGTGCGCGGCGACTGCCGGAAGAAGTGTTGAAGGCATAGGTTACGGCATTCTGCGTGGGTACACGGCCCCATACGGTCTCCATGGTCTGCGCGGTACTGCCATCAGTGGGTAAGCCGCTCTCGTAAAACTTCTTGCCGTCCTTCAGAACATCCTCCGAGATTTCGCCGAGGTTGAGGTAGAGATCGCCCGAATAGTTGGGGGTTGTACCGTTGAACTCGGTAAAGGGATCCATCATCCAGAACTCTACATATTCGATGTTTGCTGTCTCGAAATCAGAGGTTTCTAATCGACGCATCATTCCTCCCCAGCGCTTTTGAGGATGTAGGAGATGACCGTTGCGGTCGAGAGCGGGATCGAGGTTGTAGGGACCGCGCTCGTTGGGATAGAAGGCAAGATTGAGTACGGAGAGGGTGGACGCCTCTTTATAGCTGATGCTCTTGTTGGGATAGAGGTCGGACATATAGACTTCGCGGACGCGAGGGTCGGAGAGCTGGTGGAGATCCGTCTTGATGTATCCTGGGGTAAGCGAACTGCTGCGGCGGGTAAAAAGAGGGTCGATGTTATACCATGCCAACAGGGCACGGTTGTAGCCATAGCGGATGTCGTTGTTCAGCTTCGCTTCGGGGAAGAGGGCTGGGGTAGAGGAGAGAGACCAAGTCTGCGGTTGCGACACATCAATGACTGACTTCGAGTTTTCGAAATCATCGATATATGAGGCGTTGCCTTGTGCTCCGGCATTACCGCCTGCAATGAGCTGGGCAAATTCGGCCGTAAAGTTGATGCTCGATGGCGTGGTGGCTCGTACAAAAGGGATGCGGTCGAGTACATCGGTGAGCCATTGACTTTGTTTCTTCCAAGCTACGTTTAGTCCCCAGATGGTGTTGTTGAGCGGTTCGCTGCCCATCGACACTTTAGTCGTGAGGGGTTGTTCACCCAGATGGAGGAGGGAGCCGCCGAATTGGAATTCCTTGGAATAGTCATACTGGAAATTGAGACCGAACATCGTCTTGCGCTGCATGCCATAGTCGGTGTTCGATTCAAGCGAGCAGTTGATGGGGGTACCGGCATCGAGGATGCTCTTGTTGAGGATCTTGACGATGCCAGAATAGTAATCCACGGTGTAGTCCGTGCCCTCGGTGAGAAGTTGTCCGCCTGCTGTTACGGATACGCTCCCTTGGGGGATATTGGCTGCGCCGAGCTGGATCTCATCGTTTTTGGTGGCTTTGAACTGGCCGGTGATGAGAAACTTGTTATGTTCTGCTATTTGCTCGGCATTGTTGCGTGTCGAATCGTAGAGTTCAGTGTAGGCATATTTGCGCGCCAACGTCTCGTCGCCGATCTTGCGCGCCAAATGTGCACCGAAAGGTTCTACCGTGGGGAAGAACACCCGTCCTGATGCAGCATCGATGGTATAGCCCTCCACAAAGTCGAAATAGCCGTTGGGATTACGCTTATTATTGTTGTCCAATTCGTCCAATCCCATCAGGCTCAGCAGCTTTTTGTCTTTCAGACCTGCCTCGGGAATGTAAGTGAGATAGGTGCCGCTCTCGTCAGAAAGGAGCTTGACGTCAAGGCGGAATTTGTCGCGTTGTACCGAGCTGGCTCCCAATGCATAGACGTTACGCATCATCAGATTCCAGTTGAGCAGGTCGGGCGTGGTGGCGGTGTTTTTCAGTGCTTTGACGAGCAGTGTTTGGGTGTTGTCCTTGCGATCGGTGGAGAACTCGCCCACCTGATAGATTTGTCCGCGGTAGGTATACTCAAAGGCCACGGCCAGCACTTGGTCAGGTTGAAGCATCGATTTGAGCGACACATACCCCAAGGCCGTATTGAGTTGATATTCGGACGGAGAGAGGAGACGTGCACTTTCCAGTTTCTCGAAATCCTCACCGCCCGTCAGCCCCATTTCGTTGAGTAAACCCGAAGCTTGCGTTACCTCGCGCTGGTCACCGAGGCGGGTGTTGAGTGTGAGATAGGCGTTGTTGGCACTGTTCGACGGCACAGCATCAGCATACGGCAGCCAGAACTCGGCGTTGTAATGTTCACGCTCGCCAAGGTCGGTTAGGGCTATGAGGTTGCGCGTGTTGGTGGTAGCCCCAGTCTTGTTTGTCACCCACAGTTCGATGCGGTTGATGGTGATGCCAGAAATGACATTGGGCAGCTGCGTCATCCATAGGTCGTAGTGGTCGCGGAAGTAGTGCGCGAGGAAGAAGTGACGGTTTTCGTCATAATGGTCGGCCGAAAACTCGAAGTTTGTGAGCTGAACGCCCCCCTTCGACTGCACGCTCTGCGCCGAACTCTTCTTTTGCGCCACCATCGTCTGAAGCTTGAGTTTGCCGAACTGCATGTCAGCACGCATGCCAAAGAGGCTCTGAGCACCACGGATCAGCGCAGAGTTGGTGGGCATCGACACGTTGCCCACCTCGATGAGTTTCATGATTTCGTCCTCTTTGCCCTCATAACGCAGCTTGAGCTTCTGGGTATCGAAGTTGAACGTTGCCTCGGAGTTATAGTCGAAATCCATATTCACCTTATCTCCCACCTTACCGTTGAGAGAGAGATTGACCTTCTCGTTGAAGTCAAAGCCGAAGACGCTCCGATTGCGCTCGGAGAGGGAAGGATTGTCGATCCAACGATGGTTTGTACCGATTTTCAATTCCGCACTGCCTTGTGTCTTGATGCGTACACCGCCTGGGCCGAAGATCTTTTCGGCAGGACCGAGGTCGAACTTCATGTCTGTAAAGTCGAACTTCTCCTTGCCTTTCGCTTCAAACTCCTCACGGTTACGACGGCGGAAGTAGTCGCGCATCGATTGCTTTACTCCTTCGCGGCGTACCTCGTCGTCCGCCATGAAGAAAGGGACGAAAAGGAAGCGGTCACCCAGACGCGTACCATATTTATAGAGTCCCGAACGCTCATCGTAGACCAGTCCGGTCTGCATGTTTTCGGGATCTTTTAGATCGCCCGATTGCCGCTTTTCTTGAGTGCCGATGGGGTGGACGCGAAAGGGCACTGCCTTGACCGTATCGGTCGGCATGTGCTCTTGCGGTATCATCAGGGGAGATGGGATATGAGATACTGTAGGTTCGGATTGTGGTACGGCTGTTCCGGCCTGCATGGAGGCTGTCCCTGCAGGATGGGGCACAGCCGCTTGCCGGATGTGCCCTGTAGAAGCCGCAAAGCTGGCCATGCCCAAAAACGCGGCCAGCAGCATGGCGGTAAAGGTATATCGAGATGTTCGTTTCAAAACCGGAGGAGATTTCGGCCACAGTAATTTCGGCCATGATCAGGGAAGACGACGTTTCGCTGTTGGGAGCAACTGCCGTGCATCTTCTGGAGTTGCGGACAGTTCACACCTTCTTACATAACGCTCGGAGTTATATTTTATTGTAATATTGTTCGACCAAAATCCGGTATACTATGACTGAAGCTCCTTATTAGTGCAGACAAAGTTCGTTTACGTGCAGTTAGTTGAACAGAGAAAACGCAACTCATTTTGTCTGGATATGATCTCCATGTCAACATGGCTTGTTCATTGTTGCAGCATATACTGGGCTGTATCCTTCGTGAATTTATTTATGCTCCTCGAAAAAGTTGCTCCCAAATTTTGTGTAACGGCAAGATAGTCGTAATTTTGTGGTGCAAAACGGTGGTAGTCGCCCGGTGGCTTCACTGGATTTTGTCGCCACTGGCTCGCTGCGGAGTATGCCGCGAAGTGCGTGAAACAATGTGGCGAAGATATCCCCTTTGGTATTTTACTTTTTTCAAATCATTCTCTTTATGATCAATTACAAAGACCTCGGCTTGGTGAACACCCGTGAGATGTTCAAGCGTGCCGTTGATGGTGGCTATGCCATCCCTGCTTTCAACTTCAACAACATGGAGCAGCTTCAGGCCATCATCAAGGCTGCTGCTGCCCAGAAGAGTCCCGTGATTCTCCAAGTTTCTAAGGGTGCCCGCGACTACGCCAACCAGACCCTGCTTCGCTACATGGCCGAAGGTGCTGTGCAGTATGCCAAGGAGCTCGGCTGCGAACATCCTGAAATCGTGCTCCACCTTGACCACGGTGACAGTTTCGAGACTTGCAAGAGCTGCATTGACATGGGCTTCAGCTCTGTGATGATCGATGCTTCCCATCTCCCCTTCGAGGAGAATATCGCTCTCACCAAAAAGGTGGTGGACTATGCACACCAGTATGATGTGACGGTAGAGGCCGAACTCGGAGTGCTTGCTGGTGTTGAGGATGAAGTATCGCACGAGGTGTCTCACTATACCAATCCCGATGAGGTAATCGAATTTGCCGAAAAGACGGGTTGCGATTCTCTCGCTATTTCTATCGGCACGAGCCACGGTGCTTACAAGTTTACTCCCGAGCAGTGTACTCGCGATGAGAAGACGGGACGCCTCGTTCCTCCCCCTCTCGCTTTTGATGTGCTTGATGAGATTATGAAGCGTCTTCCTGGTTTCCCCATCGTGCTCCACGGTTCCTCCTCCGTACCCCAGGAAGAGGTAGATACCATTAACAAGTATGGTGGCAAGATCCCCAATGCAGTGGGCATCCCCGAAGAACAGCTTCGTCAGGCAGCTGCTTCCGCAGTGTGCAAGATCAATATTGACTCCGATTCTCGTCTTGCCATGACCGCTGCTGTACGTAAGGTCTTCGCAGAAAAACCCGCAGAGTTCGATCCCCGAAAGTATCTCGGTCCCGCTCGTGATAATATGCAGAAGCAGTATGAGCACAAGATCGTTGAGGTGCTCGGCTCCAACAATAAGCTCGCCCAGGCTTAATCCTGACGACCCTTATTTCTCAAAGGGCTTTCCTAATAAGGGGAGGCGCGTCTCTGGACGCGCCTCCTTTTTTGTGGCGTGCGCACAAAATTATCGACATTCACCCACAATTTGGCGAAAATCGGACGTTGAAGTTTTGGATTTCTGCGGATGATGCGCGCGTATTTGAGGGAGAAGCTGTATCTTTGCCCTATTAATCGAAAATCTGACCCAAAAGCTCAACACTTTATGGACTTTTTGTACTTAGTAATCTTGGGATTTCTGCTCATACTTGCCCTCTTTGACCTCAGCGTCGGAGTGGCTAATGATGCGGTCAACTTCCTTTCACCGGCAGTCGGTGCGCGTGCTGCCAAGTTTAAGGCCATTCTCACCGTGGCAGCCGTTGGAATTTTCATCGGAGCTTCGACTTCGAGTGGTATGATGGATATTGCGAGACATGGTATCCTGCACCCCGCTTACTACTCCTTTGCCGATGTGATGTGCATTTTCCTCGCGGTGAGTGCTACGGATGTCATACTCTTGGACATTTTCAACACGCTTGGTATGCCCACTTCAACTACCGTATCGATGGTGTTTGGTCTCTTGGGAGGAGCGTCAGCATTGGCGTTGATGAATATTGTTGGGACGACACAGAGTTACTCTGACCTCATCAACACGGACAAGGCACTGACTGTGATTATCGGCATCTTTTTGTCGGTAGCTATCGCCTTCGTTGTCGGTTTGCTGGTGATGTGGATAACGCGTATTATTTTTACGTTCAGCTATAAGCGGAATTTGCGTTGGACTATTGCCGTGTATGGCGGAGTTTCCATCTCCCTGATTTTCTACTTTCTACTCACTAAAGGCCTAGGCAATTCGCCTATGGTTCAGGACAGTGCATTTGGTCAGTTCCTGCATGAGCATCCTATGCAGATTCTGATTTGGTCTTTTCTCGGCTTTACAGCCTTGGTGGAACTGCTGCATTTGCTTGGGATGAACATTTTCAAGATTATCGTCCTCTTCGGTACGTTCTCTCTGGCTATGGCTTTTGCAGGTAACGATTTGGTGAATTTTATCGGTGTTCCCCTTGCTGGTTTAGAGAGCTTCTTGGACTTCACACAGAATGGCCGTGGCATTGCGGCAGCAGACTATAAGATGAGTGCTTTGGACGGAGCATCCACGCTGCCAGGCGTAAGCTGGTATCTGATTGGGGCTGGTTTGGTGATGACTATTGCCATCTGGACATCGAAGAAGGCACAGCAAGTGGTGCAGAACACCATCAATCTGTCCAGCCAAAACGAAACGGAAGAAGTGTTCTCGTCTTCCAAAGTGGCTCGTCAGACGGTGCGTGGTGTGCTCAACTTCAATCATCATGTAGCACGGTTTGTGCCTGTGAGTGTTCAAGAATGGATCAATAGTCGCTTCAATACCGAGCAAAGCGATGCGGATGAAGGCGTGGCTTTCGACTTGGTGCGCGCCAGTGTCAACCTCGTTCTTTCGGGACTTCTCATCACCGTGGGTACTACGCTCCAGCTTCCCCTCTCTACGACCTACGTAGCCTTTATGGTAGCTATGGGATCCTCACTCGCTGACCGTGCTTGGGGGCGTGAGACAGCGGTCTATCGCATTACGGGCGTTATCACCGTAATCGGTGGATGGTTTATTACTGCGGGAGCAGCTTTCATCATGGCCTTTATTATTGCCACAATCAATAGTCTTGGAGGCTTTGTGGCGATGCTTGGCATTATCCTGCTTATCGCTTTCACCCTGATCAACAACAATCGCCGCTTTAAAAAGAAACGAGCCGAGAGTGAACATGTGGATACGTTGTTTCGCCAGATGGTGTCCGTACGCGATAAGCAGGAAGTCTGGTCGCTCCTGCGCACTCACGTAGCGCAAACTCAGGTGCACCTTATTGAGAACGTGCGTATCATGTTGCAGAACATCGCCGATGGTTTCATCGAGGATAACATCAAGAAACTGCGTTCCGTCACTTCGCTGCTCGCCGATGAGAAGGAGATGTGGAAACGCTATCGCCGGAAAGAAATCCTTGGCATGCGGAAGATTGATGCCCTCGTGGCCGTTGAAAAGAACACGTGGTTTCATCTCGGCGCCAACAGTATTTCCCAGATCCATTATGGACTGCGCCGTATGCTTGACCCTATTCAGGAACATGTGGACAATAACTTTACCCCACTCCCTGAGGCGTACGGACTCCAGTTCCGCCCCATCATTGAACAGGCTGAGATGTTCCTCTACGCTCTGCAAACGGAGATTGAGACTAATGATTTCTCCAATAGTGATGAATTGCTCGTGGAAGGCAATGCCTTGAAGAGCGAGATTTCCAAGCTCCGTCATCAGCTTCAGGATTCCATCCAACGTGGCGAGGGCAACATAAAAATCGACCTCCTCTATCTGAGCACTCTGCAAGAGACGCAAGAGATCATTTCACAGGCTCGCCACCTCTTGCGCGCTGCCAAGCGTTTCAATAGCTGATGTACCCTAAAACTTTCCTGTTTTGCCCTTTTGTGCTTGCCTAAGCACAAAAGGGTTTTTCCGTATTTATCTGGGAGTTCTCATCCTAAATGAAGAAAATGGGGTGATTTGGGCAAATTAATGAGCAAAAGCTTTGAAAAGTGCGTGCATTCTGTTACTTTTGCATTTATATATAATCAGCGAGATGCATGTAGGCATGATCCGCAAATACGGCTGCCTGTGACCTCATCTCAAACATAGACCTCAACAATTGCTGATATGAACAGAATATTGTGTAAGGAGCAGTTCTCCGAGAAAGTGTTTAAGTTTGTCGTTGAAGCCCCTCTGATTGCGCGCGCACGTCGTGCCGGGCATTTTATCATCCTTCGAGTTGATGAGCACGGAGAGCGTATTCCATTGACGATTGCGGATAGTGATGTACAGCGTGGTACCATCACCTTGGTGGTGCAGGCTGTAGGCAAGGGGACGCAGCGACTCTGCGCTCTTAATGAAGGAGACTTCATTCGAGATGTGGTTGGCCCGTTAGGACGTGCCACTAATATTGAGTGTTTTGGCACTGTGGTCTGTGCAGGCGGTGGGGTAGGTGTTGCACCGATGCTCCCCATTGTTCGTGCGCTCAAGGCGGCTGGCAATCGTGTGATTACGGTATTGGCAGGTCGCTCGAAGGAGCTGATTATTCTCGAAGAGGAGATGCGGATGAGTAGTGATGAAGTGATCATCATGACCGACGATGGGAGTTACGGACAGAAGGGTCTCGTGACAGAGGGAATAGAGCAGGTGATCGTACGGGAGCGAGTAGATAAATGTTTCGCCATCGGACCTGCTGTTATGATGAAGTTTTGTTGCCAGACAACGAAGAAGTACAATATCCCGACTGAAGTTTCGCTCAATACCATCATGGTAGATGGAACGGGGATGTGTGGTGCCTGCCGTATCAGCGTTGGTGGTGAGACGAAGTTCGTTTGTGTGGATGGACCTGAGTTTGATGGCCATGCCGTGGACTTTGATGAAATGTTGAAGCGTATGAAGGCATTTAGCAAAGAGGAGCATGAGGCTTTGTCATCTGAGGAGTCTGTGTACCAAGAGCCCAAGAAGCCAACTGATGAATGCCAGGTCGCAACTGCTATTTCTACGCCTTCAACAGTGGCAAACGAAGATTGGAATGACCCTGCGCGCGATGCCGCATGGCGTGTGGCTGCACGTGGACGGATGAAACCGAAAGAGCGTATGGCGCAGCCTCGTGTGCAGATGCCTGCTCTTGATGGGGCAAAGCGTGCCCGCCTGTTGCGTAGCGAGGTGAATCAAGGACTTACGCTGGCTATGGCGCAAGCCGAAGCTGCGCGTTGTCTCGATTGTGCCAATCCCACTTGTCGGCAAGGATGTCCAGTGGGGATTGATATCCCACGTTTTGTCAAACACATCGAAATGGGGCATATTCTCGAAGCTGCTGCCACGATCAAAGAAACCAGCTCGCTGCCGGCTATTTGTGGTCGTGTCTGTCCACAAGAGAAGCAATGTGAAAGCCGTTGCATCCATCTCAAAACGGGGAAACCTGCTGTGGCCATTGGCCATTTAGAGCGGTTTGCAGCAGATTATGCTTTGGAGCATCCTGTCGTTACTACGGCTGAAATCCCTCCGATGGGAGAACGTCGCCGGGTTGCTGTGGTTGGTTCGGGCCCTGCCGGTTTGTCGTTTGCTGGTGAGATGATAAAGGAGGGATATGCCGTTACTGTCTTTGAGGCCTTACATGAAGTGGGCGGCGTGTTGAAATACGGTATTCCAGAGTTTCGTCTTCCCAACCGAATTGTTGAGGCCGAGATTCAGTCGCTTGCAGCACTGGGTGTTGAATTTATCACAGACTGTGTTGTGGGTAAGACCATCAGCATTGAGCAGCTTGAAGCAGACGGCTATGAGGGAGTTTTTGTGGCGAGTGGTGCCGGTTTGCCAAACTTTATGGGCATTCCTGGTGAGAATGCCAATGGTATCATGTCAAGCAACGAATACCTCACGCGTTGTAACCTAATGGACGCTTCCAATCCAGAGATGGACACGCCTATTATTTTCGGCAAACATGTCATCGTGGTGGGCGGCGGCAATACGGCGATGGATTCCGTGCGTACAGCACTCCGTTTGGGAGCAGAGACGGCTACCATCGTCTATCGCCGCAGTGAGGAGGAGATGCCTGCGCGTCTCGAGGAGGTGCATCATGCAAAGGAGGAAGGCGTACGCTTTCTTACATTACATAATCCCATTGAATATATTGCCGATGAGCAGGGCGCAGTGAAGCAGGTAGTGCTTCAGCGTATGGCTCTGGGAGAACCTGATGCGTCAGGACGCCGTAGTCCGCAGCCCATTCCCGGAGATGTCGTAACGATGGATTGTGACCTCGTCGTGGTGAGCATCGGGGTTTCTCCCAATCCTATTGTACCCCGCTCTATCAAGGGGCTGGTTCTCGGACGCCGTAACACAATTGCTGTCGATGAAGAGATGCGCAGCAATATTCCTACCATATTTGCAGGTGGCGATATCGTGCGTGGTGGAGCTACGGTCATCTTGGCAATGGGCGACGGCAAGCGTGCCGCACAAGCCATGGCGCGTCAGCTGCGTGGTGAAAAAACTTTGGTGTAAAACCTCTATGCTGATTTTTCTATAAGTTATATGTCAATATCGGGAACTCTCACCTCAGGGCAGGAGTTCCCGATATTGACATATAGGTTATGGGGGAATAAAGGGCAGATAGAAACTTGCCTACATCGTTGACGTGTTAATGGACATTTTTCGCAGGCAGAACAGAGGCCGTGTCAAAACAAGCGTTTTGACACGGCCTCGTGAGGGTTCTGACGAGGTGATAATATATCAGAGATTATTCATTATCCAGATTGGGATCATCGAGGGTATGCGCCGAGCTGCCATCGAAACAGTGAGTGCAGACCTGGCATTTCGGAAGGCCGATGCTGTCGATAAGTTCTTCGAGGGTGGAGAATTTCAATGAGTCAAGATTAAGCCGTCGAGCAATTTCTGAGACCATCTTTTCATATTCCGGTGTACCTGCGGTGGCATAGAGATCCAGATTTTTGGAGGCATCGCCTTCAAACTCTTCGATGAGTCGTCGTGTAATGAGTTCCATGTCGCTCTTGGAGTTCGTAAATCCAATGAAAGGACAGCCATAAATGAGCGGAGGACAGGCGATGCGCATATGTACCTCTTTTGCACCATAGTCGTAAAGGATCTTGGTGTTGTCGCGGAGCTGGGTGCCACGGACAATACTGTCATCGCAGAAGAGTACTCGTTTACCTTGCAGTACATCACGATTGGCTATCAGCTTCATTTTGGCTACAAGGGCGCGACGGCTCTGATTGGCGGGCATGAACGAGCGAGGCCAAGTGGGAGTATACTTGGAGATGGCGCGCTGATAGGGCACGTGGTGACCTGCTGCATAGCCGATGGCCATGCCAATACCACTATCGGGAATACCTCCGGCGCAGTCTACTTCGGTAGTGTCGCGTTCGCCCATTGCTTTTCCGCAGGCAAAACGTGCCTCTTCTACGTTGCGACCTTCGTAGCAGGAAGTGGGAAAGCCATAGTACACCCAGAGAAAGGAACATATCTGCATGCGCTTGTTGGGGCGACGCAATTGCTCTATGCTATTCGGACGAAGATAAACAATTTCGCCTGGGCCAAGGAAGCGTTCGGTCTCGTAACCCAGATTAGAAAAAGCTGTGCTTTCCGATGCTGCACAATACGCACCTTCTTTATGTCCGATCACGATCGGGGTGCGTCCCCATGTGTCGCGTGCTGCGATGACACCTTCTTCGGTGAGCAGTAACAGGGAACAGGATCCCTTGACTTCGCGAAACACGTTTTCGATGCCCTCTACGAAATCCTTGCCACGGATGATGAGCAGGGATATAAGCTCGGAGATGTTGATCTTACCCGAGCTGAATTCGGAGAGGGGCATGCCTTCTGCGAGCAATTTCTCCGCCAGAGCATCGGCATTGTTGACTTTTGCTACGGTAACGATGGCGAAACGTCCGAGGTGAGAGTTCATGAGCAAAGGTTGGGCATCGGTGTCGCTGATGACGCCTATGCCTAAGTTGCCGTCAAATTCATCTAACTCTTCTTCAAACTTCGCTCGGAAGTAGTTGCTTTCCAAGCTGTGAATGCTGCGGATGAATCCCTTCGACTGGCTGAACGTAGCCATACCTCCACGACGCGTACCTAAGTGTGAGTGGTAGTCCGTGCCGTAGAACAAGTCGTTGATGCAGGGCAGACTGGATGCCGTGCCAAAAAAACCTCCCATAAGTCTAACAGTTTGTGTTTGGGTATTGTGGTGTTGGTGGATTGCGGAGGAAATAAAAAACCTAACGCGAGGATAGGAAGGTGTAAGGCCTACTCCCCCTCTATCTCGCGTCAGGCAGCGCAAAGTTAAGAAAAAATCAGTAGAAAGCCAGCTCTGCAAGCTGAAAACTATTGCAGCGAAAGGCATTGTTTCATCAAAAGTCCACTGCAATGCGCAGATTGAGGCAACGCCCTGTCAAATAGTTGGGCACCGCATAGCGCGTGTTGGTGATGTCTGTAATCCAATAGTAGGAGTTGACATTCCTGATGCCAAGGAGATTGAGAGCATCGATGCCCAACCAGATACTGCGCACCGCGCGTCCCCATCCTCTGATTGGGCGGCGTCCTTCTTTGTTGGTCTCTATTTTAAAGAGGTGGTAGTTGAGACCAACGTCCACGCGCTTGTAGGCAGGCGCGCGGAAGGTCTGATGCGTGCGATTGCTGTGGGGAGGCCCGAAGGGTAGACCTGCGGCCAATGTTCCGCGCAGTGTCAGTGCCCAACGTGTAGAGCTTGGGAAGTAGTCCGTGAAGTAGAGGGAGAGGTTGAAACGCTGGTCGGTAGGTCGGGGCAGCCATTGTCCGTCGAGCTTCTCAGCTGTCTTCATCAGAGAGAGTGTGAGCCAAGAATCTGTGCCAGGGACAAACTCGCCGAACAGTTTGAAGTCTACACCAGTGGCATACCCTGAAGAAAGGTTGCGACCATAATAGACCACGCGCACATTGTCAACACTGTACGGAATGAGCTGTGAGAGTGCCTTGTAATACGCTTCGGCCGTAAATTTGAACGGTCGGCCGAGCATACGGAAAGTGTAGTCGCCTCCCAGCACAAAGTGAATGGAGCGTTGGGAACGAATGTCACGGTTGAGGCGCACCGTGGCAATGCCTGAGGTTAGAGTGGTGTCACGGAGCTCCTTGTAGAATGGTGGTTGATAGTAGACACCCATGGATAGGCGAAGAACCCATTGGTCATTGGCAGCAGGCAAGAAGCCCAAGGAGGCACGGGGCGAGATGAGCGTTTCGTTGTTCCAGTTCCAGTGTGCGAGGCGCAGGCCATAGGTGAGATTAAACAGCCCCCAATCGGTCTGGCGACGCCAAGTGTCTTGCAGAAACGCCTCAAAGCGGCGAGTAGAAAGTTCTTCTTGCGCACGGAGGGCATAGATGAGGTGTAGACCTTGTTCAGAATGGGGGAGGGAATAACCCATGGAGTCGCGCATTTCCCACTCGCGGGCACGCTCATTCACATATTCTGTGCGGAAGTTGAGCCCTGCTTGAAGAGTATGTGCCTTCCATTTGCTGCGGAAGCGCAGACCGAGGTTGAACACGCGGGCGCGCAGATAGTTGCGGGCATGCTCCATATAAGTGCCTACGCCGAGCTCTTCTTGCGAGGTCGCTTCGTTCAGCCAATATTCTCCTTGGATGTCGTAGGTCTCTTGTTCGCGTGTGCCGAACGAGGAGACTTGTAGAGCGAGGTAGGTTTCGGGGGTAAAGTGCCGAGTCAAAGTTGCCGCACCGAAGAGGGTACGGAAGGAATCGTCTTCTTTGCCGTCAAAATAGACCTTGAAGCTCTTTGCATCGTACATTGTACCGAAATGCGTTTCACGGTCAATGGGTTTGAAGCGGTAATAATTGTCAGAAAGGTTGCCCAGCACGTCCAGTGACCATCTGCGCGAGGGATGCCAGGAAAAAGACATCTGATAGTCAAAGAAGTCGGGACGGTATTCACCGTTTGTATCGGTCGATCCGAGGAGATAACGTGTGGTCTTATAGCGGAGAGAAGAGAGAAATGATACCTTTTTATTGCCCCAGCCCACATATGTGCCTCCACCGAGCAGTGAGGCATTGGCCGAAGCTTCTAAGCCTATGGGCTGTTTGTAGGTGATGTCGAGCACGGACGACATCTTGTCGCCGTATTTTGCCTCAAATCCTCCCGAGGAGAATCCGATGCTTTCGACCATATCGCTGTTGATGATGGATAGTCCTTCCTGCTGTCCCGAGCGCACGAGCATGGGGCGGTATACTTCCAGCCCGTTCAAATAGACTACATTTTCATCGAACGAGCCACCGCGTACATTATATTGTGAAGAGAGCTCGTTGTGGGTGGATACGCCCGCTTGGGTGGCAATGAGTTCTTCCACACCATTACCCGTGGTAGAGGGTGACAGCCGCTGATCGATCGGAGCGATACGTTGGGTCGTTCCGGTCTGTACCCCTTTCCCCTTGACCACAGCTTCGCCCAACATCGCACCATAGGCGGGGAGTACCACGTCTAGGCGCACGGAGTCGCGTGGAGCTGAGAGCGTGCGTTTGCGCGTCTCATAGCCGATCATAGAGAAAACCACGGTGGTGCTGTCGTCTGGGATAAAAGTAAGAGAATAGTTCCCCTGAAGATTGGTCGCGGTACCTATGGCTTTTCCCTCAATACGTACGGAAGCCAGCTCGATAGCATTACCTTCGTGATCTTTCACTGTTCCGTACACGCGGCAGCGTTTTTGGGCTTGCGCCACAACTCCGATCCCGAGACAAAAGCAGAGCAGCACCCACCTCAACACGTGTGTGGTACTGAGCCGGGTGTTGCCGCAGAACGGACGTTTCATAGTGTGCGGGGGGGGAAGTGTTGGCGGATGTTTTGCTCCCGATGCCAGAGCTGAATTTCAACGCCATATTTTTGGTGGAGGTGTTCTCCCAGGTGCTGGGCGGAATAGACGCTACGGTGCTGACCCCCTGTGCAGCCAAAGGAGACCATCAAAGACGAAAAACCTCGGCGGAGATAAGTCTCTACGTGGAAGTCGACCAATCGGTAGACGCTGTCGAGGAATACCTGAATCTCGCCATCGTCTTCGAGAAATCGGATGACGGGTTCGTCCAGTCCTGTAAGTTGTTTGTAAGGTTCGTAGCGGCCTGGGTTGTGAGTGCTGCGGCAGTCGAATACATAACCGCCTCCATTGCCACTGTCATCGGTGGGAATGCCTTTTTTGTAGGAGAAACTATTGACGCGAACCACCAATGGACCGCGTGCATAATCATCAATGATCAGAGATGCTGACATGCTGGGAGAGTTTAAGAGAGTAGGCACGTTTATGCCTTATATTGCGGAAGTGCGATGAGACGTAGGAGTACCGATTGTATTGTGGAGTAGGGTTGCGTTACGCCGCGTTGGATGACAGTGTGCAGGCTGGATAAGGCTTTGGGTATGGAAGCCAGAAAATAGGGTTTATGCTCGTATAGTCCGCGCAATCCATAGGCTCCGAGTACCTGAAGCAGTCGAAAGAGGACGAATAGATCGAGTTGTTGATGGAAATCCTCTTGCCTGACGGGATGGAGTGTAGAGAGTTCGTCTATATAGACAGAAATGAGCTGTTCACGCAGATCATCGGGATATTGCGCAGAGGCTTGCCAAAGAAAGGAGGCAACATCATAGTGAACAGGACCGATACGTCCGCCCTGGAAGTCGATGAGACGTGGCTGACCTTTTACCAACATGATGTTACGCGCTTGAAAATCACGATAAAGGAAGGTTTGTGGCTCTTGGAGGGCTGAACAATAGGTCAGGTTGGCAGAGAGTTGTTCAAAGTCGTCTTCTAAAGCTTCTTCATCGAAGGGGACATCGGAGGGACGGAGGAAGCAATATTTGAAATAGTTTAGGTCGAACATCACCGTGCGGCGATCAAAGTGGGTCGGAGAAAGCAGTTGTTGTGGATCCAGCCCCTCACCCCCCTTGATCTGAACGTGAGGTAAGAGTCGTAGCGTGCGCTCCAATAGGTCGATGGCCTCCTGTGAGAATGTTCTTTGCTCGCGGAAAGGGCGCAGTGCATCGTAGAGGGAACAGTCACCGAAGTCCTCTTGCAGGTAGTGTGTCCGTTGCTCGTTCACAGCAAAGATTTCGGGTGTGGGCAGACCTTTGGTGCGCAAATGTCGAGCCAGGTAGAGAAAAGCCTCGTTTTCGGCGATGTTCACGTTCTCAACGCCGATCACAGAACGCCGGTCTGCACCTGTGAGTCGGAAGTAGCGGCGGTTGGATCCTGCAGGTGTCAGTGGCGTGGTGTCCTGCGGAGTTATTCCGAAGGTCTGGCGAAACAGTTGGGTGAGTATCGCGGTGGGAGTACTGCTCATCTGAGGGTCTTTTTGAGGTGACAGAGTTGAGTCGCCATTAAGGCAGCGGTTTCTGTGCGCAGACGGCTTTCACCGAGATGTACGCTCTGAAATCCTGCGGCTTCTGCTGCACGCACTTCGTCAATGGAGAAGTCGCCTTCTGGGCCAATGAGCACGAGAGTAGAACGATCGGGGTGCACTACATCAAAGAGGAAGGCTTTCTTTGTGGTTGATGAAATGTCGCCTTGGTCAAAACAATGGGCGATGAACTTGTCACCTTCAAAGGGTATTTGGAGAAATGACTTCAGCGCCATCTGTTCCGAAATTTGGGGCAACAGAGCCTTGTGGCTTTGCTTCATCGCGCTGACTGTAATCTTGTGGATACGATCTGTTTTCAGGATGCGGCGTTCGGAGTTTGTACAGTTGAGAAAATGTAGTCCATCCCATCCGATTTCAGTGGCTTTTTCTGCCATCCATTCGATGCGGTCCATGTTCTTTGTCGGTGCCACAGCGATATGGATGCTCGTTCTCCAAGGCCGCACCCATTTTGTGGTGCGGTTGACGGTCAATGCACAAAAGGGATGTTTACCTCCATTTGCTGCCACCACAGTGGCCTCGAAGAATTGGCCTTTCCCATTGGTGACCCAAAGTTCTGCCCCTTCCTGCACGCGTAGCACGCGCACCGCGTGCGCTGCTTCATCTTCGGGAAGCTGAAGTTCGGTTTCAAGGTTGGGTGCGTAAAACAGGTGGGTTTCTTTCATAAGGTGAGATTTTACCTGCGAAGTTACGATTTTTCTTCAAAAAACGGCTGGGGAGCGTGTGCGCATTGCTGGTTTTTTACTACTTTTGCACGCAAATCAATGGCCGACAATCGGTTGCAATCAGATACAGACACCCTATGGATATTGTTAAGGTAAAGGATAAACGCTTTGCCCTCTCTCTCTCGCAGGCACAGATTCAACAGCGCGTGGCGGAAGTGGCAGCACAGATCAGTCAGGATTTGGACGGGCAAAATCCCCTATTCCTCGTAGTGCTCAATGGATCTTTCATCTTTGCGGCCGACTTGATGCGAGGCATAACAACTTCTTGCGAAGTCTCCTTCGTACGCTTTTCAAGCTATGCGGGCATGCAAAGTACAGGTGAAGTGAAGCAACTCTTGGGCATGTCGGAGGATATTCAGGGGCGCACAGTGGTCGTTGTGGAGGACATTATCGACTCTGGATTGACTATGAAGCAGCTCCTGCGCACATTGGCCGAACACCAGCCCGCTGCTGTTAAGGTGGCTACGCTGCTCGTTAAGCCTGACAACTTGGAAGTGGAACTGGATGTAGCCTATACCTGTTTCGAAATCCCCAATGATTTTATCGTGGGCTACGGCCTCGACTATGACGGCTTTGGGAGAAATCTCCCCGCCATTTACACTGTGGTGGGTGACGGTATGCAGGTTTGATGTGCTTCGGCCCGATTGTAAGAAAGACTTGCGGCACGTTCATAGTGCCGCCCAACACATAAACACAACGAACTATTCCTTTCTATGCTTAATCTTGTGATATTTGGTGCCCCAGGTTCGGGCAAAGGCACTCAGAGCGACCTTTTGGTGCAAAAGTACGGTTTTGACCACATCTCTACGGGCGATGTGCTCCGTGCTGAGATCAAGGCCGATACGGAACTGGGGCGCACAGCTAAAGGTTTTATTGACCAAGGGAAACTCATTCCCGACTCATTGATGATCGATATCTTGGCTGCTACCTATGATGCATTGCCCAAGGAGAAAGGCGTTATCTTCGATGGTTTCCCTCGTACCATTCCTCAGGCCGATGCCCTTAAAGCCATGCTTTCCGAGCGTGGTACCACAGTGCATGCAATGCTTGAGCTCTGTGTACCTGACGCAATGCTTATGGAGCGTCTGATCAACCGTGGCAAGACGAGTGGCCGTGCTGATGACAATGCCGATACCATTGCACAGCGTCTGACGGTCTATCATGAGCAAACCTCACCTCTTATCGCATGGTATGAAGCTGAGGGACTGCACCATGCCGTTCAAGGTTTCGGCACGCTCGAAGAGATCAACGCGAACCTTTGTGCAGTCATAGACACTCTTTAAACTAGGATGTGAAGGCTGTTCGAATGCAGTTCGTACACCTCATCATTTTGTTTTACGATGCGCTGGCGCAAACCGTCAGTGCATTCTTTTTTCTATCTGATTATGGAATCTAACTTCATAGACTACGTCAAGATCTATTGTCGTTCAGGCAAGGGGGGGCGTGGGTCGATGCACATGCACCGTGCCAAGTACCAGCCTCTCGGAGGTCCCGATGGCGGTGATGGCGGACGCGGTGGCAATGTCTATCTCCGTGGCAACCACAACTACTGGACGCTTCTACACTTGCGCTATGACCGCCACATCTTCGCCGGACACGGCGGCAACGGCTCCAAATGTTGTAGCTCCGGTAAGGATGGTGCCGACATCTACATTGATGTCCCGCTGGGCACGGTGGCCTACGATGCCGAGACGGGAAAATTCCTATGCGATGTATCCGAAGATGGCCAAATCGTAATGCTTCTCAAAGGTGGGCGAGGGGGATTGGGCAACTTCCGTTTCCGCACTTCTACAAATCAGGCACCGCGGTTTGCTCAGCCCGGTGAACCGATGCAGGAAATGATGGTGGTGCTCGAACTGAAACTCTTGGCCGATGTGGGGTTGGTAGGTTTTCCTAATGCAGGTAAATCCACCCTTGTTAGCTCCCTTTCCAACGCCAAGCCCAAAATTGCCAACTATCCTTTCACCACCCTCGAGCCCTCATTGGGCATTGTGCCTTACCGAGACAACAAGTCATTCGTCATTGCTGATATTCCAGGCATTATCGAAGGTGCTGCCGAAGGACGTGGACTGGGTTTGCGCTTCCTTCGCCATATCGAGCGTAACTCCCTCCTTCTTTTTATGGTACCGGGCGATGCCGACAATATCAAGCGCGAGTATGAGATTTTGCTCAACGAGGTGGGGAGCTTTAATCAAGGATTACTGGCTAAAAGTCGTGTTCTGGCTATCACGAAGAGCGATCTCCTCGATGATGAGCTCATCGAAATGCTGAAATCGGAACTGCCCAGTGATCTCCCTGTCCTCTTCATTAGTGCCGTTACCGGTAAAAATATCACGGCCTTGAAGGATCTTCTCTGGCAAGAACTCAATTCCGAGAGCAATAAGCTTTTGTGTGTGGCGGAGGGAGGAAGTATCGTCCATCGCGACCGCGAGGTTGAGCACTTCGACCGTGATTTCCATGACTGGGACGATGACGACTTCCATATTGAGGAAGACGATGACATCGAGGAACTGGAAGATTATGAGATTGAGGAGGTCGATGACGAAGATTGACTACTGATGGAACTTCTAAACTATGATCTCTCGCCGAAGGTTCGCGCCTTTTCCACTCTTCGCTACAGTGGCGATGGTGGAGAGGGGGCGTATGCTTCGTTTAATCTAACCCATTATTGTGGTGATTCTCCCGAACACGTTAGCCGGTGTCGGGCAGAGCTTTGTCAAGAACTCGGTATCACCAACGATTGCCTTTTACTACCCCGACAGACACATACTGCTCGGGTATTGACCATCGATGCCGACTTTTTGTGTTGCTCTCTTGAAGAGCGTGCCAGGCGGATGGAAAATGTGGATGCATTGGTTGCAGCAGACCATGGTCTTTGTATCGGCATCTCCACTGCTGACTGCGTACCTATCCTCTTGGTTGATGAAACAGCAGAGGTCATTGCGGCTGTGCATGCCGGTTGGCGCGGACTGGTGACTCACATCCCCGAGGCTACCGTGGCTGCCATGCAGGCGTTGGGCGCGCAGTCCCATCGGCTTCGTGCTGTCATCGGTCCGAGCATCGGTCCGGCTTCGTTTGAGGTGGGCGAAGAGGTGGTCGAAGCATTCCGTTTAGCAGACTATCCGCAGACGCTGGTCTACCGTAGTCCGAGTGTAGACGACCGCAGAATTTTAAAAAACTACATCGACCTTTGGGCTGCTGCTGCCCACGCCCTTGAACGCGCTGGCCTTCTGCTCGATCGCATCCTCATAGCCGGGGTGGATACCTATACCCACACAGATACCTTCTTTTCGGCTCGTCGGCTAGGCCTTTTGTCGGGACGTACCTACTCGGGAATCCTTCTGCGTTGAGAAAGGTCGAAACATCACACTCTCGGACAACCTCTTTGCCTTCAAGATACGGATGTCCAACTGTTATGGGGTCAAAGGAAAAACTGTTGGGACTGAGAGCGGTAAGCTCTTGAGCTTCTTCTTTGTAGTAAGGTAAAAAGTGATCTTTGCTCCGAGGTTGGGTTGTTTATACATTGCAATACAAATATCTTTAATCTCAGGGAGTCTTCAAAGAGGGCTCCTTTTTGTATTGCTGATATCGCTCTTCTGTGTTGCGTGTCCTGGCCGTGAGAAAACCTAACTTTACCACCGCGGTGTTGTGGCTACGACACCGCGGTGTTTTTCATACAGCTCCGCGGTGTTGTGGCAACGACTCCGCGGAGGTGTTTTTGTGTCTTTTGAATATTGAAAATCAGGAGGATAACGATGTGGGGAAAGGCGTGGGGCGCTGTTGAGAGACGGGCGCAGTCGGGCATATTTATGGCTTATGGAGCTTTGGTGCATCGCCTTTTTCTGTTTGCATATTTCATTTAACGTGCATTCAGCGCAGCTTGCAATTGAGAGAAGGCTGTGTGGAGGTTGGCGCGTGGAGTGCCCACGTTTAGGCGCATGAACCCTTCGCCACCAGGACCGAACATGGTACCATCGTTGAGCGCGAGACGTGCATCGTGGGTGAAGATATGCACTAGTTCTTTTTGTGAAACCCCTATGGCAGTGCAGTCTAGCCACACCAGAAACGAAGCTTCAGGGCGTAGCGGACGGATGACGGGGAGATGTGTACGACAGAAGTCTTCGACGAAGCGGATATTGTCTTCCACATAGGCTAACATTGCCTTGCGCCACGGTTCTCCTTGTCGGTAAGCCGCGAGGGTGGCAATAGGAGCGAAGAGGTGAGGTTCGTTCAGTTCATTGACCGTGAGCCAATGATAGAAGGGACGGCGCAGTTCAGGGTTGGGCACTGCGCTCCATGCACTAATGATGCCTGCGATGTTGAATGTTTTGCTCGGTGCTCCAAAGGTGATGCTGCAGCGTTCCGCGGCCTCACTCACGGAGGCGAAAGGAGTATGACGGTGTCCGAAGAGAGCCATATCCGAATGGATTTCATCGCTAATGACTAAGATGCCCCGACGGTCGCAGAAATCGGCCAGCTGGCGTAGTGTTTCCACACTCCATGCGATGCCCGCCGGATTATGGGGGTTGGAGAGGATGAGCAGGCGACAACGGTCGTCTGCCACCTGTTCGAGCTGCTCAAAATCCATATGATAATGCCCTTGTTCATCCCGTCGCAGAGGGTTGTACACTATCTTGCGGTTATTGCCCTCGGAGGTGAGGCGAAAGGGATGGTAGACGGGGGGCTGGATGATCACTTTATCACCTGGCTGGGTGAAAAAATTGATTACTAGTCCTATGCCGCGGACGATACCGGGAATAAAGGTGAGCCATTCCTGCTGCACATCCCACTGGTGGTGGTCTTTGATCCACTGCGCCACGGTAGGCCATAGTTCAGGTGGTTCTACAGTATAGCCGAAGAGGGAATGGTTGAGACGTTGGCGGAGGGCACTCGTGATGAATTCGGGTGTACTCCAATCCATATCCGCTACCCAAAGTGGGAGGAGATCGGCATTTCCATAGCGCGTGACAAGGGCTTCGTGTTTGAGATCACCGCTACCACTGCGGTCGATCGGAGTGTCAAAATCGTAAAGGGGAATAGACTGTCGCATAAGGTAGAGGATGGATTATTCCGAGGCATCAAGAGCTTGGCAGAGATCATCCCAGAGATCGTCTACCGCTTCGAGACCGATGCTGAGGCGGATGGTGGTGTCGCGGATATCCATAGCGCATCGTTGTTCCTTGGTGAAAGGACCAAAAATGGTGCTGGCGGGATGGATGGCCAGAGTTCGGTTGTCGAAGAGGTTGGTCGCGCGGTGGATGAGCCGGAGGGAATTGATGAAGCGAAAGCATGCTGCCTGGTCTGCGAGCTCGAAGGTGAGCATGGCACCTGCGGTGGGGCCGAACTGCTGCTGCGCCAATGCGTGAAACGGATTGTCGGACAATCCTACATAATTGACAGACCAGACAGCGTGGTGTCTGCGAAGCCGTTGTGCTAAATCCAATGTCGTGGCTGCTTGGAGCGGGTAGCGCGCATGGAGGGTTTCGAGCCCGAGAGTCTGCATATAAGCCACGTGAGGTGTCATGTAGGCTCCAAAGTTGAGTAAGAGTTCGTGGCGGATAGTTTGGGCGAAACCAGGTGTTGTGCCGTAGTCGATGGCCAGGCCGCCGATGGAAGTACCACCGCCTGAAACATATTTTGTGGAAGAGACGATCTCGATGTCCACACCAAAGTCCGAGAGGTGGAGCTCTGTGAAGGGAATAGCCGTGGAGTCGGCCACGAGAGGGATACCTGCTTCGTGCGCCACGCTGGCCAGGGCACGGAGATCGGCCACTTCCTGATGCGGATTGGTCAAAATCTCCAGATAGAGACAGCAGGTGTCGGGACGGATGACACGGTGCACCGCTTCAATATCAGTTAGGTCGCAGTAGGTGGTGCTCACTCCAAAACGTCGAAGTGTCTTGTCGAGTAGTGCGAATGTATTGCCGAACACATGAGTGGAAGTGACAATGTTGCGCCCTGCCGCAGTGAGGGCAAGGAACGTGTTGCTGATGGCTGCCATTCCAGAGGAGAAGGCAATGACATCTACTGCTCCTGTGAGCTTCCGTACACGTTCTTCAAAATAGGTTACTGTGGGATTGGTGACTCGAGAGTAGTCGGGCAATGCGCTGCGACCACAAAAGGATTCGGTCATCGCTTCGGCATTGGGAAACTCGAAGGCAGCGGTGTGATAGACTGGCATGGACAATGCGCCATAAGGGTCTTGGCTACATCGTTCGGTATGTATGGCTTGTGTGGAACGCTCCATGGAAAGGTTTTAGAGAGTGAATGTCTGGTTTCTCCTGCAAAGGTACACGTTATGTATTTCTGTTCCAAGGCTTGACGATGAGATTAGAAAATTATTCTGTAATGATCGGATTATCTTGCTGAATTTTCTGTGGCTGTGAATTGTAAGGGAATGATGTGACGGCTTCCTCATTCCGGGTGATTACTCCCATTCTGATGTGTTTAATCCTCTGATTTGTGAATATTATGTGGAAACCATGTTGAGCAATTCGCGCTAAGCAGTGATTATATCGGTTTCGGATGTGATGTGTAGAAATGTTTAGGCAGTATGGATTACTCCTGTGAATAGTCCTTTTATTTGCGAGGTCGGCTTGAAAAAACAAGTACTCAATGGGCTGTTTTCGCAGATGACAGAGCCTTCTTTTTTGTTTCTACCTATATTTGTGTCTTAGTGTGAGTGTTTGATTTGGATTGAATATCAGGAAGTTGTGTTTTATTTTGCTTGTCACTTTCTATATTTTGGCGAAATTGCTATCTTTGTAAAGCGGAAAGATGTAATTTTGCGTAGTCAAGTTGACGATTTTCCTTTGAAGGGATGGGCGAAGCCTTGACTGCTTTTCGAGATTTCGGGCTATATGGCAATACCGGCATACATCTCATAATATACATTCATTATGCAAAAACTTTCTACCATATCTCTTTGGCTCTTTGCTGCCTGCATTGCAGCGAGCGTTGCTGCGCAGGAGAGCCAAGCTCAGACCATCACTTCACCTGATGGAAAACTTCAGCTTCATTTTGCACTTGATGCAGAGGGACGTCCTACTTACCGTTTAAGTATGGGAAATGAGTTGCTGATTGCTCCTTCCCGTTTGGGTTATCAATTAAAGAAAGAATATAAGAAGAAACCCGTGGACTTCGAATGGACTCCCATTCAAACCACTGATGAAGAGGTAGAGCGGAAGGCGGATATGGAGACAGGCTTTGAGATGGTCAAGTATGAGACCTCCACCTTCGATGAGACTTGGAAACCGGTCTGGGGCGAAGAGAGCTGTATTCGCAATCATTATTGCGAGCTCGTGGTACACCTTCGCCAGCCGAAGAACGATCGTATGATGGATCTTTGTTTTCGATTGTTTGACGACGGACTGGGTTTCCGCTACGTATTCCCAGACCAGAAAAATCTGACCTATTTTTCCATCGCTGAAGAGCGTAGTGAGTTTGCTATGACGGGTGATCATACAGCTTGGTGGGTTGCAGGAGATTATGATAGTCAAGAGCATGAATACCAGACAACAAAGCTCTCTGAGATAAAGAAGAGAATGAGGTCTGCTCTTAGTGACAACGCATCCTCCACACCCGCTGGGCAGAATGTTGTGCAGACAGCCTTGCAGCTGCGTACGGCTTCGGGCATTTATCTCAATCTTCACGAAGCGGCATGCATTGACTACGCCACGATGCATCTGGCCTACGATGAGAAAAAACGTGTCTTTGTGAGTCATTTGACTCCTGATGTGCGCGGATATAAAGGTCATTTGCAAACGCCCACTACCTCGCCTTGGCGCACGGTGATCGTAGGTCGAAAGGCTACCGACATTCTTGCTAGTCGCATCACGCTCAATCTCAACGAACCTTGTAAGATTGAGGATACTTCGTGGATACGTCCCATAAAGTATGTCGGAGTGTGGTGGGATATGATCAGTGGGCGCAGTCATTGGGCATACACCAACGCCCTTTCGAGTGTGAAACTTGGCCAGACAGACTACACAAAAGCACCACCGAGCGGGAAGCATCCTGCCAACACGCAAAATGTGAAGCGTTATATAGACTTTGCAGCCGAGCATGGATTTGACGCCGTTTTGGTAGAGGGCTGGAATGAAGGTTGGGAAGACTGGTTCGGACATCAGAAAGATTATGTGTTCGACTTCGTTACTCCTTATCCTGATTTTGATGTGCAAGAACTACATCGTTATGCAGTTACTAAAGGGGTGAAACTCATCATGCACCATGAGACGTCTTCTTCGATTCGCAACTATGAGCGTCACCTCGACAAAGCTTACCAGTTTATGGTGGACAATGGTTATGACGCAGTGAAAAGTGGTTATGTGGGCGACATTGTGCCTCGTGGAGAGCACCATTACGGTCAGTGGATGAACAATCACTACCTCTATTGTGTGACGAAGGCAGCTGACTATAAAATCATGGTGAATGCTCACGAAGCCACGCGTCCTACCGGCATTTGCCGCACCTATCCTAACTGGATTGCCAATGAAAGTGCGCGTGGCACCGAATTTGAGGCATTTGGGGGAAACCCCGTGAATCATACTACAATCCTCCCCTTCACCCGCTGCATCGGAGGGCCGATGGATTACACGCCCGGCATCTTTTCTATGGATCTTTCCAAACTCGATCCGAACAACACGAGTAAGGTGCGTTCCACGCTGGCTCGCCAACTTGCACTCTATGTCACTATGTACAGCCCCTTGCAGATGGCGGCCGATGTGATCGAACACTATGTTCCAAAGATGGACGCCTTTCAGTTCATCAAGGATGTACCTGTGGATTGGGATAAGAGCCTCTACCTTGATGCTGAGCCCGGTTCGTTTGTGCTGACAGCCCGTAAGGCGAAGGGTAAGGACGAGTGGTTCGTAGGCTGCACTGCCGGTGAGCAGGGTTATCAGACGAACCTCAAGCTGGATTTCCTTACCCCTGGGAAGGTGTATCAAGCCACAATCTATGCAGATGCCAAGGGTACGGCATGGAACAATAGCCCTGAGCGTTATGTTATCACCCACAAAAAGGTGACTTCGAAGACGGTGCTTAAGAACCTCGTAGCTGGCAACGGCGGCGGTTTTGCCATTTCCTTCAAATAACCACTAGGCTGGCTCAAAGAAGCGGTCTGTTCTTATAATAGTTGTCGTCAACTATCAGAAATATAATTACTAAATCAAATCGATATGTACAAACATTGCAAGTCTGTCAGCTTGATGATGCTGATGATGTCGCTCTCCACGGGTGTCGTCTTTGCCAATCCTTCGCCCTTCATGGCGCAGGTTGCTCAGCAGAACAACGTTGTCAAAGGTGTTGTGAAAGATGCCGCCGGAATGCCGCTCACAGGAGCTTCCGTGCAGGTGAAAGGTACCACCAATGGTGTGATGGTCATCGACGATGATGGCAGCTTCACCTTGAAAGGTGTAAAGATGGGAGCAACGCTCCGTGTCTCCTACATCGGTTATGAATCAACGGAGATCGTCTGGAAGGGCGGATTCGTAGAAGTTGTTCTCCAAGAGATGGAGAACAAACTGAATGAGGCTGTGGTCATTGGTTACGGCGTGGCTAAGAAGAGCGATATGACGGGCTCGGTAACAGCCATCAAGCCTGACGAAAAAAACAAAGGTTTGGTAGTGAACGCTCAGGACATGATCCAAGGCAAGATTGCCGGTGTGAGCGTTACGACCAATTCGGGTGCTCCAGGAACGGGAGCTTCGATCCGTATTCGTGGTGGCTCGTCACTGAATGCTTCGAACGATCCTCTGATTGTGATCGATGGTCTTGCAATGGACAACCAAGGTGTGAAGGGACTTTCTAACCCCCTTTCCATGGTGAATCCTGCTGACATCGAGAGTTTCACCGTTCTCAAAGATGCTTCGGCAACGGCCATCTACGGAAGCCGCGGCTCGAATGGTGTGATCATCATCACTACCAAAAAGGGACGTACGGGGCAACGCACTCGTGTGAGCTACAATGGCAATATTTCCATTAGCGAACGCCACAATAGTGTGGATGTGATGACGGGTGATGCTTTCCGTACCTTCGTTAAGCAACAGTATGGGGAGGATTCCGATGCTGCCAAGGCATTAGGTACAGCCAATACAAATTGGCAGGATGCCATTTACCGTACTTCCGTCTCGCAAGATCATAATGTTACGATTTCTGGTGGTATAGGCAATATGCCCTTCCGCGTAGGCTTGGGTTATACGGATCAGCAAGGTATTCTCAAGACATCTGACTTCGAGCGTTATACCGCCAGTCTGAATCTTAATCCAAGCTTCCTGCAAGACCATTTGAAGTTCAACCTGAGTGCGAAGTATATGCACGCTAACACGCGCTATGCCAACACTGGTGCTATTGGTGCAGCCGTATGGTTTGATCCCTCTCAACCCATCCGTAGCAACGATGCGCGCTATAAAAACTTCAAAGGCTATTATGAATGGACTGAACCTGCCAGCTTGAATGATCCCTCTTGGGATTATCAGAAGATAGCTCTCGCCACTGCCAATCCCGTAGCCATGCTCGACCTGAAAGATGATCATGCTCGTTCGCAGTCGGCCATCGGTAACCTTGAGATCGACTATAAGGTGCACGGTTTCGAAGACCTCCGCCTCCATGCCAATCTCGGTGCCGACTACTCCACGGGTAAGCAGACCACGGTGACGGATGTAGCCTCGCCTGAAAACTACTATTATGGCTGGAAGGGCTGGGAGAAAATTGACAAGTACAACCTCTCATTTAATGCCTATGCCCAATACTTCAAAGACTTCAACGAAGCTCACCACTTCGACATCATGGCTGGTTATGAATGGCAACACTTTCACCGTAAGGGAGTGGGCGATGGGTCGGGTTACTATCCTTTGACCAACACCGAGAAGGGCGGTCAACGCTACAATGTAGCTCCCGTCAACTGGAAGACAGAGAACTACCTCGTTAGTTTCTTCGGTCGTGCCAACTACACGCTCCTCGACCGTTACCTTTTCACTGCTACGGCGCGTTATGATGGTTCGAGTCGCTTCAAGGACCACTGGGCACTCTTCCCCTCCTTCGCTTTTGGCTGGAAGATCAAGAATGAGAGTTTCTTGAAGGACGTAGAAGCGCTCAGCGACCTTAAGCTCCGCCTCGGCTATGGCCAGACGGGTCAGCAAGAAGGCATTGGTGATTACAACTACTTCTATTCTTATAACGTCAATCAGGTATCTGGTTCCTACTATCCCATCACGGGAACGGGACGTTTGGATCGCCCCAATGTGTATAACCTCGATCTCACGTGGGAAACGACGACAACCTACAATGCCGGTTTGGATTTCGGATTCTGGAACCAACGTCTGTCGGGTAGTGTGGATTATTACTACCGCAAGACGACCGATCTGCTCAACAGCGTAGACGTTTCAGCCGGTACGAACTTCCGCAACCGAGTGATGAGTAACATCGGTACGTTGGTTAACCAAGGTGTGGAAGTTGCTCTGAACTGGAAGGCCATTCAGCGTGAAGGGCTCTTCTGGGAGATCGGTGTGAATGCCACTTACAACAAGAACGAGATCACCGAACTGAATGGTGAAGCCAACTATGTGGTAGCCACTGGCGGTGTTTCTGCCGGTACGGGCACGACGGCTCAGGGACATGCCGTGGGCTATCCCGCTAGCAGTTTCTATGTTTACCAACAAGTGTATGACCAGAACGGACAGCCCTTGGAGAATGTCTTTGTAGATCGCAAAGCTGATGGCAAAATCACGGACGATGACAAGTACTTTTACAAGAGTCCGATGGCTCCTTGGACCGCAGGTTTGACCTCCAAACTCCAATACAAGAGCTGGGATCTTGGAGTCAGCTTCCGTGCTTCGCTGGGTAACTATGTTTACAATGATCTGGAGGCTGGTGCATCGAACTTGGCCACGGTTTGGACTTCCGGCTATTTGAGCAACCGTCCTATTGATGTACTGACCAAGTCTTGGAGAACGGGCGATGCAGTTCTCTCTGACTACTTTGTGCAGAACGCCTCGTTCCTCAAATGCGAAAACATTACACTGGGTTATTCCTTCGAGAATCTCTTTAAGAGTGCCAATTACGAAGGTATCAACGGTCGCCTCTTCGTGACGGCCAGCAATGTCTTCACGCTTACGAAGTATAAGGGATTGGATCCCGAAGTGTTCGGTGGTATTGACAACAATATCTACCCCCGTCCCTTCTCTCTCGTGTGCGGTGTGTCTCTCAATTTCTAACTCTCCAAAGTATTCAACGTTATGAACACATATATCAAGTCCATCATTCCGGCTGCTACATTTGCGCTGAGCTTTGGGCTGACTTCCTGCGTGGGCGACCTCGATGTTACTCCCGATGATCCTAGTACCAGCATGGAGGTCAATCCTGAAGGACTTTTCAATAAGTGCTACGCCAATATGGCTGTGGCAGGCAACGGCGGTGCTGATGGTGACTGCGACATTGACGGTCTCGATGGCGGTACCACGGGTTTTGTACGCCAACTTTTCAACGCCAATTCTTTGACAACGGATGAGGCCAATTGCTCTTGGGGTGATGAAGGGCTTCCTGCCTTCAACCACAACGCATGGAGCGCCAGTCATCCTATGCTCCGCGGTTTCTATTATCGTCTTTATTTCGGCGTGACGATGTGCAACCACTACCTTGAAGCCGTTGGTGGTGCCGATGCACAGAAAAACGCTGAAGTGCGCTTCCTCCGCGCCCTCTATTACTATCACCTCATGGACTGTTGGGGCAACGTTCCCTTTATGGACAAGCTTAGCAGTGTGAAGGCACAGCAGAAGTCGCGTCCTGAGATGTACGCTTGGCTTGAGCAGGAACTTCTCGATATTGAACCTCAGCTCGCTGATGCAAAGCCAGAGAAGGAAGGCGAAGCCGGCTATGGCCGTGCCGATAAGGCAGCTGTCTGGATGCTCCTCTCGCGCCTCTACTTGAATGCCGAGGTCTATGCCGGTAAGAACGAATATGCCAAGGCCAAGGAATATGCTAAGAAGGTGATGGATTCACCCTTCAAGCTCCACACGGCTGCCACAAAAAATGGCTGGACGGCTTATCAGCAGCTCTTTATGGGCGACAATGGCACCAATGGAGCGTCCGAAGAAGCCATCCTTTCCGTGCTGCAAGACGGCGTAACCACCACCTCCTATGGTACGAGTCTTTTCCTGATGGCCAGCACCTACACCCAGGGTATGACTGATGCTCAGTTTGTCAATGGTAACGGTACGGACCAAAACTGGGGAGGTAACCGCGCTCTCCCTGAGCTTGTGGCCAAATTCTTCCCCAATGGCAATGCACCCCAAGTATCGACAGCCGATATGCAGGCTGCTGCCAGTGATGACCGCGCACTCTTCTGGGGCAAGGATCGTACACTCAGCATCAGCAAGGAGGGCGAGTTTAAGGAAGGTTACAGCGTGACGAAGTTCAACAACTATTACCTCTCTGGTGCAACGGCTCACAACACGAAGTTCCCTGATACAGACTTCTTTTTGATGCGTGTGGCCGAAGCTTACCTCACTTTTGCCGAAGCGGATGCTCGCCTCAATGGGGGTCAGACTTCTTCCGAAGGTACGGCAGCGGCGAATGCCGTGCGTAACCGTGCCCATGCCTCGTCACTCCCCGGATTTACTCTGGATCAGCTTCTCAATGAGTGGGCACGTGAGTTTTACTTCGAAGGCCGCCGCCGTATTGACCTCATCCGCCATAATAAGTTCGGCGGTGCCAATAACTACAACTGGCAGTGGAAGGGTGGTGCTGCCGCTGGTGTGAACTTCTCCAAGGATCTGAACATCTTTGCACTTCCTGACAAGGAGATTGCCACGAACAGCAACCTTAAACAGAATCCTGGTTACTAATCTTCAATGACAATTCACATGAAAAAGATATTCATTCTCGCCGTGTTGCTCGCCATGACAACCGGTGTTTTCACAGCCTGTCAGGATGACCGCGATTCTAATCCTACCTTGGTTCAGGCGAAGGAATTTGTGCTTAACACGCCAGCCTATTCTAGTCAGACACTTGACCTTAAGGCTTCGCAGCACCTGAATCTCGCGTGGTCGCAACCCGATGTTACGGATTTGCACGCTCCTTTGGCCGGTCGCCCTTTCTATCAGGTACAGATTTCTAAGGACGGAAATTTCAATACCTCTGTTGCTCAGGCCGAGGCCGATGCCAGTGGGGCTACGGTGGCCGATTATGTTGAGCTCGATGAGGCTTTTCCCTCTTGCACCGCAGAACTCAGCACGACCAGTCTTGACAAGTGCTTGATGAAGCTTTACAAGTGGGAGGATGGCTCAGTACCTGCTACCGCTCCTCTCTTCCTCCGTGTGGTGGCTAACTTTGTGGGCAGTAACGCATCTGCAGCTCCTGGTGTGCGTGCCATCTCCAACGTTGTTAAGCTCAATGTCGTTCCTTATTATATGGAACTCCGAGATGCTGCTCCTGACCTGTGGTATCTTGTAGGTGGTCTCTTCGCCGATGGATCTTGGGGTAATGCTGCCGAGAAGATAGGACTGGCCAATGTGCCGATGTTCCCCATCGATGGTTTCGAATACGATAAGAAGACAGGAGTAGGTTCGTTCACTTATACCGACTACTTCCGTGCCGATGATTCGTTCAAGATTCTTCCATCATCCTTTAAGTGGGAGTACGCCTTTATCTCGAAGGGGGGAAGCATTGTTAACCGCGATGGTGGTGATGATGCAGACAACCTCACCACACCTGGTGCTGGCTACTACACCATCACCGTGGACGGATCGGCGAAAACTTGCACCATAGTGCCCGCAGAGGGTATCTCAGGACAGGCTCCCGTCTACGAGCGTGTAAGCCTCATCGGCCTCAATGGTGACTGGGATACTGACATTGACATGACTCCTGTAAACACTAAGGCTAAGGAGAACCATATCTGGATGCTGGACATTGAAGTCTCGGCCAACACCACAGGAAAGTTCCGTGCTAACCACAGTTGGGATGTTTACGACTGGGGTAAAGCTTCCTTCCCCTTCGGTCGTGGCACCAAGGGCGGTAAGGACATCGAGATCCAGAAGGGTAAGTACAAGGTGTTCTTTAATGACCTGACAGGCGACTATCAATTCATCGCACAGTAAAACCATGCGCTATCTCCTCTGGGAGGGTTAGTCCTCCCAGAGGGATGAGCTTTCATCTTTTATAAATGAAGACAGTTATGTTGAAACCTATATTTTTAGGACTTGCCGTTATGGCAACGGTGGCTTCCTGTACGGACGACTACACCGACTGGGACAATCCTCAGAAGAACGCTGAGGAAGCCGCCAAGACTATGGAGGTGAAGATGGGTGCCGCAGAGGCAATTGATTTTGCCAAACTGGAAGGTGTGGACAGCGTTCAGGTGTTCACGTCTTCAATCACGGGTACCGATTCACCGGTTATGAACTATGTGCTCCGCCTTACCAATCCTGCTGCGGCTGATAAGGTGGCACAGATTGAAGCCAATCAGAGCTGTAAGGTGGCGGTGGCAGACCTTAAGGCTGCAGTTGAGAGTCTTTATGGGAAAGCTCCTATGCAACGCACCATCAGCACCGCTATTTCGGCCTATGCCACGGTAAAGGGTGAAGCCTATAAGTACACTGGCGACACAGAGATCAAGGCCACGCTCGTAGCCCCGAACATCGAGACGGCCTACTACATTGTGGGCGACGGCCTCGGATGGGACTATGCTGGTGCTGCAGCTCACAAGTTCTACCACAGCACGACCAACGTCTATGACGATCCCGTCTTTACGATTACTGTTCCCGCTCCTACCAACGATGATGGTTCGCGCAAGGACTTCTATTTCAAGATCTTCCCCCAATCGGGCGTAGATGCTGCTACTAAGTCGCTGGATTGGAGTAAGGTGCTCGGCACGGATCAAGACACAGAAGACGTGCGTGCCGAAGAGATGTTGAAGACCGATGGTAAGGCATTCAAACAGTCGGCTTCCGATGGTGCGAAATTCTATACCATCACCCTCAACATGATGGACGGAAAAATGACAGTTGCTCCTCTTGCTTTTGAAGAGTACATTTATGTGCCTGGTAACCATCAGGGCTGGAAGCCTGAGTCGGCACCTGCCCTCCGCAGCCCTGGCTTTGATGGCATCTACGAAGGTTTCGTACACCTTGATGGTGAGTTTAAGTTCACCAAGAAACGCAATTGGAACGATGGTGAATACAACTTTGAGAGCTTCAGCTCTGTGGGTAGCTTTACTCAGGGAGGCGGCACAAATCTCAATGGCACCGAAGGTCACTACTTCATCAAGGCCGATATCCCTGGAAAGACGCTTTCTGCAACGCCCATCACAAAAGTCGGCATGATTGGTAGCTTCACCAATGGATGGTCAGATGCAGATGAAGTGGCTATGACCTATGTTGCTGCTGAAGACTGCTGGACGGCAACTGTAACGCTCGATGGTGGTAAGTTCAAGTTCCGTTTCAATGGTAAATGGGCCGATGATCTCAACCTTGGCGGGTCGCTCGACAACCTCGTGCGAAACGGAGATGACCTCACCGCTCCTGCTGGAACTTATACCGTGAAGCTCTACATGTCGCGCAGCCAGTCGAACAATATATACTGTACGCTTACTAAGTAATTTTATTTCTGATTCCACTTCGGGGGGAAGGGTAGGGGCATTGCCTCACGATTTCCCCTCGAAGTCACTGTAATCTTTTCATATCATGAACAAGAAAACTCTCCTTCTTGCCACGCTCGCTTTGGCGGGAAGTTCTGCCTTTGCCCAAGAGAAAACCCTTACTCATAGCTATCCCCATGTGTTTGTCGGTATGCAGGGTGGTGCACAGGCCGTGCTCAATGGTTATAAACTGACCGATGTCATTACCCCTATCGGGGCTGTTCAGGGTGGTGTCTGGATTGCTCCCACATTTGGCACGCGCGTCCATGTCAATGGTTGGATGGGAAAGGAAGGCGTGAAGAATATCGGCGATTATAAGTTTAACTATGCCGCAGCTTCACTAGATCTCCTCTTCAACCTCTCTCCTCTCGTTACAGGTACGGACGACAACTGTGTGGACGTGATTCTCCTTGGCGGTTTGGGTGCGAATAAGGCTTGGGGTACGAATTATCGCGACCTTCCTAACTACACCACAGGTAACAATCATCCTGAGGCGTTTCTCAAATCGGAGGTTCACAACCACGTTGCTGCTCAGCAGCGCTTGGGGGCACAGGTGGCTTTCAACCTCTCTCCTGCTTGGGCCATTAACGTGGAAGGTCAGGCTAACCACATTGGACGTCGCTCTTTCGCCCATGAGTTCAACGGTGCTGCCGACTGGCAGTTGGCTGCTTTCGCCGGTTTGACCTATCGTTTCGGAACGGTGAAGGCGACACCCGTTGTACTCCCAGTACCTGAGCCCGTACAGCCCGCTCCCGAACCTGTTGTTGAACCCAGCCCCGCCCCCGCTCCCACCCCCGCTCCTAAGCCTGTTTCTAAACCCGCGGAGAAGGTTAAGGAGAACAAGCGTATTGAGGTGTTTTATCTCATTGCCCGCAGCAACGCACGCCCTAACGAAGTTGCAAAGATCGAAGATGTGGCGGCTTGGCTCAAAGCTCATCCCACTGCTACGGCTACTGTGAAGGGTTATGCCGACAAGAACACCGGAAATCCCGAGATCAACGAACGTTATGCTCGTCAACGTGCGCAGGCTGTAGCGCGTGAACTCCAGAAGTTGGGAATTGATGCATCTCGCCTTTCCGTCTCTTCCTATGGCGACACCGTGCAGCCTTTCACAGAGAACGACCTGAACAGATGCGTCATCGTAGCGGCTGAGGAGTAAATGCCTGCCATACCTTGATTTCACTGATCTAACCGAGAGGGAGAGAAGCTCCACGGCTTCTCTCCCTCTCACCTTCCTTTAAAAGAACATGAAAACTAAATTTCTTTCTCTTGTCCTCGCTGCTGCTCCTTGCGCACTAGTTGCCCAAACTCCCGAAGGTTGGCCTGCCGACTATGAAGGTGTAATGCTCCAAGGTTTCTACTGGGATTCTTTTGTAGACACCCGTTGGGAGAATCTAGAGCGTCAGAGTGACGAGCTGGCTCGCTTTTTCAATCTCATCTGGGTTCCTCAGAGTGGCAATTGCAATACTTCGGGCAACACGATGGGATACCTTCCTGTCTATCTCTTCGACCACAATAGTAGCTTTGGTACCGTTGGGCAACTTCGCTCAATGCTCCGTACCTTCAAGTCGAAAGGTCTCCTCACTCTGGCTGATGTGGTGATTAATCACCGCAATAATCTCGGGCAGAACGGTTCGTGGGTGGATTATCCCGCAGAGATCTACAAGGACGTGCGTTATCAAATGCTCCCTACAGACATCGTATCCGATGATGATAAAGGTGGCACGAAGTCCTGGGCCGACAGCCGCGGTATCTCGCTGAGCAATAATGCTGATACCGGACGTGGATGGGACGGTTGCCGCGACATCGACCATAAGAGTGATAACGTACGCACCAATTATAAGGCTTATCTCAACTTCCTGCTTAACGATCTCGGATATTCGGGTTTCCGCTACGACATGGTGATCGGCTATTCCCCTGCTTTCACCGCTGAATATAACATGTCGGCTCATCCCTCGTTCAGCGTGGGAGAATATTGGGAGAAGAGCTCGGACATTAAATCCTGGCTGGAAGGTACAAAAGTGAACGGACAGTTCACTTCAGCTGCCTTTGATTTTCCCTTTCGCTACGCTGTGCGCGATGCCGTGAACAAAGGCGACTATCGCTACCTCGCAGGAGCGGACAAAGCTCCCCTCATCAACGATGATACTTATCGTCGTTATGCCGTTACCTTCGTTGAAAACCACGACACGCAATACCGTTCTTCCAGCGAGCCTCTAGACCCAATCCGCAAAGACACGCTAGCGGCCAATGCCTTCCTTCTCGCTATGCCCGGCACGCCCTGTGTGTTCCTCCGCCACTGGCAAGCGTATAAGCGAGAGATCCAGTCCATGATTGAGTTGCGTAAGTATGCCGGCATTGCCAATACTTCCGTAGCCACTAACTTTGCTTCAGCCACTGACCACTATGCAGTGCGTACCCGGGGTAAGCACCACGACCTCCTCTGTGTTGTAGGTCCTGGTTTGAACCGCTACATTGTGCCCAATGGCTTTGTTCCTGTCCTCTCAGGACATCATTATGTCTATGCCCTCAGCCGCAGCGCACGCACTGCATGGATTGATGTTCCTGCCGGCGAATATGCTGAACCCTTCATGGCTCAACTCGCTGCGGTGACTGATGAGGCAGCCACGCTTGTCTATTCCACCGATGGCAGCGTCCTCTCCGCATCGTCTAAAGTTGCACCTGTCGATGGCAAGATCGCCATCTCTGAGAACTGCACTCTGCGTGTAGGACTTCTGCGCGATGGTCAGGTGTCGGGAGTCGTGGAGCGTGCTTACGTCATTAAACCCTTTGAAGCCCACACCGCCACGATTTATGTGCGCAACGAGAACCCTTGGACATCACTTAACTTCTACCTTTGGGACAACAACCAGAATACGCAGCTTAACGGTGGCTGGCCAGGTAAGGCTGTTAGCGAAACTCGTGTAGTGAAGGGACAAACTTGGCACTGTCAGACTGTCAATATCCCCACGGAGCATTATTACGTGAATGCCGTCTTCTCCTCTGGTTCAGGTAGCCCGCAGACCATAGATGTGACCAATATCACTTCCGACCGTTACTACGTCATCTCCACTACACTCAATGGGGGAAAATACGTTGTGAACGATGTTACCTCCACCGTAACGGGTATCTCTTCCCTCACGACTGACAGCTCCGAACCCCGAGAATCTTCTTCTGCCTCTGCCTCACTTTACGATCTCTCCGGCCGCCGGGTGTACACCCCTCATAAAGGTGCACTCTACATTGATGCCCGCGGCAAGAAAGTGATGAAATAATTCTCGTCTCCTCTTTTTTAGAGCTTGCCTCACATAACAAAGTGCGCAAAGTGTTGAAACCTCCATTTCATACTTTGTGCACTTTGTTGTGTGAAAGTCATGGACATTTTTTTACAGACGCTGCCCTCCAGAGAAAGACGAACTCGAACTCTTACGGAGTGAGCCAATGTGCTCGGTTAGAGCTGTCTTCATTTGATTAGGAGGCTTGCTTTTCAAAGAAACAATGCGTGAAAGCCTAAATACAGGCTTTCACGCAGGTAACCGTACCATTGTACTAGATAGCAATAGATTGTTTTACACTCACTCTTCTCCATCGCTGTTCCAAATTTGATCTCCTAGATATTGCTGAGAGAAGGAGGTCGTTCCATATCCCTCTTCTTGGTATACTCCTCTTGATGATGAGGTGAGGTCCAGCACGGGTTCTAAATGGAGGCGAACATGTGTGATTTTCGGCGGTTGGTAAGTTTTCATAAGGCTCGGTGTTTAAGGTAGCACTCGTGATCTACGCCCATCAGGGTTGAAGCATTTTCCGTCCATTGACGATGTTCACCCCCGGCGTTCGTCTGTTGAGCCGCCTTCCTGATAGATCGAATATCGTCTGCTCTGTGGTTGTGGTGTGTAGCTCATTGATTGCAGAGACGGTATCGAGTACTTCACTGAGCAAGAATCCTTGGGCGTTTCCTCCCAAGGAGAAATCGCTGTCATTGAGCACAAGACAACACCGCTGGGCTAGCACTGTGGCGTAGGCTCCTCCCGTGCCTTTGGCCCAATAGAACGCTGGTCCCTTGGAGCCATCCATGAGAATATACACTCTGCTTCCGGCCGGAGCTGTGTAGTTTTCCGTGGTCGAGAAACCTTTGAGCAGGTTCTCTCCCTTGAAGGGTTCTTGCAGCTTTTTTACGACAGTGGCCGTTGCAGAACTTCCTCGGAGTAGGAGTGGTGTTTTGGCAGGAACGGTGTCTCCTTCTGCAAATGCTTGTATAAACTTAATCCCCCTCTCTGTCTTTTGGGCAACAAAGCCTTCCAGTCCATTGGGCATCACATAGTTGAAGTCAGTGTACATTGTTCCGACCCCCAGCGTAGGTATGGTAATGGGGAGTGTTTCCGGTGGAAGCACCACCTTGATATCATCTATGAAGAATCGGTTGGGATGCTTTTTAGGGTCTACTGTTTGGAATATAATTCGGGTATCTGCTTGGCCCGTAAGTTCAACAGTGAACTCTTGGAACTGGCCTTTCATCAGTGTGATGGTGCGATTCTTGTAACGAGTGTTGTCACTGCTGTTGATTCTGATACCGGCATTGCTTCCTGTAACACTCAGCTTTAAGGTCGATATTTCAGACTTGGTGCTCCATGCTGCTGCACGGAATGTCAGGGTAGCAGTCCCTGAGAGTTGAGTAAGTGCAGGAGTAGTGACACTGCCATTGCTAGTGCCTGTGCCTATGCGCAGGCATTGTTTTGCTTCATAGGTGTAGCTTGTTGACCATCCTGATTGTTGAAAGGGTGTTTCAGGAATGTCTTGATTGGCTTCTGACCAGATCCCATCATTTCCCCCCACTCCGTTCACATTATCGAAATGGGTTTCAAAGATGACCTGTTGAGCTTGTGCAAGGGTGCATATAGCGATAGCCCCGAAGAATAGAGAGAAGAATCTTTTCATAGGAAAAACGTGTTAGAGTAAATACTTGAAACTCCGGCAATGAAAAGTGTGTGTCGAGAAGAATATCGCGAAAGTAAGAATTTATTTTCGATTTTCCAAGCATAAAGTCCGGAAAATGAAACTCTGATTGATGATTTTGGTGATAACTGGCTGAAAAATCCTTTGATAAGGTTTCGAGCCTTTTCATCTTCTTCCTTGGAAATCACTATTCTGGCCTTATGCACTGCGTTCCTCTACTATGCCCATTTTGACTTCTCTGATCTACTCATCTACGGGTAATGGTGCGGTCACATTTATATTTGCGCTGTTGCTGCCTGCTAAAAGTAGATATCGGAGATATCCTTATGTTTTTACGGGTACTATCAAGTGCTACATTATGCATTTCGTAAAGCAAGCTTGTAGAGTAAAAGACGGAGCACGCTCATCGCTTTTCCATTTTCAGCAGCTCCGCTTTGCGCTCCACGCCGGCGGCATAGCCGCCTAATCCTTGTGTCGCAATGACGCGATGGCAGGGGATGAGGAGAGCTATGGGGTTTCGACCTACAGCGGTGGCCGTAGCGCGGACAGCGACACGGGAGGTACGCAACCGCTCCGCCACACGGTGAGCGAGTTGACTGTATGTCAAAGTGGTGCCATAGGGTATGGTGAGGAGTGTTTGCCACACTGCGTGCTGAAAGGGGCTTCCCTCGAAGAAGAGAATGGGAAGGGGAGGCAGCTCTTCTTGCTGAAAGTAGGCATCAAGCCATTGTTGCGTAGCTTGCACAAAGGGTATCGAACCTGTATCAGAAAGCTCCTGTTCTGAAGTCCATAACGGTGCATGTCGTTGTCCTAAGAACCACAGATGGGTGAGCTGATCATTCTTGCCAGCCAAATAGATTTTCCCTAAAGGGGAAGTATAGATGGCAATGGTACAGTCGGAAGGGAGGGAAAGGATAGACATGGTGTGTAAGGGGAATATAGTGCCGCGATGCTGTTGCCCGTTGTTATGGGCAAATGGCATCGCGGCAGTTGTTGTATAAGAAGTGTTATTCTTCCAGTTTGCGGTAACGGATGCGTTTGGGCTCTTCCGTGCCCAAGCGCTTGGCCTTGTTGATTTCGTAATCAGAATATGAACCTTCGAAGAAGAATACCTGTCCCTCGCCTTCGAAAGCCAGAATGTGCGTGCAGATACGGTCGAGGAACCAGCGGTCGTGACTGATGACCACTGCACATCCTGCGAAGGCTTCCAAGCCCTCCTCCAAGGCACGGAGGGTATTGACATCAATATCGTTGGTCGGTTCGTCGAGGAGAAGGACATTGCCTTCCTGTTTCAGTGTGAGTGCCAGATGCAGTCGGTTGCGTTCGCCGCCTGAAAGGACGCTACATTTTTTCTCCTGATCCGAACCCGAGAAATTGAAGCGCGAGAGATAGGCGCGAGTATTGATCTCACGGCCACCGAGACGCATAAGCTCGTTGCCCTGGGACACTACTTCATAGACACTCTTGTTGGGATCGATGTCCTTGTGTTGCTGATCGACGTAGGAAAGCTTAACCGTTTCACCTACCTCAAATGTGCCCCCATCGGCCTGATCCAGCCCCATGATGAGGCGGAACAGTGTGGTCTTTCCTGCGCCATTCGGACCGATGACACCGATGATGCCATTAGGCGGGAGCATAAAGTTGAGGTCACCGAAGAGGGTCTTTTCGCCAAATGCCTTACTGACGTGCTGGGCTTCGATGACCTTGTTGCCCAGTCGGGGACCGTTGGGAATGAAGATTTCGAGATGCTGCTCCTTCTCCTTCTGATCCTCATTGAGCAGGCGGTCGTAAGAATTGAGACGAGCCTTACCTTTGGCTTGGCGGGCTTTGGGTGCCATGCGCACCCATTCCAGCTCGCGTTCGAGGGTCTTCCGGCGTTTCGAGGCAACCTTTTCCTCTTGTTCTAGACGCTTGGACTTCTGTTCGAGCCAAGACGTGTAGTTCCCCTTGTAGGGAATGCCTTCACCACGGTCAAGCTCAAGAATCCAGCCTGCCACGTCATCAAGGAAGTAGCGGTCGTGGGTAACGGCGATCACTGTGCCTTCATACTGGTTGAGGTGCTGTTCGAGCCAGTCGATACTTTCGGCATCGAGATGGTTGGTCGGTTCGTCGAGGAGCAGAACATCGGGTTTTTGGAGGAGCAGACGGCAGAGAGCCACTCGGCGACGCTCACCGCCGGAGAGGTGTTCGCAGGTGCGGTCGGCTGGCGGACAATTGAGGGCGGCCATGGCTCGGTCGAGACGGCTGTCGAGATTCCAAGCATCGGTGGCATCGATAATGTCTTGGAGTTCGCTTTGGCGGGCGAAGAGCGCATCCATCTTGTCGGAATCCTCATAATACTCAGGGAGGCCGAACTTCTGGTTGATCTCTTCGTATTCGGCTAAGGCGTCGGCGATGTGCTGCACACCCTCCTGTACCACTTCACGCACGGTCTTCGCGTCATCGAGGTGAGGCTCCTGGGGTAGATAGCCAACGGAATAGCCTGGTGCAAACACAACCTCTCCTTGATATTCATTGTCGAGCCCGGCAATGATTTTCATCAGGGTGGATTTGCCCGCACCATTCAAACCGATGATGCCAATCTTCGCTCCATAGAAGAAGCTGAGGTAAATGTTTTTCAGGATTGTCTTATTGGTCTGACGTATTGTTTTGGTCAAACCGACCATGGAGAAGATGATTTTCTTGTCGTCTACGGTTGCCATAGAAAAGAGGAGATTAGGGAAGGATTAGGGTAAGAGAAAGTCCAAGAGTGCAGTCATCGCTGCGCTCTGAATTTCGGGGTTGTTGATGCATTCGAAGGGAACCCCCATCGTTACGCTGCGTGCGCCATTGCCAGGCACCGCAACGCCCGCGCTATAGCCTCCTCGCCCATAGGCGAAGGCGGAGAAGGCATTGCCCACTGGGCTGAGGACATCGGCCTGCGTGCAGGCGAAGTGTTCGCTGTTGGGGCGGTTGTAGAAAGGCATTGAGAGTCGAAGTCCAAAAAGGGCATCGACGTCTTGGGTGCGGAGTGTTCCTTCACAGCGCACACCAAGTACGCGGTTCAGGAATTCCCGCTCTTCGGGCCGTGTCATGTCGCTGCCCACAAAGCTTCCCGATACCAAAAGATGTCCGCCATGTTCGTGGTAGGTGGTGAGGAGCTTGCGGATTTTTGGAGAAAATGCCTTGTAGGGAAGTAGATTATGTGGAGCATTGCGCTCTAATCCGGCCACATAGTCGATGAGATGGTAAGGATCGATTTCCGAGGTAGAGGACTGCTCGAATGCCTCGCTGCTCATAGAGGAGATGGAAAGGTCGGTGCGCTGTGCTGAAATGGCGGTGGCGTGGGTCTCGATGCCATTAAACTGATTGCCGCGGATGAGCTGTCCCACCCATTCTGTGCCGCCAAATCCCAGTCCGTTTGGGCCTTCTTTACCCATACCTGCGGGAGAGAAGTTGGTCTGTCGGCCAGAGAAGGCTGTCGTGTAGTGATAGGGAACGCCAAGGTCTTCATCCAGATCAAAACCAATGCGGTTGTCGGTTTCCACGCGTGCAGGACCGCTCAGACGGTTAAATGCATTGACAATGAGTACTTCTCCGCTCCGTCCTGAGGCGTGGCCTTCGGCGCAATACGCACTGAGAGGTTGAGAGGCGAAACTCTCACCGCCTTCGTTGAGGGCTGCCACTTTGAAGATGTAGTGCAGGCCAGGCGTGAGGGTGAGGGTGAGGTGGTTTTTTCCGCCCGTGAGCCGTCCGTTGTCGAAATCGCTATCGGCTGTTCGGGTATAGACGATATAGTCGCTGGGGGCGGCTGTTGGTTCAAGAGGGTCGATAGCAGGTTGCCAAGAGAGGCGAACCTGATTCTTTCCTTTGACCAACCGCGCGGAGAACTGCTTTACGGGAAGGGGCTGAATGGGTGGCACATCGCGGCCATGCATAGAGCAGACATGGCGGAGAATAGCTTTGTAGATGGCGCGCGACACAGTGAATTTGAAATTGGGATCATGTGCAAATTTCATATCCGTATAGTTCTGGTGCGCCAAGAGCTCGAGAATTATACTGGGTACGAGGGGACTTCTACTTTCCCCATAATTCCCTTTTCGAAGCTCACGGATAGGCCAGTTTACGCCAAATGCGCGTGTGAGATCGTCCGTAACCTGATGGAGCATGGTGTGGGCAAAGTCGATGGAGGCAACACGTCCAGTTCCTGTACGGAAAGTTGTCTCGCCGTGATCGCCCATCGGTGTAGCGATGGCGAGCGTGCCGTAAGGTGTCCCTGTGCGGTTATAGCCTGCATCGGTGTGAAGCGCAAAGGAGAGCTCGAAGGGCACTCCGCGGCCAATGGTGTCAGGTACAAAAGCCGATCCTCCACTAAGGAAGTTCAGAAGATGCGCGCGTGCGCGAATGTCATCGTTGTAATCATGCATGCCACCATCAGCATTGTATAACGTGTCGGGTAGTCCCGCCCACTGGGCGTAATAGCGCGCGCCTTCGAGCTGGCGTAGCAGGCCGCTCGTGGTACCGGCAGGGTAGTTGAGAATGCGGATGCTGTCGGGGGTATACGACACTTGTGGCACAGAGCGTTGTGTGGTTCCCATTCCGCCGCCGAAACGCACGGCATCAGCTACGATCACTCCTTTGTGCCGGCTACCATTGTGGAGTGTGACGCGTCCACGCTCCGTGATGCCTGCATTGAAGAGGAACGTTCCCAAATAGAGCCAAGTACCGGCTCCGATGCGCTGATTGACACGAAAGGTGGTTTCACCACCTGCATGGTGCACAGTATAATTGGCGTCTGACACAGCATTCTCCACTTGAGGGTAGGTCACATAGACCGCGTATTGTCCACGTTGTGGGATACTGGGTTGCCAGATAGCAGTAGCACGGTCGCGTTGGCTGCGCGTGGTACGGATAATGCGTGCCGTCCCCATACGCATGGGCTGTGCCAAGTCGTTGAAGGTTGTCATTGGATAGAGAAAACCTTGCGTGGCAGCAGTCGCCCAAGTATGTGATCCTGACACCTCCTGATAAAGCCCGTTTCGGCCAGGTTGATCGTTATCTACTACAGCGTCATTGTATTGCGGGTCGCGTTCACGGGGAGAGTATACGATGGCGCCTGCATTTTCCAGCATCGGGATGAGGAAGGGAAATACAAAGCTCTGTGTGAGTAGATCTTCTGTGGTGCAGAACATCACGGGACGTTGCCATCTCCAGATCTCACCGTTGAAGTAACGACCATGGCTGGGGGAAATAAACAAGTGCCGCCCTGCTAGCCCCTCTTCGAGTTCATAGGGTTTGGAGAGATTCTTGACCCATCGGTTGCCAGAATAGTCCACCCCCTCCCAAGTGTGGGGAGCAGGCGGGATAGAGTCAAAGGATAATGTAGCTTTTTGCCCCTGCACAGACAAATGTGCAAGGGCAAAAAGTATCAGCACAGTAAAGAATACTTTTCGTAATCGTCTCAGCATGTGGGCAATAAGTTCTTTCTACTTAAGCGTTAGTATGAAGATGGGTGATGGTTGTCAGACTTGTCAAATCTCTTCGAGAGCAAATTGATCAGGATGGATTCCACTATGGGCAAAGGGGCGATAATAGTCCATGATCTTGCGCATATCAGCCTCCACGTCACCTGAGGGCGTGATTTCCTCTGTGCAGATGATGCGTTTACTTCGTGCATCGATGGCATAGAGCTGGATAGGGATTTGTGCTTTCAAGGCGATGTAGTAGAATCCGCGCTTCCAAGTTTCAACGCGAGAACGCGTCCCCTCGGGGGTTACAGCTAAGACGAAGTGTTCACGCTCCTGAGCCATCTGAGCCAATTGATCTGTCAAACTCACTTTCTTGGATCGATAGACAGGGATTCCTCCGATGCGACGGAGCAGTGAGCCTAAGGGCCAGAAGAACCATTCCTTCTTCATCAGAAATCCCGCTTGTCTGCCGATGGACGTGTAGCAAAGTTCGCCAAGAATAAAGTCCCAGTTGCTCGTGTGTGGAGCAACACAGATAATGCATCGTTTACGCTGAGGCACAGTGATGTGGGTCGTCCAGCCGAGCAGGCGTGTGAAGATGAAATGGCTGAAAGATTGGAGCATTCGGTTCTGAGGTCTTCGTGATGTGGGGTTCAGGGGAATTAAGAATGGGGAAGACTTATGCCTTGATGATACGTTGGCTCAGGTCTTCAGCTTTCTGTGTGAACTCTTGGCGCAATTTGCGATAGAAGATTCGCTCGCTGCCGCGCTCTGTATGATTGATGCGGCACACGTACTCATGACAAAGCAAAAGAATTTCTTGCATCAGTTCATCCAACAGCGGGAGGTTGGCCTGCTCGGTAAGGCGAAGCAACATGCAGTCGGCCATGAGTTCGCTGCAAATGGCTTTGATGTTCTTTTTGAGGGATTTTCGGTTGGCCATACGTGGAGGTTTTAAAGAAAAAGGAGTTGAAGTAATCGGTTAGAGTTGAATGAGATCCATACCTTTGAGGATTGCAGTCTCGTTGGCGGACAGTAGGTGATGGTGGCGCTCGGGGAGTGTTTTACGAAGAGCGTTCATCACACTTTCTACTTGGACGATGGGATGCACTTTGAGGTAGCCGCCGAGGATGAACATGTTGAAGCACTTCACCAGTTGCATTTCCGCCGCAGTGTTCATCGCCTGCATACAATAGGCTGAGATGTCAGTTCGGGTTGGTGGTTCAAGGATGCCAAATCCGTCGTAGATCAGTGCACCTTGAGGTTTCACTTTGGGCTGGAACTTATCAATAGAGGGTTGGTTAAGCAGAATTGCGGTATCATAAGTCGAGAGTATGGGCGAGGATATACGTTCGTCGCTCACAATGACCGTAACGTTGGCCGTTCCTCCGCGCTGCTCTGGTCCGTAAGCAGGCATCCAGCTTACTTCCTTCCCCTCTATTAAAGCGGCATAGGCCAAGATCTTACCCATTGAGAGGACGCCTTGTCCACCAAAGCCTGCAATAATGATTTCTTGTGTCATAATCTGTGCTGAACTGGGAGTAGAGGAACTTGCCCTACTGTACGTTTTGGGTGATGTCTTTGAGGTCGCCTTTGGGATAGTAGGCAAACATCTTCTCTTGCATCCATGCGTTGGCTTGTTCGGGCGAAAGTTTCCAGCCTGAAGAGCAAGTACCAACGAACTCGACAAAACATGAACCTTTGTGCTGCATGGAGAGTTCGAACGCCTTGCGGAGTGCCAACTTTGCCTTCTTGATAGCTGCCACGGTCTCTACGCTCTGGCGTGTCACGAAAGCCGTGCCTTCTAGTTGTGCAGCGAGTTCGGCCAGCCGTAAAGAATAGCCATGGAGATCGGGATTTCGTCCGAAGGGGGTTGTGGAGGTAACCTGTCCTTCGAGCGTCATGGGCGACATCTGTCCTCCCGTCATTCCATAGATACCGTTGTTGATGAAGATGATGGTAATGCCTTCACCGCGGTTGAGGGCGTGAAGTGTTTCGTTACCACCGATTCCCGCACCATCGCCATCGCCTTGATAGGTGAAGACCAAATGATCAGGAAGGACGCGTTTGATACCAGTAGCTAAGGCTGGTGCACGACCATGGGGGGCTTCCTGGAAGTCAACATCAATATACTTATAGATAAATACGCCGCAACCCACGGGACTGATGCCAATGGTCTGCTCTTTCATCCCCATTTCATAAATCACCTCAGAAATGAGTTTATGGATAACACCGTGGGAGCAACCAGGACAGTAGTGCATGGTGTTGGTGTTGAGCAGTGCAGGGCGTTGGTACACAGGGCTACCCTTTTGGATGATTTCTTCTTTAGTCATTGCAGAGCGTGATAAGGGGATTGTCCGATGCGCGCGAGGAAGGCTTAATTCGCCCGATTCTCTTTCGGAATGTCTGTTTCGCTCATCTTTGACGATGAGGTGCGTTTTGTGTCCTTTGGGGTAAGGACGCCTGGCATACGAAACATTGCTTCAACCATTTTGATCAGGACGGCAACTATCGCAATGCCATAGCTCACATTCAATCTGAAATCACCGGCTTCGAAAAGCAGGACACCCACGATGGCCAACAAGGCCAGTAGGATGAAAATCCCATTCAGCCAATTGCGGATCACGAGGTTGCGTTGCTGTCGTTGGCGGCGTTCCAAGTTTGGCTGGGGGTGTGGTCGGTTTAGGGACATAGCTTTTTGAGGGCTTTGAGGATTTCGTTCGGACTGGGTACAATACCGCCAAGACGTCCGTAGTGCTCAACGGGGATTCTTCCCTCAACGGCTTGGCGCACGTCAAACACCATTTGTCCGGCGTTGATTTCTACCGTTAGAATCCCTTTGACGCGCGATGCGAGTCCACGCACAGCATCAGAAGGGAAGGGCCAGAGCGTGATGGGGCGCAGCAGTGCCACTTCGAGCCCTTCTTCCTGTGCCAGTTCAATGACCTTTTGTGAAATTCGGGAAGCCGAACCAAAGGCCACGATGGCTAAATCGGGATGTTCTGACCCGGTGAGTTCGTAACGCACTTCATGTTGCTCGATCTCACGATATTTCCGTTGAAGGTGCAGGTTGTGCTGCTCCATCACTTCAGGTTGTAGTTCGAGCGAGGTAATTATATTGGGCTTTCGTCCTCCTGAACAGCCTAGGGTCGCCCAAGGATAGCGTTCGGCGATCTCTTCATTGGTCAGGCGAGGTTTAGCGGGACGCAGTTCCACCTTTTCCATCATCTGACCGATGACACCATCAGAGAGCATCAAAACTGGCGTACGGTATTTGAAGGCTAGTTCGAAGGCTAAATCTACAAAATCAGCCATTTCTTGCACGCTGTAGGGTGCGAGCACAATAATTTGGTAATCGCCGTTGCCGCCGCCTCGGGTAGCTTGGTTATAGTCACTTTGTGAGGGTTGGATAGTGCCCAATCCTGGCCCTCCGCGTTGGACATTGACAATCAGAGCAGGAACTTCGGCACCGGCCATATAACTGATTCCTTCTTGCATCAAGGCGATGCCAACGCTGGCGGATGAGGTCATCACGCGTTTGCCACAGCCTCCGGCTCCGTACAACATATTGATACTGGCAACTTCGCTTTCAGCCTGCAGCACCACCATTCCCGTGGTGTTCCAAGGCTGAAGTTCGGAGAGGGTTTCCAGAACTTCACTTTGCGGGGTGATGGGGTAGCCGAAATAAGCGTCACAACCACATCTTACGGCTGCATGCGCCAAGGCTTCATTGCCTTTCAGCAGTACGATTTCTTTTTCCATAGTCACAAGTCATCAACTCTCTTTGATTTTATACACGGTGATGCAGGCATCTGGACAAATCCATGCGCAGGAGGCGCATCCGATGCAGGCATCGGGATGTATATCTTGGCTGAATGCATAGCCATGGTGGTTCACTGCGGTCGTGCTTAAAGCCAATGTTTTTGTTGGACAGGCTACAACACAAAGATTGCAACCCTTGCAGCGTTCTTGGTCGATCACAACGGCACCTCTGATTCTTGCCATAGTATTCGGTGGATTCACGGGTGGCGGTTTCCACCCGTTGTTAGGGGTTAAGATTGTCCTTATGGTGAAATGCCTTGATCTCAGAGAGCATATATAGCATTTCCTGTGCATGATGCGTTGGGTTGGCGTGGAGTGCCTGCCGACAGCGTGTTTCCGCAGCCGTAAAATCTCCTCGTTTGGCCTCGATGAGCCCAAACAAATAGTGTTGGTCAGCTTCGGAAAGTTCCGACGATTCAGACAAGCGGACAATAGCCATGGGGAGTTGTCCACGCTCGATCAAAGCTTTAATGGCTTCGTAAGACGTTGTCATGCGTGAAAGGTTGAGCAAATATACGCATTCCCGCAGGAAGTACGCTGTTTTGCGTTGTTAATTTAGATTGCGGCATTGCTGGCGGATTCAGCTTCGGCGTCCGAAAATCTTTGAGCCAATGCGCACCAAAGTGCTGCCTGTGCGGAGGGCTAATGGATAGTCGTCGCTCATCCCCCATGAGCATTCACAAAAAGAGGCTTGACTAGAAAAGTGATGCCGCTTTGCCCACATGAACAACTCTTGGGCGGTGCGGAATTCTTGGAGGATTTGCTCTTCATCGTCCGTGTTGCTGGCCATGCACATAATACCACTGAGCTGTGCGTAGGGGAGAGCTATCCATTCCTTGGAGTTCAGGAATGTTTTGAATTCTTCGGGCGAAAATCCGAATTTGGAGTCCTCCTGAGCCACATGAACTTGCAAGAGACAGCGAACCACTCTTCCGTAACGTTCTCCTTGACGATGAATTTCATGCAGCAATTTTGATGAATCGACCGCATGGATGAGGTCGATATAGGGAACGATATATTTGACCTTGTTCGCTTGAAGATGTCCGATGAAATGCCATTGAACATCGTTGGGCATAAGAGGTTGTTTCGTTTGAAGCTCTTGTACCCGGCTTTCGCCAAAAATGCGTTGTCCTGCTGCATAAGCTTCTTTCAAGGCTTCTATGGGATGAAATTTTGATACGGCCACCAGTTGTACGCTTTCGGGGAGCAGGGTGTGAATTTGGTGGAGTCGTTCTTGCAGTGGCGTCATGATGGGTTATGCTTCTGCTTTTTCCGGAATATTGGCTTTGTAGTGGAACACATCCATAATCTGTGTTTCAGCGAGGGAGGAGATGACATAATCCATCATTGATCCTTTCATTCCTTCATCCACGCGTTTCACTGCATCACGAAGATCTTCGGATTGTACAAGCACATTGTGCGCTGACTTTTTTTCTTTGCCGCTTTTCTCATCGAGAGTGATGAATGTGAGTTTTGCCTTAAACCAGTGGGTGGCTTCGGTATCGGTCGTCTCGAAGATCTCGGCATAGTGCGCGCGTTTGATATCGCTCACCTGGAAGTCGCCTGTCATGAAGGGTGCGATTTCTTCAATAATGCGGCGTTCGGCCTCTGTAAAGTTCATGGCATCCACCAAGTAAGGCTCATTGACCTTTTTGACGAGGCCATTGTCCATCGTGCGTTCGTACTTTATTTTGCATTCAAACCATTCTGCCATGGGGTAGTCTTTAATGTATTGAGGGGAAATAGACACAGGATTGTCATTTGCTGTTTTGCAAAGGTACAAAAAACTCCTTGAAACACACGTATGCCCTCACTTCTTTTGTTGGGTGGAAATAGCAGAGTGGTGCTCAGAATCTTCGTGGAGGAAGTTCTGAGCACCACTCTGTTAGGGGGATTACCAAGCAAAGAGGGGATATTTTGTCATCAATTGATTGACGTGCGTGCGTACTTCTGCGATGATTTGTTCATCATCGTGATGGTCGAGGACGCGTTCAATCATACCGGCGATTTCGATGACAATGTCTTCTTTTGCGCCACGGCTCGTGATGGCTGCCGTACCGAGTCGGATGCCCGAGGTCTTGAATGCCGAGCGCGTATCGAAGGGTACCATATTTTTATTGACGGTGATGTCAGCAGCAACCAGAGCATTTTCGGCCTCTTTACCCGTGAGTTCGGGATATTTAGAGCGGAGGTCAACGAGCATGGAGTGGTTATCGGTACCGTCCGAGACAATATGGAAACCACGCTTGATGAGTTCTTCGGCGAGACAACGGGCATTGGTCTTCACCTGCTGTGCCCACTCCTTGAACTTTGGTTCGAGGGCTTCGCCAAAGGCCACAGCCTTGGCAGCAATGACGTGTTCGAGAGGGCCACCTTGGATTCCTGGAAATACTGCACTGTTGAGCAGTTGGCTCATTTTTTTGATCTCGCCTTTCGGCGTAGTGAGCCCAAAGGGATTGTCAAAGTCCTTGCCCATTAGGATGATGCCACCACGGGGACCTCGGAGGGTCTTGTGGGTCGTAGAGGTGACAATGTGGGCATGATGTACAGGATTGTCGAGCAGGCCTGCGGCAATCAAGCCCGCAGGATGCGCCATATCAACCATAAAGAGGGCACCCACTTCATCAGCAATGGCACGCATCCGTCGGTAGTCCCATTCACGGGAATAGGCCGACCCTCCACCAACGATCAGTTTAGGACGGTGTTCGCGGGCAAGGCGCTCCATTTCGTCATAGTCTACACGACCGGTAGCCTGGTCGAGGTGGTAGGCCACGGGGTGGTAGAGGATGCCCGAGGTATTGACGGGTGAGCCGTGAGACAGGTGGCCGCCGTGGTCGAGATTTAGCCCCATGAAGGTGTCTCCCGGATTGAGGCAAGCCAAAAATACTGCCGCATTAGCCTGTGCTCCGGAGTGGGGTTGTACATTGGCATATTCGGCACCGAAAAGTTGACACACTCGATCGATGGCAATTTGCTCCACGCGATCCACGACTTGGCAACCGCCGTAATAACGCTTGCCAGGATAACCTTCGGCATATTTATTGGTGAGTACAGAACCCATGGCACGCATCACTTCGTTGCTTACGAAGTTTTCGCTGGCAATCAGTTCGATACCGCGCATTTGACGTTGCTGTTCGGCTTCTATCAGTTGGAAGATTTCTTGTTCCATAGCTGTGGGGGTAAGGATGTTTGGGGGCTTCTCTATGAGATTAGAGGAGTTTAACGTGTTCGAGTCTCTGCTCCATCTCGCAGTAGTGGCATTTCAAGGTGTTCTCATATGCGGCAAAGCGAGTGGGCATCGGTTCGTTGTTACAGATACATTTGGGATTGTTGCACCGTACGATATTGTAGAGTTCTTCGGGCAAAATGACGGGACGTTTCTCCACCACTTTGTAGTCCTTGATGAGGCAGAGTGTGACATTGGGAGCTACGACAGAGAGCTGATTCAGCTCTGATTCTGTGAAATAGCGGTTGGCAATTTTCAGAATTCCCTTACGTCCCATCACGCGGCTATGTAGGTTTTTGCCAATGAAAATAGTGTCTTCGCAATTTTCATCGATATGGAGGAGACGGATGACCTCGGTCAGACGATTAACGGGAATATGGTCGATGACGGTACCATTCTCTATGGCCGCCACCATGAGTTGTTCACGGTTCATGATTTCGGGCAGTGGGAGGAACTATTTTTGGATACTGCTGTCGGCTTTGATATCTTCGAGCGTGATGCCCAACACATCGCAGATAATGGCTTCGCGAGCATACAGACCGTTTTGTGCCTGTTGAAAGTAGTAGGCATAGGGTGTGTCGTCCACGTCTTGCGCAATCTCATTTACGCGAGGCAGGGGATGGAGGATGCGGAGATTGTCTTTGGCCAAGGAGAGCATATCCTTCTTCAAAATATAGACGTCTTTGACGCGTTCATATTCCATCAGGTCGGAGAAACGTTCGCGCTGCACGCGGGTCATATAGAGAATATCGGCTTTGGCAATGATCTCCTCATTGAAGTCTTCATGCTCCACGAAGTTGATGTTGTGTTGTTTGCAGTACTGTTTGTACTCCTCGGGCATGGCCAGCTCACGTGGTGCGATGAAGTGGAAGGTGGGATGGAAGTGGCGCATCGCCATGATGAGGGAGTGCACGGTACGACCATATTTCAAATCGCCCACCAGGTATATCGTCAAATTTTCTAATGTTCCTTGGGTTTGGAGGATCGTGTAGAGGTCGAGCAACGTCTGCGAGGGATGTTGGTGTGCACCATCGCCCGCATTGACGATTGGGGTCTGAGTCAATTCGCTGGCGTAGAGTGCTGCACCCTCTAAATGGTGACGCATCACGATGACGTCACTATAGTTTGATACCATCATGATGGTGTCTTTCAGGCTCTCTCCTTTGGAGGATGAGGTTACTTTCGGGTCGGTAAATCCGATGACGCGTGCGCCGAGGCGGTTGGACGCTGTCTCGAAGGAGAGGCGCGTACGTGTGGAGGGTTCGAAGAAGAGGGTGGCTACGATGTGCCCATCTAAGAGCTTTCGGTTGGGATGCTTTTCAAACTCGTGAGCCATCTCCATCAGATAAAGGATCTTCTCTCTTGACAGATGGGCGATGCTCACTAAACTGCGATTTTCAGACATAACAGTAGGGGAGTTGGAAGGACGTGATGATGCTTTGTAGAGCTGTGGGTTTCACATGGGCAAAAATACGAAATCCGGGCAAGCACACCAAGTGCCGGCTCGGATTTCTTAATATTAGTATTGAAAATAGGGGGGAGCGCAGAGAAGATGTTGCTCCATCGTCCAGAAAGTGGGTGGAGCAAGCCCTCAATGTTGGCTACGTGTGCTGCGCCAGAGGGTGATGGCATAGATCAGAACGACTGAGAAGCCCATTGTGGGGACGATGAAGGCGACGGAGAGGTTGGCGGAGTGATCGGCTACGAAGGCCATCAGGAAGGTGCCGATAGCACCGCCAATGGGAGTCATCATCATGAAGGAGGAGGCTTGCTTCTGCTGTTGTGGTGAGAGGCCGTGGAGGGAGGTGGCGAAGACGGTGGGGAAAGTGATGGCCTCGAAGGCATAGACTGCGATGAGTGCGCCGAGTGCCGTGCGCCCTTGGGTGAGCATTACGCCCAGTGAGGAGAGTGTTGCCCCGAGGCTACACAAGGCGAGATAAGCTGCGCTGCTCCAACGAGTCATCATCCAGCTGCCCAGCACACGTGAGAGCATAAAGAGTGTAAGCCCGCCGAAGGAGAGCCATGTCGCAGCCGTGGCTTTGGACATGCCGTGTACCTCGGTGGCGTAATTGACAAAGAGGGAGTTGATGCTGATTTCAGCGATCTCATAGGCAAAGAGGGCTATAAATCCGAGCACGAAGGGGCGATGTTGCCACACGGAGAAGAGGGTGGGATATTGCTCGGCGGGGGATGCTTCCTGCTCTGTAATCTCTGGTAGAGGAAATCGAAGAAAAATGCCGCAGATGAGCAGTACAAGTACGCCCATTCCTCCATATAACAGGGAGAGTGAAGCCTTTTCTCCGAAGAGCATCCAGCTGCCGATCGATGGACCGAGGATGCAGCCCAAACCGTTGAACGATTGTGAGAGGTTGAGGCGGCTGGCAGAGGTGGCAGGATGGCCGAGCGTGGCGGAGTAGGGATTGGCCGCCGTTTCGAGGAAGGCGAGACCACAGCCCAGCACGAACAGGGCGAAGAGAAAGAGGACGAATGCGTTGTGCTGTTCGCCTGGTATGAAGAGAACTGCGCCGAGCGCAAAGAGCAGGAGGCCGATGACGACTCCGCTCCGGTAGCCGCGTCGGGCGATGAACAGGCCGGCCGGCACGGCCACTAGGGCGTAAGCCAAATAGACCGCAGCTTGGATGAGTGACGACTCTGTGCGGCTGATGTCGATGGTCTCTTGGAAGTGCTTGTTGAGCACATCGAGGATGGAGCGTGCCAGTCCCCAGAGAAAGAAGAGGGCGGTGATGAGCGCAAAGGGCAGGAGGTGATTGCGCGCAATGAGGGGAGCTTTAGGGTGTGGCATAAGCGGAGAGCGTAGAAAATGCAAAAGTTCAGAGGAAAAGATGAAGGCGGCCGTACTGCATGCGTACAGCCGCCATCGCTTCTTGTAGTATCAAGTGCTTATTGTGCCTTGCGCTCGAGCTCTTGGAGATTTTCGATCCGGCGGGTTTCAAGGAAGTCGTAGATGCCGCCTAAATGTTCGCGCACGCGTTGGTGCCCGAATTCATAGACTTTGGTCACTAGACCATCGAGGAAGTCGCGATCGTGGCTCACCACGATGAGTGTGCCGTCGAAGTCCTGTAATGCTTGTTTCAGTACATCTTTAGTACGAAGGTCGAGGTGGTTCGTCGGTTCATCGAGGATCAAGAGGTTGAATGGTTCGAGCAGGAGTTTGAGGATGGCAAGGCGGGTCTTTTCTCCGCCGGAGAGAACTTTCACTTTCTTCGTGCCTTCTTCGCCGCCGAACATGAACGCGCCGAGGAGGTCGCGGATCTTGAGGCGCATCTCTCCTTTTGCCACGTTGTCGATGGTGTCAAATACGGACAGTTCCTCATCGAGGAGCGAAGCTTGGTTTTGGGCGAAATAGCCGATCTGGACGTTGTGGCCGAGGGTGAGCGTGCCTTCGTGTCCGATCTCTCCCATAATGCACTTGACCAGCGTGGATTTGCCCTCTCCGTTGCGGCCGACGAAGGCCACCTTGTCGCCGCGCTCCACTGTAAGACTGGCATTGCGGAACACGGTGTGGTCGCCATACGTTTTGCCCACCGAGTCCATCGTCACGGGATAAGCTCCGGAGCGAGGCGAGGGCGGAAACTTGAGGCGCAGACGGCTCGTGTCTTCCTCGTCCACTTCGATGAGCTCGAGCTTCTCGAGCATGCGGACGCGACTCTGTACCTGGTTGGTCTTTGAATAGGTGCCCTTGAACCGTTCGATGTACAGCTTTGTCTCGGCGATCATCTTCTGCTGATCGTCATATTGCTTTTGCTGTTGTGCACGACGCTCCTTGCGGAGTTCTAGGTACTGCGAGTAAGAAGCTTTGTAGTCGTAAATGCGTCCCATGGTGATTTCGATGGTACGTGTGGTGATATTGTCCACAAACTTGCGGTCGTGGCTAATGACTACTACTGCCTTGCCTGAGGTCATGATGAACTCTTCGAGCCAACCTATGCTCTCGATGTCGAGGTGATTGGTCGGCTCATCGAGGAGGAGGACGTCAGGCTTTTGCAAGAGGAGCTTGGCCAGCTCGATGCGCATGCGCCAACCACCCGAGAAGTCGCTCGTGGGACGGTGGAAATCCTCGCGCTCGAAGCCCAGACCGAGGAGCATTTTCTCTACGTCTTCCTCGAAGTGCGTGAGATCGATGGCATAGAACTTCTCGCTGACCGCAGCTACGCGCTCAATGAGGGCCATATATTCATCGCTCTCGTAGTCGGTGCGAGTCATCAGTTCGGCATTCATCGCCTCGATCTCACGTTCCAGTTCTTTGAGGTGGGCGAAAGGGAGAGAGGCTTCTTCAAACACGGTGCGCCCATCTTCGGTCATGAGGTGCTGGGGAAGATAGGCTATTACCGTGTCCTTCGGGGCAGACACACTGCCGCGGGTGGCCTGGCGCACGCCTGCGAGGATCTTCAGGAGGGTGGATTTTCCTGCACCGTTTTTCCCCATGAGGGCAATGCGGTCTTTTTCGTTGATTTGGAAGGAGATATTGTTGAACAGCGTAGTGCCGCCGAACTCGACGGTGAGGCCATCAATGGAAATCATAGGCGGGGAGGGGAGAGTGAATTTGTTGGGGAGCTTAGTCCTCCTTGCGGTGTTGGAGCACAATGATAATCACGGCGGGGAGGATGATGGCGATGCCCATGAGGGTAGCGCAAGTGAGGTGCTCGCCGAGGAATGCCAAACCTACAAGGATGGCCGTAACGGGTTCGAGTGCTCCGAGCACGGAGGCAACTGTCGGGCCGACCAGTTTGGTGGAATAGATGAGGGAGATATTGGTGACTACGGTACAGGCTATGGAGAGCAGGGCAAGGTTCAGCCAATCGCCAGGAGCGGGAAGTAGTGCATAGGTAGAGGAGAGATTGACCACGGCTTCTTGATAGACCACAATGGCGGTAAAGATGAGGGTTCCCAGTGCGAGGACATAGAATGTGAGCTTCGTGGTGTCCATCCGTTGGGCATGCGAAGAATGGTTCACGCGGATTAAGTAGAGGGAGAAGCAGAGGGCGGAGATGAGTTCTAGCACGATGCCAATCCACTGTACCGTGCCACCGCTGTCCCACGACAGGATGCCGACTCCTGCCACTGCCATGGCCACCGCTATCAGTGTAGAGGGACGGCGTGGTTCATGGAAGAAGGTCATCATCATCATCATCGTGATGATGGGATACATGAAGTGAATGGTGGTGGCGACACCACTGCTCATATACGGATAACCCGCGATGAGAAATAATGCCGCTCCATCGCTCAGCAGGGCGAAAAAGGTGAGGCGGATGAACTCGGGATAGGTGATATGGAAGCTGATGCGTCGCACCAGCATGATGATGCCCACCACGATGGTGGCCATCCCGAAGCGATAGAGCAGGATGGTGGAAGGGGAGAGTGGGCGATGGCCGATGTCACTTTGGATGGGGATGGTGAGCAAGGGGATGAAACCATAGCAGACGGCGGCGATGAGTCCGAGAGCGATGCCTAATGTTCGTTTACGGTGTGCCATTGCAGTTGCAGTGGATAGGACGTGAGACATCAAGCCTCGCGCAAGTAATCGAAGGCTTCGTTGATGAGCTTGCGCTCCACTTGGCAGTTCAGTGCGATCTTGCCGATGGCCGTGAGGAGTGTGAAATTGATGCGCCCGGCCTCGTTCTTCTTGTCGTGCTGCATGTATTGGTAGAGTTGTTCATAGTCATCGCATGCGATGGCGGGGCGGCCATAATGGGTGGTCACGAAGCGGAGGATGCTGTATAACTGAGGTTTAGGAAAATCCATCTGCACTGCGCTGATGAAGAGTTCGCACACCAATCCCCAAGCCACGGCATAGCCATGGAGTACCGGGGTGCCGCGTTCCATCATGAGACTTTCGATCGCGTGACCCACAGTGTGCCCTAAGTTGAGGGCTTTGCGCAGCCCTTTCTCGTGAGGGTCGGCTGCCACGATTTCTTGTTTGCATTCGATGCTCTGGCGCACCAGATCTTGCAGATTGTCCCATTGGGGAGCGTTGAGGTCGAATCTGGCGTGATCGGCAAACATCTCCTCATTGCTCAGCAGGGCGTGTTTGAGCATTTCGGCGAAACCGGAGCAGAGATTCTCGTGGTCGAGGGTGTGGAGAAAATCAGTACAGATCAGTACGGCTTCGGCTTCGGCAAAGCTGCCCACCTCGTTCTTCAATCCGCCGAAATTGATGCCCGTCTTGCCCCCCACTGACGCATCGACCATGGCGAGGAGGGTAGTGGGAATGTTGATGAAACGGATACCGCGCTTGAAGGTGGCGGCGGCAAATCCTCCAAGATCCGTAACCATACCACCTCCGAGGTTGATGAGGAGGGAATGGCGTGTGGCCTTGTGTTCTTGAAGTCCGCACCATACATGTTCGAGAGTGGCGAGTGTCTTGTGCGTGTCGTCGGCAGGAATGACGATTTCCGCTTCGTCAGTGGGGAGCGTGCCGAAAAGTGGGAGGCAGAGTTGGTGGGTATTGGTATCAGTGAGCCAGATAATGCGGTCAGGATCGCCGTTCTTCCGGATGATCTGAGAGAGCTGCCGGACGAGGTCGTTCGTGTAGATGATTTGCTGCATGGGGTGAGGCGATAGAAGGGGGTTCGAAGGAGGAACGAAGGGCGATGGAAGATTATTCGCCAGCTTCGTATCGGGTGAAGGCTTCACGGTAGGCGGGGGGGATCTCGGCGGTCTCCTTCGTCTTGAGGTTGATGCAGACCATCACGGTCTCTCCTTTGCAGACGATGCGCCCGGTGTTCTGATTGCGCGCTTGCTGCATTAGCGTGAAGCTTTTGGTGCCGAGGTGGCTCACGCGGGTTTCAACTACGATGTCATCGCCGTAGTGGATCGGCTCGATGAAGTCGAAGGCGATGTGTGCCACGATGAATACTGTGGCCTGCATGCGGAAGTCGCATTGCAGTACATCGGCGAAGTACGCCTCTTTGCCCAGATCGTAGTAAGAGGCATAGACGTTGTTGTTCACATGATTGTAGGCATCGAGGTCGTTGAAGCGTATCTGGATGGGGGTGTGGTGGCGGAAAATTTCAGACATTTCGGAGGAGAAATTGAAGTTTCGGGCGTTCCATTGATTTACAACGGTGTTGTAATCGAATTACAAAGGCGTTGTAATCGAATTACAAGGGGTTGTAACCGAATTACAAGGGCATTGTAATGAAAATCCAAGGCTTTTAAGCCTGATTCTTGGGGTGAGGTATTTCTGCGGATATGGCACAGGACAATAAAGTTCAGTGGATGCCGCATTCACGGCCTGCCGCCATGCAGCGGTAACGGTCGGGGCGAAGCTCTTGGCTGTCCTCATCGAGCGCAGAAAGGTCACGGAAGGCATAGATGCCATGCTCCTCATCGGTGGTGTTTGTGCCGGCGGAGACAAAGATGTGGTTGTGCGCATCAACGATGCGGACGGCTGCCTGGCAGTATTCGAGGCTCTCACCCGATGCCTGCAAGGCGGCTGACAGGTAGCTGAGCAGCGCATCGGAAAATTCCTCGAGAGGGGTTGTGGGCGTCATGAGTCAGTGTGTGAGGAGTTGGTGAAAGGCATCGAAATCCGTTTCCAAAGCAGAGAGCCGGAATGGCGGGACTTCGGAGGCAAAGGTGGCCGGAAGACGCTCAATGCCGAAGTAGGCGCGGAGGATGGCTGCGAGGGCGAAGGAGCGACGGTCGCCTCGTTTGATCAGTTCCACCGCATAGCGGTGGATCAGTTCCGGACGATGATCCAAGCGGCGTAGAGCCTGGAATAGGGCATAGGCTGCGGGCGGGGTGTCGATGCGGAAGTAGGTCATGGCTTGCGTGGCTTCGTCTTCTTGATCCATGCGGAGGAGGGTGGCGAGCTGAGTCAGTGTCTGAGGTGTGTCAGCCAAGGGGAGGAGGGCTTCGCGCATCTTACGGAGATCGATGTGCGTGGCGCGCTCTTGACAGAACGAGGTCAGCTCTGCGTGGTCAAATCCCAGTCTTCGCCGTTTGTGTAGAGCCGTGGCAGCTTTTAGGAGCGTGCCGAGGTATGCTTTTGCACTCAGGGTGCAAAGTTGGGCGAAGAGGTGCCAGAAGCGTGCTTCGTCCACTGTGAGCCAGGTTTGGGCATCGGCCAAGATAGTGGAAGCCGTACGGCGGTCGGCCACACCGAGCTGCGTGATGTAGGCATGCAGTCCAGATTGCCGTTCACCGCGCACAATCTGCTCGATGCTCTGCCGTAGAGAATAGGGCGAACTCATGGTGCTGTACGGAGTTCGAGGAGCACCACGTTTTCCACATGATGGGTCTGGGGAAACATGTCTACCGGCTGGATGGCCGCTACACGATATTGCGCATCGAGGAGTGCAAGGTCCCGGGCTTGTGTGGCGGGATTGCACGACACGTAGACGATGCGCCGTGGGGCGGCATTGAGGATCACTTGTACCACATCGGCGTGCATGCCGGCACGGGGAGGGTCGGTAATGATGACATCGGGGCGACCGTGCTCATCGATGAAGGCGTCGGTGAGGATGTCCTTCATGTCGCCGGCGTAAAAAAGGGTCTTGTAGTCAAGACCGTTCAGGCGTGCATTGACCTTGGCATCTTCGATGGCTTCGGGCACATACTCGATGCCCACAACGAAGCGAGCATCCTTCGCCACAAAATTGGCGATAGTGCCCGTCCCTGTGTAGAGGTCGTAGACCAGCTCCTCTCCCGTGAGGCCGGCGAAGTTGCGTGCCACCTTGTACAGCTCATAAGCTTGTTCAGAGTTGGTCTGATAGAAGCTCTTCGGGCCTACCTTGAAGCGCAGATCCTCCATCTCCTCATAGATGAAATTGGTGCCCGAAAAGGTATGGACGTCGAGATCACCGATCGTGTCGTTGCACTTGGTGTTGTTGACGTAGAGTAACGAGGAAATTTCGGGAAACTCTTCGTGGACGAAAGTCATCAGAGCGTGTGCCTTCACTTCATCCTCGGATGTGGCGAAGCAGAATTGGATGAGGAGCATCACTTCGCCTGTTGAAGCGGTGCGTAGCATGATGTTGCGCAGCAATCCGCGATTGTTGCGCAGGTCGTAAAACTCGAGGTTGTGGTCGAAGGCGTAGGTACGGATGGCATTGCGCACGCGGTTGTTGAGCGTAGTCATGAGGTGACACTCCTCGATGTCGAGGATCTTGTCAAACGCGCCGGGGATGTGGAATCCGAGGGCGTTCATCTGCTCGAACTTCTCACCGCTCTTCACCTGTTCGAGCGTGAGCCATTTCTTATTGGAGAAACCAAACTCGAGTTTATTGCGGTATTCGCGATCCTTGGCCGATCCGAGGATTGGATTGCACTCGGGCAACTCGACTTTGCCGATGCGGGTGAGGGCGTCCATCACCTGCTTCTGCTTGTAACGCAGCTGCTCGGTATAGGGCAGGATTTGCCACTTGCATCCGCCGCACACCCCATAGTGCCGGCAGAAAGGAGCAACCCTCTGCTTGCTGTACTGGCGGATGTTGACAGCTTCGGCCTCGGCATAGCTGTGCTTTTTGCGGCGAATTTGCAGGTCGGCCACATCGCCGGGGACAACATAGGGCACAAAGACGGCCAGGCCATCGACTTTGGCCAATGCCTTGCCTTCGGCGGCAACATCGGTGATGAGAATATTTTCAAGGAGCGGGAGGGGCTTCTTCTTTCGGGACATAATGGTGTGAGCGGTGTGAAGAGGTGGAGGAAAAGGAGCAGGATTACCGTTCGGTGATCTCTACGATTTGTGTGGCTGCCAAGTCGCGATTGCGCCGTTCGGTAGCTTCGACCACGGCGGAGGCTAGGGTGGAGAAAGCATGTCCCGTGATGGACTGCTCGTTGAGGGCTACGGGAGTACCGCTATCACCGCCTTCGCAGATGCTCTGCACAATGGGGATTTGCGCGAGAATAGGTGTGCCTAATTCCTGAGCCAAGTGTGCCGTACCTTCGCGTCCGAAAATATAATACTTGTTGTCGGGAAGTTCGGCGGGCGTGAACCATGCCATGTTTTCTACTAAGCCTAGTATGGGGACATTCACTTTATCGTTGCGGTACATGTCGATCCCTTTTCGTGCATCGGCCAGTGCCACTTGTTGGGGGGTGCTCACAATGACTGCCCCCGTGATGGCGAGGGTTTGGAGCAGGGTAAGGTGGATGTCGCTCGTGCCGGGAGGGGTATCAATGACGAGATAGTCGAGTTCGCCCCAATCGGCATCGGCGATGAGCTGTTTCAGGCCATTGGAGGCCATCGATCCACGCCAGAGAGTGGCGGTGTCGGGGTTGACAAAGAAGCCGATGGAAAGCACCTTTACGCCGTATTTCAATGCCGGGATGAGCAGTTGGCGTCCCTCAATGATGTGGGCATAGATCTGCTCATTCTCTAGGCCAAACATCTTGGGGATAGAGGGTCCGAAGATGTCGGCGTCTAATAGTCCTACGCGATATCCCTGCGCAGCCAAGGCCACGGCGAGGTTGGCCGAGACAGTGCTCTTGCCCACACCGCCTTTGCCGGAAGAGACGGCAATGATGTTTTTGACCTCGGGGAGGAGTTTGCCCGGTTCTGGGCGTTCGGCTTGACGGTATTTGGGAGCGATATTCACTACAATGTTGCTGTCACATTCACGGCGGAGGGTCGCTTCGATGGCCTTAAAGAGGCTCTTTTGAAAAGGATCGGGGTTCTTTTCGAAAATGATGGAGAAGCTCACCTTCATGCCATCGATGCGCAAGTCATCCTCCACCATTCCGGCTTCAATGAGATTCTTGCCATTTCCCGGATAGCGCACCGTGGCCAGTGCATCGGTGATGAGTTTGGGGTATAGGGTCATGATATTTTGAAGCTTAGGGAATGAGGTAGTCAACCACAGTGCGCGTTTCAGTAACACGCTTGGCATATTCGGCCACAGCAAGGTGATCGGGATGTTGCGCATATTGTTGGAGGGCGTCGGCATCGTCCACTGTTACGGTGAGTACGAGGTCGGCCGATGCCGGAGTGTGCATCACATCAGTTCCGCATTCCAGTTGGCGGATGGCAGGCACGCGTCCAACGAGGGCATCGAGCATCACTTTCATGTGCGCGGCGTGTTCAGATGCACGCTTTCCTTCGGCACCGTCTTTGAAGTGCCACATGACGATATGTTTGAGCATAAATAGAGAGATCAGGGGTGAATGAATGCAAGAATTAGAACTCGCTGGTGAAGTGGAAGCGAATACTCTTGAAGTCTTGCTGTGCCATTTGGAGGACATAGCCTGAATCGGCCAGAAAGACATCACGTCCCTCGCGGTCTTTGGCCATATATTGGTATTTGCGCTTCTTGAACTGTTCGAGCTCGGCGACATCGTCGCTCTCGACCCAGCAAGCTTTGTAGAGAGAGAGGGGCTCCCATCGGCACTTTGCGCCGTACTCATTTTCCAAGCGATACTGGATGACTTCGAATTGGAGCTGACCGACCGTGCCAATGATTTTGCGGCCGTTGAAATCATTGACAAAGAGCTGTGCTACGCCTTCGTCCATCAGCTGATCAATGCCGCGTTGAAGCTGTTTGGTCTTCATCGGGTCGGCATTTTCAATGTATTTGAACATTTCGGGCGAAAAAGAGGGCAATCCTCGGAAGTGCATCACCTCGCCTTCGGTGAGGGTGTCGCCGATTTTGAAGATACCATTGTCGGGCAGACCGACGATGTCGCCGGGCCATGCCTCATCGATGGTCTCTTTGCGCTGTGCCATGAACTGGGTGGGCGAGGAGAAACGCACAGTCTTGCCGTTACGCACGTGGAGATAGGGCGCATTGCGCACGAACTTGCCCGAGCACACCTTGCAGAAGGCGATGCAGGAGCGGTGGTTGGGGTCGATGTTGGCGGTGATCTTGAAGATGAAGCCTGAGAACTTTGGTTCATCGGGTTCGACCATGCGTTCCTCAGCTTTGGTGGAGCGTGGGAAGGGGGCTATCTGTACGAAGCAGTCCAGCAGCTCTTTCACTCCGAAGTTGTTCAATGCTGAGCCGAAAAACACGGGAGCGATTTCGGCATCCAGATATTTCTGTACCTCGAAGTCGGCATAGACGCCCTCTATAAGCTCAAGATCCTCACGGAGCTTTGCTGCATCGGCATCGCCCACATTCGCTTCCAACTCACCCTCGGCATGGATGTCTACCGCCACCTTCTCCGTCACCTTCTGTTTGTCGGCCACAAAGAGATCGAGCTGTGCTTCATAGATATTGTAGACTCCTTTGAAACGTTGTCCTTGATTGATGGGCCATGAAAGGGGGCGGACACCGATTTGTAATTCTTCCTCCAACTCATCGAGGATGTCGAAGGGGTCGCGACCCTCGCGGTCCATCTTGTTGACGAAGATGATGACGGGTGTGTTGCGCATGCGGCAGACACTCATCAGTTTTCGGGTTTGCGCCTCTACACCTTTGGCGGCATCTACCACGATGATCACGGAGTCCACCGCCGTCAAGGTGCGGAACGTGTCCTCGGCGAAATCTTGGTGACCAGGTGTGTCGAGGATGTTCACTTTGTAGCCATTGTAGTCGAACTCCATCACCGAGGTGGTAACGGAGATACCGCGCTGTTTTTCGATTTCCATCCAGTCAGAGGTCGCAGTCTTCTTGATCTTGTTGCTCTTGACTGCTCCTGCCACCTGGATTTGACCGCCGAAGAGGAGAAGCTTTTCGGTCAGTGTGGTCTTACCCGCGTCTGGGTGTGAGATAATGGCAAAGGTTCGTCTACGTTCAATTTCGGGGTTCATAAGTGAGAGTAAATGCTAAGGTAGAGGAGGTTGGGGGGTCCCTCTTTCGTCCAGTTCTTTCTTCTTGCGACGGAAGAAGGAGAAGAGGGAGCGGAAGGAGAGGAAGTCGTGCTTAAACTGGATACCAACGCCTTGGGTGCTCAATGCTGAGCGAGTAAAGTAGCGGTCGTTGGTCTCGCTGTAGGCCTTCAGGTTGATTGTGCCTGTGGGGGTGAGAAGGTAGTGGACATCGAAATCTCCGACGAAATTTGTCGTGGCTGCTTCGCGTTCGTGGTATCCTACTTTTCCGTTTACCAAAAGACGGTTGTTCAGCAGGCGGCCGGAGAGTGAGCCATCGACCTCCATGTCCTGCCATCCCAATTGTCCTGTGGCGACATTGGCGCCGAAGGTCCAATTGGACGATCCGATGGCATTGGAGAGGATATTGTTGATTTGTGAGGAGAGCGTGCTGCTAAGCAATGATTTCATCATAACGGACGACTGCGACCCCGTTTCACTCTCACTGCCTGTGTAGTTATAGGTAAAGAAGCGGCCTACGCTGAGCAGGTAGAGCACCTGCATGGTGCGGTCTTCGTCTGAGGCGATGAGGTGGCGCACCATCATCTTTTCGTCTTCGCCCACGTTGGGCAAGTCGAAGTCGAGATCAAGGTTGAGGTCGCCCACACGTCCCGTGAAGTGCGCTAGGCAATTGACGGGAGTCGTGTTGTTGGCAAATCCGCTGCCAATGTTGAGGTCAGCAAGCGAAGCCGAGTTTACCAAGTAAGAAGCACGGACGTTGACATCGGCATCCAGTGGATCGCCGGCGAAACGTACCACCCCGCCCGGCATGAGCGTAAAGGACTTCTTGATGAGGTTCTGGATGCTGACATCATATACACCCGACTGGATGTTGTATGTGCCAAACACACGGAAGTTACCTTTGTTATAATAGCTGGCCTGTATAGGACCACTGCCGTGGATCGTAGCAACATCACCGCTCTTGATGTCTGTAACCATCTTGAGGGTTGAGCTGGGACGAATGTCCACATCCATATTGAGACGGATGTCCGTGGTCGTCTCTTCTTCCGTAGGTGCGGACGGGTGAGGGGGCACGGCGGTAGAAAGGGGGGCACTCTCTGAGTACAAACCCTCTCTCCCTTGTCGGAATGCGATCAATTGTCCACCGCTATCCTCGGGACGGTCAAGAATGTAGGTTAAGGTGCTGCCTGGCTCTGTGCCGATTCGGAGGTCGGCGGTCATTTGACCAGGACCACCGAAGAGGCGTACGGAGCCCGTGCCGATGGCGGTGCCATAGAAAGGCATGTCCATCTCGTAGGGACGACTGTACAACTTGACACGAGATCCAGACATATCGAAATCGTAAGTCATGCGGCGCAGATGCTGATGACGCAATTCCCCTTTCACTTCACCCGTGCCTTGCAAACTGTCGGTCAGTGTGGCGCGTTCTAAAGCAAACACCCCAGGACGTATGGCAACTTGCGCGTCCCTGATATGATAGGTTACACCGGTTACTGGGATATGTGCGGAGGCTTCTGCGGTGAGCTTCCCTGTAAAGTCAAGACTTTTGAAGCTGCCAAAAATCCGACACGCACCGCTGGCGCGACCTTTTACCTGATCAAAGATGCCGTCTACGTAAGGACGCAGAAAACCGATCGAGGTGCGATGAGCATCAACATCCAAAGACAACTCCTTGCGCCCAAGGCTCACATAGCCCTTTACCAAGGTTTGACTCACATTGGGCTCGCGAATGTCCGCATCCAGATTAAGCTGTTGCTCGCCACCCTCAAATCCTCCATAGATCAGTGCATGACCTAAAGGCGCATTGTTGAAATGGAAGTTGGGGATGTCCAGCCGTGCGGTCAGTGACAGCTTTCCTTGTTCTGAGGGGCGAAGCAATCCCGTTCCTGTAGCATGTCCACCAAAAGTTACAGCGTCAAATCCTGTCAGTGCAACCGCATAGCCCACATCTACCTTTCTGAGATCGACTCGCAACCCTTCGCCTCTGTACTCATAGTTTCCTGCCACAGCAATGCGCTGGTCGGCATGGGTAAGAGCGAGATGGGCAATGTTCAGGTGTCCATTCCGGTAGGTCAGGGCTCCGGGCTCCATTGTCCAAAGACTGTCGTTGATTACAATTTGTGTGGGGTGGAACTGTGTGGAAATATTGACTACGGAAGCGGATTTTTCCATGGGAAGTTCGAGGTGTGAAGTCGCCTCAATACTTCCTCGGAAGCGACGGTGAGTGGTTTCCGCCCATTGAACACGGGTCTGGATACGCCCTGAGTCGCTCTGTGCCCCGATCTCAATGTGCAGATTGGAGTTCTTCGCCGGTTTGCGAGCTTTGGACAGGAGGCGCAGATGCCCCTTTTCCGTCCGTGCAGCAACAGAGACTTCGTGCAGCTCTGTCCCAAAGGCATTCAAATGTGGAGCAATGAGGGTGAGGTGGGAGGTTTGCGTATCGGGCGTCACTGCCGCATCAATAGTGATGGGTTGATCGGCCTGAATATTGATACCTAATACGCGTTGTAAGAAATCTGTGCGCTTTACCACTCCCACCAGAGAAAGACCTGAGGGAAACGTTTTGGGGGTAAATGTTGCACCGGCGACATTGTAAGTCAACGTGCGCAACCAACCTTGTGTCAGTTGCTGGAGCTGCCCCTGTGCAAGGGTTCCATGGTATTCAAGATCGGCAAAGTCACTGTGGAGCGTGATGTGGCTAGCCTGCTTCTGTCGGGCTGCGGTAATTGATAGCTGAGCGAATTGATAAGGGCGATCCGCCTCCTCTTCCCCTTGGAGACGGAATTTTTCGATTTGAAGATGCCCTTCCGGATGCTTGAAGTCCAATTGATCCAGTTGGGCATTTGCATGAAAGGATAGGGTGGAACTTCCCCATTTTCGCGTCAGACCTAACGCTGTGGGGGCAAGATGATTCACTGCGACTTTGGCCATGAGGTTCGTTGGTTTCCACCGCGCATTGAGATCTGCCGCAGCATCGATGTGGAAGTCCGCCAAGGCATCGTGGAGCGTGAGTTGGGCTTTGCCTTGCTGAGGGGTTAGTTGGAGCTGAGCAAACAAGTTCTGAAAAAGGCGTTCCCCAATTTGAACTTGAGGAACGCTAAGTTCTACGCTGCCGATAGGGCGATCATCTTTCGGGAACTCCATTGCAGTGCGGAGCTGAAAGTGCAGAGCAGAGGGGGCGAGATGATGCTGTGAAAGCGGTTTGAAGTTTAGGTCATCGGAGGAGAAAGTGCCACGGAGCTTTCGATCCTCCCAAACAGCACGAGCAGAGAGCGTTCCAAGATTACAGGAAACATTTCCATTGAATAAGATGTTGTTTTTTAGGCGAAAAGTCCCTTTTCCATGAAGTGAAATATCGCCTAATGCTGTGAGAGCCTGAGGTGGACTTTCATTCTTTACACTCTGGAATAGAGCAGAGCTTGCTTGCTGGGCGATAAAGAAACGCCGGACGTGGTAGCGACCATGAGAAAAGCCTTCTGCGCTTCGTGCCACATCTATATCTGCATCCATCAAGAAGGTGCGTGTATCGTCCGTAAGGCGCAACTGCCTGCATCGAAAGGCATGTTCGGTGATGGTGTAGGCTACACTCATCGATAGTGTCCGGTTGATTGGGTGTAGCTTCGGTATGAAGTGCGCGGCGTCTTCCGTACTCAGGCGGATGTCACGGAATTGCCCCTGGAGGGAGAGGGTCTTTAACAGATTGGAAAAACCTTTCCGGACGTCATAGGTTCCCGAGATGTAGGATTGCTCTATTTTAGAATGGGGAGTGGCCAACAGAAAATCAAAGATTTCAGCATGACAACGACCTGCCGACAGGCGGAAACGGAGTTTTTGGAGAGAGAGACCACAGGATTCACGTGCCGAGATATTGCGTACGCGAAGGTTCAAACTATCGTTCGTGAGTACTTTTAGGCTTAGATTGGCATCCAAGTCAGTGAGGTCAATATGCGAAAGCGAGAATTCCTTAACTGCAGGTGGAACCCGAAACCATTCGTGGTAAGATACGGCACAGCGCCGCATAACGAGCGAATTGATGCGGAGATTCAACGCCTGTTTCTTCTGGCCATCGCCTTTGAAGACATCAAGGACGTATTGGAAGTTTGTGTTGCCCTGGGCTGTTTCCTTATAGAGGTGCACGTGAGTGTCGAGCAATGCGATATTTCTCAGAGAAATATCCCCATGAAGGAGTGGTCTGATTTCAATCTTCCCAAACAACAACTCGCTACTAATAAAATCTTTTCCTTTTCTGTCTTTGATGACAACTTTACGGAGTGAAACATTATTGAATAGCCCGACCTCGACTTGTCCGATGGAGACTTCAGAATGCAGTAGATTTTCCAGCTGCTCTTCGACTTTTTGCGCCAAAAAATGCTGCACGCTTGTGGAGTCAAGCGCGAAGATAAAGAGCGTGTAGAAGGCAAGGAGAATGCCTAAGCTCCATTGGAAAAAGGGGCGAAGATGCGGCTTTCGCATATCATGGATTGAGAGGGGCTTATTTTTACTTTAAGCCAAATAGGAATGAAGCCCTGATCATCAGAGTGTTATTGGGGGATCGCCCAAAGGGATCACGCTTTGAATTTCCGAAGAGATCTGCCAGACCATAATAATAGCGTGCATCGAAGAGAATATGACCGAAAGAGCTGGTCAATTCGATACCTAAGCCTGCGCAAATGCCATAATCGAAGCGGTGTTCAAGGGGCTTGCTGTATTGGGCATAGACATTGTTGGAGCGATCGGGGACTGTCACATTGGATATGGTGTGCGTGGTCCAAGTTGAAGAGCGGTGTTCGCGGTCGGTCAATGCAAGTCCTACTTGCGGCCCTGCTAAGATGAAGCCTTTAAACCCGCGTGTCTCCTGTCCTAAAGCCAGACTGGCCAACATCGGAATTTGCAAGTAGTCAATCTGACGTTGGTAGGTATCAGCAAGTTTTTCGTTTTGTGAGGAATAAATGTCTTCCTTCCACCCTAGCTGGGTGTAATTGATTTCGAACTGTATCGCACAAAGTAGCGCGAAGTACTTCTCGCTTGTGTAACGCGCTGTCAAGCCTAGCGTGGGCTGCATGAGGTATTGCTGCCGGATGGTGGGCTGAAAGAGAACTTTCGTCATTGTCATTCCGATGTTTCCACCGATTGCCCAGTCGTTACGTGACTGTCCCACCTGAGCGTTGAGCCGTAGTGTCGCAATGCTCAAAAAGAACAGGATTATAGGGAAACAGAGTAGACGGAATTTCATGTTAGCTGTATTGAATGAGGGTGCGAAGTTACGGAAAAAGCCTGATTATCGCTGTAAATGGGCATCAAAAACTGCACGTTATTCGGATTTCCTCGCTGTGTTACTTTTGGCTCTCAAAAGAATTTGCTACTTTTGCAACGTTTTGTGCGCGTTTTTCGCTCAGGTAATTCATAGCCTTTGTGTCGAAGACCGTATCATGTGGCTTTTCTGTCTTTTCGTCCAGCGAAAGCTCCCAAATTGAAACTTTGAGAGGAGGTAAAGTTACCTCTCGATAATCCCTACACGATATGAATATCTCTTATAAGTGGCTGAAAGAATACGTGGATTTTGACCTGTCTGCCCAAGAAGTGGCAGCCGCCTTGACTTCAATCGGACTGGAGGTCGGCAGTGTGGATGAGGTGCAAACCATTCGCGGTGGCTTGAAAGGACTGGTGGTAGGTCATGTGTTGACTTGCGAGCCTCATCCCAACTCTGACCATATGCATGTAACTTCGGTGCAAATTGCTGAAGATGCTGAGCCAGTGCAGATTGTCTGTGGTGCACACAACGTGGCAGCTGGGCAAAAAGTCATTGTAGCCACATTAGGCACGAAACTGTATGATGGCGACAACGAGTTTACGATCAAAAAGTCGAAGCTGCGCGGTGTGGAGAGCCTAGGAATGATTTGTGCAGAAGATGAAATCGGCGTGGGCACCAGTCATGAAGGTATCATGGTTCTTCCCGAGGCCGTCCCTGTGGGAACAACCGCTGCTGCCTATTTTGGTTTGGAGAGCGATTACCTCATCGAGGTGGACATTACGCCCAACCGTGCTGATGCATGTTCACATTGGGGAGTAGCACGTGATCTTTATGCCTATTTGGTGCGCAATGGACAGACTACAAGTCTGCATCGTCCTAGTGTGGATGCCTTTGCTGCTGACAACCATGATCTTCCTATTGAAGTTGTAGTAGAGGAAAAGGAAGCCTGTCCTCGCTACTGCGCCGTTTCACTCAAAGGTTGCACCGTCAAGGAGAGTCCAAAGTGGCTGCAAGACAAATTAACCACAATTGGCTTGCGCCCCATCAACAACATTGTAGACATCACTAACTACATTATGATGGCCTACGGTCAGCCCCTGCACTGTTTTGATGCGGACATGATCGCAGGAAACAAGATTGTTGTGAACACACGTCCCGAAGGAGAGAAATTCGTTACACTGGATGGCGTGGAGCACATGCTCTCGCAGTATGATTTGGCCATCTGTAATGCCGAAGAGCCCATGTGTATTGCGGGGGTATTCGGTGGAAAGGGAAGTGGTACGTATGAAACGACCACTAATGTAGTCTTCGAAAGTGCTTACTTCCATCCCACGTGGATTCGCAAAAGTGCACGTCGTCATGGCTTGAACACTGATGCCTCTTTCCGTTTTGAACGTGGCATCGATCCTGACGGACAGCTTTATGCTCTGAAACAAGCAGCTTTATTAGCCAAAGAATTGGCTGGTGGTACCATCTCGATGGAAATTGTCGATGTGGCACAGCCCGAGTTGAAGAAATCCTTCCGTGTAGACTTGGAATATGCTTATGTTCAGAGCCTGATTGGCAAGGAGATTTCTCATGAACTGATTCGCAATATTGTTACGGCACTTGATATGTCTCTCGTGGCCGAGACTTCAGAGGGCTTGACGCTGGATATTCCGGCGTACCGTGTGGACGTGCAGCGTCCTTGCGATGTGGTGGAGGAGATCCTTCGTATCTATGGCTATAATAACGTAGAGATTCCTTCGAACCTTAAGTCTTCGCTCACGATCAAGGGTATTTGCGATGAGAGCCACAAGCTCCAGAGCCTTATAAGTGAACAGCTCGTCGGCAGTGGTTTCCATGAGATATTGAACAACTCGTTGACCCGAGAAGCTTATTATAATGACCTCTCCATCTATGCGCCCGAACATCTGGTGCGCCTGATGAACCCCCTTTCTACCGATCTGAACGTAATGCGACAGACGCTTCTCTTCGGGGGCTTGGAGAGTATCGCCCACAATGTCAACCGAAAAGCGGCTAATCTGCGCTTCTTCGAGTTCGGCAACTGTTATCACTTCGATGAGCAGCGCCGCAATGCAGAGGTCGTATTGAGCCCTTATGCCGAAGAGCAGCATCTGGGACTTTGGATTACGGGCAACCGAGTGGAGGGCAGCTGGGCACATGCCAAAGAGGTCAGCACCATCTACGAATTAAAGGCTTACGCGTTGAACGTGTTGGCGCGTCTGGGCATCGCAACCTCCACTTTACAGATAAAGGAGGGCGTGAACGATATCTTTGCCAAGAGCATTGCGTTCGTGGATCGCAATGGAAAGCTCTACTTGGAATTGGGGCTGGTAAAGAAGGTACTGCTCGCCGCTGTGGGCATCGAGCAGGAGGTTTACTACGCCGATTTCAATTGGACTCTTCTGATGAAGAGACTGCCAAAGGGAGAGGTTTCTTATCAGGAACTCCCCAAGTACCCTGCCGTCCGTCGAGACCTAGCCCTCCTGTTGGACTCTTTTGTGCCTTTTGCTGAAGTGGAACGTGTAGCGCGTGGTGCAGAGAAGAAGCTGCTTCGCAAGGTGGAACTCTTTGATGTTTACGAAGGCAAAAACCTTGAAGCTGGCAAGAAGAGCTATGCTGTGGCCTTCACATTGCAAGACGAAACGAAGACCATGAACGACAAGCAGACCGAAGCTATCATGACCAAGATTGTGGTACAGCTGGAGAAACAACTCGGCGCTGTGCTTCGCGGTTAATGCAGCAGCCACATGTCCGATAATCGACGAAAGTTCGAATTGCTTAGGGCTGTTCTATGAGCCTTGGGTGAGTTTTGCGGCGTTCGGTAAACAATGGTTTTGTGAATCAAGAAGTAGACGAGGCGAACCACTTAAAAGAGCAGATAAATATTACCAAAGTGCTTAGCCGCCAAACGTGTGAACTTTCCCGATCAGAACAACAGGCGAGGTATTTCTTTCACCTCCCTATGAATCTAATAGCACGAGGTTCTGTATCAGCACCTCCCTTTCATTAACCTACTATTATTCCTACATTTATGGGAAGAGCATTTGAATATCGTAAAGCTGCGAAGATGAAGCGCTGGGGACATATGGCCCGCACCTTCACGAAGATTGGCAAACAGATTGCTGTTGCGGTGAAGGCAGGCGGTCCCGAACCCGAGATGAACCCCACCCTTCGTGCCATCATTGCCACGGCAAAGCGCGAAAACATGCCGAAGGACAATATTGATCGTGCCATCAAGAACGCAATGGGCAAAGATCAGAGTGACTACAAAACGATGACCTATGAGGGTTATGGCCCCCACGGTATCGCTGTGTTTGTGGATACCCTCACCGACAATCCTACGCGCACAGTGGGTGATGTGCGCTCTGTGTTTAATAAGTTCAGTGGCAATCTCGGCACGATGGGCAGTCTCGCCTTCTTGTTTGACCACAAGTGCGTGTTCGCCTTCAAAAAGACAGAGGCATTGGATATGGAAGAGATGATCCTCGACCTCATTGACTACGGTGTTGAAGACGAATATGATGAGGACGAAGAAGAAGGAACGGTGAGCATTTACGGTGATCCTAAGTCCTTCAGCGAAATCCAGAAGCACCTTGAAGAGCAAGGCTTTGAGATCGTCAGTGCAGAGTTTACCTATATTCCCAACGATCTCAAAGACGTTACGGACGAACAGCGTGAAACCATCGACAAAATGGTGGAACGCCTAGAGGACTTTGACGATGTGCAGAACGTATACACCAACATGAAGCCTGTAGAGGGTGGTGAAGAGGAGTAATTTCCTGTCTGATCTCGCCTCAGAAGCTCCCAACTCTCTTTGGACAGTTGGGGGCTTCTGTTGCATTTGTGTACAACATCGCATTTTTCCTTGTGCAGTAATAGTCCTTCTGTCCCATGAATATCATTGTTTTATACAATAAACCATCTACTTCGGCGTTGAATACTATAACGTCTTGGAGCTTTTTGACTCTTCCCGAAACCGCGATCGTGCGCAATGGCAAACCTGTCTTTTTGCCGGACTACGCCCTTCCTGCCGAACTGTCGCTCCACTTGGCCGTCCGTATTTGCCGATTGGGACGCTGTGTGAGCTCGCGATTTGCTCATCGTTATTACGATGCTGTCACCATTGTTCCTAGATTTACGGCTCCGCAATTGTTGGCCGAAGCGCGCGAACAAGGTTTACCTTGGTCGGTAGCCACCGGATTTGATGGGTCACTACCTTTGGGGCACTTCGTTCCCCTCGATGTTTTGATCGCACCTTTTGAATTGCGTTTGCAGATCGATGGGCAATCCGCATTGTGCGTTCCTACTGGAGTTGGCTGCATGGCTGACATTGACGTAGCTCTTGCTCAAATTAGCGAGTTTTATACGTTGCGTAATGGCGATCTCCTGCTCCTTCCTTCTCCCACAGAACCTTTGATGTTGGAGCCTGAGCACCATATTGAGACCTTCCTCAACGAAGAATGTTTGCTCGCCTTCAACCTTAAATAAATCCCTCCGGTATCCTCCATGATCTTCCGTACTCTCTTACTTGCGATTCTTCTGCCTGCTGCGTTCTCCTTATCTGCGCAGCAAAGTGACTTCGTGCATATTGATGTTCATGACTACACACTGGTTGATAGTTTCCCCGCGTTCACGAAGGAAGTGCCGCTCGGCACATTGCAGGCCGATGACTATAAGGTCGAATTGCTCTATCCCGAGTATATACCCCTCACACGGGAAGAGCGAAAGTGGGCACAGCGGTTAGAAGCAGTGGGAGTGGGGTGCGATGATTTCCGGATGGAACAATGGCGTACCACGAACCGAAAGGAACATTTTCTCACTGTACGATTTTCCCCTATTGTGAAACGGGGCAGACGGTGGATGCGCTTAGCTTCGTGTAAGATACACCTTACCCCATCTGTTACAACTGTAACGCGACAGACGCGAACGACCTCACTCCGTGTTGCCGCTCCTGAAGAGCGGTGGACCAATTCTTCTGTGCTCAGTTCTGGCAAATGGGTGAAAATCCGTGTGGCACGTGAGGGGATCTATGAACTCACACCAGAATTGCTTCGCTCTATGGGATTTGAAGCTCCTGAGCGCGTAAAGGTCTATGGTTATGGCGGGCTGCTGCAAGACGAAGGCTTTGACTTCGCCATCCCAAACCCGGCGACACTTAACTCTTCTACGCCCGACGATCTGGTGGAAATGCCCACTTTACGTCGCTCTTCCGGCATCTTGTTTTGGGCAGAGGGTACCTTACGCTGGAACTATAATGAGTCAACCCGTCGTTGGGTGCATACCAACAACCATTATTCCACTCATTCCTACTACTTCCTGACTGAGGGGGATGCCGCACTGACGGTGGAGACGCTTCCAGAATTGGCTCCCGTAGAATCTAAGGTCGATCGCATCCCATTTGCTGTCACTTTGGATGATGATCGGGTAGGGTGGTATGCCGGTGGTCGACGGATGTTCGACGGCTACAACTTTGCCGACGGCAATGCACGGAGTTATCGCCTCTCGCTTCCTGATGCAGACCTCACAGACGGACAGATCGAGGTGAGCACCGAAATCGCGTTTTCTGCTTCTTCTACCCAGACCGCTACGATGGTACAGGTGGCACTGAACGGTGGTGGGATTGCCGGGCGCACCACGATCGGAACATACAATACACTTACTGAAAGTGCACGTGCCTCAAACATGTCCTTTACCAGTCGCGTAACTGCTCCCGATCTATCCTATGATTTCACTACCACTGTGGGAAATCCTGCCCGATTGGACTACATCCGCGTGAATTATCCACGTCGCCTTACCGTTGCGGCCACGCCTTATAGTTTCACGCTGCCTTCCACTAGTGTCCTTACCACTTTTTCCTTGAACGGTGGTAATGACCGTACCGTAGTGTGGCGCATCGGACAGCGCGGCAGCCAAACAGCGAAGGTCCCCACCACGCTCACAGCCGAGGGGTGTGTAGAGTTCACTACCGACACTCCTATGCGCCGTTTCGTTGCCTTCGATGCTGCAGCTTCTTATCCCACACCTGAGGTGGTGGGTGAGGTGGCCAACCAAAATCTCCATGCAGACCGTGATGTGGACTATGTCATCATCATCCCTACGAGCGGTAAACTACTTGAACAGGCTGAGCGATTGGCTGAAATTCACCGTAAACGCAGCGGCATGTCGGTCAAGGTAGTGCGCGCAGGACAGCTCTACAACGAGTTCTCTTCGGGTACGCCCGATGCCAACGCTTATCGCCGTTATCTAAAGATGCTCTACGACCGAGCTACTACAACTGAACAAGCCCCACGTTACCTCCTTTTCCTTGGCCGTAGCCCGTGGGATGGTCGTTTGATCACTGACCACTGGCGAGGAAAGAGTCCTGACGATTATCTCTTGGCCTACGAAGTGGATGCTTCGCAGCAGAGTATCGGGACAGTGAACAGCTATGTTACCGATGACTTCTTCGCTTTGCTCGATGACAATGAAGGTGTAACCATTCGCCGTGAGAAGATGGATCTGGCCGTGGGGCGTATGGTCTGCACCACAGCCGAAGAGGCGCAGCGGCTGGTAGATAATGTGGAGCGATACCTCTCCAATCAGGAAGCTGGCACGTGGAAAAACGAGATTGTAATGCTCGGTGATGATGGTGATGCAAATGAGCACATGCACGATGCCGACATCGTGGCAGGAGAGATTGATGCTGCGGGGCGTAACTGCTTTACGCTGCAAAAGATTTACTGGGATCGTTATAATCGCCAATCTGGTGCTACGGGCTACACTTATCCTGCCGTATCGGAGCAGTTGAAACGCCTGATGAACGATGGCGCACTGATGTTCAATTATAGCGGACATGGAGCACCCTACCAGATCTCGCACGAAAAGTCGCTTGTACTCGAAGATTTCCGTAAAGTTCGCACTGCGACCCTGCCCCTTTGGGTGCTCGCCTCGTGCGAAATATTTCCTCTGGATGCCGAAGACGAGAACATCGCCGAAACTTCTCTCTTCCAATCCCAGGGAGGGAGCATCGCTTTTATGTGTGCTACACGTGCCGTTTATGCTTCGCAAAATAATGCGATTAACAAGCTTTTCTCGAAGTATGTCCTCTCTCGTGATGTCCAAGGCAAGCGCATTCCGATGGGTGAAGCCCTACGTCTGGCTAAAGTAGAATTGATCAGCACAGCGATTGATCTCACGATCAACAAGCAGAAATATGTTCTCTTCGGAGATCCTGCTCTCCCTTTGGCCTTTCCCACGGGTGATGTGGTGCTCGAACGCATCAACGATCAGCCGATTACTGCCGACACCAATCTCCAACTCCCTGCAGGGAGTGTGGCACGCTTCACTGGCTATGTGACGCAGTCAGGAAGTACCGCCGTTGCCGAAGACTTCTCTGGGCAGCTCACAGCCGAAGTCTTTGATCGTCCAGAGACCATCAAGTGTAAGAACAATGATGGCAGCGCATCAGAGCCCTTCATATTCACCGAGCAGGTGCGCAGCATATTTCGTGGCACAACGGAAGTACGTAACGGACGCTTCGATATTTCCGCCGTTATTCCACGCGACATCAGCTACTCTAACACTGCAGCACGCATCCGCTTCTACGCCCTTAGTGACGACCGACAGCAAGAGGCCAATGGACAGAATGCACAATTCTATCTCAACGGGACTTCGCCTGATTTAGTGAGCGATACCACCCCTCCCGCCGTTTTGGCCTACCTCAACACAGTCGAAACTCCCAACATGGCAATTGTCAATGCCACCCCAACCTTTATCGCACAAATTAGTGACGACAGTGGCATCAGTGTGTCAGGCACGTCCATGGGACATGATCTCGAGCTTGTGCTCGATGGCCAGACGGCAGACCCGATCAATTTGAACAGCTATTTCACCTATGAAGTAGGTTCTTATCAAAAGGGACAAGTGGTTTACCCCCTATCGGGACTTTCTTCAGGACTGCATCGCCTCGATTTTCGGGCGTGGGACATCAACAACAATAGTACGCTCACTACACTTCGCTTTTTTGTGCGCGATGACACAGCCACTGGAACGGCACTGGTCTGCACGCCTAATCCCACCTCTACGACTACGACCTTCATTTGCCGTTTCACTCCTGATATCACGGCCGAAAGTACTATTGCCTTTGAGGTGTTTGACTCCCAAGGACACGAGGTGTGGCGAAAGACGCACATCCTTCCTGCCGGTATTGGCAGTGCGATGCAGGAGTGGGATCTCCGCTTCGCTGACGGCCGGCCGGCACCGAGTGGCATTTACCTCTGCCGCGTCGTGGTGAGCAATTCTGCGAACAGGCAGGAGATTGCCGCGCAAAAACTGATTGTGGTGCGCCCGTAATGCAATCGAAGCTCCATTGAACGCCGTTTAAATCTCGCCGAATGTCGGTCTAATTTTCTTTACCTTCTCTATAGCACTTCTGAATATGAACAGAATTATAATTCTTCTCATGGTTGGCACATTTGCCCTCTCTGTTTGGGCCAACGACGAAATACGCGATCAGTTCAATCCGGTGCGTACCGCCGTTGTTTCCCAAACTATCGCTCCTGATGCCCGTGGCGCGGGCATGGGTGATCTTGGTGCTGCTACCGACCCTGATGTTCATTCCCAATATTGGAATCCCGCCAAATATCCTTTTACCATCTCACGTGCGGGTTTCGCACTTAACTATACCCCGTGGCTTCGGCAGCTCACTGAAGGTATCGCCTTGGCCAACGCTGTGGGATACATTCGGCTTGGGGATACGCAGGCTGTGTCAGGATCAGTTAAATACTTTACCGTGGGCGAAGTTCAGGCCACAGACAATTACAGTGTTAAACCCTATGAGTTTGGTGTTGATGTGGCTTATTCGCGCATCCTCTCCGAGAAGTTTTCTGCCGCCGTTGCTCTGCGCTATATGTATTCTGACCTCACGGGGCGCTACAACGACAACCTTACCCCAGGATCGGCTTTTGCAGCCGACATTGCCATGTATTGGAATGACTATGTGATTCTTGGTGCGCGCGAGTGCAATATAGCTTGGGGATTGAACCTTAACAATGTCGGTTCGAAGATCAACTTCGGTTCGGATTATTCTTACTTCATTCCTACAAATCTCCGTATGGGGGTGAATCTCACTCTACCAGTGAATGAGTACAATCGCTTCGCCATCACCGCTGACGCAATGAAGTTCCTCGTTCCTTCCCTTCCGTTAAAGCAGGACGGCGAGACTAACGAAGACTACCAAGAGCGCATCCGTAAGGATCATTATGACATATCGCCGATTTCAGGCATGTTTAAGAGCTTCGGCGATAGCGAGCGTGGTTTCAAGGGCGAACTCGAAGAAATCCAATGGAGCTTAGGTGCGGAATATACCTATAACGACAAGTTTGCTCTCCGTGCAGGCTATCACCATGAGAGCGAGATGCAAGGTAATCGCAAATATTTCACCTTCGGTGCGGGCTTCAAGATGAATGTGCTGAGTGTTGATGCGGGCTATGTGGTCGCCACCACGCCTTCTAATCCGCTGGATCAAACGCTCCGCGTATCTCTTTCGTTCGACATGGACGGCATTCAAGAGCTCCTTGGCCGCCGTCGCTGACATTATATATCACCACTTTATCCCATTCTTCCTATGAACATCAGAGTAGGTTTCGGTTATGATGTCCACCGTTGGGCTGAAGGTCGCGACCTTTGGCTGGGTGGTATCAATATCCCCCATACACAAGGGCTGCTCGGACACAGCGATGCCGACGTCCTCATCCACGCCATCTGCGATGCACTCCTCGGGGCGGCCAATCTTCGAGACATCGGTTATCATTTTCCGGACACCAGTGCCAATTATGCTGGGGTGGACAGCAAGATCCTTTTGAAGCACACAGTTGCTTTGCTGGCGGAAAAAGGCTATCGTGTGGGCAACCTGGACAGCACCATCGTGGCAGAGCGTCCTAAAATCAATCCTTACGTTGATGAGATGCGGGCATGTCTTGCCCCACTGATGGCGATCGATCTCGATGCCGTCTCCATCAAGGCCACAACCTCCGAATGCATGGGATTTGTGGGACGGGAGGAAGGGGTCATCGCCTTTGCTACTGTCCTCATCGAGCGTACGGACTGAGAGGATGCACCTTTTTCTTTCCTCTGTTCAATCGGTCGTGCTATAACCAATCGGTTATAGCACGACCGATTTTTCTTATTGTGGTTTATTCCAACTCCACAAGGCTTTTCCCAACCTGCTCGATGAGAACGGCAAAAGAAAAACCTTCGAACGCTTCCTGAAAGACGTGCAAAAGGTGGACAAAACCTATAATGAGCACTACCTCCGCGCCGAGTACAACTTCGTGACGGCCTCCGCACAGATGGCCGCACGATGGGAACAAATCGAAGCCGAGGCCGACAGCCGTGTGCGCGAGGAGCATGCCGCCCTGCACGGCATCACTCTGCCGCCCTCCGACCCTTTTGGGGACACCCATCTGTCACCGAATTCGTGGAATTGCCGCTGCCAAGCCATCCAAGTGCGCAAGACTAAATACCATGCCACCGCTCCCGAGGAGGTGCGCCGCCGCGTGGCCGAAAACGAGAAGAATGAGCGTAACCCAAAGGCCGCCATGTTCCGCGTCAATTCGGGCAAACAGCGCAAGGCCGTCCCCGACTACAACGCCTACACCATCAGCAAGTGCACCACCTGCCCACGGGCGCAGGGGAAAGGGAAGCTGAGTTTGGCCAAGATTGAAGCCAACGAGCTGTGCAGCGCGTGCAATGAGGTGCGAATGTTGGCCGAACACGCAGGGTGTTATCCTGACCCTCAATATGGGGAACGGCTGCTCACGCATAGGAAAGCCGACCATACCGAATTGAAAGAAAATAAAGGGGCTGCTCGTGTCCTTTTGAAGAACTTCCCTGATATGCGCATCGAAATTCGTGAACACAGCACGGAGAAAAATGTAAAGAATCCCGAGTACCTTATCAATGGGCAAATCGCAGACAGAAAGGGTATAGAGGGTGCAAATGGCGTGACGAGTGCATTTAAGAAAGCAATCATGCAAGGGTGTACAGCCGTAGTTATCGACACGAACGTGCATCTATCCAAAGGAAAGCTGCAAACGCACAAACTTGCACAGGAGCTGGGCAATAGATTTCTCGATTTCCACGATGGCACTATCACTGAATGCTACGTGATTTATCGCGACAAAGCCGTGTTACTGACCATTGACGATATGCCCACCGACCCTAGCTTAAAGAAAGGGGAAGACAAGGGTAGAAGACGAGCCCACATTGAGGCACAATTACAAAAAATAGCTGCATCCTAAGATACAGCTATTTTCATCAAGAAGGCCGAGCTTGAAGTTATCGTGCCGTCCTGGCGACATCTTGACACCGCGAAAATACACAATCCTCCGCAATTAGCCAAGCCGATTGCGGAGGATTGTTGATATTGGGAGGTATTTAGTGCAGTTCCACGTCGTGGCAATCTTTCAAGATCGCCTTCATCAGCGAAATCAGGTTATGAACGTTTTCCGCGTCTTGTGGAACAACTACATCGGCACGGGCGGCCATGGCTTGCAGATAGAACACGATGCCGTCGGCAAGGGATTGGGCGATTTCCTTTCCAAAACCTTCTTCAAACAGCTGGCAGATGGTGGGGTACTTCTCCATGGCTTAGCAGGCTTTGAAGTCCAACATCAGCTGACGCCCGCCCCGCACCTTGCGGCTGGAACAGAGCAGGAGCTGCACGCCCAGCTCCGTGGTGAACCACGCCGCGTGGGTCGTGCCGAAGAGGCGTATCTTCTGCGCCATCGGGCTGGTGGCGTTGAGCCGCTTCACGCACTGGGTGCTCTCGGTGCGGCTGCCCATACAGTGCAGCACATCGTTGACGCTGTATTCTCAGCAGGATAGCCCGCAAGCATAGACACGCGCTCCTGCCACAACAGCTCAATGCCGGATGGAAGGCTTTCATGTCCTCCGTTCGGTCTTGGGAGCAGAAATTGGCTTCGTGATTTTTTTTTGTTTTACACGCAGAAAGTGGACAAAGAGGGCAAAGAGAAAGATGTCGAGTGGCACGATGAATGTGACACTGGCACCAAGGAGTTCGAACAAGATGTAGTTCATCAGGATAAATCCGATCTGCAACGCTAGGATCATCAGTAGAGATCGGTGCATGCTGAATCCTGCGGAGAGACAGAGATGATGGAGGTGAGTCTTGTCAGGATGAAAGATGCCCACACCGCGGCCGATGCGGCCGAAAGCTACGCGCACCAGATCGAAGCAGGGTACGAGTACCAGAGAAAACGAGATAAGTAGAGCGTGAGGGCGAAGAGGGAAGACCGCGGGATTGTGCATGGCATATTTGATTGCCAAGTAAGCAATGGCGTATCCTAGGACGAGACTTCCCGTATCGCCCATGAAGGTCTTTGTACCCCGGGCTTCGCTGCCGAACACATTGTAATAGAAGAAAGCGAGCACACTGCCCAAGAGCCCCATCGTCAGTAGATTATAGGAGAGGACGCCGAGCTGTCCGAAGAGCACGGTGAAGGCTACCAGCGTGATGACGGAAAGCCCTGAAGAAAGGCCATCGATGCCATCTATGAGGTTGATGGAGTTAACAATGAGGAGGCAGACAAAGACGGTAAGGGGATAGCTCGCCCATAGGGGAAGTTCGTGGATGCCGCAGAAGCCGTAGAAATTGTTGAGGTGCAGGTTGCAGAGCGGCATGAGAAGGGTGGCCGCTAGTTGCACGCAGAATTTGAATGAGGCTTTGAGTCCTAGCACATCGTCTAGAATGCCGATGAGATAAACCAGAAACAAGCCGGCCATCAGCACCAATGTGGAAAGTCGGAACACGGGCAGATCCGTGGACACTTGGCAGAGGGTGAGGAGCAGATAACTCATTCCCATACCGGCAGCCATGGCCGGGGCGAAAAGCAATCCCCCGAGACGAGGAATTTTGTTATGGTGCACTTTACGCTCATTAGGAATGTCATAAAGCCCACGCTGCTGGCAGAATTTCAACAGACGCGGCATGCAGAAAAGGGTGCTCAATCCACTGACGACGAAGGTGAGCAGGAGTAACCAAATCGAGGAATGCGGCATGGATCGGCGGTCTTATTTCGATACCGTCAAGCCCGACCGCTTGCTGCGGTTGTAGGAGCGGTATTCATCGAGGGGGATTTCCACGTCCGGTTCTTTGAGCGAGACGGCTTGCGAAAGGCGGAACTTCAGATATTTGATGCTCAATCCGCGGCTGATCCATTGCTGTTCGTAGTAGGTGCGAATACTCAGGATCTGCTGCGTCTCGGAGTCAATGTCGCCGGAGAGCAAATGATAGAGATCCTCCGTCTGGAATATCGTAGGTAAACGGTTGGAGGTGATCAGTTCGCGGGTGTAGGTGAAGAGGAAGTTAGAGTCGGTTTTCAGGTGCACGAGTCCGCCATCCACAAGAAAGCGGCGGTATCGTTCGAGGAAAAAGGTTGAGGTGAGCCGCTTCGTGACCTTCTTCATCTGAGGATCAGAAAAAGTGAGCCAAATTTCCGCCACCTCATCGGGGGCGAAAAAATTGTCGATGAACTCGATGTGCGTACGCAGGAAGCCCACATTGGCGAGCTGTTCGCGTTGCGCTTCGGTCGCCCCGCTCCACATGCGTGCACCCTTGATGTCCACCCCAATGAAGTTCTTCTCAGGAAACATCCGCCCGAGCCCTACGCAGTATTCTCCTCGGCCACAGCCGAGTTCAAGGACGATGGGGTGATTGTTTTTGAAAAATTCGGAATGCCATCGGCCTCTCAATTCGTGAAAGGGTGTCTCTAGTGTTTGATAAGGAGCCTCAATGACAAGTGGATTGGCTGCCATTTCGGCAAATTTGGAGAGTTTATTTTTGCTCATCGTGGAGGAGGTTCGATACGTTGGTTTCTACTTTTTGAAGTTGGGCTTTGCAATGAGCCAGCAGCTGCTGGCCACGGCTGATATAGTCGGAGAGCTGTCCGATCTCAAGTTCACCACGCTCCACCGTCTCAACAATATGCTTCAACTCTTGGAGGGCTTGTTCATAGGTGAGTTTTTTTTGCTTCATAACAACAGAATGGGATATATTAGGATTGGGGGTGCAGCGTGCGGACTTCGGCGGTGAGTGTGCCATCGGCTAAATATGTGGTGATGAGAGCGCCGGGAGCGAGTTGAGCCGTGTTGCGTACGGTACGCCCTTTAGCATCCACGGTGAGGGAGTAGCCGAGGGAAAGGATGCGTGCCGGATCAGACATCTGAAGGGTATTCTCATACTGCTTCAAAAGCTGCTGCTGACGTTCCAGCAGTTGCCGAACGGATTGTTGCAAAAGGACAGGGTAGTGCTTCAGCCGAAACTGGGCATCCTGAATCTGCCGCACCGCCGCAAACTCCAATGTTTGCCCCAAGGCATTGAGCCCTTGATGCTGGCGAAAGAGATATTGGACGGCTGCTTGATGATAACGCTGCAGCATTTGCGCATAAAAGGTGTGCCGACGTTCCAGCAATGTCCGCACTGCCGTGGTGAGCTGGAGGGCGTAATCGTCCAGCTCACTCCATGCTTTCTGCATCAGTTCCACGAGAAAGACGGCGACAGCCGTTGGAGTTTTAAAACGTGTGTGCGCCACCAGATCAACCACTGTATCATCACGCTCATGTCCGATGCCCGTCAGGACGGGCAACGGGAATTGCGCAACATTGGCAGCAAGGAGATAGCTGTCGAAGCCATTCAGATCACTCACGGCACCACCACCGCGAAGGATGACGACACAGTCCCAAGCGTCCTCCTCCTCTGCTATTTGGTCGAGGGCGGCAATCACGGAAGGTTCTACGTTGACCCCCTGCATTGTGGCGGGAAAAAGCTGTGTGAAGAAGGCGAAATCTGACTGCTCTAACTGACGGGTGAAATCACCATAGCCTGCTGCTCCTGCCGCGCTGATCACGGCGATGCGCTGCAGCGGTCGGGGGAGGGTAAGTTCACGGTTTAGTTCCAGAACACCGTCATCCTCCAACTGCCGCAGAATCTGCTGACGGCGATTGGCCATTTCGCCCAGCGTGTAGCGCGGGTCGATGGCCAAGATGGTCAGGGAGAAACCATAGACTTCGTGGAAAACGGGCTGCGCTGCGACTAATATTTTCATGCCCACTTGTAAAGGTTGCCCAGTGGTCTGATGGAAATTCGCAAGGAGAATATCAGCGTTACTGCGCCAGAGGTTGGCACGTGCCTTGGCTTGAAACTCGCCGCCGTGTGCCTGCTCACTCTTTTCCACTAATTCAAGATAGACATTGCCCGTTGCTGCTTGGCGCAATTCGGCAATCTCAGCCACCACCCACACTTCGCGGGGGAGCGACAATTGAAGTGCATCGCGCACCCAACGATTCAGTTCGGAAAGGGTGATGGGAGAGGACATAATTCAGAATTTGGTATGCAAAGATAGCGTTTTCTCCTATATCTGACAAGCCTCTGCCTTCCAAGACTTGATAGTGATATCCTAGGACGGGCGTAGAGACAACCGGCAAGTGCAAAATTAGGATATGCTTTCGTCAAACTCTTTTTGGAACGTTTTAATATTGAGGTTTTGCTTGGGTCTTCAGAATTCTAGACCGCTCGATCTGCAACCTAAAGCCCTCGAAATTATACCGCGGAGTCGTGTGAAAGACTCCGCGGTGTCGTGTCCACAACATCACGGACTCTTTCACACGACTCCGCGGTGTGTTTTTCTCAGTTATTGGCCTTTCAAAACCAACCGCTGCCATCATTGTGAACGATGGCAGCGGATATATCTTTTAGGGCAGTAGTGAGAAGATTAGCGAACGGTGAGCGGAAGTTTGAGAGAAACGTCCCATTCGGCAACTTGGAGCTGGCTGGGGGTGGGGAGGTGGAAGGGTGCGATCTTGCCATCGGAGAGATATTTGCTCTGAGGGCTGTGCATCAATTGGATGGCGAGGTCGAACGAAGAAGGGGCACCCGTGAAGCGGATGAATCCTGTGAGGCCGATGGGATTAGCGATACCCAACATTTCACCAGAGGGGGCAACATCTGCATAGCGGTAATCGAATCCAAGAGCAGCAACGTCGGCTACACGGGTCGTACCCTCGAAGCGCGAGAAGAAGTGCTGGTGGATCTTGTCCTGACCTTCTTCGAAAAACTCCTGATTCATCTGATGACCGTGGTCGTCAAAGTATTCAATCTTCATAAGGTAAACGATCTCGGGCTGGCTCTGTGTCGAGACCACTTCGAGGGCAGTGCTGCCTGAGGTGCGCTGCCAACCTGTGTTTTCGGACACTTCCCACGTTACAGATCGAGTGGGTAGCGTGGGAGAAGGCGTGAAGTAGCGTTCAAAGGGGGATTCGGTGAAGGGATTCTCTGCAGAGAGAGTGCCGGGGATGAGCCGAACCGTGGCTTTTACCGGCTCTTCGTGGTGGTGATGGTGGATTTCGTTTTCAGGCGTCTCGGGATCACTGCTGCATGCTGCGAAGGGAAGAATGAGGAAGAGCGCACCGAGGGCGGCTGCGAAGGGGAGATGTGAGCGGAATTGCATGATGTTTGAAGGTTTGGAGATTGAAGAAAAGGTGATTAGGTTTGATTAGAATTTGTAGTGCACCGCGAACCGAAGATCTCTTCCGAGGTCGTGAGCATAATAGCGCGCACGGTTGGTGTACTCTTTATAAGCTCTGTTGAAGAGATTCTCACCGATGAAGCGGAGCTGCACAATTCGACCTGTCGCCCATTTCCAGGTATAGGCGGCTTCGAGGCCAAAGAGGTGATAGCCCGATGGAGCATAGGGGATGAGGTCGGTGGCCGGATCAAAGCGTGTCTGGCGAAGTACCGCCTGATGCTGTACGGAGAGGGAGAAATCTTCGATACGCCACGCCAGCTCATGTCGGAATCTGGGCGCAGGAATGTAGGGCAAGAATTGGTGGGTGCGCCCTTCGTTGGCCCAAAGGAGCGATCCGACCAAATGATAGTGAAGATGGCGGAAGACCCGTACCGTGAAATCGATATCTAAGCCTCGGAAAAATGCGGAATTCTGCCGATAGGCAAAAACGGGATAAGCTCCAGATACTACGGTGATGCGTTCGTGGGTGGGCGCATCATATATGTAGCGGTCAATCCACTGTATGAAACCATCCACCCGCAGTGTGAAGGGATGGTTGTCGTAGTGGAGGGAGGTGATCCATTTATAGCCTTGCTCAGAACGCAGCTGGTCATTTCCGCGCACGAAGATGCCGGATCCCAGCTCATTTCCATTGCTGTAGAGTTCGTAGACGTGGGGGGCGCGCCATGCCAGTCCAAAATTGGTGGTGAGGCTCCAGTGGTCGGTAAGTTGGCAGCGCGCCGCGAGGGTGTAGCTCAAGTTGTCAAACGTGCGCTGACCGCCATAGCGTGCGCCCCGCCAGTCATAACCATCGGCCTTCATGGTTTGATGGTCAAAGCGGAGACCTGCTTCGGCATTCCATGCTCCATGATTGAACTTTTGTAGGGCGTAAATCCCCAACATACGTTCTGTATAGTTCGGAATGACGGGCACGACACCAGTCCCGGCCTCGTTGGTATTGTTGAGATCACTCCATTGCATACCTGCCTCCGTTGTCCAGTTGCCATACTTTTTATCCCAGCGAAGCCGATGCTGCCACGAATGCAGATGAAGAGCTACAGCGGGAAGATACGAACGGTTGAGGCGACGGAAACGATGCTCCTCACGGTGGTCGGCCTGAAAGGTGGTTTGCCACTGCCATCTGCCCATGCTGGGGGATCGATAGATGCCTTTGAAGGTGACGTTATGGTGCACGACACGCTGGAAGGGATAGTCGATGTCGCGCGCGAAGGGGAGAGTTTCGACAGGCTGCCCCAGAGCGATGCGCTCGGCGAGCAGTTCCTCGTTACCCATCTGCGCACCATACATGACCCCGGTCTTGTTGGCATAGAGCGAATAGAAGGCTTCGGTGCGCCATGCGTCCCGATGATAACCCAAAGCGATATGGGCATTGGCCTCCCGCGTACCGGTGTTATTCAGCAAGTAATGGGCAGTAGAGCGGTCGCCGCCGTTCTGTACGGAAAACTGTGTACGCCATGCCCAGTGAGGAAGTGTGGGAAGACCGCCTTCGAGACCGCCGAAGGCAGTGGCGCGATGACCATTGTTGCCGTACACCGTGGTGAATTGAGCATGGATCTTCCCGTGGCCGTAGGGTAGGGGTTTCTGCTCCAAGAGCACAATACCACCCAAAGCTTCCGCACCATAGCGCACCGCTTCCGCGCCTTTCACTACTTCGATGTGGTGACTGGCATTTTGATCCACTTCAGGAGCATGATCCAAGCCCCACTGCTGTCCGGTCTGTCGCGCCCCGTTGTTCACAAGCAGGATACGCGTGCCGTACATCCCTTGGATCACAGGCTTGGCGAGTGTTGTTCCTGTCTGCAACGATGTGACGCCGCTCACCTGCTGGAGCAGATGTGCGAGCGAGGTGCCCATGGCGCGCTGTATTTGGTCACTGTTGAGGCTTTGGGATACAGCATTGACACTGGCAGCACGGCGCGTGCCGCGCACCACGGCTTCTTGAACTTGGAGTTCGTGAGGGAAATGCGGATCTTGCGGCAGTGAATCGGTGGCCGTGCTGTCGGGAGATTGCACGACCGAAATCGGGGGAGAGACATGTCGCATAAGCATACCCGCTGCACTTCCATTCAGAGAAGATCCGAAGGGAAGGAGCAGGCACACGATGGTGCTGAGGCTCATAAAGGGGAATAGAAGTGTAGAACTTAGGGCAAGAGAATACCCTATCGCCTACAAACACAATCGGTTTGTAGGAAACAAGCAGACAAGCTGAGGTGGAGATCAGCGAACCGATGGAGGTGAATGGGCGTTTACCTCATGGATTTCTTGGTAAACGCAGGCCTCCACCCCCTTGTGGAAAGGAGATTCAACAAAATGGAGCTCCGTAGCCGAGATAAAGAGATCAGGAGCTTCGGAAAAGAAGAAATCGAAATCACAGATAGCGCACGCTGCATTGTTGTGCTCTGCAGCGTGGAAATGGACTTCGGGCTTGTGACCCTCTGACGACGAATATTTCTGCATCTTGTTCGCGGTGCAGTTGTGCGATACGGTCGTGTCCGTATGGTGCGCCAGCGCAATGTGCAGGTCCTTGCCCACAATGACGAGCGTGAACGCTGCAATCAGCATCCAGGCCCAAGTTCGGAGTTGTGTGCATCGGATTTTCATCGAAAGGAAGTAAGAATGGGATGGCACGCCTGTTTTAAGGTGCGCTGGCATTTCGTCTCTGCAAAGATACGAACTTCATCGCATTCGGCCAAAAGAACGGTTCAGAAGTTTGAAAAGACAGTGGGAGAGATGTAGCGTGTATTGACCTTCCAGCACAGACCACAAATGCTTTGTGAATTGCTAGCCATAGAACGTGGATTCGGGTAAAAGACAATACCCGTTACTAAGAGTTATTGCATGAAGAGCAATGGACTCACTCTTCCCATACAGCAACTGCAGTGGAGCAGGGACACTCAGGCAGTGTGTGGAGACGTACGGACTGTTGCCATGGGTGAGGCAGTGCGATATGCCAAAGGCGAGGAATTTCAGTGGGAGAGAGCTTCATACCGCCGAGGAATGTCAGCCCTTGCGCATCGCAAAGTTTGTAAGCAGCCTCTTTTGCGCACCAAAATGCCGCTGCATTGTGGGGCGTACAACCCATCACTTTTTGTTCCTCGGGTGTGAGAAATCGATGGCGTAGCCGCCATGCACGGTCGACGTGCATCTCGATATCTATCCCGATGACAGGATCGGTCGTGGCGGATGTGCATGGAGCGAAGGTAGTGTGTCCAGGTTGTTGTAAGAAGGCGATGGCCACCCACTCACCTGAATGGCTCACGCTGCACGGCAGGATGCTGCCGTCAGAATGCTCGATCCAAGGACGCCCCCGATGAGTGTAGCGTATTACAACATCTGAGCCGAGGAGGTGATGGAGCAAACAGCGCGTTGAGAGCCATTCGCGAATGCGAATGGTGGATTTGAAGGACAGGATTTCTTCCGTGTAAGTATGCGATGTAGGCAGGAATGCAAGCATCTCGTCTTCACGCTCTTCGATGCGCCAAAACGAGATGCTGAAGGTAGGGTAGAGAAAGGTGTGAAAGAAGGCCATGCAGATCAGAAGGGAGCACTGGTGGGACGTGAAGCATCGTTTGATGAAGGAGTTGAGGATACCGTTGTCTGCTCCTCTTCACGTTGTGTCTTCGGTGTGAGCATCTCCATCTGGCTTACCCAAATTTCCGTGACGTAACGCACAATTCCCTGATGATCTGTATAGTTGCGGGTGCGCAGCTCACCTTCTACGTAAAGTTTATCGCCCTTGCGCACATAGCGTTCCACAATCTCGGCCGTACGCCGCCAGAAGAGGAGGTGATGCCATTCAGCGCGCTCCGGAACTTGAGTGCCGTTGGGCAAGGTATAGCCTTGGGTTGTGGTGGCTAAAGAAACCTTTGCGGTGCATACACCATTGTCTACATAGCGGATTTCGGGATCTTTCCCGACATTGCCGATAAGCATGACTTTGTTCATAGTAGGGAAATGGAGCAACGGGATTAGCGAATGCGGTCAACTGAGCGGAGGAGGCGATGGTCACGCCGCACAGCACGCCAAGCCATGATGCACAGCACTATCGCAGCGGGAAGAAACAGGCAGCCCACATTAGGCGTGAAGGTGTGGGAGATCGATTGGCTCAAATAATACGCCTCTACGCCCATTCCCACTGTGTAGAGCAGGAGGAACAGGAGCGCAATAACGATCCGCGTCATCTGCTGTTTGAGGTGGCGGAAGGAACAGATGCTCCACAGAAGGTAGATAATAGCCAGAAGCCCTGTGCCGATAAAGGCATAGAAGGGATATTGCTCCGTGGTAAAAGGAGCTGTTCCTGAGCTTTGGAGACCGAAGAGGGTAAGGGTGTAGAACTGCCCATCTGCCACTTTGAACCATCCGAACGAGAAGATGGCAGTCAGTGCGGTGAAAACGGTAGCAAGCAACAGGTAAAGTGTTTGGATACGTTGGATCATAGAAGGGAGAAAAAGCGCGGTGGAGTCTCTGGCGTTGCGCACACACAGAGACCCCACCGGGTGAAGGTTTGTTTCCAACTGTCGTTTTTGCCGGGACATCGCTCAAAGCGCGTATCTTACTTTGACACTGGCCGTTTGGCCGAACGAAACACTGGAAAATGAAAGAAGAGGTCGTCGCGCTTCTCTTTGTTAGTCATTATTGAGCTGTTGGTCGCGCTCTTTGAGGGGATTGCGGAAATAAATCTTACCGCGCAGGAATTCATCAGCCGCAATGAGCGTGCTCTTGGGCAGCCGCTCGTAATAGCGCGAAATTTCGATCTGTTCGCGATTTTCAAAGGTCTCTTCCAGATTGTCATTGGCTGAGGCAAACTCTTTCAGCTTGCGGCTCAGATCTTCTTTCATCTTCGCCGAAATCTGATTGGCGCGCTTACCCATAATGACCAAGCTCTCATAGATATTGCCTGTGGGTTCGGCAAAGTCCATGAGATTGTGCGTTACGGTGTTGTTGGGGGCTTTCGACTTTTTGTAATCCATGTGCTATGTTGGGGATGTAAGTTGCAGGTTAGTTAGTTTTGGAAGTAGTGGTGTCATAACCTTTGGCCTTCTCGAAGAGCATCTTGGCTTGAGGAAGGAATTTGGATTCTGGATATTCGTTGGTGAATCCATAGTACTCATCAATGGCACTGTGGTAGCGTTCCTCGCGTCGGGATTCAACACTCTGTTCTGCCAACTCAAACTTTGACTTTAATATGAGAATGGCAAATTCCTCACGTCGAGGAGAATAGGGGTAGTCGTTAATAGCATTTTGTGCTGTTACGATACAGGCTTGATAGTTGCTGCCACCGCTGGTGCAATTACCGAAGTAAGCTCCGAGATCGTAGTAGAGTTTCGCTGCGGCATACTCCTTGTCAATGAGCTTGTCTTGGAGTTCGAAGATAAGTTTCATCGCCTCTGCATGATATTTGCTCTTGGGATAAGCCTCAGTGAAGTTTTTCAGCTCGGTGATAGCCGTATAGGTATCGCTCTGATCCAGCCGAATCTCAGACGTATTCTCGTAGAGCGCACGTCCGGCATAAAGACGGGCTTCCTCCACATAGATGCCGCGAGGATAGGTCTCGTAGTATTTCTTGAAATAGGTCGAGGCGGCTTGGTAATCTTTGCCCTTATAGGCCGACATTCCTAAGAGAAACAGTGCTTCTTCTGCACGCTCCGTACCTTTGGCTGCCGCAATCAGATCCATCAGGAGTGTGGAGGATTGGGTGTAGTGCCCCTCGAAATAGTATTGCTTTGCTGCTTCGTAGCGGTAGTCAAAATCAGAGGATTTTAGGATGTTGTTGTAGTCATTGCACGAGGCTAAGACTAGTGCCGAGAGCAGCAGGAGAGTGAGGGTCTTCTTCATACGTCAATTGGGTATGCATAATTTGGAGACAAAGTTACGAAATTCGCTCCATTAGAGCAAATGCTCCCCCTTCCTTTTAAGTCATTTTTTGGACACTTCGAGGCGAGATGCTGTGATATGAGGTCGGGAAGGGGCATCGATGCGATGGAAGAAGGGAGATGTCTTCAAATTCGAATGATGCCTTTCCGCCTCAATTCGAAGAAACAATCACGAGTGGCGGCGATATCGGCCATCGCATCGTGGGCATCTTCAAACTCATGGCCGAAAAGCTTGGCATACAGCTCTTGGAGACGCGGCCATTTCGGCCCGTACTGTCCTGGTATATTGCAAAAGTCAATCGTGGCCAACATCGTGCAGAAGGAAGGAAGTTGGAACATGGCGCGAAAGTCATAGCCCAAGCGGTGGAATTCAGCTCCTACCACATTAAGGTCAAAGCTCACATTGTGCCCTACGAACATTGTTGCACGGTTAAGGTCAGCGCAAAAATCCAAGATGACATTGCGGAGGTCTTCGCCTTCGGCCAACGCGCGCTCGGTAGTGATGCCATGGACATCGGATGCTTCGGTGGGTATAGTGAAACCATCGGGACGTACTATTTTGTTACCGCGATGGATTTCTGCTCCTTGGGCATCAGTGAAGATCCAGCCCAACTGGACAAGACGTGGCCAATTGTCGGACTGAGTGCAAGGAGCATTATAGTTTTTGGGGATTCCTGTGGTTTCGGTATCGAAAAAAAGGTATGCAGGAGTATTGCTCATAGATCGAAAAACTAATATATGAAGTGAAACCTGACTGCAAACTTACACAAAAATGCAATGAAGAACAAGCATGGGAGTAAAAAATGCAATGATTTGTGCTTGATAGAGGAGAGACAAAGCAAAAGCGCATCAGAACCAGCAGGTTCTGATGCGGTCTTTTGACAAACTAGAAAGGGAGTTTAGAATGAGAGTGAGAGATTGTTGCTCCCGTATGAAGAGCATGGTTTAGTTATTTCGCACTGCAAAATTACGAATTCTGGTTTTTTCCGCCAAATCTCTTGTGACAATCAGGGTATTTTGCTAATTTCGCAACTACGTTTAGAATAATCGAACAAATTCCCTTTGATTTCCTCTCTTTTGTAGAATATCATTCTGCCCTATGCTTGACGCCATCGATCAACAAATCCTCCGTATCCTCCAGCTTAATGCTCGTCTCACCACTAAAGAGATCGCTCTTCAGGTACATTTATCTACCACTCCCGTATTTGAACGTATCAAACGATTGGAGCGCGATGGTTATATTCGTCGCTATGCTGCCATCCTCGATGCAGAAAAGCTCAATCTCGGCTTCGTTGTGTTCTGTTCGGTGAAGTTGAGTCACGTCAATCATCAGGTCGCCACAGAGTTTGCCGAGTTTATCCGCCGCATTCCAGAAGTGACCGAATGTTACAACATTAGTGGGGCTTTCGATTATTTGCTTAAGATACACGTGCCCAACATGAAGCACTACCAACTTTTCGTGCTCGAAGTGCTCGGACGTTATAAAGCTCTGGCACACATCGAATCCACGTTTGTCATGGAGGAGCTAAAGCACGAGTATGGCGTGAGTGTAACTCCCGAAGACCTTCCCGCTTCATCTTCTAAAAATTCATCCCGATGACAACACTTGGTTATCCCATACGTCAGCACAAGGTATCGGCACGCCGTTACGTCCAAACCCTCGACCTTAGAGATGATCCTGCGTTGATTGCCGAGTATCGTAAGTATCACTCCCGTGAGGGTATCTGGCCTGAAATCCTCAGCGGTATCCGCGAAGCTGGCGTGTTGGCGATGGACATATTCCTCCTCGATACACGCTTGGTAATGATCGTTGAACTTGATGCATGCGACAACTGGAATGAAGTGATGGCACGAGTGGCTCAAGCTCCTCGTCAATCCGAGTGGGAGGCTTTTGTCGCTCGTTTTCAGCAGACTTCTCCTGCTGCTTCCAGTACTGAGAAATGGCAACCCATGGAACGAATCTTCGAACTGTATGAGGAATGATTGCTAAGCGGCAGTGGATAGGCTTGTAAATTCGCTTAAGTACCTGAGTTTATGTTCGTCCAACAGAAACTACTAACCACCGCGGAGCCGTTTAGACAGCTCCGCGGTGGTTATCGCATTAAGATAAGTTACTCATTCACTGCACCACAGTAAGGGCATTTACCCACGTGGTGAAGAGCATTTCCACAGTGACCGCAACGAAAACGGGTGGAGTTGTGGAAGAAATGGCGGCGCAGGGCAAAGACCCAGTAGCCCAGAAGGAGGGGATAGCCAATATAGAGGTGAACGCTGAGGGTAAAGAATAGGTAAAGCACCATACAGACACCAGAGAGAGCTGCGAGGTAGGCCACACCATCGACTACACCAGGTTGTTTGCGGAGATCGTCGACTACAGCAATCCCTACGATGAGCATTGTCCAAAGACTGATAATAAAGATCCGAAGGGAGAGGGGTTCTCGAGCGAAAAGATTGAGCGTAGGGTGGTAGTAAAATTCTTCCCAAACTTCTGGAGCGAACTGTTGTAGTGCACCATAGAGCACTGCCGATCCGCTCACCACGATGCAGAGGAGGGTGGGATAAAAGCTTTGGATGTCGTTGAAGTGGACGATCTGGATACGGGCATGGCGCAACCGCTGGATGAAGAAGAGGAGCAAAGCTGCACTCAGACTACATAACAAAACTAAGAGGCGCACATCGGAGAATGCGTGGATGCAGCGTGAAATGGTATTATCGGGAACAGCGCATTGGTGTAGCTCGCTGCGCCGTACCCATCCTAAAGTCTGCGGATCTTTTGCCACCATGACCCACATGCTGTCAATAGAGTCGTTGGGGACACTGGCCAGATTGACCACCACTAAGGGATCATCATCGATCACCCACGTGCTATCGCGTACGAAGATGGATCCCACTTCTCCTGGGAGAGCACTGCTCAGAGCCATCGAATCGGTGACGAGGAAGTTGAAACCCTTCCAGAAATGATGTTCACGAACGAACTGAGTGGAGTCAACCTTGGTTATGCTCCACGGATCTTGTACCAAGGGCTGGTCATGTTGACATGCCGTGAATATCATCCCCCATACGAGGACGATCATTAAGTGGAGCGCGAGCATGCGCAATTTATGCAAGACCAGGAGAAAAGGGGAAGTCCTATTCATGATGTACTGTCATTTCGCAGCGTGTGCAGTCGAAAGTGAGGGGGAAGCGTCGGCCATCGGGCAGACGTAGGGCGAGAGGTTCGCGCCAAGTGGGAGCATGTCCCGTTTCGCGTGGACACTGTCCGTGGGCATAACGGAGACAATGGCGGCAAGTCATGAGAATACCATTGGTGGGCGGTGCCACCTCATAGGCCGGTGCCACAGAGACAGCCCCATGCTGTCGGAGAAAATCGGCAGCACGGCGGTTGGCCACGTTGGCGGTATAGTCGAAAGATTGTCCTGAGAGGTTGAAATCGGAGGCAATGGGGCGGCGCACATCGCGCTGATGCGCTTGGATACAGGCTTCTGTGAGGCGTTCTGTGAGTTGTCGCCGCCATTCTGCGAGTAGAGAGGAGGGGATGAAGCGTTCACCACTCAGATGAAGACGTATCTTGTCAGGACGGAAGGGTGTGCCACCAAAGCGTGAGAGCTGGCGGATAATGTTGTCCTGCTGCGGTGTATGTGCATCGACAATGGGAGTTTCGATGTCGAGTTGCACAGTAACGTTCTGTTCGGTAGCAGCGATGAGGCGATAGCCTTTGGCATCGGTGCTTTCGTAAAGGTCGAGATCGAGATTGAGTGTGCGCTCGGTGCGGGTGCGTTGAAGCTGCTTTTCAAAAGTACGGTCTTCGTTGCGGAAAAGTTCGGTACCTTGTTGCAAGGCTTTGGGCATCAACAAAGGATAAAGCCGGCGTCCTTCCACACGATTGACGCGAAACCCCTGTAATCTTCCTTCTGCATCGAAGAAGCATAGCCCATCGCCGTTGGCAAAAGATGTATTTCCACTGACGGTGAAGGCGCGGGCATCGAGTTCAGTCACACGCCCCACGGGAGCACCGATGGCTTTGGGAGTTTGCATCGACCAGACATCGGGGGTACGATGGTGAAGGAAGTACTCCGTAAAACCTCGGTTGAAGGTCTTCTCGACGTGGGGATCGAAGTCGGAGTGTATCGTGCCAAACGAAGCGCGGCGGTAGCGGTCGGGGTGCTGTGTGAGAATGCGGTCGATGACCCGGCGATAATGGAGCGTTACGTTCTTCACGTAGTTTGCGTCCTTCAATCGCCCTTCTATTTTGAAACTTGACACTCCTGCCTCCATCATAGCTTGTATGCTTGATGTGCGGTTCATGTCGCGAAGGGAGAGGTGATGGCGGGTTGAGAGGATACGATCATTAGCATCGACCAGGTCGAAGGCCAGGCGGCAGAATTGTGCACAGCACCCACGATTGGCAGATCGCCCGAAGCAGTGTTGCGAGACGTAGCATCGTCCGCTGTAACTTACGCAGAGTGCACCGTGTATAAACCCTTCAATGGGCACTGTGGTAGCGGCACGGATGGCACGAATCTGGTCGAGCGAAAGTTCGCGTGCTACAACGATCTGTGCAAAGCCCATCTGCTCGAGTCGTTGTGCTTGCTGGGGAGTGCAAGTGTCCATCTGTGTGGAGGCGTGGAGCGCGATGGGAGGGAGGTCCATTGTGAGGAGTGCGAGATCTTGCACAATGAGCGCATCGACTCCTGCTGCGTAGAGCCGATGGATGAGCTGTTCCACCTCGGAAAGTTCATCGTCATAGAAGATTGTGTTGAGCGTAACGTACACCCGCGCACCATAAAGGTGGGCAAAGCGGCATAGTGAGGCGATCTCCTCCTCACTGTTGCTCGCCGCAGCGCGTGCCCCAAAGGAAGAACCGCCAATGTAGACGGCATCGGCTCCGTGAAGGATGGCGACCTTGCCGATCTCGGCATTTTTTGCAGGGCAGAGGAGTTCTATAGGAGTCGGGGTCATGGTAGGGTTTCGGAAGAAGAGGGTGAGGATGTGGGAGCCTTTATTTTGAGGGCTTGTTTGGCCTGTTTAAGCAGGTGGTAAGCACGAAAAATACCCATCTCACCGGCACGGCTGAGATCGGGCAAAGCACGTGCGGTTTGTTGTTGGAATAAGTGTACCACGGCGCGGTTGTAATAAGCTACGGACATGAGGCTGTCGAGCTGAATGGCACGGTTGAAATCAGTCAGAGCCTCGTCCAACAGGCCAGAGAGAGCGCGAAGTGTACCGCGGTTGTAGTAGAGGAAGGCAGCATCGGACTGTAAGGCCAATGCACGTTCTATGTGGGTAAGTGCAGAGTCGGGTTTTGCGGAGAGTAAAGCTGCTTGTTGTACCTCGACCAAGATGCGGTGCTCCATATCATTGTCCGAAAGAATCTGTTTCAGGGCAGCGAGCTCCACTTCTTTACCATCGGCAGCGAGGAGCGACCACTTTCGCTCGGTCAGCTGTCGGGAGACACTCAAATAGATGGGGCGAAGATCTTGGTGCTCTTCTACCTGATAGAGAACACGAAAAAGGGGAAGGAACACGCGCTCCACTTTGCGGTTTTGGATACGCCCCGAAAACTCACTCATAAAAGTGCGGGTGGTATCTTCCTCAGTTTCCATTAGGCGGTTGTACTCTTCCAATACGTGTGGAGAGTTGCGCTGTACCTTTTGGATCGTATGTGGGCGGTGCTGGGCAAATATAAGGTCAAGTTGAGCCCGCTGGACACGGCTTTCATCAGACACAGCGAGACGATGTTGTCCAAGTTTGTGGTAACAACGTGCTCGCGCCACATAACCGTAGGTGAATTGGGGCAATTGACGCAACAGTGCGGAGTAGTCGCGTACAGCTCCGCGGAAGTCACCCACCTGTTCGCAGAGTTGTGCACGATTGTAACGTGCTAGAATATTTTTGGGTTCACGCTTGAGTACGAACTCGAAATCGTCGATGGCACGGTTTGCATCACCGACGAAGGCACGGAGTAACCCTCGATTGTAGTGTGCCACGAAGTGTTCAGGCACGATACGAAGCACGTGGTCATAATCATTGATGGCCAATCCATAACGGTGTCGGGCATGGCGTGCAGCCGCACGAGCCAATATATCGTCTACCTCGTCAGGGCGTTCACGTAGAGCATTGCTAAGGAATGAGTCGGCCGCCTCATATTGTTGTTGAGCGAGGGCATAGCGTCCTTTCATGGACCAGGCTGTAGCCTCATGTGGGCTTATGCGGAGCAGACTGTCCATCCAAACGAGTGCACCGAGTGTGTCTTGCCTGACTAATAGCGTTTGGGCTTTGAGCAGATAGCCTCGGGTAAAATCGGGCTGCTGTCGAAGGAGATGATCAATAAGGCTGTCGGCCTGGGTGTAATGATGGAGCTCAAGGTGGCAGAGTACGCGATTGTAGGCCGCATTGCGGTCTGTAGGGTGGTTGAGGAGCGTACGGTCGTAATCCTCAATGGCCAGAGCATACCGCCCGTTGTGTATGCGGCAGAGTGCGCGGAGCGGATAATAATCTGATTTGAACGGGTGATGACCAATGGCGCGATCGAGGTCGGACTCTGCACTTTCATAGTCTTCGAGTGAGAATTTGGCCACTGCGCGAAAATAGAACGCATCGGCCATATAAGGTCGCGCGTTGAGGACACGGTTGAAATAATAAATGGCCGTCACGAAGTCATCGTAGTAGAGAGCCGTGCGCCCCATTGTCATGACGTTCTCGATATGGGTTTGCGCCCTACCCACCGAGGCGAGTAGAGCGCAAAGAGCCATGAGGTAGCCACAGATCGACCACTTCGGAAAAAGGAATGTTTTTTTAGAGAAGCGCATGTGGCGAACCTTGTTGCTGCGGCTATTTCGTCTTGACCTTATAGCCGCAGTTGAAGCGACCATTGAGCAAGTTGGAGAGTTTTTTCTTGATGAGCTGTTTGCGAAGCGGAGAGATGCGGTCGGTGAAAACCTTACCTTCGAGGTGATCGATCTCATGCTGGATGGCACGGGCGAGGAAGCCATCGATCCACTCATCATGGGGCTGGAAGTTGCGATCCATCCATTGAACGCGGACACGGGTAGGACGACGCACAGATTCGTGGATGCCAGGCAGAGAAAGACAACCCTCTTCCATCAACTTCGTTTCACTGTCATCGGCCTCTACGATGTGGGCGTTGATATAAACCTCGTTGAAGTCCTTATATTCAGGATAGTCATCGGAAAGATCGTTCAGACCGATCACGATGACACGGATGGGAAGACCGATTTGGGGAGCAGCAAGCCCTACACCATCGCTGTTGACCATCGTCTCAAACATGTTGTCGATGAGGCTAGGGAGTTCAGGGTAATCAGGAGTGATGTCTTGTGCCACTTCACGCAGCACACTTTGTCCATAAGTATAGATGGGAAGAATCATAGTTGAGGAAAAGTTGAGTAGGATCTTGGAGAAGTTGAAGCACATTAATGCTTCCGTGCTTCCATGTAGTTTTGTAGAATGATGGTGGCCGCGATCTCATCGACCAGTGCTTTGTCTTGACGTCGCTTGCGCCCAATGCCCGAGTCGATCATGGTGCGGTGGGCGAGGACGGAGGTGAAGCGCTCATCGTAAAATTCGATGGGGATGTCGGGCATAGCCTTGGCCAGCCGTCCCGCAAAACTTTGGACGCGTGCCAAATTTTCGGAAGGCGCTCCGGAGGGTTGTTGCGGATAGCCGATGATAAATCGCTCTATGGGTTCGCGGGACACGTATTCTTTCAGAAAAGCCATCAGTTCGGTGGTGGCCACAGTGGTGAGACCATTGGCAATGAGTTGCAAGGGATCACTCACAGCGATACCAGTGCGCTTCTTGCCATAGTCGATAGAGAGCAGACGCATAAGCGTGGATTGAGAACGTAAAGTAAGTGATAGGCAAAACGACCAAAAAGCCAGCATCACCCTTGGAGTGATGCGGGCTTTTCAGCTTAGCATTTAAGATTGGCCATAATTATAGTTGCCATATCCATAGCGGTAGCCATAGCGATAACCATAGCGGTGTGAGCCATAGCTCTTGTAGGTTTCGTCCGTACCATTGAGCATCAACAGCATGTTGGGATAGCGACTGGAGCGGTAGAAATCTTCGATCTCGGGGAGCATGGTGCGCTCAAGGAGGTGGGCACGTACCACAAAGAGGGTAAGATCCACATGATGACTGATGATCGAAGCATCAGCCACAATCTCCACCGGAGGGCAATCGAGGAATATGTAATCGTATTCGGCTTTCAAATCAGCGATGAGGTGCGAGAGACGGTCATCATAGAGAAGTTCCGTAGGGTTTGGGGGCATTGTTCCTACGGGGAGAACATGGAGGTTGCTGTCCCCATATTTGCATGTTACTTCATGAAGCATGCATTGTCCATTCAGATAGTTGGCTACACCGAACTTGGGACGGTTGACAAAAATCGATACTGCTGCCTTACGGAGATCGAGGTCTACAACAATTACCTTCTTATTCTTGATGCAGAAACTCATGGCGAGGTTCATGGTGGTGAAAGTCTTACCAGAACCTGGATTGGCGGAAACAACCATCGTGACGATACCTTTTCCGTATTTATTCGTACAGAACTCGAAGTTCGAACGGAGTACGCGGAACGCCTCGTTGATGGTGTCGGTGCACTGAGGCTTGACCACAATCTCTGAGTTGTCGGAGCGCTCCTGATTTTTGCGTAGGCCGAGGCGGAGCAAGAGTTTGTATCCCCACGATTCCTGCTTGGCATTGAGGTGTGGAATTTCGCCCACGTAGGGGATGGATAGTTTCTCCAAATCCTTACGGCCACGAACACGAGTGTCGAGCGTCTCACGGAGGTAGAACAGGCCGAAAGGTATGACTAGACCAAGACCAAAGGCCACGAGGAGGATGTTACGCTTCACAGGCGAAACAGGTCTGTTCGATCCCGTGGGTGGTGTTACAACGCGTGTATTATAGGCTGTGAAGGCGATAGACAACTCATTTTCTTCGCGCTTTTGCAGCAGGAAGATATAGAGTGCTTGCTTTACATTCTGCTCACGCCCAATGGAGTTGAGGTAAGAATCTTGGTTCGGAGCTTGCGCCATCTTGGACGTGAGGGCATTCTCTTGAGAAGCAAGACTGCTGAGCTGAGCTTCGAGTGTAATGCGGAGGTTGTTGAGCGAGGCGATAATGGCCTGGCGTTGCTTGTTGATGCGATCTTCTGTCTCCGTAAGCAGGGGGTTGCTCTGAGAACTGTTCATCACGAGCTTGTTGCGTTGAAGCAATGCCGCGTTGTAGTCACCGATCATGTTCTCAATAGCCTGTGCATTGATGCCCGAGTTTGCGGGGAGGAGTTCGTATTTTTGCTTGTCGTTGCGAACCATCTGCCCGACATAACGCACCATGTAAAGCTGATTGTTGAGCGTCATCATCTTGTCCGCATTTGCCGCATTCTGTTGGAGATAGAGCTGCGAAGCGGCTTCGTTGTTGGACACGAGGTTGGCACTCTTATAGGAAGAGATTTTTCGATCTACATTGCCCAATTCGCTTTCAATGACACGAAGACGCTCGTTGATGAATTTGGAGGTGCTCATCGCAATCTTGTTCTTGTCGGCCAGCCAGCTGTCGTTGTAGGCATCGATCAGAACATTCAGCACATCTTCAGCACGTTCGGGTGAAACGTCCGAGAGGGAGAGATTGAGCATTTCGGACTCTTTTGAAGCGAGGTCTACTGATACACGGTTGTAGGCAGCCACCGCATTCTGCATCGTGCTGCGGTATACCTGTATGGGCTTTCCGAAGTCCTCAAAGTGCTCGGTGGCTACGACCATCACGCGACCCACCGGTGTGTTGACCACCTGACGGAAGCGCCCCTTTACCACGCGGTCGCTCGTACCGCCTTCAATGGTATTGGAGGAGAAGTGGCTCAGCTGGAAATTTCCGCTTTTGTCGTACGAAACCTCGAGTGAGGCCGCATCTTCATCGGTAAGGGAGAGAAACTGCACCTTGATGGGGAGGGTTCTGCCATAGAGTGTATGGGTGTGGAACACACCTTCCACGCTATAGTTTACATCCAAACCAAGGTGTTTGACCACATACTGGGTGAGGGCAGGCGATTGGAAGGTAAGGATCTCGTTCTGTACACGTGACGAACTGAATGCGCCAATCTGTGCGAGCTGCTGATCTATGGAGATGTTCTTTGACTTCTCGTTGTCTTTGATCAACACCATCGCAGAACGGTTGTAGATGGGCGGCGTGCGGAGAATGTAAAACACTCCAAGGCCGAGACAGATGACGAGAGAGATGAGGAACCAATACCAGCGCGAAAGACAGAGATAGAGTATGTCTTGCAGTTCAACGCCGTTGTTATGTTCGGCCAGAGCCGCGTTGTTTGCGTTTTCTGTCATGAAAGGGTGGGGTTACTTTTTGACGATATTGGTAATGAGTACGGCAACAGACACCAATACAGAGGTCATCGAGAGATAGATGGAGGGATTTTGCCATGAGTTGCTCCACGGGGTGCTCTGGCGCTGGCGAGTAACGTTTGGAGTAACATAGACTACATCGTCCTGACGGAGCTGGTAAACCGGGGAGTTGTACACCGCCTGTGCATTGGTCAGATCCACACGATACGCCTTTTGCACACCATTCTCCTTGCGGAGGACGAGCACATTCTCTCGCTCACCCAGAATGGTGAGATCGCCGCACTGACTGATTGCTTCAAGGATCGTGAGATGATCCTTGTCAATATTAATGCGTCCAGGTCGTGCTACTTCACCCATCACATTGATGTAGTGGTTGAGCACTTCCACCGTTACAACGGCATCGTTGAGTAGACGTTGATTTACCAAAATTTGCTTGAGCTGAGCCGCCAGCTCCTCGCGTGTATATCCAGATGCACGCACCTTGCCGACTACCGGGAAGTCGATGTCACCTTTAGCATCGATATAGAAAGGCATCGAAGTTTGCGAGGTATTTCGCGATGATGCGCCAACGTAGGTCGACTGCAAAGGTAAATTGAATTGAGCTGCTTGTTCAGGCGTGAGTGCACTACTCACAGCGATGTTCAACTTGTCACCAGGCTGGAGGCGGAGCACACTCTTGTCAATAGCTTGTACGGGGATCTCGGAGGCGTATTGGAGATCTTGAAAGTAAGGTACTTTCTTGTAAGAATCGCAGGCTGTGAGCAGGAACAAGGAGAAGCTCAGTGCCAGCAGGTATTTTTGCTTCATGGTGTCAACGTTAGGACAAAAACCGATTGGAGGCAATCGTATCGGAAATGGTATTTGCTTGCAAATGTAAGCGAAAGACGCGAAGTGACAAAGACTTTGTTAAGGAAAATCGTAGCTACTATCGTTTTTCCCCCGATTTACAGGACTAATATTGCAAATTTCCCCACTATGACGAAGGTGGGAGAGTGCACTGTCCGTTTCTGTTTGTAACTGAGAGATGGTATAAGATGCGCATGTATATGACTATCCCCAGAGGACATCTGCTTTCGCTTTGTGCTCTGGGGAATAACCAAAATCATTTCCTTTAGAGATGAGGTGTACACTCTTAATTATACTGCATAAAGACGAGTTTTCCCCAGTCTCTTAGGGTGATCTTCTTGCTCTTTCGTATTACGATGCGCAGCTTTCACACTCCTCGACCTCCAAGGATTTGGAGCGGACATAATAGATTGTCTTGACACCACTCTTCCAAGCAAGGAGGTAGAGGTCGAGAACTTGGCGCATCGTGTAGTCCTGCGTGATGTAGAGATTCATGCTTTGCGCTTGGTCAATATGCCGCTGACGGATGCCAGCAGCCCGGACGCTCCATCGTTGATCAATAAGATACGCCCCTTTATAGCGCCAATAGGTCTGGCTATTGAGACTGGGAGCGACACGGGGCAGCATGGCCCCCTTCTTTTCTTCGAGGAAGAAGCGTTGCATCACGGGATCTACTCCAGCAGTCGTGCCGGCGATGATGCTTGTACTACTCGTGGGAGCTATGGCGAGGAGGTATGCATTGCGCATACCTTGTGCCGCCTTTTGGGCGATGGTCTGCCATGTGGCCGAGGTGTAGCCGCGGCGAGTAAAATAGTCACCCGTTTGCCAGTCGCTACCATCGAAGAGAGAGTAGCTCCCCTTCTCCTGAGCCAAATCGGCACTGGCTTCGATAGCACAACGATTGATGCGGTCAAACACCTCATCGGCCCATTGTAAATGCTGATCGCTCTCCCACTTGATGTTGTGTACCGCAAGGGCATGGTGATAACCACTCACACCAAGGCCGATGCTGCGATAACGGTGGTTGGTGATACGGGCATAGTGGAGCGGATAGAAGTTGAGATCGATCACGTTGTCCAGCGCACGTACCACAGCAGCAACGATGGGACGCATTTCCTCATCGCTGTGGAGTGGGAGATGACCGAGAGAAAGGCTGGCGAGGTTGCACACTACAAAGTCACCAGGTTTGACCGTTTCTACTACGATGGTCTCACCGTTTACCAAATGCTCTTCGATAGAGCGTCCCTCGATGCCCGACATATTTTGCGCAATCTCGGTGCAGAGATTTGAACAATAGATAATGCCCTGATGACGGTTGGGGTTAGCGCGGTTGACGGTGTCGCGGTTAAAAGCAAAGGGGGTGCCCGTCTCTACTGCCGAGCGAAGGATGAGGCGCACGATGTCTTTGATAGACATGACGCGGCGCGTGATGCGGAGGTCATCAATACATTCGAGATAGCGGCGCTCCCACTCCTCACCATAATGGTCTTCCAGGCAATAACCGCGCACAGACATAACATCGTTGGGGCAGAACATGTACCAAGGGTGATTCAGATCCTCTTCTGCCCAACGCCAGAAGAGGTCGGGATAACACACGGCAGGAAAGATATCATGTGCCTTCATGCGATCATCGCCATTGTTCGTGCGGAGTTGGAGGAACTCAGGAAGGTCACGATGCCAAACATCGAGGTAGACGGCCACCGCACCTTGGCGCATGCCAAGCTGATCCACAGCTACAGCAGTGTCATTGACGAGTTTCATCCATCGGATCACACCGCCCGCTGCACCTTTGAAACCGCGAATCTTTGAACCGGCGGCACGCACTTTTCCGAAATACATGCCCATGCCACCGCCGAACTTGCTGACTTTGGCAAAGTTGTCGATGGAGCGGTAGATGCCTTCGAGACTGTCGGGTACGGTATCGATGAAACAGCTGGACAGTTGGTGGAAGGGTTTTCGGGCATTGCTCAGCGTAGGAGTGGCCATTGTAACGTGGAGCTGGCTGAGCATATCGTAGAAGCGTTGTACCCACGAGAGGCGAACATCGGGTTGCTCGTTGAGTGCAAGATGGAGGGCGATCCCGAGAAACATCTCCTGGACACGTTCGATGGGACGACGGTCGTAGGTGCGGATAAGATAACGCTTGGCAAGGAGATCAAGTCCCGAAAAATTGAGGAGATGGTCGCGTTCAGGATGCATAAAAGATGCCGCAACTTTAAGCTCGGGCAAGGAATAGGCATCGAGAATATAAGCTCCTAGGAGATGCTCATCGGTGAGAAAGCGGAGTTTCTCGATGTAGGAATGCAACCCGAGACGACCTTCCAAGTCGTCAATATCGTGATTGAGCTGGAAGGCCAAAAGGCGTCCCGCCACGAACTCCCAGTTGGGTGCTTCTTGTGTCGTGAGTTCTACCGCCGCCTTGATGAGGGCATGAAGTTTTTCTTCAGTCTTCATGTTGGGTTTGACGAAACTGAGGAACTTCTCGGTAAGCAGGTGGAGATGATACTCCGGAGTGTCAAAGTCTTGGCAGATACTGCGCAGGCAATCTTCGAACTCGTCATAAGGGATTTCTTCGCGGAGGCGGAGTAGGTTATTACGGAGCTCGGTGCGCTGATGACGGAACAGGATGTAGCTTTTGGCCACGGTGTAGAAACCGTGACTCATCAGCGTGATTTCCACTGCGTCTTGGATACTTTCCACGTTGCGCTTCTCGGGATGATCGATGACAAACTGTTCCACAGCTGCAGTCATAGTCTCAATCTTCTCGTCATCGATGGCTTCTGCTGCCCCTCGAAAACTCTTGCGCATAGCCAAGGCGATCTTCTCTCTTTGGTATTTGGCGGTCTTTCCGTTGCGTTTAATGATTTCCATAAAGATGCTGCGGCAAAGATTATCCGTTGTGGGGATGGCGAGTGTTACGCCCCCCCGTGAAAGGGAGGGGATTGGCTGTGATGTCATCATAGCGTTGCCGGTTTCGGAAGATATCGATAGCGGCATAGATGGCTTGGAGGAGAGAATGCGCGGAAGCTTCACCTTTGCCCGCGATATCGTAGGCGGTGCCGTGGTCGGGCGAGGTGCGCACAATGTCCAATCCTGCTGTGAAGTTCACCCCGTCATCCATGAAGAGAGCCTTGAAAGGAGCAAGTCCTTGGTCATGGTACATGGCGAGGATGGCATCGAAGTGGCGATACATGCCGGCACCGAAGAAGCCATCAGCACTGTATGGCCCGAAACAAGGAATGCCTTCATTGCTCATTTTCTGAATGAGAGGGCGAAGCATTTCGTTCTCCTCCGTGCCGATCAGACCCGCATCGCCACAATGGGGATTGAGACCAAGTATGGCTATACGTGGTGCGGTGATGCAAAAGTCACGGAGCAGAGATCGATGGATACTGCGAATCTTTTCTTCCACATGATCGAAAGTGATGGCTTCGGCCACGCGGCTAATGGGTAAATGAGTAGTAGCGAGTGCCACGCGCATCATATTGTTCATCAGGATCATCAGAGCTTCATGGCCAAAGGAATGCTCCAAGTATTCCGTATGTCCAGGAAATTGGAAGTCATCGTTCTGAATTGATGCCTTATTGATGGGGCAAGTGACAAGGACATCGATTTTGCCGGCCTTGACATCAGCGACCGCAGCATCGAGGGCACGACGTGCCATCTTGCCCGCTTCTGCCGAAGGAACACCCAGTTCGATCTTTACCTCATCGTTGCCTACCACATCGATGAGGTTGAGGTGATCTTCAGAGGCATCAGACGCATCGGCGATGATGTGCCAGCCAGTTGTCAGACCGAGATGTTTACGGTGGTAGGAGGCCACCTTGTCACTGCCGTAGACAATGGCGGTACAACAATCGAAGATTTCAGGGTTTTCAAATGCTTTGAGGAGGATCTCATAGCCCACACCGTTGGTGTCGCCATGGGTGATCCCTACACGTATCTTGGACATAAAGGAAGGGAATTTTGAGGAAAGGAAGTTGGCTCAGGGAGAGGTTGACGTCATGCACGCTCCTCTTCGAGCTTTTGAGTAGTGAGCATCCCACAGGCAGCATAGATGTCCTGTCCGCGCGAGGTGCGTATGGTAGTAGTGATGCCGCGGTGGGTAAGATAGTCACGGAAGTGAACCATTGCGGCATCGTCCGTGCCCTTAAAGGGGCTGTCAGGGATGTGATGAAATCGGATCAGATTGATGCGGCAGTCCAGAGGGGCGAGCAATTGGAGAAGGGCATCGGCGTGGGCATCACTGTCGTTCAGCCCGTGAAACACGATGTATTCGAAGGTCAAGCGGCGCTGTTTCGCACCTTTGACATAATCATCGGTCGTCTTACGGCAGAAATCATATTGTGCCAAGAGCTGGACCATATCCCCTATGCCCAGTCCAAGTTCGGCAGGCATGATTTTCCGACGTTCATTAGGTATGGGGTGGTGGAGGGAAATAGCCAGATTGCAACAACTCTCATTGAGAAATCGTTGTAGCCCGCGCACGAGTCCAACAGTGGAAACGGTGATGCGTTTCGGACTCCATGCAAACCCCCATTCCGCCGTCATGGCTCGAGTGGCGCGAAGAACATTGTCCAGATTGTCCAACGGTTCGCCCTGCCCCATGAAAACGATGTTCGTGAGGCGGTCGCGCTGTGGGAGTGAATAGATTTGATTAAGGATATCGGCAGCCGTGAGATGAGCCATGAAGCCTTGCCGACCCGTCATGCAGAAAGTGCAAGCCATCTTGCATCCTACTTGTGAAGAGACGCAGAGGGTGGCTCGGTCGCGGTCTGGGATGTAGACGGTCTCGATGTAGTGACCGTTGATCGTACGGTAGAGGTATTTAATGGTACCATCGCTCGATTCGACACGCTCTACTGGGGTAGAGATTCCGATGTTGAAGTGTTCGGCGAGACGTTGGCGTGCCGTCTTGGAGAGATTGGTCATCTCATCGAAGGAGCGGACATGCTTGCTGTAAATCCAATCGCAAAGTTGTTGACCGACAAACTTGGGCAAGCCGAGGTCGAGAGCCACGGTTGTCAGTTCATCGAGCGTGCGACCGAGGAGCACCTCTTTCTCTACGAGAGGAAAGGAAGTATAGGACATGAGAGAATATGGAGGGGGTGAAATAAGGGAACGACCTGCGTGCGGGACTTCCTTTCTGCAAAAGTACGAAAACAATTGCATCCGTCCGTCCTTCACCCTATGAAATCTTTATTCTCTTCTACCGTATTCTATCCGTTAAATGGGCGACTCAGCGTAGTTTTACAAAATGAGTCTTGTTTTCTGCATGAACTCTGGTTGGAGAAAAATGTGTCATAATGCACTTTTCCGAAGCACACGCTATCATTTGCAAAGAACAACTGCCATCAGAGAGACAAGCTCAATGATGGCAGTTGATTTTTGTTGAAATAGAGGTGGGCAAACGATCTAGAATTAGATGTGTTTCTTAGAGACCGTTTTGCTCCTCCTCATGATCAAGGTACATGTAGATGAAATCAGAAGTTGTAGTCGAATCCAATGGAGAGAAACTCGTTGAATTGGAAGTACGTGTCGCCCGATTTGCGCTGCAAACCGTCATCAAAGCGAGGATAGAAGAAGAGCTTGGCAGAGAGAAATTTGTTCACCTTAAAGTTGAACGTGTGTTCCCATTCGGCCTGCACGCGCGAATAGCTGGTGAAGGCGAAGAAGCGGCTGGTCCACTGCACGCCGTCCACAATGTTCCACTTGGTATTGATCGTGGCACTCGATCCGAAATCAAAGTGTGCGTGCTTTCCTTCGTCCAAACCATAGCGGACGGAGAGCGGCAGTCGATCTACATATTTGAAATTCACAGCCAATGGGGAGATATTGGCTGTCAGTTCAAATTTCTTCTTGTTCAATTTGTAGTCCATACCGATGGAAAATACCGACTCGAAGGGCGACATGAAGTCAGAGTAGACAGTGGGATCGTTGGATTTGTAACCGCGGTAAAATTGCGTCCAGGATTGGAGCATCATGGTATAGTACCAGTTGTGAGCGGCTTGCAGACCAAGCTTACTGGTCATACGAAGCAGATCGCTGTTGGTCTTGTAGCGGTGCTGGGTGTCACTGTTGGAGGACTGAAAGCCCAACCGCATCTCTAGTTTGTTAGCAAAAGTCAGCTTTTCTTTGTTGTCATAATTAGCCTCGAGGTTCATGGTGACCAAAAAGGAATTATGATTTTCGCCACCCTTGTACCAGTTGTCCGATACGTAGTACTGCATGAACTGAAAAGAGAAGTTGCCGATAAACTTCCAAAAGTTCGGTTTGCGCACATCCAGCTGCACTTCTTCGGGGACTTGGAAGGTGATGGTGCTGTGGAGGGCTGGATTTCGACTTGCGGCTTCAGAGATTGTTGCTGCAGGTGCAACTTCGGGGGTCTCTACACCGGGCACAGAAAGATTCGTTGATGTCAGGTCAAGACTGATGAGTTCAGGATGCCGGGCATAGGTATCCAGGAGCGTTTCAGCCACGAGATGGGGCAGAGTCGTGCTGTCTATTTCCGCATAGAGTGACATTCCCGTCCGCAATGGAGCATCATAGAGTGCTGGAGCGGCGAATATGGGAAAATAGTAGGGGTCGGACAACAATGCGCCATTCTCGATGGGGTGCGCACTACTGAGATTCAGCGTGAGCTGGTCAAGAGTTTTGTGGTATTCAGTAGCCTTGGCTGTAATGCTGTCGGCCATCACTGTAGCAGCTGTAGGACGTTGCGTTTGACGATGAGCGGCACTAATCGGCAAAAGGGTGGTGAAAGCGAGCGTAGAGAGTAGCAGGGGTTTCATCATGAATGTGGAGAAATAGATTGGGATTAGGAACAAGAGAAAGCGATGTCAATGAATGTTGCGCGCATTGAGGGCAGCAGAATACTTTTCGGCGTTCTGCAAATGCTCCTCATAGGTGGCTGCAAAATTGTGGCTGCCTGAAAAATCCTCTTTGGCGCACATGTATAGATAAGAATGTTTGGCGGCATGGAGTACTCCTTCGATGCTGCTCAACGAGGGTATGCCGATGGGGCCAGGAGGAAGTCCGAGGTTACGGTAGGTGTTGTAGGGGCTGTCAACAGTGAGGTGTTTGTGAAGAACGCGGCGGATGCTGAAATCTCCGAGTGCAAACTTCACTGTTGGGTCAGCTTGCAAAGGCATGGACTTGCGGAGTCGATTAAGGTACATTCCTGCGACCTGAGGCTTTTCGGGATTATAGGCTGTCTCATTCTCTACGATCGAGGCCAGAGTGATGACCTCGTCCGGCGTCAATCCCTGTTCCTGAGCTGCTGCCTTTCGTTCTGAGCTCCAAAAAAGTTTGCTCTCTTTCTGCATACGTTCGAGCAGCTGTTGGGGCGAAACAGTCCAATACACTTCGTAGGTGTTAGGGATGAACAAGCAGATGGCCGTCTCGGGAGTCTTTCCGAAGGTGGAGAGTGTCTTTCGGTCTGTGAGTGCTGCACGAAAATCCTCTACAGAAGCTTCCAGATGCTCTCCGAGAAATTGCGCCAGATCTTCCGTGGTACGCACGATGGGAATAGTAAGGGATAACGGGGTTTGGAAGCCGCGGCGCAGATCGCGAAACACGCGAAGTGTAGATCGCCCCGAACCGATGTCATAGCGCCCGAGACGCACAGTGGAATAGCACGTTGTCTTAGCCAGAACGCGGAACAGCGTGAGGGAGAAGCCGTGTGCTTCCGTGCCTAACTTTTGATAGATCGAATCTACCGTGTCATCGCGATCCACATAGATCACGTGTTCTTCGTCGTCAGAAAAGTTCATCAATAGAGGCGCGGTACAGACGCCTGCGCAGAGGGCAAGCATGAGGCCTGCCTTGGTCATCTTGTGGTGCAGGATTTGTGAAAGGTTCATGGCTAATAATTTTCCCCTCATGCCCAGATGGGTGAGGTTCGGACATGCGGAATGAGTAGTTTCGGACGTGAAATCCTCCCATTCCGTTTGCCCTCAATTTATTCATGCGCAAAAATACACAAAAAATAGAGGCCACGTGCAGTTTCGCCACCTTTTCTCCTTGTAGGTTCTAAGAAATGTAGTACTTTTGCACATAACGAACAGGAATGAGCAGGAAGAAGCCGTTTTGCAGTTCCTAGATCTCCTCGAATTTCTCGAGATGATTAGTGCGTAGGAAAATGCATCGAGCTTTAAGAGAAGACTGGACAAATGGGCGATACCACGAGAATGCGCCCATTCAGGTTGAGAATGAACACACATTTCCCTTCAATGTGACACGATCCAGGCAATGAAGGGTGGAAGTGTGCGCAATACCTTCTTCTTTTCCCTGTGTAAAAACGCAATCAACCGATTATATGGAATTTCAGTATCAGGACTATGTCGGCCTCATCCAGCAGAGCATTGTGAAACACTGGGATATGGATGCACTGACAGACTATAAGGGTGCAACGTTGCAGTACAAGGATGTGGCACGCAAAATTGAAAAGTTACATATCCTTTTTGAACATGCAGGGATTAGCCCTGGTGATAAGATTGCAATCTGTGGCCGTAACAGTGCCCACTGGGCAGTGGCTTTTTTAGCCACTATCACCTATGGAGCTGTGGCAGTTCCTATCCTCCACGAGTTCAAGGCCGAGCAAGTGCACAACATCGTGAACCATTCTGATGCACGTCTCCTTTTTGTGGGTGATGTTGTTTGGCCCACGCTCAATGTTGAAGAGATGCCTCAACTCGAAGGGGTTGTGTTCATACCTGATTTTATGTTACAGGTAAGCCGCAACAAGGCGTTGACCGATGCGCGTGAGTGCCTGAATGAGCTGTACGGCAAGAAGTATCCAAAGTATTTTCGCAAGGAACATGTAAATTATCGTCTCTGCCCCGATGGTGAGGCTCTCGCTCTGATCAATTATACTTCAGGGACAACGTCCAATTCCAAGGGAGTTCTGTTGCCCTACCGCGCCCTATGGTCTAACTATGAATTTGCCATTGAGGTTCTGGGGGATAAAATCTCTTCTGGACAATCCGTCATTTCGATGCTTCCCATGGCACACATGTACGGTATGGCCTTCGAGTTCTTGTTCGAGTTTATCCATGGTGTGCACATATACTTCCTGACTCGCTTGCCAAGTCCCAAGGTCATTGTCCAAGCCTTCTCTGAAGTGAAGCCTTGTGTTGTGATTAGTGTGCCACTCATCATTGAGAAGATCATCAAGAAAAATGTGCTCCCGAAGCTCGAAACACCTTCGATGAAACTCTTGCTCCGCGTTCCCGTTATCAGTGAGAAAATTCTGGCTAAAGTGCGCGAACAAATCATGAAGGTATTCGGTGGGGCATTCTACGAAGTTATTGTGGGTGGCGCAGCCATTAACACCGAGGTTGAGCAGTTTTTGCATAAGATCGGTTTCAACTATACGGTTGGTTATGGTGCCACCGAGTGTGCTCCCATCATCACCTACGAAGACTGGAAAAACTTCGTGCCCGGGTCTTGTGGCAAGGTAGCACCACGTATGGAAATAAAGATCAACAGTGTTGATCCCCACACTGTGGTGGGCGAAATTTGGGTACGTGGTGCTAACGTAATGTTGGGCTACTACAAAAATCCCGAAGCTACTGCCGCTACGCTCGATGCCGAGGGGTGGTACCACACTGGCGACCTCGGACTCTTGGATCATGATGGCAATCTATTCATCCGTGGACGGTGCAAGAACATGCTCCTCGGCTCGAATGGGCAAAATATTTATCCTGAGGAAATTGAGGACAAGCTTAACACCCTTCCCTATGTAGCAGAGAGCATCGTCATCCAGAAGGGGGAAAAGCTCTATGCCCTCATACACCCCGACTACGATGAAGTGGAAAAAGCTGGTCTGGACGAAAACGGCCTTCGTGCCCAGATGGAACAAAACCGTCGCGATCTCAATGCCATGATCAATGCTTATGAGCAAATTGTGGGTATCCGCCTCTATAAGGAAGAGTTTGAAAAGACGCCCAAACGCTCCATCAAGCGTTTCCTCTATGAACAGGTAGAGGTGTAATAACTTTCTATTCCGGCTCCATTTTCGACAAAGGAGAGTGTGTCAAAACGATCTTCCAAAACCCACCTGTCATCATAGATAACTCACTCCTCCATATCTACAAAAGAAACCGCCATCATTGAGTTTAACCTCTTTGATGGCGGTTGTTCCTTACAAAAGATCGTGAGTACTTCGGAAGTGGATTATGACACATATCATTTTTGACACTCTCACCTTGAATACTCATTTGAGGGCTTCAATAAGTCTTATCGCTCAACCCTACTCAATGGTGGTAGCATCTACCTATACCTTGAAAATGGTATGGATTAGCGGACATATCTACGAAAGTTCCTCATCTCTGGATCCCGAAGTACGCAGTAGATTCGAGAAAAAGGGATGGGAGAGTTTGAGTGTCATGCCTGTTGGGCTATATGGCCGCGAATGCGAGCCAGATAGTCATTGAGACCGGATTCGTCCTTTGTATCGAGGATGTGGAGTAGGCATTTCAGTTCATCGCGGATCTGTGCCACTTGATTGCTGGTGCGGGGATTAAAGAGGATTTCTCGCAGCAACCCATCGTCTTCGCCCAAGACGCCGCGTGCGATTTTCAGATGGCGTTTGAACGTTGTTCCTGGCGCATCTTGGTGTTTCATCACGGCAGCGAAGACGAAAGTAGACACAAAGGGGATAGCTAGCGAATAGGCCATCGTCTCGTCGTGCTCCTCAAAACTGTAGTCGCAGATGTGTAAACCGAGCCGCTGATAGAGATCACGAAAAAAGAGTTTACCCATGTGGTCACCTTCGGTAATGATAATGGCATTCTCATGAGAGAGGTTGCCGAGGTTGGCAAAGGTGGGGCCGAACATTGGGTGCGTGGAGACGTAGCGGAAGCCCGATTGTGCGTAGTATTCCTTAAAGCCTGTTTTGACGGAGGCTATATCGGAGAGGATGCAGTCTGTGGGAAGGTAAGGTACTACGGCATCAAAAGTGGAGAGGGTGTATTTGAGCGTTACTGCATTGAGCACCAGTTCGGGAGCGAAGGTGCACACCTCATCGAGGCTAGTGAACCGTTGGGTATTGTACATGAAACGCAACCGGCGCGAATCGATATCGTAGACAGCTGTTTCATGGTCAAAGGAGAGGAGATCGACAAAAAATGCCCCCATCTTCCCTGCGCCAAGAATGAGTATTTTCATGGGATTGTGGAATGGGAGAGAGTTGATATAGGCGATAGGTTTTACTAGTGGAATAGAGAGAATGAGCGTATATGAATGTATGGAGTAAGAATCCACTGGTATACACGTCCTATCCCCTTTCCACTAAACTCTATAGCCTATTCTACTGCCCCCTATAGTTTGTGTCATTTATTCATCACTTCGGCCTGCTGGGTGATGCTTTCTTCGTGAATCAGCTCGAAGATGTCACGAACGAAGCTGGAACTCATGCCGCAGAGACTGCCTTGCGCGCCACGCTTGTCCAGAATTTCGGAGTAGCGGGCTGTCTGGACAATGGTCATGTTGTGCTCCTTCTTGTAGCTACCGATCTCACGACTCACGCGCATGCGCTTGGCCAGAAGTTCAAGCAAGGCATTGTCACATTCATCGATCTGCTTACGGAGGGCTTCGAGGCTTTCAGTCGTTTCGGATACTTCGCGGATGGTGAGCTTTTCGAGGATAAAGTCGAGCACATCGGGAGTAATCTGCTGCGAGGCATCACTCCATGCCGCATCAGGACAGCAGTGGCTCTCAATAATCAGACCATCAAAGCCGAGATCCATAGCCTGCTGACAGAGTGGAGCTACCAGTTCACGCTGGCCGCCAATATGGGAGGGATCGCCGAAAATGGGGAGATTGGGGCAACGGCGGCGCAATTCGATGGGCAAGTGCCACATGGGTAAATTGCGGTAAAGACGCTTGTCGTAGCTCGAGAATCCACGATGGATTACGCCGATGCGTTTGATGCCTGCATCGTTGATGCGTTGCAAGCCACCGATCCAGAGTTCCAGGTCAGGATTGACGGGATTTTTGACGAGGACGGGGATGTCTTTTCCACGGAGTGAATCAGCCAGTTCTTGCATGGCAAAGGGATTAACCACGGTGCGTGCACCCACCCAGAGGATGTCAACACCGTGGCGCAGAGCGGCTTCCACGTGTGCAGGAGTAGCCACTTCGGTGGCGGTGAGCATGCCCAGCTCGTCCTTTACGCGTTTGAGCCACGGCAATCCCTTTTCGCCAACGCCCTCGAAGCCGCCAGGTTTGGTACGGGGCTTCCAGATTCCAGCCCGGAAAATCTTGATGCCCTTTCTGGAGAGTTGAGTGGCGGTATTCATTACTTGCTCTTCGGTTTCAGCAGAGCAGGGACCTGCAATGACAACGGGGCGAACACTGTCGATCCCAGGGAGGTTAAGGGGGAGGATGTCGAGTTCCATAAATGTAAGGAGTAGTTTGACGTGTGAAGAATTAAGAATTTGAAGCAACTGGTTCAGTGCACGGCACAGCGGTCGAGGATTCGTTGATATGCTTCTGCCAATCGCTCTTCGTTGGCACAGAGTGAGATACGGATGTATCGCGCACCATTACTGCCGAAAATGAAGCCAGGAGTGATGAACACGCGTGCCTCGTGAAGCACGCGCTCGGTAAGGGTTTCGACATCAGGGCAGTCGTCAGGAATGCGTCCCCAAAGGAACATGCCGACTTGCTGTGGATCGAAGATGCAACCGAGCGTCCGCATAATCTTTTCAGCGATAGTGCGGCGGCGGGCATAAACCTCTATATTATATTGTGTGTGCCACGTCTTGTCATTGTCGTAGGCTGCGACAGCGGCGAGTTGGATCGCGCGAAATGTGCCTGAGTCAATGTTAGATTTCACTTTAAGAACCCACTGTACAAACTTCGCCTGGCCTGCCAGCATCCCCACACGCCAACCTGGCATGTTGTGACTCTTGGACATCGAGTTGAACTCGATGCAACAGTCCTTCGCACCCTCTACTTGGAAAATGGAGAGATGTTCACGACCGAGGATGAAGGCATAGGGATTATCATTGACCACGAGGATGCCACGCTCGTGGGCGTAATGCACCAAACGCTCGTAAGTAGTGCGCTGTGCAGGCGCACCCGTAGGCATATTGGGGTAATTGACCCAGAGGATGCGCACTCCACGGGTGTCCATAGCTTCGAGTGCATCAAAATCTGGTTGCCAGCCCGTCTCTGGGAGTAGGTCGTAGTGCACGACCTCTGCACCCAGAAGACGCGAGAGAGAAGTATAGGTGGGATAGCCAGGATTAGGCACCAGCACCTTGTCACCAGGGTTGACAAAGGCAAGGGTCGTATGGAGGATACCTTCCTTTGAACCGATGAGCGGTTGGATCTCAGTCTTAGGATCGAGGGTTACGCCGAACCAGCGGTAGTAGAAGCGTGCCATGGCTTCACGGAGCTCTGGTGTACCTATTGTGGGCTGGTAACCATGAGCCGAAGGATCGTGCGCCACGCGGCAGAGGGTTTCGACCGTCTGAGGCGAAGGGGGGAGGTCGGGACTCCCTATACCCAGACTGATAATGTCCAGACCTTCAGCATTCATCTGTGCCACTTCTTTGAGCTTGCGCGAGAAGTAGTATTCCTGTACGCTCGAAAGGCGTGCAGCGGGTTGTATGGTGGGAATTTCCATGGTTATGAGGATAGACGTCTATGCGAAGGCTCGATATTCACCGAGGATGTGCAACTGTTTGGTCAGAGGACGTACTGCATCTATACTTTGGCGGTAGCGCAGGAAGTCCTCATAGCTCACATCAACATAGAAAAGGTATTGCCACTCGCGTCCGATGATAGGGAGCGACTGTATTTTGGTGAGGTTAATTTTGTAGAAGCTAAAGATGCTGAGCACTTGCGAAAGTGATCCCTCTTCATGGGGCAGGGTGAAGACGATACTTGCTTTGTTGGAAGCACGGGTGTCGCGCAAGCGGTCGGCATTCCAGGTATCAGCCATGACGAGGAAGCGCGTGTAATTGTGCTTGTTGTCTTCAATCGCCAGATCCAGCACCTTCAATCCGTAGAGTGACGCTGCTCCTGCGTGGCAGATGGCAGCGTGTCCACGCAAACCGAGGCGGGCAATGTCGGCGGCGGAACCTGCCGTATCTTCAGTCTCCACGATCTTTATGTGTGGATGGGCAGCCAGATAGTTACGACACTGCATCAAAGCAACGGGATGAGAATTGACTTCATGAATATCATCCAGATTATCCTCAGGCAAGGCCAACAGGGAGTGCTCAATGTGCAACTTGTGTTCGCCAACCACTGTCAGACCGCTTTCGCGCAACAGATCATAGTTATGGAGTAAACTTCCCGCAATGGTGTTTTCAATGGCCATCAGTCCCACACAAGAGTCGTCTTCTTTCATTTGCGCGAATACCTCTTCAAAGGTGCTGCAACAGATGAGTTCGATGTCTTGACCGGAGAAATACTGGTGGGCGGCAATGTCGTGAAACGATCCTTGGATGCCTTGGATGGCGACTTTCATCATGGAAATAAAGTAGGGGTGAAGAATTGAAGCGCATTTTGAGCGATGAGCCTGAACAGCGAGGCTGATAAGTTGGTAGAGATAAACAAAATATCCCGCCTTGTGAGCGGGATATTGTTCGGATGCTACCATCCTATTAACTTTGGCCTACAATCTCCCGCTTTGCCTGCTGAGCAAAGTACGAAAAGTAAAAGAAGGAAGCGGAAGATGTAGTCATTTGTCTAATCATTGCTGGATTTCGCCGACAAAATTACGGTTTTCTTTTGATACGGCAAATAGTAAGCTCCAATATATTTAAGGAAACTTCCATATTTAGTGCCGAACATTGAGTGCAGCCCCTGCTTGAAACCATTCAATCTGCTGCTGATTGTAGGAGTGCAACACCGTAATATCTTCCGTGCCGCCATCCTGATGGATCAAGCGTAAGGTGAGGGATTTGCCTTCGGAGAAACGGTCTAGACCGATGATACTGGCTCGGTCGTCTTCGAGGATACGGTCATAGTCCGCCGGATTGGCAAAGGTAAGAGCCAATATGCCTTGCTTCTTGAGGTTCGTCTCATGGATACGGGCAAAGCTCTTGGCAACCACCCACTTCACTCCGAGGAAGCGTGGTTCCATGGCGGCATGCTCGCGGGAGGAACCCTCACCATAGTTTTCCTCTGCGGCCACCCACGATCCGTGGTATTGTACGTGGTAAGCCTTGGCCACAGCACTTACGGCATCGATATCACCGGTGTCTCGATGACGTACGGCGTTCATTGCCCCCGAAAAGGCATTGACAGCTCCCATCAGGAGATTGCGTGAGATGTTTTCCAAATGCCCACGATACTTCAACCATGGTCCAGCCATCGATATGTGGTCGGTTGTGCACTTACCTTTCGTCTTGATGAGTAGCGGTATGGCATGGAAATCTGTATCGAGCAGAGGGGCGGGGAAAGGTTTCAGACGTTGTAGGCGTTCGCTGTCTGGCAAGATAATAACCTCCACAGACTTACGTTCTGCAATGGACGAAGGTGCAATCTCTGGAAGCTGGCGTCCTGTGAAGCCATGAGCAGGCAGTTCCTCTCCTTGGGGAGCGAAATTGAAGAAGTCACTAGGAGGACAGGACAGCTTTCCCGTAAAGGCAAATCCCATGGCGAGTTCGGGGCTGGTGATGAAGGCATGAGTATGGGGATTTCCATCGGCGCGCTTTGCAAAATTACGGTTGAACGTCGTTATGATGCTGTTCGGGCGCTGATTGTCATCGGTGATGCGCTTCCATTGTCCAATGCAAGGGCCGCAGGCATTGGTCATCAGTACTGCACCGCACTGCGCGAAGACATCGAGTAGTCCATCCCGTTCGGCAGTAGCACGGATTTGTTCTGATCCAGGGTTAATGATGATTTGTGTCTTAGGCATGTATCCTGCCTCCAGGGCACGTTCGGCCACTGAAGCCGCGCGTTTGAGGTCTTCGTAGCTCGAATTGGTACAACTCCCGATGAGCACCACGTCCACTTGGTCGGGATAACTTTCCACTTGTACACGTTTCGCCATCTGTGAAATGGGCGTTGCAGCATCGGGCGTAAAGGGACCGTTTATGTGAGGTTGAAGTGTAGAAAGATCGAGGTCTATGAATTGGTCGTAGAACTCTTCGGGGCGTTTCGTTACTTCAAAATCGGGGACGAGGTGCTCTGTGCATTGTTCGGCACGCTGAGCCACTTCTTCCCGTCCAGTGGCGCGGAGATAGTCGGCCATCTTCTTGTCGAAGGGAAAGAGAGAGCAGGTCGCGCCGATCTCTGCACCCATATTGCAGATGGTAGCCTTACCTGTGCAAGAGAGGGTTTCTGCACCTGGGCCAAAGTATTCGACAACGGCATTGGTCGCTCCTTTAACCGTGAGCAATCCTGTTAAGTGCAAAATCACATCCTTTGGCGAAGCCCATTGTGACAGTATACCAGAGAGTCGAACACCGATCACCTTAGGCATGCGTAGTTCCCAAGGTTGGTCTGTCATCACATCGACGGCATCAGCCCCCCCCACTCCGATGGCAGCCATGCCAAGGCCACCTGCATTGGGGGTATGGCTGTCCGTCCCCACCATCATTCCGCCTGGGAAAGCGTAATTTTCAAGCACCACTTGATGGATGATGCCAGCACCTGCCGGCCAGAAGTCCATCCCATAGCGATGAGCAGCGGTTGAGAGAAAATCATAGACTTCGCGATTGACCTCCTGTGCCGCAGGAAGATCTCGCTCTACGCCTTGATGAGCTAAGATGAGGTGGTCGCAGTGAATGGTAGAAGGCACAGCGGTGACATCGCGCCCAGCGTTCATGAATTGCAGCACCGCCATTTGTGCCGTCGCATCCTGCATTGCCACACGATCAGGAGTGAAATGAGCATAATGAACACCGCGCTGAAGGCCGCCTGCCACAGCATCCAGTGCTTCGAGACGACGGAGGTGGGCGTAGAAAATCTTTTCAGTGAGCGTGAGAGGGCGACCAATGCGTTGACGCACCGCAAACATCCGCTCTGGCAGACTATCGTAGTGACGGCGGATGAGGTCGATGTTAAAGATGGAAATGGACATGAGTGCGGAAGGTTTAGATGTGAAGTGAGACGCGGATCAAGACGTGGGGATGATCTCGATCCAATAACCATCGGGATCGGTAATGAAGTAGATGCCCATCGCCTCGTTTTCAAAACAGATCCAATCATTCTCACGATGGAAAGCGCGAAGCTCTTCAAAATTATCGGCTGAGAGGGCGAGGTGGAATTCGCATTCCCCCAGATTATAGGGTTGGGGATGGTCGCGCAACCAAGTGAGCTCGAGGCGGAAGTCGCTACCTGTGGCATCACCGAGGTAGACGATACGGAACGTCCCGTCTTCGCTGTCGATACGGCCTGTAGGGGTGAGGTTGAGTGCGCGGCGATAAAAATCTATACTACGGTCAAGGTCAGACACATTGAAGTTGAAGTGGTTGAACCGAGGTTGTAAAGTCATGGTCATAGGATCCTTTAGTGTGATACTTCATCCCAAGGTTTGGGAAAGAGACGAGGTAGGTTGCAGCCCACAAAGTTGCCCAATATAATGGCTGGATAATAGGTCGAAATTTGTCCGGCATGCTCCATCAGATAGGCCGTAGAGCAAGAAGAGAGGTAAAAGGTATCGGCCATACAATGCGGAAAACCGCACTTGATGAAGATCGGAACCCCAAACAGGAGAGGAATGATGTTACCCCGATAAGCAAACGTTACGGAGATGGTCATGATCACACCACATCCGATGGCCAACAAACCACTATTCAATGATCCATTGGCTAGGCGTTCGCCGATGATCTGCTGCGCAGTTTCATTCAAGGGGTGTGCAGCAACGCGCGTGAGCAGTCCGACCAAGATGCATCCGATGGCGTTGAAACCGAGAATGAGTGCCAGCTGTGGGAGTTCGTTGCGGTGAATGAAGCCAGCAACACTTGTGAAGAGCTTCAGCTTATAATTGACGATGGTCAACAGGCCAAAGGAAAAAAGAATGGCTCCGGCAATATCGTGGAGCGTCAGGTAGATGTAGCCAGCGAGGCCAATGGCGCAGCCTGCGGCAATAGCGATGGGGATGAGTTGTGCAACTTTGGGCATAGTTAGTTAAAGAGGAAACGGGTTATGTTTCAAAGATATCAGTCAGAGAATTATCAGAGCTCAGTGCCAGTCTTTCAGATTGTAGGACGCTTCGACCCGCTTCTCCAACACATCGTCTATTCGATGAAAAAAGTTCATTCCGGTGAGATCTTCCACCTCATCGACACTCATGGCTGTCTGTGTCATGGACTGCTTTCCACTATGGTTTCCATAGTAGAAACCAATGGCTTTTTCTGCGCCCTTTCGTGTAGAAAGCACAACTTTGAAGAAGCCGTCCGGTACGCGGATGGCCATGTTGCGCCCGATAGTAACCTTCTTGCGCCCACGTTTAAATACGGGACCGCAGACAATATAAACTTTCCCTTCGCGCTTCGCCCAACGACGACAGGCATTTTCCAGAGTGCCCCATGATCCGCTATTGAGTTTGCGATCCTGTGGACAAATGTTGCTCATATAGAAGCATTCCGTCTGTGCATGGGGATGCCATTTCATGTCGGCAGCTGGGCACATATGTCCACGGTCATAACCGCTATTCTTGTATTCTTCGGTCGTAACCTGATAGCGGAGGGGTACTTGTGGATCGGCCAAAAAATCGGTAGCTCGTCGTCCACTTCCTGACGCTTCGCTACGGGTGAGTTCCCAAGCCACCCAGTTAGGGCAAAGAGTCGTAGAGTTGAAAGAAAGGATATACCCTGTATGCTGAATAATCTGTTCAGGTGTGCCTTTGAGCGGCATGGGCTGTTCGATGAGTGTTGTGGGTGTGCTTTTCCTGTTTTGGGGATAGCAGGGTAGGGCAACAGGCTGCACGAGGAGAGCAGCAACACACAACAGCAGGAAGGATCGACACATAAAGAGCGGAGGAAAGAGGTTACACAAATCTTAAATCATATATTACTTGAGCTTGAACTGCGGCATTAAGTTGTTGAACAAGGCTCGACCGCATCATCGCAAGCTGAGAACGTAAAGCAGGAGCATGCACGCGCACCCAAAGAGTCTGGTGGGTGATGCGCAAGGCTTCTGTTTGCGAAGCAATGGTTTCGCCCACAACTTCTGGCCAAACACGTAATAGACGGTTCTGCAAGAGAGGAGTTTCCAGCCCACTCTCACGCAGAAATAGGCGAAGTACATCGTCTACGGGTTCGGTGTTGATACGTTTCATAAAATGCCTTGTTAAACAAAAGATCAAGTGGGGTTGATGGCATTTTGTTCCGTGAGGAGGGTGACTGTGCCATTTTTTACTTGAAAGAGTTTATAGGATCGCGATGTGGCAGAGAGAATAGAGTCAAGATGGTCACGATTGGTGTCAGTAATGAAGATTTGTCCAAAATCATCTCCACCTACATAATCCACAATACGCGAGACACGTCCTGCATCCAGTTTGTCGAAGATGTCATCCAGCAGCAAGATGGGCGTACGTCGTTCACCACAAGTCTTGAGATAGAGGAACTGTGCTAACTTCATGGCGATGAAGAATGTCTTGGTCTGTCCCTGAGATCCTTCTCTCCGCACATTGTGTCCGTTGAGTAAGAGATCGAGATTGTCTTTGTGAGGACCATGGAGTGTGTAACCGACGATGCGCTCACGCACACGCCCTTGCTGCAGTATGGGAAGGAGCGACCCGCGTTCTGCATGACTGTCATAGTGGAGATCCACGTCTTCGGCTGCTCCATCACAGAGGCGAGCATAGAGTGTCTGGAAGAGGGGACGGAAATCCCGGATCATTTGAGCCCGCGCAGCATACAAGACTTCGGCATCGGCCGACATCATCTCTTCCAGCACTTCCATCAGTCCCGCGTCCGGCTCTTCTTCGCTTTTCAACAAGGTGTTGCGCTGATGTAGTGTCTTGTCGTAGCGGATCAGTGCCTCCAAGTATGGAGGAGACGTTTGGCTGATCACAACGTCCATAAACTTGCGACGCTCTTCACTGCCTCCCGTAACGAGATCATGGTCGGAAGGGGAAATGAGCACAAGAGGTATCTGGCCGATGTGTTCGCTCAGTCGCTTGTACTCTTTGTCGTTACGCCGGAGGTGTTTCCGTTGTCCACGTTTCACTCCACAGGAGATAAGCTCTTCTTCACCGTTCTCCCGGAGATAGCACCCTTTGAGCATCATAAAGTCAGCCTCGTGCCGGATGTTATAGGCCTCGGACTGAGAAATAGAGCTTTTGCCGAAGGACAAGTAGTAAATAGCGTCCAGAACGTTGGTTTTCCCCATGCCATTCGAACCGATGAGACAATTGATATTGGGCGATAATGCCAATTCGGCCTGCTCAATGTTCTTATAGTTAAGGGTGGAGAGCTTCTGAAGTATCATGAAGTTGAGAGATGCGATGTCTTGGTCAGGGCAACATGCCGCTAATACAGAAAGAAAAATGCAAAAATAGCGTCTGCGCGGCAAAAACCGAAGAAAATACCCCCTTTTTTCCCATCTGGCAAAAAAAAAAGTCTCCAACTCTTCGTCAATCACCTATAAAATCGTAATTTTGCGGCACTATTTGCGCTTAGAGACAGACAATGCGCAACGACCTGAACTTAAAAATACAACACTCCATATATGAGCGAACAACAACAGACTCTTGATGTGAACGAGACGATTGCCAAGTCGGAAGCGTTCATTACGAAGTACAAACAGTATCTCATCCTTGGTTTGATAGCTTTGGGACTTATCATTGCTGGCTGGTTTGCTGGCCGCGCTTATCTTAAAGGTGAGAATGAGAAAGGTCAAGCCCAAATCGGCATCGGCCAGCGTTATATCGCTATGGGTGATTGGGACAAAGCCTTGAAAGGTGACGGTGGAACGTTCAAAGGCTTCGAGAAGTTGGCTAAGGGCACGATGTTTGTCGATGCCACAAACTTGGCACAGCTTTACGCTGGTATTGCACACTACAATAAGGGTGATTACAAAAAGGCCATTAGCTTCCTCGAAGATTTTTCTCCCAAGGGTGATGCTACGATTTCCGCCAACGCACTGGCGACGCTCGGTAATGCCTATGCGGCTACTAAGCAGTACGATAAGGCAGTCAGCAATCTGAAGGACGCTGCCGACAAGGCCGATAATGTTGCACTTTCGCCCCTCTATCTGTTGCAGGCAGCTCAAATCTTGGAGAATCAAGGTCAGAAAGTAAAGGCACACGACTTGTATGTCTCCATTAAAGAGAATTATCCTCGCAGCGCATTCTCTGCTCCCAACTTTCAAAATGGCGTAGTAACAGGTGCCGAAATCGACAAGTATATTGAGCGCACAAAGTAAGCTGCGCCTTCATCTGTCAAGATATATCCGAAGAGGAACGTGCTGTATCGATCACTGCACGTCCCTCTTCAATTGTTTTTGATTATCCTACATCACATCCCCTAATTGCATGTCCACCTTTTCCTTTTTGAATCACGCCGCAGAAGACATTCCCGATGCCTCTCAGATGCGCTTCGGTATTTTGGTCACCGAATGGAACAAGCACATCACTGAAGCGATGTTGCAAAGTGTCGTTCAAACACTCATCGAACACGGAGTGTCCGAAACTAGTATTACTATTCGTCGCGTACCTGGCAGCTTTGAGTTGATCTATGGCAGCTCCCAATTGGCGCAACATGGATACATTGACGCCATCATCGCCTTGGGCTGTGTGATCAAGGGCGATACACCTCATTTCGATTACATCTGTGAAGGCACGACTCAAGGTTTAGTACGTCTCAATGCTATCGGGAAAATCCCCGTCATCAACGGAGTGTTGACCGTAACTACGGAAGAGCAAGCCTTGGAGCGTGCTGGCGGAAAGATGGATAAAGGACGCGAGTTTGCCCTTACCGCCATCAAAATGGTGGACTTTATGAAATCTTTCGAATAAGATGCCCCACACGTTAGCATCTTCAAGGCGTGAAGGCTCAACACTCAAGATCGGATAGCTCGACTTATACGCCTTGAGGACGCTCTGCTTTTCCGCAAGTCTACCAAAATCCCCCGATGGCACTCACCATCGAGGGATTTTTTTGTGCTTATAAGCAATGAAATGCCGAAAATAACCGCAAGTCGACAAAAAAGGCTTGTAGATTACCCCACATTTTTACCTTTTCGCGTTTCTCTGATATGAACGCCCAACAATTCTGTCAATGCACATTGCAATACCGTGAGCATTTCACGAAAATTGCATTCAACTTCTTCCATTCGACGGAGGTGGCAGAGGACATCGTGCAGGACACCTTGCTGCGCCTTTGGACGGTGCATGAGCGTCTCGCCACAGATGAGGATTTTCACGCCCTCGGCATTCGAATCGCCAAAAATCGTTGTGTAGACGAGTGGCGTAGGCAGCAACAATTGCTGCCTACTGAAGAAGGATTTATAGAACTATCTTCTTCCTCCGACACCTCCGCACAGCTTGAAGAAGCCGAAGATCAGCGCAGACTGCACAATGCCTTGGCTCACCTCACTCCCACCGAGCAGCGCATCTTCACTCTGTGGAATCATGAGCAACTCTCTGTAGCTGAAATTGGCACCCTGCTTCATTGCAAAACCACCACCGTGAGCAATACGCTTTCCAAAGTGAAGCGCAAGCTCTTCCAAATCCTTCAATCGACCTCATGAATACCTCGCAACTCCTTCAAGCCTACCTCGACGGCATGCTCACGCACGCTGAGGAAAAGCAACTCCGCAGCTTACTGTCTGAGCTTCCTGCGCGTACTGCAGAAGAGGAGGCGGTACTGATGCTTCTTCTTTCGCCATCGATCCTTCCCAATCCTGACGCAGATTGGTGGAGTGAAGAGGGCTGTCAGGAATATGATCGGATCGTTACAAATTCAAATCTGGCAGCAACACGTACTACTCACCATCGTACCCTTCACATCCTGTTGCGCATCGCAGCCTGCCTCATTGGATTTTGTGTGTTGACATTCGGAGGATGGTGGTTCGCTTCTATCCCCTCCACCGACAAACAATCCGTGACTTCGGTTACTCTCCCTCCTCCAAAACTTCAATTACTAACACCAAAACACACTCTCATTCCCACGGTGCAGCTTACAGAAGTCCGATCTGCACACTCCACAACTCGCGTACCGATCAGCCGTATTGCCACAAGGAGCAAACGGCTGCCTGACACTTATATTGAAGACTCACTGCCAGAACTATTGCCGCTCACGCCAGTTGAAGCCGAGGCTCTGCTTGCCCCCACGTTTGACGCCCTACTTGATGCGGAATACCTACGCACACAACAAGTAGAACAACTTACCGACCTACAGCTGGAGCTCGAATACAAACTTTATCTGCAAGAGCAATCGCAAGATGATGCTGGCGCACTCTGTATCAATCTCTAAATCTTATGTATTATGAAAGCGAAAGTCCTCTTTCTCACTCTAGCACTTTTGTGCCCCATGAGTCTGGCCGCGCAGAAAGCCCTGCGTACCGCCATCGAAAGCTTAGCCGCTCAACCCCAGTACATCACTGGCATAGATGCTTTCTCTCAGATCGGAAAATCAGCCACCGACCCTTCTTATAGCGTCTATACCTATGACTTCAATCTCCCACGCAAGGAGGGACGCAAACAAGTAGCACTGTTCGTTCGTGCATACCATGAGGACGCACAGTCCTCCTTGGTAACGATGAAAGCTCTGTACACGACAGCTGTTAAAGGAGAAAAATCATCCTCTGAGCGGACTTATTCGGTGCATTATGCTCCTGACCGCCCACCCATAATCATCGGACAGCGGTATGCCCATCTTGCACTTATCCGCACATCCTCTGATCTTGGTGATGAGCATCGCACAGTCGTAGCTGTCAATTGGAACGAGCAGGGAAAACGCATTGTGGGCTGTGTGCACATCATTGAAGGACAGAAGGCTGCGACCTCCGCATCGGACAATGTCCTACCCAGCACAACACGGCAGTTATTTCGCGATCTGTGGGGGGGCAAAGAAACTGACGGGAAAGACTGGAGCGAGATGCGCAGGCAGTTCGAGGAGGCACTCAAACAAATGAATGCGGCAGGTCTTGATACCGTACCATGGAAGGATATCCGCCATTACCTTGATTCCATTCGGGGTACATTGGAAGGTATCCCCTTCTCCCAAACGATACCCTCCACCGAAGGAGCAATGGCACAGATTTTAGATGGTGGATCACGTCTGATCACTACCCATGAGGCAACCACGGTGATCAGCCCCGATGGCGCCACTGTCACCATTGTGGGACGCGATGGCGAGAGTACGGTAGCAACCTATGGCAGTATCCATCGACAACGCACAACGCGTATCCGAACTCCGCTGTCGGAACAGGACAAGACTGCCATCCAGGACTATCTCCAGCGTATGGCATTCTTCAACAAGACCTTTACTGCGTACGCCGATGAGCGTAACAAGAGCATCATACGTCAGACCATAGCTCTCGGTACGCCTCTTCTCGAAAAAATGAACCACCAGCAACTTTTAAAAGTCATCCATTACATCTCTCACTGGTATGTTCGCCTCACAAAGCAAGAAGGTGAGGGGGAAAAGAAAATGGAGCGTGACTTGCATAAATTCCTGTCTCGCTGCGTGCAACAAATGACAAAAACGGAGCATGACAGTGAAGAGCAATGAGCCTTTTCTATGGTTATAAGAGCAGCAAGCCCCCCGGCGATATAACGTTGAGGGGCTTGCTGCTCTTATAACCATGAGGGAAAGTGCTAAAACCGTTTTATGAAGCGATCCAGCTCGCGCTTATCATCACGCTCGCGAATGGAGGCACGCTTATCAAACTCCTTTTTACCACGGCAGAGAGCTATGTTTAGTTTAGCACGCCCTTTCTCATCGATAAAGAGTAAGAGAGGAACAATAGTGTAGCCCGGTGAAGTCGTGTCGTTCTGAAGATTGTAGATTTCTTTCTTATTAAGCAGGAGTTTACGATCGCGCCTTGTGGCGTGATTGTTGTACGAACCTTGAGCGTATTCGGCGATGTACATGTTCTTCACCCACACTTCTCGGTTGAAGATAAAGCAAAATGTATCAACGAGTGATGCTTTTCCGGCACGGATGCTTTTGATTTCGGTACCTGTGAGTACAATGCCTGCGGTATAAGTGTCCACAACTTCATAATCAAAGGTGGCACGCTTGTTCTTGATGCGTATGCGCTGCGGTTTGAGAGAGTTTCCGCTTTTTGATTTTGCCATAAGGGTTGAATATTATACGATTTCAACGAAGTCGTGCAGATGTTCGTCTACATAAGTGGCGATACGGCAGGTAATATCCTCTTCACGTTCGAGGAAAGCATCGTCTAAGTCGTCAAATTCAGGAAACTGTTCGTAGAGTGCCATGAACTCTTCATCGGTGCAAGGGGATGTCAGTGCTTTTTGATGACGTTCGAAGAGCTCGCGTGCCTCATAGAGGATTTTGGAAAAATCCTTTAATCCCCATAAGCGCATAGCTTTAGCAAAGGGATTAAGGAAGAAGAAGGAGCCGTAACCGTTGTGGATGAGTTGCACGAAGCCGCCATCACACAATTCCTCACGGAGGATGAGATAGCCCCAGAGTGTAATTTGGTCGGGGGTGAGCAGAGCGAAAGCCTCGGCATTGAGTTCATTACCCGCGGATTTGCAAATGGCATCACCCACAGTTTTCAGGAATGCATCGATGCCTTGTTGGGCAGCCTGTTGGAGGACTGCATCGGACACTTGTACGTTCATCTTCTCATTTCTTCGATTAGAGTTTTCATTCCTTTGATCTTTTCATCACTGATCTGGCGGAGGAGGGTGTTGACCACTGCACGCTTGACAGCCACATAAGCAGCACGGGCTGTGACATCGATACGTCCGATCTGTGTGGCGTTCAGTCCTCCTTTTTTGCAGAGGAAACCGAGCACGTCAGCCTTTGATAACCCGTCTTTCTTACCGCGTCCAACATAGAGTAATACCCACTCGGGGCGAAATGGTTGGAGCATTATGCCTTCAACAGAGCAAAGTTCAGGCGCTTCAGTTAAAAACTCGGGGAGCTGTTCCGTTGGACCGACGATGAGATAGGTGGATCCGCGGTCCTCCCAGCGTGCGGTGCGACCTGAACGGTGCACAAAAGTTGATTGTTCCAAGGGGAGATGATAGTGCACGATGTGACGCACTTGGGGAATGTCCAATCCACGCGCTGCGAGGTCAGTGCTCACCAATGTGATGGCGGCTCCTGCACGAAAACGATAGAGCGCGCGTTCGCGCATCTCTTGATCCATTCCTCCGTGATAGACCACAGCAGAGAACCCTTCCTCCTTGAGTGCACGACCAATGCGTTCGGCACTTTCGCGGTGCGCCACAAAGACAATGCTGCTCTCTTCTTTGAATTTTGTAAGTAAACGTAAGAGAGTGGGGAGCTTATCCTTGTCAGGCGAAGGCACTTGATAGACGCTGATACGGTGTTGGGGATGATGCACGGTATCACCAAGGAAGTCAAGCGTCTCGAAAGTGCGGTATTTAGAGAGAGCGGTGATGTTCGTTCCTTCTGCCTGTTGCTCCTCATCGACCAAGAGCGTGGCAGAGGTGAGCACCATCTGGGAAGTTGTGCGGAAGGCATCGAACACACGGTTCATCTCCTCACGAAAACCCAATTCCAAGCATTTGTCGTACTCATCAAGGATGAGAATGCGAGTGGTGCGGATATTGAGGTTCTCCTTGTCAATGTGGTCAAGCAAACGCCCAGGTGTGGCGATGATGAGTTGTGGCCTCACTGCTTTGAGACGACGGTGCTCTTCCATAGCCGGGCGTCCACCGTAGAGACATAAGGAACGGATGCCCTGCTCCTGCATTTTCTGCACCTCTTCGATCTGTAAGGCCAATTCGCGAGTGGGCACCACTACAACAGCCTGCACTTGTGGAAGCGTGGAGTCGATGCGCTCAAGTGTAGGAAGCAGAAAAGCGAGTGTCTTACCACTGCCCGTGGGCGAAAGTAAGATGAGATTAACCTGCTGACGGATGGCGGCAGCGGCCGCCTCTTGCATCGGAGTAAGCGTCATGATGGGGAAGATATATAAAAAAGGCTGTGCTGGTGATGATGATGAAACTCCGAGTAGTAAGGATTTGAGTGCCCAGACATCCTTTGTAATCCGACTTCCACGCTGCATTGAAAGCGCAGCATCGGCACGCCATTGGATGAAGAGCCTTCTCGGTGATTCTGAATTTAATTGATGAGTATCCCAATCGAACCAGCACAGCCTAAGGCTTGTTATGTGAATGGAGGCTTCTCAGAGAGAAGACCTCAACAAACTCTCTTGTTTGTATGCGCAAAGATAGTGGTTTCTGAGGAAATTGGCAAGCTCAGCTATGACTTTTTTGCATTTCACTCCCGAGAAAATGTTACTTCAACCTCATTTCCTCTATGCGATTCTAATCGCTGTTTGGAACTATTCCTCCAACCAGACATCGATGAGACGGCGTGCGAGACTCACTTTTCCTGGGATACTCGGCAATTCACAGCGTCGAAACCATCCCCCCTTGTTGAGTTCAGAGGATTGCAACTGCAGTTCTCCGCCATCATATTCGGCAGTAAATCCCAACATCAACACCGACGGAAAAGGCCATGGCTGCGAAGCCCGATAACGGAGATTGCGGATACGCAGCCCCGTCTCTTCCTTAATTTCGCGCGAAACGGCATGTTCCAATGTCTCACCCGTCTCTACAAATCCGGCCACCAGACCATAGTAGTCGCCGCGGAAGTTCTTAGCCTGCACGAGCAGCAACTCATCGTCTTCACGGTGTCCAGATGCGGATTTGCGTTCGATAAGGGTGATGACAGCAGGAGCAACGTGTGGCCAAATTTCATTGCCACATGCAGGACAGCTCTTTGATATTTCACTTGAGCGTTTTAGTGGGGTGCCGCAATGACCACAGAAGCGGTTTTGGACATCCCAATGGAGGAGTTCGTATGCCTTTCCGGCCATCTGATAGAAAGGTGTCGAGAGCCGATAGAACGCTTCACGCAATCCGATCGTTTGAAAGCGATCATGTATCGGGGCACTGGGCAACTGCACAGCACGGCATGGCATGCCATCAAGAGGCGACAGGTCGAAAGTATACGCGGAAGGTGGAGTTGTGAAAGGAAGTTGTGAAAGGAGGGGGATTTCCCCCTCTGCGGTGAGGAGGAGTTCGCGTGGGGTAAAGATGAACCAGTAGGTGAGTTGATCCATAAATTAGCGAAACAAAGACAGTGAGGCGCACCCTTATAGAAGCACAACGATTCCATAGATATAAATAAGAGTCTCGTTGTGCGTCTATAAGAGTACGCCTGAGGGAATGTGTCAGAGAGGATTAGAGCGAAAGATTCTGCTTGATGGCATGGATCTTGGCCAGTGCAGCTGCTTTCGCGGTATCATAGTCAGCTGTCGAAGCCATCTTGCCCATCACTTCGAGATAGAACTTGATCTTAGGTTCTGTGCCTGAGGGACGAACGCTGATCTTGTCGCCGGCTTCGGTAAACCATTGAAGGACGTTGCTCGTGGTTGGGAAATCCAAAGCGGAGGTTGTGCCATCTGACTTTGTGGCCACAAGGCTTTGGTAGTCCTTGGTTAATACCACCTTCGAACCACCGAGGGCGCGCGGAGGATTAGTGCGGAATTGCTCCATCATGGCTTTGATCTCATCGGCTCCACTCTTACCGGGACGAACCACATTGATCGTGTGGTTGAGCGAGAAACCGTATTCCACGTAGATGTCCATCAGCACATCGTAGAGCGTCTTGCCTTGATCCTTTGCCCAAGCGCAGATTTCGGCCAAGAGCGAGCAGGCAGACACGGCATCCTTGTCGCGGACAATATCTTGTCCCATGAAGCCATAACTCTCTTCACCACCGCCGATATACGTTGCCTTGCCTTCGAGGAGGCGAATCACACGGGCAATCCATTTAAAGCCCGTATATTCATCATACATCTTCACATTGTTCTTGTCGGCAATGGATTTGATGAGTTCGGTGGTCACAATGGTCTTCACAATATATTCATCACCCTTCATTTTGCCCAGCGCAATGCGGTTCTTGATGATGTAGTAAAGGAAGATCATACAGGTCTGGTTACCGTCTACCAACACCCACTCACCGTGGCTGTTCTTGCAGGCCATGCCTACACGGTCGGCATCAGGGTCGGAGGCCATCACGATATCCGCATCAATCTTCTTGGCCAAGTTAAGAGCAAGAGTGAGTGCTTCTGCATTCTCAGGGTTGGGCGAAACCACCGTAGGGAAGTTGCCGTCTTTGACAATTTGCTCCTCTACGCAATTGACATTTTCAAAGCCCCACTTTTTGAGTGATTCCGGGATGAGCGTACGTCCTGCGCCGTGGATGGGCGTGTAGACAATGCTCAAATCCTTCTGTCGAGCAATTACTTCCGGGTCAATGGAAAGTGCATGCACACCTTCGAGATAAGCTTGATCCACTTCTTCACCAATGATCTGGATCAGCGCAGGATTTCCTTCGAACTTGACGTCTTCGATTCTTACCTGGTTCACCTCATCGATGATGCCTGCATCATGGGGTGCAAGCACTTGCGCGCCATCGTCCCAATAAGCTTTGTAACCATTGTACTCGCGAGGGTTGTGGCTAGCAGTGATGTTCACACCGCTCTGACAACCAAAATGGCGAATGGCAAAAGAGACCTCGGGGGTGGGACGAAGATCATCGAAGAGATATACTTTGATGCCATTGGCCGAGAAGACATTGGCCACCGTCTCGGCAAAGAGACGACTATTGTTGCGGCAATCATGGCCGACTACCACAGAGATTTCATCACGGTCGGCGAAGTTCTTGCGTAGGTAGTTGGCGAGACCTTGGGTGGCAGCCCCAACGATATAGACGTTCATGCGGTTGATGCCAGGTCCCATGATCCCACGAAGCCCTCCTGTACCGAACTCCAAGGTTCGGTAGAAGGCTTCAATCAGCGGAGATTTGTCCTCAGCTTCCATCATGGCCTTCACTTCTTGCTTGGTCTGTGCATCGTAAATGGGGGAATCAAGCCATTGTTGTGCCACATTCAGGCATTGCGTTGTCAAATCAGTATTCTCCATATTGATTGTAGAGTGTTAGTTGTGTCGAATTGAGATTGGTTTCTTGCGCCGTAAACACAAAGAAGATGGCTGCAAAGTTACTCTTTTTGCTCAATACAGCCAAGATTACATGGGCAAAAGATGGCTCATACGACACACGCCATCTCGAATGTACAGTCAAATGTCTATCTCTTGCTGAACACTTACTCATAGAATGAGTTTAAATAACGAGGAAAACGGAGAAATCAAGTGTTTCGCGCGGCTAATTCAATTTATTGGTGTATTTTTGTATGGCATTTTTCGCTCACAATTATCCTCATCCTCCCCAATTACTTCTTGTGCTATGCCGAAATCTCATGATGAATTACTGAGTGTCCGTCAGGATCTCCGCTATCTTACGCTCTTGGCACGCGATTTCCCCAACATATCCAAGGTTACCACGGAAATCATCAACTTGGAAGCCATCCTGCATCTTCCAAAACCTACGGAGCATTTTATGGCCGACCTGCATGGTGAAAACGAGGCTTTTCTGCACGTACTCCGCAACGCTTCGGGCAATATCAAGCGCAAAGTGCAGGATCTATTCGGAGGAACGATGCGCGATCAGGACAAGAAAGATCTCTGCACGCTGATTTATTATCCTGAGCAAAAGCTGGAACTCATCAAGCAGCAAGATGGTCATATCGAAGACTACTACCAAGCCACACTGCACCATCTCATCACCATTTGCCGAAACGTCAGCAGCAAGTACACACGTTCAAAGGTGCGCAAATGTCTGCCCAAGGAGTTTGCTTACATCATTGAAGAGTTGCTCCACGAGAGCCACGACGACCGCAACAAGCAAGCGTACTATCAGGTTATCGTCCAGTCCATTATTGAGACCAAGCGCGCCGACCAATTCATCATCGCTATCTGCAATCTGATTCAACGCTTAGCTATTGACCAGCTGCACATCTTAGGGGACATCTATGACCGAGGGCCTGGTGCACATCTGATTATGGAACGCCTCTGTGCTTACCACAACCTGGACATCCAGTGGGGTAACCATGACATTATCTGGATGGGGGCGGCAGCCGGCAATCTGGCCTGCATTGCCTCGGTGCTCCGCATCGCCCTCCGCTATGGCAACATGCAGACCATCCAAGAGGGCTATGCCATCAATTTGGTGCCCCTTGCCACCTTCGCAATGGAGACCTATGCCGAAGACGAATGTGAACTCTTCCTACCCAAATGCTTGGGGCGCGAACAACCGAACGCCAAGCAGCAGCGGCTTATGGCACAGATGCACAAGGCTATTGCCATCATTCAATTCAAACTCGAATGCGCTCTTTACCATCGTCATCCCGAATGGCGGATGGCGGATCGCGCCTTACTGGAACAGTGTGATTTTTCAGCCGGCACAATCACACTTGATGGGGCAGTACATCCGTTGAAAGACACCAACTTCCCCACCATCCGTCCCGAGGATCCGGCGCGGCTCTCGGAGGAGGAGGTCGAGCTGTTGGAGCGGTTACGGCGCAGTTTCCGTATTAGTGAGCGCTTGCAGCGCCACGTCGGCTGCCTCCTTTCACGTGGCTCCATGTTCCATGTCGTCAACTCCAATCTGCTCTTCCACGCCGCCATCCCGCTCAATGCCGATGGCAGTTTGCGTGAGGTTGAGCTCTTCGAGCGTCCGCTCAAAGGCATCGAGTTGATGCAGCGCGTGGATCAGACCGTTCGTGCGGCGTTTGACGATGGAGCGGATGAGGAGGAGCGCGCCTATGGTCGCGACTTCTTCTGGTATCTCTGGTGTGGCCCTGAAAGCCCTCTGTTCAACAAGTCAAAGATGGCCACATTCGAACGCTACTTTCTGACCGACAAGACCACATGGCGCGAGGTGAAAGGCTGGTACTACCAGCTGCGTGACAATGCCGCCATCTGCGATGCACTGATGGACGACTTCGGAGTAACGGGTGAGCACCGCCACATCATTAATGGCCATGTGCCGGTACATGTGGCCAACGGCGAAAATCCGATAAAGGCCGACGGCCGTCTGATGGTCATCGATGGCGGATTTGCCGAAGCCTACCACCACACTACCGGCATTGCAGGTTATACGCTGGTCTACCACTCCCGTGGTTTCCAACTCGTGCAGCATGAACCATTCACCTCTACACAAGATGCCATCAACAAGGGTACAGACATCGTGTCGAGCATACAGGTGGTCGAGATGACCGGTCACCGCGAAATAGTAGCCGAAACCGATAAGGGCGCGGAGATCCGCAGCCAGATTGCCGACCTCAAAAAACTCCTCTTCGCTTACCGCAAGGGGCTGATCAAAGAGCGCACATAGATCCCTTGCATGCCTCCTGACATTTTTATATATTCCTCTCGATGAAAAGTCTCAAAGAATTATACCGTATTGGTTATGGTCCCAGCAGTTCACACACCATGGGGCCACGCTCTGCGGCAGAGCGTTACCTGTTGCATCATGCCGATGCACCACATATCCGCGTTACGCTCTACGGAAGTCTTGCCGCCACGGGCAAGGGACACCTCACCGACGCCGCCATCACCGAAGTGCTGGGGGCGGAACGCACAGAAATCCGTTGGTGTCCCGAAATTGTGCTGCCATATCACCCTAACGGCATGAAGTTTGAAGCCCTCGACACGATGGGCGTGGCACACGATGCCTGGACGGTATTCTCCGTCGGCGGCGGAGCCTTAGCCGAAGAGGGAGACGGTGCGCTTTCGACACCCGATGTATACGAACTGGATCATCTGAATGACATCATGCAATGGTGCAGTGCGCGCGGAATGGACTATTGGAACTATGTGGACGAATGTGAGGAGAGCGACATATGGGACTATCTCCGCGAAGTCTGGGGTGTGATGAAGGAGGCCGTAGAGCGCGGTTTGGAGCAGGAAGGCGTGCTGCCGGGCGGTCTGAACCTGCAACGCAAAGCTCCGCGTTATTTCATCAAAGCGATGGGTTATGGAAAGAACTTGCAATCGCGTGGCCTCGTCTTCGCCTATGCTCTAGCGGTGAGTGAAGAGAATGCCGGCGGTGGCCGTATTGTCACGGCACCCACCTGCGGCTCGTGCGGCGTGTTACCCTCCGTGCTCTACCACATATCGAAAAGCCGCCAGATGAGCGACACGCGAATCCTTCATGCCTTAGCCACGGCCGGTATTGTGGGCAATGTGGCCAAATCGCTCGCCTCCATCTCTGGTGCAGAAGCAGGCTGTCAGGCCGAGGTGGGCGTGGCCTGTGCTATGGCCGCCGCCGCGGCCAACTACTGTTTTGGCGGTGGATTGCAGACTGTGGAGTATGCTGCAGAGATGGGATTAGAGCACCACCTCGGTATGACTTGCGACCCCATCTGTGGACTGGTGCAGATCCCTTGTATCGAGCGCAATGCTCATGCGGCGGCACGCGCACTGGATGCCAACATGTATGCCACCTTTGCCGAAGGAGTGCACCACATCTCCTACGACAAGGCCGTGCTGGTGATGGGAAAGACAGGACGCGATCTCCCTTCACTCTATCGCGAAACCTCCGAAGGTGGTTTAGCAGAGGCTTATCACCACTGATGCGGGCAGCCGAAGTCACGCGATGAACGCCTTAAATAACGTTTAGTTTGGGAAGCCACGTTGGTAGCCTTATGAGAATTTCGTAACTTTGCCGTGACACATTACACCGCAATGGAGCTTACCTCCTCTTTTTTGCGGATAACGTCCCTTTTCCACAGACGCTTTCTCGCCACGGCATGGCTCAAAGCTCGTGCTTCACTGCGGCTTTGCGCGCTCATTTGTTCGAAAGCGTTCCGTGATTTCCCCAATTTGATCTGTACATGTCAGGATATTTAGTTGATGATGCGCGTAAGGTTACGACCCATCGCCTCCTTGAAATGAAGCAGCAAGGCAAGAAGATAGCCATGCTTACAGCCTATGATTTCACCACGGCAGGCATAGTAGACGCCGCCGGGGTGGATTGTATTTTGGTGGGCGACAGTGCCTCCAATGTGATGGCGGGTAATGTGACCACACTGCCCATTACCCTTGATCAGATGATCTACCATGCGCGCTCCGTGATGCGCGGCGTGAAGCGTGCCCTGGTGGTGTGCGACATGCCCTTCGGCACTTATCAGGTGAACCCTACCGATGGAGTGCGCAACGCCATCCGCATCATGCAGGAGACCGGAGCCGATGCCCTCAAACTGGAAGGCGGCATCGAGATCTTGGACACCGTACGCAAAATCCTCGAAGCCGGTATTCCCGTGATGGGACACCTCGGACTAACCCCTCAGAGCATCAACAAATTTGGCACCTATGCTGTCCGCGCCCGCGAAGAGGCCGAAGCGCATAAATTACTGGCCGATGCCAAAGCCTTGCAGGAGGTGGGCTGTTTCGCTCTCGTCACCGAGAAAATCCCTGCCGCGCTCAATGCACAAGTCTGCCGTCAACTGCATATCCCCGTCATTGGCATCGGTGCCGGCCCCTCGGACGGACAAGTGCTGGTCATCGACGACATGCTGGGCAAGAACAAGGGATTTTCGCCCAAGTTCCTCCGTCGTTATGCCGATCTTCACACCATCATGACCGATGCCATCGGTCGTTATGTCACCGATGTGAAGAGTGCCGAATTTCCGAATGCCGAAGAGCAGTATTGATCACTCCGCTTACGGGGACTGCTGCCGCTAAGCCTCATTTTGTCAATTTTCCTCATCCCCTCCCCCTATGCGACGAACAGTTCTCCATCTTCTGATGCTCGGATTGCTCTTCACCTCCTTGCCGCTTCATGCCGAGAAGCGAAACGATGTGCGTAAGCACCGCCTCCTCTCCGTGGCGGAGCGTGTGGAGCGATGTCTGCCCGATGTGTTGCCGGCGAAATCCCGTGCCACGGGGCGTTCGCGTGTGGAGCAAATTGCCATGAGTGCGCGTAAGGGGCGGGTCAATACGAAGTTTCGTGAAGGCATCGATGTGAGTCGTTATCAGGGCGAGATCAACTGGACGCGTGTGGCAGAAGAGGGTGGGGTGAGCTATGTCTATATAAAAGCTACGGAAGGTGCAAACCTCGTGGATCGCTACTACCAATACAACATCACCGAAGCCCGGAAGATGGGACTTAGTGTGGGGAGCTATCATTTCTACCGTGCACACATCAGCATTGAAGAGCAGTTGGCCAATATGACCGCCGTGGTACGCAAAGAGGAGCAGGATCTCGTACCGATCATTGATATTGAAGTCACCAATGGAGTGGGACAGGAGCGTTTCATTCGCGACCTTCGCGAGTTTGTGGCACGGGTTACGGCCTATTACGGCTGTAAGCCGATGCTTTATACCTACCAGAACTTTTACAACAAGCACCTCGTTGGGGAGTTTCGCGGCTATCATTGGATGATTGCGAAATACAAGTCGGAGGCTCCTGTCCTGGAGGACGATGTGGACTACATCATGTGGCAATACACGCAGACGGGGCGTATCCCCGGCATCCGCGGCAACGTGGATCGTAGCTGCCTAATGGGCAACCATTCACTGACCTCCCTGCAAATGTAGTGCAGCCGATGGCAAAGGCAAAAAGCCGGTATAGGGCAAGAAATTGCTCCATACCGGCTTTTTATGATGCAGATGTGCCGAGGCTGTATGATTACAAAGGCGTTGTATCCTGATGATAGTGCCACAAGGAGAGGTTTACAACGTGCAAAAACACATCGAAAAACCAGACGTTCGACTCTCTCTCCCATGCAAACGCTTTACCCTTACCGATGTGTCTTACTGTAGCCAAGCTCAACAAAGGTTCAACAAGCCTACACCACAACCTAATGAAGGAGGTGATTCCAAACAGTGACGATGGACTTTATCGAACTCGTGGAGCGATTGCCCACAAAATGCATGTGCTCCAGTTTTTACAGTATAATCGTTCTACACTCAACATAAAAAATGATAAAGGCAAATGAGTTCCGATACTGCAAAGAACAATTACGCTCTTTGTGTCCGACTCTCTTGGAGAGTTTAATCGATGATCTCTCTTTGGGCTGGCGTATTGTTCATTTCGACAAAAGGGAACATCTTATTGAGGCAAATTGTATTCAGGAAGACGCTTTTATGATTGTGCAAGGGTTGGTTCGAGCCTACTATCCTACACCAAACGAGGATATAACCATCAACTTCGTGGCCGAGGGGGAATTTGCCACCCACTACACATCTTTGGAACATCCGCGCCCCTCTCATTTTACTTTTCAAGCAATAGAACCGACAACTGCGGTAGCATTCTCCTACGAGTATGTACATCAAATGAGCAAGAGGAGGCATGAGACAGAGCAATTATTACGTCTATTGCTGGAATATGAATATAGTCGCCTAATGGCACATACCG
>JBHAFF010000021.1:0-23288 GCA_041855985.1 Alloprevotella sp.
AACTCATATTCTTTGCAGAAATCATCCTCAATACAATAAATTCCCCGAGTTTCCTTGAACGCAGTGAAAAACTTTGCTGACAAGTTTCATGAGGATTATTCTTTTGTTATTTGTCTCGCTATCAATTACAAATATACGAAGAATAATCCTCTTTTGTGGCTTTAGGAGAGAATATCTTAGGAAAGAAAAGGAGAATCCTTATCCCGAATTGGGGTTATATGAAAGCTCAAATACTGAGCCGGAACCAACGCCAACGAGAAGCATTGGAGCTGTTCACTCAGGCCGAACGGCAAGGACTGTTTCAAGATGTCTCGATCTTCCTTATGATGCATGGCGAACTGTACTTCAGTGTGCAGGACACCATCCAATCCCGCTCAAAATGGCAGCAGGCCTTGAAGCTGTGCGATACTGCGTTTACAGCACATCCCTCGGTTTATCTCTTGGGCAATAAGGTCTTCCTCCATCGCCGTCTGTATGGTGCAGCGGCTACGCTGAAACAGATGAACGGATGGATGGCCATGACCCCATTTGACAGCGAAGAGTATCGCCACGAAACTCAGAGACTTCTGACCAAGCTGGTGCAAACCGGCGATGAAGACCTCTCTCCATTGTAACCTCAACTTCCCTCCACTCCCCACGTCGGGGAGTGGAGGAGCCGTTTACATCCCATTCAGTCTTCTTTTCCGGTTGGAAGTTTCGGATTCCTCCGCCTTTCCGGCCTGATGAGGGCGGAAGAGGAAAAACGGCCGATGCACGATAAAAAAGAGGCCCTCCACTTGGAGGGCTTCTGTGAATCGAGTAATTTTGCACGGAAATGTATAGCTGGGCGGCACAAAGGTTCGGTTTCCACCGGCCTTTTCCCGCCATGGCAGTGTCTGGAGCCCATGCCCCGCTCCGTGCGGCCCGTCCCCTCCGGACGGGAGCCTGCCGATGCCCCTCATCCTTATCCCTTCTCTTCCATCTCTCATGACTACATCAGACAAGCTCCACCGCAATCCCCTGTTCAATCCCGAGGGCGACACAGACCTCCGACTCCGGCGCATGATCGGTGGCAACACTACCAACCTCAACGACTTCAACAACATGCGTTATTCCTGGGTCAGTGATTGGTACCGCCAAGCGATGAACAATTTCTGGATCCCGGAGGAAATCAACCTAACCCAAGATGCGAAAGACTATCCGCGGCTTGACCGCGCCGAGCGCACCGCTTACGATAAGATCCTTTCTTTCCTTGTCTTCCTCGACTCGTTGCAGAGCAACAATCTTCCCTCCCTCTCGGAATATATCACCGCCAACGAGGTGAACCTCTGCCTCCATATCCAGGCTTTTCAAGAATGCGTGCATTCACAGAGCTACTCCTATATGCTCGACAGCATCTGCTCGCCCGAGGAGCGCAACGACATCCTCTATCAGTGGAAAACGGACGAGCATCTCCTGCGGCGCAACAAGTTCATCGGCGATTGCTACAACGAGTTTCAGGAGAAAAAGGATCTGTTTTCACTCATGAAGGCATGCATCGCCAATTTTATCCTCGAAGGTATCTATTTCTATTCCGGTTTCATGTTTTTCTACAACCTGGCACGCAGCGGCAAGATGTCCGGCTCTGCGCAGGAAATCCGTTACATCAACCGCGATGAGAACACGCACCTCTGGCTCTTTCGCAACATCATCCAAGAGCTTAAGAAGGAAGAGCCCGAGATGTTCACTCCGGAGAAGGTGGCCGTCTACGAAGCCATGATGCGCGAAGGAGTGGCGCAGGAGATCGCTTGGGGGCAGTATGTCATCGGTGATGATGTGCAGGGACTGAACCGCCGCATGGTGAGTGACTATATCCACTATCTTGGCAATCTGCGTTGGACTTCTCTCGGCTTTGACCCCCTCTATGAGGAACACCGCACCGAACCCGAATCGATGAAGTGGGTGTCACACTATGCCAATGCCAATATGGTGAAGACGGACTTCTTCGAAGCCAAGAGCACTGCCTACGCCAAGAGCACTGCCATCGAAGACGATCTCTAAATCTGCCTTTCTCTCTGATACCGCTCCGTCCCATGATCCCCTTCCGTCCTTTTTGTCAGGTTCTGCTCCTTTTTCTCCTCGGCTTCACCCTCTCCTCATGTCGCAGTGGTGAAAAGGCTTTGCGGCGTTCGGCGGTGGCTCATACGGCTTCCCTCAGCCGTCTGTCTCACGACAGTGTTTCAGCATCGTATGCCACCGATGCCCGCATCGCCCTGATGGAGGGTCGCTATCGTGAAGCCACCGTACAGCTCGACAGCCTCATTGCCCGAGCGCCTTCTCCCGAGGCCTACTACCACCGCGCTGTCTGCCACATCAACCGCCGTCAGCACCGTGCGGCCATGCAGGATCTGACTCTGGTGATGGCCGATCCGGCCTGCTCCGAACTCCTTTACGAACAGAGCCAGCAGCTCTACCGCCAGATGGATCAGCTGGAAGCCAAGCGCAGAGGTCGACCCAAGACCATTGCGGGGCGCGTGCTGCTGGGCACACTCCAGTTCTGTTCTTACATATTCTGGGAGGCTCTTTGGGAGAAATGGCTATTTCCCGAACCGCGCACAGTTTATGTGGAAGAAGATCGTGGCGAAACCACCGTGCGCACTTCCTCGCACTCCTCAAAACCTTCGCGTTCTTCCTCGCAACGTCCGTCCAGTCGCGGCGGGACGTTTAAGTAGCCGCTGTTCGGAGGTTGCACTGCCGTTGTTCTGGAATTACGTGTTTTTACTCGGTGCCTGTGTGTTTCTTCACTCAGGCTCCGAGGCTTTTTGATCTGTAGCAGCATTGCGGTCACTCTTTCAAGGCATGACACGGGGCATGACACACCTTGTAGTCGGATTACAACGGCGTTGTAATCCGATTACAATGCTCTTGTAGCTTGATTACAATCCGCTTGTAATTCAATTACTGCACCTTTGTAATCAAGTTACAATACCTTGTAAATGCTGCGGTGCCGTGAGGCCGTGGCGCATCGATCACCGGGATTGCGCCCTGCAAACGACATTGCGCCGCAGGGGGAGGGACTGTTCCTCGTAACAACGCCTTGCATCATGGCCGTCATTGTTACGGGATGTTGTTCCTTGTTTGCCATCTTCTATTCTGCTTCTCCTCCCTGCGCACATCCCTGCCGCCTTCCTGTCCTGCTGTGCCCTATATCCCTTCTACATCCCTTTAATAATGCATCCTCCCCCTGCGTATTCGTCAGAACACGCAGGGGGAGGATTTGTAATCAAGAAACAGGAGGTGTGTTTTTACATCACACCGTCTTCACGGAGCTTCTGCTGCCACTTCCAGGCTGAGGTGAGGGCATCTTCGAGTGAGTGGACAGCCTTCCAGCCGAGCACCTTGTTGGCCTTATCTACATTGCCCCACACCTTTTCAGTATCGCCCGGACGGCGGGGTGCCATGTGGTAGTTGAGCTTCACGCCCGTGGAACGCTCGAACGTGTTGATAATCTCCATCACACTCGAGCCTTCGCCCGTGCCAATGTTGAAGATCTCTACTGGGTCGGCGTTCTTGCTGTCGAGGATGCGCTTCATGCCGGCCACGTGAGCGAGGGCAAGATCCACGACATAGATGTAGTCGCGAATGCAAGTCCCATCGGGGGTGTCGAGGTCATCGCCATAGACGGCCAGCTCCTTGCGGATGCCGATGGCGGTCTGCGTGAGGAAGGGAATGAGGTTGGCGGGGGTGCCGAGGGGGAGCTCACCGATGTGGGCCGTGGGATGTGCACCGATGGGGTTGAAGTAGCGCAGGATGATGGCGGAGATGTCGGCGCCGCTCGCTACGAAATCCTGAATGATCTCTTCGTTCACCTGCTTCGTGTTGCCATAGGGCGACATTGCCTTCTTGATGGGGGCTTCTTCACTCACGGGAAGCCATTCAGGATCGGGCTGGCCGTAGACGGTGCAGGAGGAGGAGAAGATGATGCCTTTCACACCATATTTAGGCATCAGTTCGAGGATGTTGATGAGACTCGTCAGGTTGTTGCGGTAGTAGAGCAGGGGCTTCTCTACCGATTCACCCACGGCCTTGGAAGCCGCAAAGTGGATGATGCCTTCGATGCCGGGATACTTTTGGAACACGGCTTCGAGGGCGGGGAAGTCGCAGCAGTCTACTTGTTCGAAAGCAGGGCGGACACCGCTGATCTTTTCAATACCATCGAGCACTTCGATCTTCGAATTGCTCAGGTTGTCAACGATAACCACTTCAAAGCCTGCGGCCTGAAGTTCAACAGTGGTGTGCGAGCCGATAAAACCGGTACCGCCGGTGACGAGGATTTTTTTCATTGCAGTTGAAGAATATATGAAAGGATTAGGACATGCAACTTCGCCCCATTGCCTTGTGCTGGGGTAGGGGCAGGGAGAGACCTAAGTGTGAATTTTGAGGTAGGGATGCGGATTGAGTATTGGCTCTGCCCGAATGGGCACCTGTGCAGAGCTGCGGAAAATGTGAACTTAGGCGGACTGGAGAAGAAAATCCCCAAGGTCATAACAATTTTGACGCGGCAAAATTACGAAGTTTTTTTGGCCTCTGCGAAATTTGTCCGACTAAATTCAGCAGATGAGGCCAAATATCTTGTTCCTCTTGCTGTTTTGTGCCTAAAATGCTATTTTTGTAGTCAGAAATTCAACGTTTTCGGTAAGCCGGACGGGCAGTACCAAAACGCTCAAGGCGTTTTGCGTACTGCCGTGGCGAGAAAACGGGTGGTGAATACTAACCTTATCCGATAAGTGCATCCTTGGGTGATGTGTCTTGTCGCTTACGCCCCTTTTATAGTCTCTCCCATGACTTCATTCTTACAACTCGTTGCCGACGATCTCCGGCAGCGTTTCGCCCATGATCTCAGCCGCGTGGTGGTGGTCTTTCCCAACAAGCGTGCGGGGCTTTTCATGAGCGAATTGCTGCTGAACGGCGAAGCGGAAGTCCCTGTCTGGGCACCACGCTATCTGACCATCGGCGAGCTCTTCGACCACTATTCCACACTGGTGCAGAATGATCCCATCGACACCACGTGCCGCATCTGCCGGCTTTACGATCGGTTGTGCAAGGCACATGTGCCGGCAGCCGACGCCGTGGAGCTGGATGCTTTCTACGGATGGGCGGAACGCATCCTCTTTGACTTTGATGATGTGGATAAGAACATGGCCGATGCCGATGCGCTCTTCCGCAATTTGAGTGACCTGCGTGAGCTCGACAACACAGACTTTCTCACCCCCGAGCAGGTGGAGGTGTTGCGTCAGTTCTTTGCCGACTTCGATCCCGAGCGGCGCAGCGAGATCCGCGAACGCTTCCGCCTTCTTTGGGAGAACCTCAATCCCATCTATCATGCACTCAACCGCGAACTCGCTGCCGAGGGACTGGCCTATGAAGGGGCGTTGTACCGAAGGGTGGTCGAAGACCTGTCGAACGACGGCCAGAGGCTGACGGACGACGACTGTACTTACGCTTTCGTGGGATTCAACGTGCTTGACGCTGTGGAGCATCGCCTCTTCTCCCTCTTTAGAGAGGCTGGAAAAGCTCTGTTTTATTGGGACTATGATGTGTTCTATACCTCCCCGGAACGCGCACATTTTGAGGCGGGACTCTTCTTACGCGAAAATCTCCGTGCGTTTCCTAACGCCTTGCCTCTGGAGCATTTCGACAACCTCCGCCACATCGGGCATGTGGAGGTGGTGGCGGCCTCGACCGAGGTGGTGCAGGCACAGAGCGTGGCCTCATGGCTGGAACGCTTTCCTGAAACCAACCCTCGCGACACGGCCATTGTGCTTTGTAACGAAGAGGTTCTCCAACCCCTCCTCCATGCCATTCCCGACAGCATTCGCGAGGTGAACCTCACCAAGGGCTTTCCCTTAGGGCATACGGAGGTGGTAACGCTCGTGGAGCGTGCTCTGGCGGAATGGGAGCGGCGCACGGCGAAGTTCGAGGTCAAGAGCTGCCTGTGCGACCTCATCGAACGGGTGAATACAGGGGCGCGTGCACTGATCGAGGCCACCACTTTCTCGACCGAACGCTTCGAGAGCGTGTTACAGTCCGAAGCTTACTATCGGATGTCCTCTCTCCTCAACCGCCTCCTCCGCATCGCCGAAGCGGAACGCCTCCGGGTGAACATCAGCACGCTGCGCAGGCTGGTGCGTCAACTGGTGCGCCAGAGCACCATACCCTTCCGTGGCGAACCTCTGGCGGGACTCCAAGTGATGGGTGTGCTCGAGACGCGATGTCTTGATTTTGAGCGCGTTATGATGCTTTCGGTCAATGAAGAGGTGTTGCCCCAAGTTCCAACAGACAATTCCTTCATCCCCTATCTCCTGCGCCGTGCCTTTGGACTTACCACGCCCGAACGCAAGACTGCGGTCTATGCCTACTACTTCTACCGCCTCATTCAGCGTACCCGCCATCTCCGCCTCCTTTATAACACTTCGGCCGATGGGAAGGGAGCGGGTGAGATGTCGCGCTTCATCACCCAGCTCATGGTGGAGAGTGACCTCCCCATCGAACACCGCGTGATTACCAGTCCACAACGCTCCACGATGAATCACCCCGAAGAGGTCATAAAACCTCAGGACTTGCTAACGCGACTGGCGCGTGTGGACAACGAGGGGCGGCAATACTATAAATTCTCTCCCTCAGCTCTGAACACCTATTTGCGCTGCCCCTTGCTGTTTTACTATAAATATGTATGTGGCTACAAGGAGCCACTGCCCGACAGTGAAGACATTCAGCCCAACATCTTGGGATCGATCTTCCACCAGGCGGCCGAGGATTTCTATGCCGAGATGTTGGAGCGAGGTGGAGTGGTCGATCCGAAGCATCTGGAAGCCTGTCTGAAGGATCCCGCCTTCTTCGAGCCCTACATCCGTCGTGCCTTCGTGGCGCAACAGGTCGAGGGTGAGCATTTGCTGGAAGCCAAAGTGGTGGACATCTATCTCCGCAACCTGCTGCGCCATGATCAGAAACTGGGGCGTTTCAGCCTGAAAGCCACCGAACGCACCTATGCCATTCAGCTCACTCTGCCAGAAGGATCAGCCGTGCCTGAGGTGACATTAGAAGGCACCATCGACCGGATCGATCTGGTGTCGCTTGATGGTGTGGAAACCCTGCGCGTTCTGGACTATAAGACGGGTGGAAAGGAGGAACGTGTCGCCCGTGTGGAACAGCTCTTTACGGTGCGCGGTGCGGATCATCGGCACTATATGTTCCAGACGTTCCTCTACTGCGAACTCCTCCGCGACACCCCATTGGCTGCCGGCTATCCCATGGCGCCTGCTCTCTTCTTCCTCAACCACTCGGCACGGGAGGACTTTTCACCCTACCTCAAAATTGCGCATCAGGAGGTGCGGGACTATGTGTCTGATGCACCTGAGATGCGCGGACACCTGGCCGAACTTGTGGCCGAAATTCTTGATCCCACCCACCCCTTCACCCCACCGGAACACACTAAAGTGTGCAGCCATTGCCCCTATTTTGCCTTATGCTATCAATAACCCGCTCTTCCGATTTCGCCACGCGCGTACGGTTGTTCCAAGGAACGTTCCTGCATTGCGCCGTGACCAATGCTCCGACCTCTCCCGCCTTGCTCGATGAGATGAATGCCTTCTGCGCACAGTTGCGCCAATCGCTCACCCCCGACAGCCTCAAAGCTGTTTCGGGCATTGCCGCTACGCGTGCGGCCTACAAAGCCTGTGGAAAAGATCCCTCGCGCTATCGGCCGGCCAGTGAACAGCTGGCGCGGCGCGTGTTGCAGGGTAAGGATCTGTACAGTGTGGACACACTGGTGGATCTGGGCAATCTGGTGTCGCTCTTCAGCGGTTATCCCACGGGACTGCTGGATGCTGGCAGGATTGTGGGCGACCATCTCGAACTGGGCATCGGTCGTGCCGGTGAGCCCTATGAGGGCATCGGTCGCGGAAGCTTGAATATCGAGGGACTACCCGTCTACCGAGATGCCCTCGGTGCAGTGGCTTCGCCCACGAGTGATAGCACGCGCACTATGCTCTCGGCCGATACTACACAGCTCCTTTTCATCATCAACGGCTATGATGGAGACACCATGCAAATGGCGCGCACCGTGGACTACGCACTCGAGCTACTGCACCGTTATGCCGCAGCGCATGAGGTGCAAGTCGTAGAATTCTGATGGCGTTGTTTCCACCACGATTCCGTGTTGGGATGGCATCGGGTTGAGGATGTTGGGCTGGTTGGCGCATCGTTCGAAATCTCAATATGCGTATCTTCACTGTCTTTTTCGGCAAAAAAAGTTGGTGGGGTCGGAATTTAGTTGTAATTTGCGCTCGATTTTGAAAGGGGTACTTGACAATTCTGTTTCATTACTCCCTAATAAACTGAAACCAACCTGCTGCGCCCCCATGATATTTGCCCGAAGAAAGGGCGCGGCATTCCTTAATCTTTACCATTATGAAAGTGTACAGTTCTCACGACATCAAGAACATTGCCCTCCTCGGCAATGACGGCTCCGGAAAGACGACCCTCACCGAGAGCCTCCTCTTCCACGCTGGCGCCCTAAAACGCCGTGGCCGCATCACGATGAAGAACACCGTTTCCGACTACTTCCCCGTAGAACAGGAATACGGCTACTCGGTGTTTGCCACGGCATTCCATGTTGAGTGGAAAGGAAAGAAGCTGAACATCATCGACTGCCCGGGATCAGACGATTTCGTGGGCGCGGCGATTACGGCACTGAACGTTACGGACACGGCACTGCTCCTGATCAATGGGGCATTCGGCCCTGAGGTCGGGACGCAGAACCACTTCCGTTACACCGAAAAGTTGGGTAAACCGGTGATTTTCTTGGTCAACCAGCTGGACAATGAGAACTGTGACTATGATAGCGTTGTGGAGGAATTGCAAGGTATCTATGGCTCGAAGGTGGTTCCTGTGCAATACCCCATCCAGACGGGGCCGGACTTCAATGCCCTGATCGATGTGATTCTGATGAAGAAACTCTCGTGGACTCCTGAAGGTGGCGAGCCCACCATTGAGGAAATCCCGGCAGAGGAGCGTGCGCGCGCCGAAGAGTTGCATAAGGCCCTCGTGGAAGCCGCTGCTGAGAATGACGAAGGACTGATGGAGAAATTTTTCGAGACGGAGCACCTCACCGAGGATGAAATGCGCACAGGTATCCGGAAGGGTATGGTGACGCGCAGCATCTTCCCCGTGTTCTGCGTCTGTGCCGGAAAAGACATGGGTGTAGGCCGTCTGATGGAATTCTTGGGCAATGTCGTGCCCTTTGTGGATGAGATGCCCAAGGTGCACAACACGCGTGGTGAAGAAGTCGTGCCCGCAGAAGATGGCCCGACGAGCCTTTACTTCTTCAAGACAGGTGTGGAACCGCACATTGGCGAGGTGCAGTATTTCAAAGTGATGAGCGGCGTGGTGCATGAGGGCGATGACCTGAACAATGCTGACCGTGGTTCGAAGGAACGTATGGCTCAGCTCTTCGTCTGCTCAGGTGCACAGCGCGAAAAGGTGGAGCAGCTCTCCGCCGGCGACATCGGTTGTACCGTCAAGCTCAAAGATGTGCGCACGGGCAACACGCTCAATGGCAAAGACTGTGACCACCGCTTCAACTTCATCAAGTATCCCAATGCCAAGTTTACACGCGCCATCCGTGCTGTCAACGAAGCGGAGACGGAGAAGATGATGGCAGCCCTCAATCGTCTGCGTCAGGAAGATCCTACTTGGGAGGTCGAACAGAGTAAGGAACTGCGCCAGATTTTGGTGCACGGCCAAGGAGAGTTCCATCTGCGTACGCTGAAATGGATGCTCGAAAATGTGGACAAGATTCAGATTGAGTTCTACCAGCAGCGCATCCCTTACCGTGAAACCATCACCAAGGCAGCACGCGCAGACTATCGCCACAAGAAGCAGTCGGGTGGTGCAGGCCAGTTTGGCGAAGTGCACCTTATCGTTGAACCTTACTATGAAGGGATGCCCGATCCTACGAGCTTCACCTTCGGTGGACAGGAAATCCGCATCACGCCGAAGGGTAAGGAAGAAATCACGCTCGATTGGGGAGGTAAAGTCGTCTTTATCAACAGTGTGGTGGGCGGTGCCATCGATGCGCGCTTCATGCCGGCCATTCTCAAAGGTGTGATGAGCCGTATGGAGCAAGGCCCCTTGACGGGTAGTTATGCGCGTGATGTGCGTGTCATTGTCTACGATGGCAAGATGCACCCCGTGGACAGCAACGAGCTTTCCTTTATGTTGGCAGGGCGCAATGCCTTTTCGCAGGCGTTCCGCGAGGCTGGCCCGAAGGTGCTTGAACCCATCTATGATGTTGAGGTCTTTGTGCCTGCTGACAAGATGGGCGATGTGATGAGCGACTTCCAAGGCCGACGCGGCATGATTATCGGGATGAGCAGCGAGAACGGGTATGAGAAGCTCCAAGTGAAGGTTCCCCTCAAAGAGATGAGCACCTATGCCACTACATTGTCCAGCCTCACTGGCGGACGTGCCAGCTTCATTATGAAGTTTGCGAGTTACGAACTTGTGCCCACCGACATCCAGGCCAAACTGGTGGCCGAATTAGGGCAGAAGGACGATGAATAATGTACGTCATCCTTGAAATACTACCGCGTCCCGAGGAACAAAACTCCTTGGGACGCGGCTTTTGTTTGTAGAGTGCCACTTGATGGTTGCTGACATGCTTTTTACTTCACCGTAATATTGATGTTGATAATGTTGTTTTCATCGCTTTATGAGGGTATAATGTAAAATATCGTCCTGATATTGTAGCCGATAGTGTCACACTGTCTGGGATCATCGCGCAGCGGTGCAGCCGTCCGTTCTCCATCGGTTCATAAGAGTATCCCCCACCTTTCCTGTTTAGAAGGGTGGGGGACTTGTTGTGTGTTGCAGCAGGATCAGAAGCGGTAGCCGAGGGTGAGCAGGACTTGGTGACGGTCAAGATTGATGTGTTGGCCGTTGAGGTCGTTGTCGCGTCCAACGACACCACTTTTCGTGTAAGAGAAGGGATAGACGTCTGCACCTTGAGTCTGGTACTGATAGGCCAGATCCGTGTAGAAATTCTTGCCTCGATAGCCCAGACCGCAGGTGAGGCGGTGGGTATCGCCAAGGTTCACATAGTCTGTGCCTGTGGAGTAGGCGTACGATGGACTGTCGGTGAAGAGATTGAGGATGGCCTCTTTGCGGAGCGGTGCAGAGACGAAATTGTAACCACCCCGTACATACAGTTCAGGAGCTACGCGGGCTTCGAGACCGACACGCAGAGTGTGTGTGTCGCGGAGGTACTGGTCGAGTTCGTTCTGCAACGCCTTATCTTTCGTGCCGGCTCCCCAGTCGAAGTCGTAATAGTCGTAGCCGCTGTTCGAGAGATAGCGCAGCTGTGCACTGGTATGGTCGGAGATTTCGTATTCCGCTCCAAAGGCGATGTTCGATCCGAAGGTCGTTCCGAGCGAGAAGTTCACCTTCCAAGGCGTGCGGAGCCGGTAGTCGTTGTTGATCCGGCTGTCGGCTTCGGTATATTCTTTGTACTCTTGTGTCTCCGTGTTGGTATTGTCATAGGGCGAACTTACGAGGAGACGGGAGGAGGTGTTCACGGCATAGAACGTTGGGGTGCTTACCGAAAGTCCCAGGCGGAAGGGGCTGTCGGCTATCGGTCGAACGATGAATCCGAACTGTGCGTCCACTCCCGTGCCCGACATGTCCTCAATGAGGTTTAATATGTAGGTCTTGCGCTGGCCGTTCTGAGCCAGGAAGGGTGTGCCGTCTTCGCGGAGTGAGGCCTCTTCATATTGCATGGCCGATGAACCTTCGAGGTTGTAGACTCCCAAGTTCGCACCGAAATAGAACTGGTTGCTGAAATTGAACGATAGGTTGAAATCGAATTGCTGTGTGCTTCCCCACTGCGCACGCCCGTAGTGGTATGCCTCGGCTGCTGTGGTCTTATAGTCGGTTACGCCGTTGGCTGCATTGCGTACGGGGTCGATGAGGAACGTGTTGTAGCCCAAGAGGGTGAGTGGCGTGGTCAATGCTTGATCTTTCTCGCTCTCTAAATCCAGCCAGCGATTGTTGACGGCGGCAAGGTCGCGCATCTGCCAAGTCTGTGATGCGCCCTGTGCGAGTGGAATGTTGTCGAGGGCGATGAGGTTTTTGAAGTTGCGCGACTTCTTGTAGTTAAAACCGATATTGACGAATTTCAGACTCCGGTTGCCGATGTTCAAGGCGTAGACAAAGCCCATTTGGTCAAGGCTGGTCTTGGTAAGGTTTGTGCCAAGGAAGGACGCGTCCTTGCCGTTTCCAGGTGCGGTGAGTAGGCTTCCTGTGATCGACATGTCGCTGCGGCGGTAGAGACCGGTGGCCGCGGGGTTGTTGCCCATTGCCGAGATGTTGGCACCGAGTGCACCCATGGCACCACCCATACCCACATAGCGTGCATCGCCGTTGAGGTCAGAACCGGAAAGTTGCTCCACCTTGTAAATATCTTGTGCCGAGGCTCCTGTGTATCCGAAGGCGGCGAGGAGTGCGGCTGAGCAGAAAATCTTTTTCATATTATAGGAGAAGTGATAAACGTTCAGGCGGTGTAGAGGCCGCTTAACGGCGTCCACTTATCACTGAGCCACGCGAGCTGCCACCGCCGGAGCTGCCACCGCCGGAGAAGCCGCCGCCACGTGAAGATCCGCCAGAAAATCCGCCGATAGAACGGCTGTTTGTCGAGCCGCTGCCGAAGGAGGATGAGTTGCTGGGCTGGTAGTTGCGCGTGGGGGGAGCATAGTTGTTGCTGCGCGAAGGTGAGTACGAATTGCTGCGGCTTTGCGTGGGTGCAGAGTAGTTGCTGCGTGAACGGTCCGTGTTGATCAGCGAACCGCGACGCGAAACTCCAGCATTATTGCTTGAACGGAAGTAGTCGCGATTTCCGTTGTTGTAGGAGGGCGTGTAACCACTGCGGGCAGAATAGCCGTTGTTGCGTGTGAAGTTGCCTCCGCGAGAGGGGAAACTGCCTCCACGGCTGGCGAGTGGACGGTTGCTGCCTCGCGTTTCAGAATAGTAGGCTCCGCGGGAACTGTGGAAGGGTGCATAGCCGTAGTAGCTGTATGGATGGTTCCAGTAACCACCCCAACCCCATTGCGTCCAACCGTAGTAGCCCGACCAACCCCAGCCAGTGTACCAAGGTGAGTACCAGGCATTCCAGCTCCATGGTGAATAGCAGGAGTAACGCCAAGGGCTATTCCATCCAAACCATCCAACCCCGTAATACCAAGGGTCGTACCAGCCGTACCAACCACTCCATCCCCAGTCCGAGAACCAAGGGTCATAGTAGGCCAGGTCGTAGTAGTAATCGTAGTAATAAGGTGAGGCAACGATGACGCCACGTGGCGAACGGAAGCGGACGATGCGTCCGGTCATGGTCTGCTGGTCGGCTTCTTCCTCACGGTAGTTGTTGAGTGTGTCGCGACGTTGGCGGCGAGTGTGACGGTTGTATTCATCGACATCGCGCGAGGAGAAGCGTCCATCGGCCCAATCATCGTAGTGGCCGGAGCCATCATAGGGAACGGCATCTGCTGATTCCACGGTGCTATAGCGTGGATGAGTGCGCTGACGCTCCTGCTGTTCTTGTTGCAACGCCTTCTTTGAAGGGACGAAATAGACATCGTCCTGCGCCCATGCAGTGCCGGATAGGGCAAGAAGGGTGATGAGGGAGAGTGCAAGCTTTTTCATCTGGATGAGTTGTTGTGATGTGGTAACGTAGAGGGCGGAACACTCAGGTTTGCTTGGATTTCGTATGGGCATATTCGACCTGTTGTTCTTATCGCGAAGATAGGAAATAATCAGAAGTGGTGGAGGTAAAAGGCGGAAAACCTTGATTTCTAAGGCTGATTTTTAACAGAATGGCGGTATTCCCTGCCAAATTGTTTGCCGATTTCGTCTGCTTGATGTAACTTTGCAATCTCATCTCCCGGGACGTACAATGAGGGGGTGGCATGAGCGTGTCATCCTTAACATGAAGTGTTGTGCGTCCTTCCTTATATTATATGTATGTACAATCCCCGTAAACCCCGATACACCACGTTCAAAGTGCGTGAAGCCATTGAGTTGCTTCCCTTCATTCTAAAATCCCTTGATGGGGTGAGCCGCTCCAAAGCCAAAGCTATCCTTGCAGGGGGAGGCGTGCGTGTGGATCGGAAGAATGTTACGCGTCATGATTTCCCACTAACACCGGGGATGGTGGTCGAAATCTCCAAGCATAAGCAACGTGTGCAGTTCCAGAATAAGTTCGTCAAGATCGTCTATGAGGATGCGCAGATCATTGTCATTGAGAAGAACATCGGCATCCTGTCAATGGCTGCTACGCAAGGGCAGTTTTGTGTGAAGAGCATCCTCGATGAGTATTTCCACAAGACCCGTCAACGTTGTGCGGCGCACGTGGTGCACCGTCTCGACCGTGACACCTCAGGCCTGCTGGTTTATGCCAAGACGATGGAGGCAGAGCAGATCCTCGAGCACAATTGGCGCGACATCGTGACCGACCGTCGATATTACGCTCTCGTCTCCGGAGAGATGGAGCAGAAATCGGGTACAGTGGAAAGCTGGCTGAAGGACAACAAGGCCTACATCACTTATTCTTCGCCTGTGGACAATGGAGGCAAGTTTGCACGAACCCATTTCCGCACCCTGCGTAAGGAGAATGGATATAGCCTCGTCGAACTCAAACTCGACACAGGGCGCAAAAATCAGATCCGCGTACATCTTCAGGATCTGGGGTACCCCGTATGTGGAGACATCAAATATGGTAATGGTGATGATCCCGCGGGACGTCTTTGCCTCCATGCCTATCGCCTGGACTTCTACCATCCCATCACGCGCGAACATCTCCACTTTGAAACCCCTACACCGAAAGCCTTTCTCTGTGCCTTCAAAGTGAAAGATCAGGACACGCACTGAAACAGATGACCGCTTCGAACTCCTCTTTGTTCCACCCCTCTTCCTCTTATCGCTATGCCCCATATTTCAGAACGAGCCATCGAGATGCCTCAATCCCCGATCCGCAAACTTGCTCCACTGGCCAGTGCGGCGAAAGCACGCGGAGTGAAAGTTTATCATCTTAACATTGGGCAGCCCGACCTGCAGACTCCACGCGAAGGGTTAGACGTATTGCAGCATTTACAGCGTCCAATCCTGGAGTATTCTCCCTCGCAAGGTTTTCGCAGTTACCGCGAGAAACTGGTGGGCTATTACGAGCGTTACCACATACACCTCACGGCCGATGATATTATTATTACGGCAGGAGGTTCAGAGGCGGTGCTTTTCGCCTTTTTATCCTGCCTTAACCCGGGGGATGAGATCATAGTGCCCGAACCGGCTTATGCTAACTATATGGCGTTTGCCATTTCGGCGGGTGCGAAAATTCGTACCATTCCGACGACCATTGAAGAGGGGTTTGCGTTGCCCCCCGTTGAAAAGTTCGAGGAACTGATCAACGAACACACGCGCGCGATCTTGATCTGCAATCCCAACAATCCTACGGGCTACTTGTACACCCGCCGTGAGATGAACCAGATCCGCGATCTCGTAAAGAAATATGACCTTTATCTCTTTTCCGATGAGGTGTATCGTGAGTTCATTTATACAGGTTCGCCCTATATTTCAGCCTGTCACTTGGAAGACATCGAGCAGAATGTCGTGCTCATTGACAGCGTATCGAAGCGTTACTCCGAGTGTGGCATCCGTATCGGTGCATTGATCACGAAGAATGAGGAGGTGCGTAACGCGGTGATGAAGTTCTGCCAAGCGCGGCTTTCGCCCCCCCTCCTTGGACAACTGGTGGCAGAAGCTTCGATAGAGACTTCCGATGAGTACATGCGAGAGATGTATGATGAATATGTGGAGCGCCGCAAGTGTCTCATCGATGGTCTGAACCGCATTCCTGGGGTGTATAGTCCCATTCCGATGGGGGCATTCTACACCATGGCGCGCCTCCCGGTGGAAAATGCCGAAGATTTCTGCGCATGGTGTCTGAGCGATTTCGACTACGAAGGCGAGACGGTGATGATGGCACCCGCAGCTGGTTTCTACACCACACCCGGTGCGGGTTGTGATGAAGTGCGCATCGCTTACGTGCTCAACAAGCATGATCTCCAACGCGCGCTTGTCGTGCTCCGCAAAGCCCTCGAAGCCTATCCTGGCCGAAAATTATAATCCTCAGTGTAACATGCAGTTCACCCTCTTCGTTGCCCGACGGTTTTTCAAGAACATCGGTGCGGACCGTCACAGTGCTTCTAATCCTACCATTGTCATTGCCACGCTTGGAGTGGCGATGGGATTGCTGGTCATGATTGCCAGTGTGAGCATCATCCTAGGATTCAAGAGCGAGATTACCCACAAGGTGGAAAGTTTCGGAAGTCATATCGAGATCATGGATGTCAGCTCACTCACGGCTCCCGATGCTTTTCCCATCCCCGCGGATCGCGCTTTCTTGACTGCGGTGCGCCGCATCCCTGGTGTGCAGTCCGTGAACTGCATCGCACAGAAGATGGGCATTCTCAAGACCAGTTCAGACTTCCTTGGGGTTACTTTTAAAGGGCTGCCTGCCGACTATGATCTGACAGCACTGCGCAAAAGCCTGGTGGAGGGGCGGATGCCCGATCTCACAACGGATAATGGCAACGAGATTCTCATCTCGCGCCGTCAAGCCGATGCGCTTGGTCTGAGCGTAGGCGATCGCGTCTTCTCCTATTTTTTCGAAGAGAGCATCAAGGCACGTCGCTTCAAAGTCGTAGGGATTTACAGCTCGAATATGAGCCTGTTTGACAAGAACGTAGTGCTCGGGAGTATTTCTACCATTCGCCGCCTCAATCGCTGGGACGAGGGGCGTGCTTCCTCCATCGAGGTGCGCCTCACTTCCCTGAACCTTCTGGATGAAACGATGCACGAACTGCGTGCGCTCTGTCGGAAGATGAATGTGCTTCCCTCGGAGCAGACGCGACTTCCTGTCAGTATCAAAGAACACTATATGCAGGTCTTTTCTTGGCTCGACCTCTTGGACTTCAATATGGTGATCATTCTCGTACTGATGCTGGTCGTTGCCGGATTTACAATGATCAGCGGCCTGTTCATCCTCATTCTAGAGCGCACGCAGACCATCGGCGTGCTCAAGGCACTAGGTGCAACGAACACCCGCATCCGCCATATCTTCCTGACATTTGCCGCCTTCATCACCATGCGCGGTTTGCTCTTGGGCAATGTCCTTGCCTTGGTGCTACTTTTTGCTCAGCAGCGTTGGGGGCTGGTACACCTCAATCCCGCCACGTACTATGTGGAGACCGTCCCTGTGCAACTCAACCTCTGGGCAATCTTGGCCGTCAATGCATTGACCCTTGTACTCACGGTGCTATCACTGGTTGCTCCGAGCTATATGATTTCGCGCGTACAGCCTGCCAAAGCCATCAGATTTGATTAGTATTCCTTGGTCATCTCGGAAGTTTTAAGTACTTTTGCACCGTCATTCCACAACGGGGCGTAGCGCAGTTGGTAGCGCACCTGGTTTGGGACCAGGGGGTCGCAGGTTCGAATCCTGTCGCCCCGACCAATAACGCTGATTTACAGCCACTTGCGCAAAAGGTGTTCCGCAAAGTGTTCCGCTATTTTGCCAATAGGTTTCTGCAAACAGTATTTGAACGCTATTTGAATAGTGTTCAAAAGGAGGACAGAAGCCCGCCGACCTGATAAAGGTTGGCGGGCTTTTTCATGCATCCAGTTTTCAAACCGTGGAAAGTTCCAAACGTTCGCACGGCTTCGCTATCCATTTCCAGCAGTGGCGGCCGTTGTTCGTTACGGGCTTGTTAGCGCTGTCGAATAATACTTGCAATTCTTCTGCACAAACGTCCATCTCGTCTAATAGTGCTAGCGCGTCATATAGGCCGCTACCTTCGCCATAGCCATAAATACCCGACTGTGCGGCGGCGGCCTTAATAAACTGTTGCAACCCTTGGCGCAATACCCAAACATCGCTTATATTTGCACTCTCGGCAAACACAATCGCGATACGCTCTTTTCCTTCAATTGTTAGGCGCTCAATCATTGTAAGTTAGGAATACAAAAAGCCCCCCGCTACTGTGTCCTACGCTTACAGGCGTTCGGGGCGTTTCCGCTACCCGCACAGTTCGGGAGGCTATAAAGAATTTTCTTTATAGTGCAAATTCAGTATGTAAGTTAGGAGCTGCAAATTTACGATACATCGAATAAACCGCCAAATTTTTTGGCGGTTTTCTTGTACACACTACGCCCGAAATCTCCAAAATGCGCGGTCGTGTGTGCGGATTGCAAAATACAAAGACCTAAACACATAGCAAAGAAAATGCGGCTTATTTTTAGGGAAAGGGCGAATTAAAATACAAGGTCGAGCGCCTGCACAGCCGCCACAGGGACTAGCTAGCCATCACGCCCAGCAGAGAACAACAGAGCTACCACGGGGCACAATGCCACCAACTCGATAGAGAGTGCCGCTAGCCTCATCGAGCGCCTGCACAGCCACCACAGGGACTAGCTAACCATCACGCCCAGCAGGGAACAACAGAGCTACCACGGGGCACAATGCCACCAACTCGATAGAGAGTGCCGCTAGCCTCATCGAGCGCCTGCACAGCCGCCACAGGGACTAGCTAGCCATCACGCCCAGCAGGGAACAACAGAACTACCACGGGGCACAATGCCACCAACTCGATAGAGAGTGCCGCTAGCCTCATCGAGCGCGCCCAGCCTGTTTTAGTAAACTATACACCGTTGAGCGGGAAACCTCCAAACGGCGGGCGATCTCTGTACACGTTACGCCTTGATTGTGCAAATCCGCCACCGTTGAGGCCGCGGGTTTGGGTTTCCCCCACACATCTAGGCTCGCTTTTCTTTTCATTCTCTCCACAGTGCGCGGCGACAAATCCAGTAGCTTTGCTATCTCTTTTGTTGTTAAACCTTTGAGAAAGTAGCGTTTTACGGCCTTCTCGTTGCTCGTTTGTATCATATTTCACGGTATTTTGTAACACGAATGTAACACGAAGTAACATTTCTGCACCCGTTTTCAGCGCTAAACCTGATTAACAAAACGCCCTGCACCCCCTTTATTTAGGGAGAGTTGAGGCTATTCCCCCGTATTGCGTTCCTTCTTGTGGCGACATCGCCCCCACCCCTAAAATATCCGCCCCACAGCCGCGGGATTTGGAAACGCAACCCACTCCGACTAACGAAGACCCCAGCGAACAGCGACACCGCGCACAGCATCTCGAAACCTTTGCCGCATCCGCGGGGAGTGCAACCCTATACACGACCTTCTTTTGCTGCATCTTGGCGCGCTCCTGTAATTCCCACAACACTAATTGCGCACGCTTCCCCGTTGCTGTAAATTCGTCTGAAACTCTCACACTTTTCACAGTGTCCACCCATTCACGGGACAAATACAATTCTTGCGGGATAAGTTGCACACTTTCCGTAACCCCGTCTTTCTCGTAAGTTATCCAAATACTTGTCTTTCGTTCCATTGCTAGTTTTATTTTTTTTCTTTTCCACGCGCGGGCGTTACTTTCCTTGTTTCTGCATCGTTTAGCCGCCGCGCCGTACAGCCTCTCAGAGCAAAAAACACTGCGCGGGTCTTGGTCTGTTATTTCCCGTCCACATACGCGGCAAAATCGCCTTTCTGTTGCGTACTTTTGGACATCCTTTTTTTTCTCTGAAACGTCCCCCAATTCGCTACGCTCTTGGGGGACGTTTGGCAACAGATATTCAAGCGTGGAAAACGTCCCCTTTTTGGGTGCTTTCTCTGTGCCTAAAATCTGTGGAAAACGTCCCCCTTTTTCTTCGCTTATTTGTCGGGTTTCTTGGACAGCCTTTTTTAGGCTATCAATGAACGAAGTGAGGGTGTCTAAAAGCCCGCCTTTCTCTCTTATTTTCTCCATCGTTTTACGCTGTTTATAATAGTCCTTCCTTGACAAGTTGGCACTATCCCAAAAGTACGGATTTCCATACTCAGCCCATCGCGCGGCCTGTTTTTCGGTTAGTCCAGTGGGTCGGGCTTTGCGGTCAAAAAATATAATATCTTGGCACGCCTCCACCAATAGGGCGGCTAGTTTGTCCAGCTTTTCAATATCTTGCAAATCTGACAACGCCCGCACGCCGCATTTTTCGAGCGGTATACGCATACGCTCAAACCTAATTTCAATGCGCAACACGTAAAAGCCTGCACTATTCCGAAGACCGCGTAACTTGTCATATAGTTTTAGTACGTACTCGGTGCGTTCGGCCTGTTTCCCTATCATCTTATTGCGGCGGGACATCTCTGTAAAAGGTTTCCGCCTGTGGCTAATCGCTTGGCGCAAAATTTCCCGCGGTGGGATTTTGGTAAACACATTTACGCCAACTTCTAGCGTGCGCAATTTTGCGGCATCTAGCGGGATTTTATAGAGCTTGTGCAACTTGTCTAGCTCTTCTACGACTTCCCCAAAAGTAAACAAGTCGTCATTTTCCAGCCCCGCGTTACGGTGTTTATGCAAGCTACCGAAAAGGCTACACAAATCACCGCGGGGAGCGTCCGAAATACGAAACGTAAGCCCGTGCCGCTTTGCCTCGCTGTATTTCCCCACTATTTCCCCCGTCTCCTCAGAAACGGGGCGGGAGAAATCCAGTACAGACAGTCCCCGCCATTGAGCGGGGTTTAAGCCTTGGCACGTTACTTTTATTCCGTCTATCATTTTTTCAATCGCCGAAAATGTTAGAAACAAACAAATTCGCTCGGTCTAGCTGTGCTATGTTACCCGTGGATAGGAAGGATTCAAGACAATTGCACACTACGCGCCGCGTTCGCCGCATTCCGCGTTTTTTGGAGAGCTTCGAGAGTAATTCTAACACCCCCGCCACGGTTTTCCGTTGCTCCTCCTCATTCAAGTAGGGCAAAATTGCCATTTCATCGAGCGCTTCCCTTAACAGTCCAGCCGCGAAATGCTTAACACGTGCCATATTTAGGGCGTTTTACGGCAAACACGGCTTCTATCTCGGTACGCTTAAAGTAGGTTTTGCCGCCCGCTTTGTAGGCACGTAACACGCCTTTATTTATCCAATCGTGTACAGTGGGCAACGTAACAGAGAATAAGGCCGCGACCTGTTTGCGCGTCATCATTTCTTCGCTACTAGTGGGGTGCTCTTGTGCTGTGGCAATCTTCGCCAATTCCTTTTCAATAGCTTCCAAGCGTCCCAGTAACTCAGCAGCGGGAACGCCTTCAATTTGTAACACTGTTTTTTCCATAATAATAACGGTTCTATTTGGTGAATTGCACTGCAAAACTACCAAATAAAACCGTTTACGACCATCCTGCACCTAGTACAAACTAAGGTACAACCTTACTTCTCTCTCCCGCCTTTATCCAAACCCATTGCCTCCCTGTACACTTTCCGCGCATAATTTTCCGTTCCGCCTAGTATCTCCGCTAGTTCCCTAGCTATATATGTGGCTGGCATATCCTTTCGCGCATCGAAATAACCGAACCCCGCCATTTTCTTAATTGCACTCCGTACAGAAATACCCGCATCATTATTCGTGCTTTTGCCACAATCGGTGTCCGCGCCTGCCTTCTTTGGCGTCTCACGCGCCGTCTCTCCAACACGATAGCCATCCGCCGCTATCTTCCTTTGTGGCAACTTACGCGCCAATTTCTGATAATAACTCAGCGCGGCCAATTCCCTAGCTATATCGCGCCAATTGCTATCCCTATAAATCCCGTTGTAAATTTCGCCACGCGTTATATATTCTAGTACCGCAAAATCTAGGCTTTCCAACTCCTGCAAACGCATTTCCACCGCATCGCCAACAAATAGCGCTATTTGCTCTTGTTCGTATTGCAGGCGTGCCAACTCATACTCATACACCCCGCGGAAAGTATTTAGCACCTCTCGCTCATCCTCCCCCTCTTCGTCCCAGTCGGTCGCCCATTTTTCTACTAGCTCATTACAACAGGGCACAAGCCTACGAAATTCCCGCTTCCCGTAAATCTCCCACGGCTTTACAGGCACATCCACCCCGTACGCCTTTCCAGCCGCATACAACGCCCATAAAGACCCCATTGCCCGCGCCTGCACCGCTCGCCTTTTCTTTTCCGCTCTTTCGTACGCTTCCCAGTCGCCCGATACTATTGCGCCCTCTCGCATTGCCTCCCAATTCTCCAATAGGTCGGGAGCGTCTTTAACGACCACCAGTATAGCGGGTAATCTTTCCGTAAACGCATCGCATCTTTCAAAATAGTGCCCCACCTTTATTCTCAAAATCTCGTTTCTTGATATTTTCATTTTGCCGTTTGTCTTTGTTTTACACCTTTTCTTCCTGTGCTTCCCAAAAGTTTTGCAACTTCTTGGCGTGTTGTTCGAGCGTTACCCGCACGTATTTTGCAAACTGTTGCTCTGTCTTGTGGCCTGTTATTTTCATTATAGACATTGCGGGATAGCCCGCCAAATACAAGTTGGTCGCAAACGAACGCCGCGCCGTGTGAGAAGTTACCAACTTATATTTGGGGATTATTTCCCGCACTCGCTTTCCGCCCCTTGTTCCGCTCTTTTGTACGTCCTCATCTATGCCCGCAAGTTGGCAAACCTCCTTTATGTAGGCATTGAATTTTTGGTTACTTATCGGCGGCGGAAATGCCCCCCCGTACTTCTCCCATATCGCCCTTACAATAGGGTGTAAAGGTATTACAACGGGGTCTCCTGTCTTGCTTTGTTCAATATGAATAGCCCCCGCACGAACATTAACAGCGGTAACCCGTGTAAGGTCTGAAAAACGCAAGCCCGTATAAGCCCCCGCCAAAAACAAATCACGGGTTCGGTTTAGTCGGTCGCATCCAAATTCTATTGTGTATATCTTTTGTAGTTCCTTCTCACTCAAATATACCGTATCGGCCGCCTCGGTTGAGGCTTTGAAATAGGAGCTTTTGTACTGCATATTTGCGTTTACCCCTTTTACTGTTGCCTCATTTAGCCACGCTTTGAGCGTCTGAACTTTGTGTGCTATTGTATTCTTTGCCATTCCTTTTGCCTGCAAAAACGACTGAAACGCGTTGTAAAAGTCTATCGTAACATCTTCAAAATCCAGCAGGCGGCCGCCCCGTTGCTCCTTCTCAAACTCTTTTAACCCCAATTCGGGATAAGGATTCTCCTTTTCTTTCCTAAAATATTCTCTCCTAAAGACACAAAAGAGGATTATTCTTCGTATATTTGTAATTGAAAAACAGACAAATATCAAAAGAATAATCCTCATGAAACTTGTC
>JBHAFF010000022.1:0-43369 GCA_041855985.1 Alloprevotella sp.
CATAGACCCACAGACCTTGCACCTCCGCGGCAGAGGCCATGCGCTCCTCCGGTGAGTGCCCCGCGGCCTCCCCACGGATGGGCTGTGCAAGGATCTACCCCGAATGGCGGTGACATTGGAACCGCTCATTCAATGGATAAATAAAGAGAGGCGGCGCTGTCGGGAGACAGCGCCGCTTTGTTGTTGGGGCATGCGCGACCGTTCTGTGTGTGCCCCGACAACATGTTCACTTCGATTGCCGTCAACGGGTTGGGGCATGCGCGACCTTTCTGTGGGTGTCCCGACAACATGTTCACTTCGATTGCCGTCAACGGGTTGGGGCATGCACGACTTTTCTGTGTGTGTCCGCCGTGCTGCCGATGGGCTGTCGGAGTGTGTCCGTTCCGGGTGCAACCTCCTCATATTGACGAACCTGCCTGCGGGTGTGTCACGACAGGAGGCTGTGTCAAGGCCACTTTGCCTGGAACCTGACACCACCTTTATGTCCATGAGGGGGGATGGCGTGCGGAATGGGCGGACTGCGCGTCATCTCCTCGGGCAATTTGTAGGAATTTATATAGACGTTCTGTTGGTTGGGCCGAAAAAAAGTAGTAACTTTGCACACCGAATGGTGGAGTGTATCCTCTGCCTTCCTCGTTCTGTCTATAAGAATACAATATATAATCAATTAACAATCAGCAAAATGCCTACTATTCAACAACTTGTGCGCAAGGGTCGTTCGGTGGCTGCCGACAAGTCGAAGTCGCCCGCTCTTGACAACTGCCCCCAGCGTCGCGGTGTGTGCGTACGTGTGTACACCACCACTCCTAAGAAGCCTAACTCTGCTATGCGTAAGGTGGCTCGTGTGCGCCTGACCAACGCTAAGGAAGTGAACTCCTACATTCCCGGTGAAGGCCACAACCTTCAAGAGCACAGCATCGTGCTGGTGCGCGGCGGTCGTGTGAAGGATCTTCCCGGTGTTCGTTACCACATCGTTCGCGGAACGCTCGACACGGCAGGCGTGGCAAAGCGCACGCAGCGTCGTTCGAAATACGGTGCGAAGCGTCCCAAACCCGCTAAGAAATAAGGCGGTTCGGTGACGGGTGGGAGAGAGTAATCTCTGCCGTGTGCCGAGATGAAGGGCATCCTGACGGATGTGGTCTCTCCCGATGCCCGAACCCCAGATTTTTACTCCGACCTCATTTGATTGGTTTGCACAAGGTTGAGTAAGCGGTGGCCGATATGTCCAGCTCCGCTGAAGACCGTCCGGAAGGACCTGTTGCAGCCCTAAACAATCCAAACCTCCAATTTTACATGCGTAAAGCAACCCCCAAAAAGCGCCTGATCCTCCCCGATCCCGTGTATGGCGACCAGAAAGTGTCTAAGTTTGTGAACCACCTGATGTATGATGGCAAGAAGAACATCTCTTACGAGATCTTCTATAGTGCCCTCGGTATCGTCGGTGAGAAGATGCAGAGCGAAGAAAAGAGCGCGCTCGAAATCTGGAAGATTGCTCTGGATAAGATCACTCCCCAAGTGGAGGTGAAGAGCCGCCGTATCGGTGGTGCCACGTTCCAGGTGCCCACGGAAATCCGTCCCTCCCGCAAAGAGTCGGTTTCGATGAAGAATATGATCCTCTATGCCCGCAAGCGCGGTGGTAAGACTATGGCCGACAAGCTCGCTGCTGAGATCATGGATGCCTACAACGAACAGGGTGCTGCCTTCAAGCGTAAGGAGGAGATGCACCGTATGGCTGAGGCGAACCGTGCCTTTGCTCACTTCCGTTTCTAATCCAGTACAAACGAACAGAATATCATGGCAAAGCAAGATCTTCACTTGACGCGCAACATCGGTATCATGGCGCACATCGATGCCGGTAAGACCACGACCTCCGAGCGTATCCTCTTCTATACGGGTAAGACCCACAAGATCGGCGAGGTGCACGAAGGTGGCGCAACGATGGACTGGATGGAACAGGAGCAGGAGCGTGGCATCACGATTACTTCTGCTGCTACCACCGCATTCTGGACCTACAAAGGCACGCAGTACAAGTTTAACCTGATCGACACTCCGGGCCACGTGGACTTCACGGCTGAGGTGGAGCGTTCGCTCCGTGTGCTTGACGGTGCTGTGGCCACCTATTGTGCTGTGGGCGGTGTGGAGCCCCAGTCTGAGACCGTATGGCGTCAGGCTGATAAATACAATGTGCCCCGTATCGGCTATGTGAATAAGATGGACCGTTCGGGTGCCAACTTCTTCGAAGTCGTACGCCAAATGAAGGATGTGCTCGGTGCTACGCCTTGCCCCATCTCTGTGCCCATCGGTGCGGAAGAAAAGTTTCGCGGTATTGTTGACCTCATCAAGATGAAGGCCATCCTTTGGCACGATGAGACGATGGGTGCCGAATATGATGTTGAAGATATTCCCGCAGATCTTTTGGCTGAATGCGAAGAGTGGCGCGGCAAGATGATCGAGCTTGCTGCTGAGCAGGATGAGACCCTCATGGAGAAGTACTTCGAGGATCCCAACTCCCTCACCGAAGACGAGATCGTGGCAGCTATCCGTAAGGGTACGCTCGCTCTGGACATCGTGCCCATGACCTGCGGATCATCGTTCAAGAACAAGGGCGTGCAGACCCTCCTCGACTATGTCTGCATGTTCCTCCCCTCGCCCCTCGACACTCCCGCCATCGAAGGCACGAATCCCGACACCGGCGAAATGGAGATGCGCAAGCCCAGCGAGGATGAAAAGACTTCGGCTCTTGCCTTCAAGATCGCTACCGATCCCTATGTGGGCCGTCTGACCTTCTTCCGTGTGTATTCGGGTAAGGTGGAAGCCGGCTCTTACGTGTACAACGTACGCTCGGGCAAGAAGGAGCGTGTGAGTCGCCTCTTCCAGATGCACTCCAATAAGCAGAACCCCGTGGAAGTCATCGGTGCCGGTGACATCGGTGCCGGCGTAGGCTTCAAGGATATCCGTACGGGTGACACCCTTGCTGAGGAGAATGCACCCATCGTGCTCGAATCGATGGACTTCCCTGATCCCGTGATCGGTATCGCCGTAGAGCCCAAGACGCAGAAAGATCTCGACAAGCTTTCTACCGGTCTGGCGAAGCTGGCGGAAGAAGATCCGACCTTCACCGTTCGTACTGACGAGCAGAGCGGCCAGACCGTGATTTCCGGTATGGGTGAGCTGCACCTCGATATCATCATCGACCGCCTGCGTCGTGAGTTTAAGGTGGAGTGCAATCAGGGTAAGCCTCAGGTGAACTATAAGGAAGCCATCACCAAGACGGTGAACCTCCGTGAGGTCTACAAGAAACAGTCGGGTGGTCGCGGTAAGTTTGCCGACATTATCGTGAACGTAGGTCCCGTGGACGAGGACTACAAAGAGGGTGGTCTCCAGTTTGTGAACAAGGTGACCGGCGGTAACATCCCCAAGGAGTTTATCCCCTCTGTGCAGAAGGGCTTCGAGAATGCCATGAAGGCCGGCGTGCTCGGCGGCTTCCCCATCGACAGCCTCAAAGTGGAGCTTCTCGATGGTTCGTTCCACCCCGTGGACTCCGACCAGCTCTCGTTTGAGATTGCCGCGATCCAGGCCTATAAGAACGCATGTGCCCAGGCGGGTCCCGTGCTGCTTGAGCCCATGATGAAGCTCGATGTGATCACGCCCGAAGAGAATATGGGTGATGTGATCGGCGACCTCAACAAGCGTCGTGGCCAAGTGGAAGGTATGGAAAGCAGCCGCAGCGGTGCCCGTATCGTGAAGGCTACTGTGCCCCTTTCCGAGATGTTCGGTTATGTTACGGCCCTCCGTACCATCACTTCCGGCCGTGCTACCTCGTCGATGCAGTATGACCACCACGCTCCCGTCTCCACGGGTATTGCCAAGGCCGTGCTCGAAGAGATGAAGGGACGCGTAGACCTCGTCAAGTAATTCACGCGCCATTATTAAAACTGCTGTAGTCCGGCAGGGGGATAGCGAACGACTCTTATCCCCCGTGCAGGATGCGGCTTAACAACAACCCCAATATGAGTCAGAAAATTCGTATCAAGCTGAAGAGCTACGACCACACGCTCGTAGAGAAGTCGGCAGAAAAGATTGTCAAGAACGTGAAGGCTACGGGTGCCATCGTGAGTGGTCCCATTCCCCTCCCCACCCGCAAGCGCATCATCACGGTGAACCGCTCCACCTTCGTTAACAAGAAGAGCCGCGAGCAGTTTGAGGTTTCGACCTACAAGCGTCTGATCGATATCTATAGCTCCAACCCCAAGACCATCGATGCGCTGATGAAGCTCGAACTTCCCTGTGGTGTTGAGGTGGAGATCAAGGTGTAGTCCTTGCTCCGAGCGCGATGCGCTTGCCCAACCATGCTCCCCGTCCTCTCGCTGAGAGGATGGGGAGCTTTCTCTCTATAATTATAATATATGCGTAGCATATTCTCAACTGTCTTGACAGGCCTCTTGGCGGGCTTCTTGTTTGTCTTTGCTTCCTGTGTGGGGGATCCTCTTGGCGAATCGACGGACGTGGTGCGGGTGGGCGATAAGGTTCCTGCCTTTACGGTGCGTTCTGCCGATGGGACGGTGTATGAAGGGGGAGCGAGCAGAGGTCGGGTGCGCGTGCTGGTGTTCTTCAACACCTCGTGTGGGGATTGTCGTGCGTTTTTGCCGGTCGTGGAGGCCTTTCATCGACAGCGGTTGCAGGAGGCGGGTGTCGCGCGGACAGAACTGTTGTGTATTGCCCGGGCGCAGGATGCCGTTTCTGTGGCGGATTATTGGGCATCGCAAGGTTTTCATATGCCATATGCCCCACAAGAGGACAGGAAGGTGTATGCGCTCTTTGCGCGGAGCGGTATTCCCAGGGTCTATATTGTGTCGCCGCACGGGAGGATTTCTGCGATCTATCGGGAAGGAGGACTGCCCACGGTTGAGGAGCTGGGGGCAGCTGTGCGACGGGCCGCAGAGTGATTGCCGGCCGTTCTGAAATCCTTGCGCGGCAAAACGATATGGTGGTAAAAATGTTTTGATTTTTAGGCCATTACTCCTTGTGGGAATGGGAATAATTGCCTATCTTTGCAGTGCAAAAGTGAGGTTAGCTCGCTCTTGATCGGCAATTGCCGTGAAAATCAACAGGTTATATTATAATAGAATATCAATAACCATTCGCCCCGCCAACGAAGAGTCTGCGGCGGGCTACGAAACTAAAATCATTTATATTCCAAAATGCCAGGATTATTAGGAAAGAAAATCGGAATGACTTCCGTTTTCAGTGCCGACGGCAAGAATGTGCCGTGCACAGTTATCGAATGCGGTCCTTGCGTAGTTACTCAGGTGAAGACTGTCGAAAAGGACGGTTATGCAGCTGTTCAGGTAGGTTTCCAGGATGCAAAGGAGAAGAATACTTCTGCTCCCCTCCTCGGTCACTTCAAGAAGGCAGGTGTTACGCCTAAGCGTCACTTGGCTGAGTTTGTCTACGATCAGGAGCTTAACCTCGGTGATGCCATTACTGTAGAACTCTTCAACGAAAGCGACTTTGTGGACGTTGTCGGTACTTCTAAGGGTAAGGGCTTTCAGGGTGTTGTGAAGCGCCACGGTTTCGGTGGTGTCGGTCAGACTACTCACGGTCAGGACGACCGTCTCCGTAAGCCCGGTTCGATTGGTGCGTGCTCTTACCCTGCGAAGGTATTCAAGGGTATGCGAATGGGTGGCCAGATGGGCGGAAAGCGCGTCACCACTCAGAACTTGAAGGTGTTAAAGGTGATCCCTGAACACAACCTCCTCTTGATTAAGGGTAGTGTTCCTGGTTGCAATGGTTCAATCGTTATTATCGAGAAGTAAGACATGGAAGTTATCGTAAAGAATATCAAGGGTGAAGATACCGGCAAGAAGGTAACCTTGAATGACAGTGTCTTCGGTATTGAGCCCAATGATCACGCCATCTATCTTGATGTGAAGCGGTATCTCGCCGCACAGCGTCAAGGTACGCACAAGTCGAAGGAGCGTAGCGAGATGAGCGGTTCTACGCGTAAGCTTGGTCGTCAGAAGGGCGGCGGCGGTGCCCGTCGCGGTGATATCAACTCTCCCGTTCTGGTGGGTGGTGCCCGCGTGTTTGGTCCCAAACCCCGTAATTATGACTTCAAGCTCAACAAGAAGGTGAAGCAGCTGGCCCGCCGTTCTGCGCTCTCTTACAAGGCTCAGGCCGGTGCGCTCATCGTTGTGGAGGACTTCACGTTTGAAACCCCCAAGACAAAGAGCTTCATCGAAGTGCTCAACAACCTCAATGTGGCTGATCAGAAGGCACTCGTTGTCGTTGCCGGTGCGGACAAGAATGTGTATCTCTCCGGCCGCAATCTGCCCAAGGCGAGTGTTGCCGCTGCTGCTGACCTCAACACCTATGGTGTGCTCAATGCAGGCGTGATGGTTGTCACGGAGAGTGCGGTGGCCAAGATCGAAGAAGTTCTCGCTAAGTAATTGCCCTCATTCATCAAAAACCAAAGGAAGTAATGGCATTCATTATCAAACCTCTCATCTCTGAAAAGATGAACGGGCAGTCGGAGAAGCTCAACAAGTTTGGCTTCATCGTAAAGCCCGAAGCCAACAAGCTTCAGATTAAGGCTGAAGTCGAGGCACGTTACGGCGTTACCGTTACCGATGTGAACACTATGGTGTACGCCGGTAAGAGCAAGTCGCGCTACACGCGCGCCGGTCTGCTCCGTGGTCGCACCAACGCCTTTAAGAAGGCTATCGTCACCGTGAAGGCGGGCGAGACCATCGATTTCTACAGTAACATCTAATCACACAATGGCAGTACGTAAATTTAAGCCCACGACTCCGGGCCAAAGACACAAAGCTATCGGTACGTTCGAAGAAATTACTGCATCCGTACCGGAAAAATCTCTCGTTAGCGGCAAGCGCGTAAGCGGTGGCCGTAACAACGTCGGTAAGATGACGATGCGTTATCTCGGCGGTGGTCATAAGCGCAAGTATCGTCTGATTGACTTCAAGCGAGAGAAAGACGGAGTTCCCGCAGTGGTGAAGACTATCGAGTACGATCCCAACCGTTCGGCTCGCATCGCCCTCCTCTTCTACGCTGACGGTGAAAAGCGATATATCATCGCTCCCAATGGATTGAAGGTTGGCGACCGGCTCCTCTCCGGTGCAGATGCTGCTCCCGAGGTGGGTAACGCCCTCCCCCTCCAGAATATCCCGGTGGGTACTGTGATCCACAATATCGAGCTTCGTCCCGGTCAAGGTGCGCTCCTTGTGCGCTCGGCCGGCAACTTCGCACAGCTCACTTCGCGTGAAGGCAAATATTGCGTGATCAAGCTCCCCTCCGGCGAAACTCGCCAGATTCTCAGTGCTTGTAAAGCGACGATCGGTAGCGTAGGTAACTCTGACCACGCGCTCGAATCGAGCGGTAAGGCCGGTCGCAGCCGCTGGCTCGGTCGCCGTCCCCACAACCGTGGTGTGGTGATGAACCCCGTCGATCACCCCATGGGCGGCGGTGAGGGTCGCCAGTCCGGCGGACACCCCCGCTCCCGTACTGGTCTCTATGCTAAGGGTCTCAAGACGCGTGCACCCAAGAAGCAGAGCAACAAGTACATTATCGAACGTCGTAAGAAATAATAGCACTAAAAGAATCGCAATATGAGTCGTTCTCTTAAGAAAGGTCCCTACATCGCTGTATCGCTCGAAAAGAAGATCCTTGCCATGAACGAAAGCGGCAAGAAGAATGTAGTGAAGACCTGGGCACGCGCTTCGATGATCTCCCCCGATTTCGTGGGACACACCGTAGCCGTGCACAATGGCAACAAGTTTATTCCCGTGTACGTCACCGAGAATATGGTGGGTCACAAACTCGGTGAGTTTGCCCCCACGCGCAAGTTCGGCGGCCACGGCGGTAACAAGAAGAAGTGATCGCTTCACCGTGTTGCCCGTACAACTTCAATCCAATCATCCATCAAAATCTCACTCATAAATAATGGGAGCAAGAAAAAGAAATGCCGCCTTGGCTCGCAAGGAGGCGCTCAAGACCCAATATTTTGCTAAGCTGAACGATTGCCCCTCCTCTCCCCGTAAGATGCGCTATGTCGTGGACATGGTGCGCGGCATGGAGGTCAATCGCGCCCTCGGCACCCTTCATTTCTCGAAGAAGGCTGCTTCGAAGGACGTAGAAAAGCTCCTGCGCTCTGCTATCGCCAACTGGGAACAGAAGAACGATCGCAAGGCTGAAGAAGGCGAATTGTTTGTTACTAAGATCTTCGTTGACGGCGGTGCTACGCTCAAGCGCATGCGCCCTGCCCCCCAAGGCCGTGGCTATCGCATCCGCAAGCGTTCCAATCACGTTACCGTCTTCGTGGGCACGAAAGAAGAAACCAACGACTAATTAGCAACAACAAGCAATGGGACAAAAAATCAATCCTATCGCCAACCGACTTGGCATCATCCGCGGTTGGGACTCCAACTGGTACGGTGGTTCTAACTTCGGCGAAAACATTCTTGAGGACAACAAGATCCGTGCCTTCCTCGATGCTCGTTTTAAGAGCTATATCGAGAAGCCCGGCCGCAATTCCAGCAAGAAGGAATTTACCAGCGTTTACGAATACATCTCCCGTATCGTGATCGAGCGCACTCCCAAGCTCGTGACGATCACCATCTGCACCAGCCGTCCTGGCATGATCATCGGCCAAGGTGGTAAGGACGTTGAGCTGCTCAAGGCACAGCTTCAGAAAATCACGGGCAAGGATGTGCAGATCAATATCTTCGAAATCAAGAAGTCTGACATCGATGCCAACATCGTTGGTAAGAGTGTGGCACGCCAGATCGAAGGTAAGATGGCCTACCGCCGTGCGATTAAGAAGGCCATCGAGAATGCGATGCGTGGCGGTGCCGAAGGTATCAAGATCCAGATCAGCGGCCGTTTGAACGGTGCTGAAATCGCACGCAGCGAAATGTATAAGGAAGGACGTACACCCCTCCATACGTTCCGTGCTGATATTGACTACTGCCAGTGTGAAGCACTCACGAAGGTAGGTATCCTCGGCATCAAGGTTTGGATTTGCCGCGGTGAAGTGTACGGTAAGAAGGATCTCGCCCCCAACTTCACCCCAGAGAAGGAAACCGCTCGTCGCGAGGGTGGTCGCCGCGAAGGCGGTCGCCGCGAAGGTCGCAGCAAGAGAAACTCCAATCGTTAAACGCTTCCGCAAGAACAATCCGCTAAGACACAATGTTACAGCCTAAAAGAACAAAATATCGCCGCCCGCACAAGGGTCGCAGCAAAGGTACGGCTCAGCGTGGCAATCAGCTGGCTTTCGGCAGCTTCGGCATCAAGAGTCTGGATACGCACTGGATCACGGGTCGTCAGATCGAAGCCGCCCGTATTGCCATGACGCGCTACATGCAGCGTGAAGGTCAGAGCTGGATCCGCATCTTCCCCGACAAACCCATCACCAAGAAGCCTGCCGATGTCCGCATGGGTAAGGGTAAGGGTGATCCCGTGGGTTACGTCTTCCCCATCACACCCGGCCGCATCATCTTCGAAATCGAAGGTGTGCCCTTCGAAGTGGCAAAGGAAGCACTCCGCCTCGCCGCGCAGAAGCTCCCCGTCACCACGAAGTTCATTGTAAGACACGACTACGACAAAAAAGCCTGAGTATGAAAATTGCAGAAATTCGCGAACTCAAGAGCAATGGCGAACTCGCTGAGCGCCTTGCGGCTGAGGTTGCTGCCTACGAACAGATGGTCATCAACCACAGCATCTCTCCCCTGGAAAACCCTGCTCAAATCAAGGCATCGCGTCGTACCATCGCTCAGATGAAGACCGTGCTGAACGAGAAGTAAACCGGGAATAGGAAGTTTGCGCCCTACGTTCTCTATGCGTCCCTCTGCCGAGACGGCCATTGTTGACTATATGTGGGGCTGCCGGCATCGCTCGATGCGAGGCTTGCTCAGAGCGTAGTGTCGCAATACCTCCGAAACCAAATCAATCAATATCCAGAATGGAAAGAAATTTAAGAAAAACTCGACAGGGTGTTGTGGTGAGCAACAAGATGGAAAAGACCATCGTTGTCGCTGCCAAGTTCAAGGAAAAGCACCCTATTTATGGTAAGTTCATCTCCAAGACCAAGAAGTACCACGCGCACGACGAGAAGAACGACTGCAACGTCGGTGACATTGTGCTCATCATGGAAACTCGTCCCTTGAGCAAGACCAAGCGTTGGAGAGTTGTTGAAATTGTAGAAAGAGCTAAGTAACCATGATCCAGTCAGAATCCCGTTTAACTGTTTGCGACAATAGCGGTGCCCGTGAAGCCCTCTGCATCCGCGTGCTCGGTGGTACGCGCCGTCGCTACGCTTCGGTAGGCGATGTGATTGTCGTTTCCGTAAAGAGCGTAATTCCTTCCAGCGATATCAAGAAGGGTGCCGTGTCGAAGGCACTCATCGTGCGCACGAAGAAGGAGATCCGTCGTCCCGATGGTTCCTACATCCGTTTTGATGACAACGCTTGCGTGCTCCTCAACAACGCCGGAGAAATCCGCGGTAGCCGTATCTTCGGCCCCGTGGCCCGCGAACTTCGTGCCGTGAACATGAAGGTCGTTTCGCTCGCTCCCGAAGTTCTCTAAATTCCAGTAAAGACTACATCTCACATGAGTAAGTTACATATTAAGAAGGGTGACACCGTATATGTGCTCGCCGGCAAGGACAAGGGTAAGACCGGTAAGGTGACCCGCGTGATTGTTGACAAGCAGCGCGCCATCGTTGAGGGCGTGAACATGGTACAGAAGAGCCAGAAGCCCAGCGCGCAGAACCCCCAAGGCGGTTTCGTGAAGACCGAAGCCCCCATTCACATTTCCAACTTGAATGTGGTAGATCCTAAAACGGGCAAGCCCACCCGTATCGGCCGTCAGCTCAAAGACGGCAAGCTCGTTCGCATCGCCAAAAAATCCGGAGAGGAGATTAAGTAATGAATACAGCACAGCTCAAACAAGAATATAAGGAGCGTATCGCTCCCGCGTTGATGAAGCAGTTCAACTACTCTTCTTCCATGCAGATCCCCGTCCTCAAGAAGATCGTGATCAACCAAGGTCTCGGTATCGGTGCCCAGGACAAAAAGATCATCGATGTGGCCATCAACGAGCTGACCGCCATCACGGGTCAGAAGGCCGTGGCTACGGTGTCGAAGAAGGACGTAGCCAACTTCAAGCTTCGTAAGAAGATGCCTATCGGTGTGATGGTAACGCTCCGCCGTGAGCGCATGTACGAGTTCCTCGAAAAGCTCGTCCGTGTAGCACTTCCCCGTATCCGTGACTTCAAGGGTATTGAGAGTAAGTTCGATGGCCGGGGTAACTACACCCTCGGCATTCAGGAGCAGATCATCTTCCCTGAGATCAATATCGATGCCATCGACCGTATCCTCGGTATGAACATCACGTTCGTTACCTCCGCTCCCACCGACGAAGAAGGCTACGCCCTCCTCAAAGAGTTCGGTCTTCCCTTTAAGAACGCCAAAAACTAATTCGCGATATGGCAAAAGAATCAATGAAGGCACGCGAGGTGAAGCGTGCGAAGATGGTAGCCAAGTATGCTGCCAAGCGTGCTGCCCTCAAGGAAATCGTCAACAAGAGCGAAGATCCTCAGGCAGCTTTCGAAGCTGCCCAGAAGCTTCAAGCCATTCCCCGCAACGCCAACCCGATCCGTCTGCACAACCGCTGCTCGATCACGGGTCGTCCCAAAGGTTATATCCGCCTTTTCGGCCTGAGCCGTATCCAGTTCCGCGAGATGGCATCGGCAGGTCTCATCCCCGGCGTCCGCAAGGCTTCTTGGTAAGTCCCTCCCTCAGCTTTCACTTTAACACTGTCGGGATCGCCCCGATAAATTAAAACTCTCTCAATAATGACTGATCCTATAGCAGACTATTTGACCCGTCTTCGCAACGCCATTCAGGCAAAGCACCGCGTTGTCGAAGTTCCCGCGTCGAATTTGAAGAAGGACATCACCAAGATCCTCTTCGAAAAAGGCTACATCCTCAACTACAAGTTTGTGGAAGACGGCCCCCAAGGAACCATCAAAATCGCTCTCAAGTACAATCCTGCCACTAAGGTGAGCGCGATTAAGAGCTTGAAGCGTGTGTCCACCCCCGGTATGCGTAAGTACACCGGCTACCGCGATATGCCTCGCGTGATCAACGGTCTGGGTGTGGCCATCATCTCTACGTCCAAAGGCGTCATGACAGACAAAGAAGCCTCCGCTCAGAAAATTGGCGGTGAAGTTCTTTGCTATGTATACTAAAAAACAGAAGGAACAAAATGTCTAGAATTGGTAAATTGCCGATTAACATCCCCGCCGGCGTTACTGTAACGCAGCAGGATCATGTAGTGACCGTCAAGGGTCCGAAGGGTGAACTCTCTCAGGCTGTTGATCCCTCTATTATTGTCACAATCGAAAATGGTCAGGTTACCTTCGCGATCGATGAAGCGAGCGAAGTGGAACAGAAGCAGAAGCAGGCCTTCCACGGCCTCTACCGCGCGCTGGTCAACAACATGGTTGTTGGTGTAACGCAGCAGTATAAGGCAGAGATGGAGCTGGTTGGTGTCGGTTATCGCGTTGAGAATGCCGGCAACCGCATGACCTTCGCCCTCGGCTTCACCCACCCCATCGTCATCGAGCTTCCCAAAGAAATTCAGGTGGAGACGAAGATGGAGCGTAACAAGAACCCCTACATCTGCCTTACTTCCTGCGACAAGCAGCTCCTTGGCCTCGTTTGTGCCAAGATCCGCTCCTTCCGCAAGCCTGAGCCTTATAAGGGTAAGGGTGTCCTCTATGTAGGTGAGCAGATCCGTCGTAAGTCCGGTAAGTCTGCCGGTGCTAAGTAATCTCTTAACCACGACACAAGATTATGACAAAAGAAAAAGAAGCAAGACGCGTTAAGATCAAGTATCGCGTTCGCAATAAGATCTCCGGCACCGCTGAGCGTCCTCGCATGAGCGTGTTCCGTAGCAACAAACAGATCTACGTTCAGATCATCAACGACGAGGCAGGTAACACCCTCGTTGCTGCTTCTTCCCTCGGTCTTGAAGCCTGCGCCAAGAAGGAACAGGCTTTCAAGGTGGGCGAAGCTGTGGCCAAGAAGGCTCTTGAAGCAGGTATCTCGACCGTAGTGTTCGATCGTAATGGTTATCTCTATCATGGCCGCGTGAAGGAAGTTGCCGAAGGCGCGCGTCAGGGTGGTCTCAAATTCTAATGATTTATGGCAAACAGAGTAATTGCAACCAATGAAGAATTGAAGGATAGACTCGTTGCTATCAATCGTGTGACCAAGGTGACCAAGGGTGGCCGCACCTTTACGTTCGCTGCCATTGTCGTGGTGGGTGACGGTAAGGGCGTCATCGGTTACGGCCTCGGCAAGGCAGGCGAAGTTACCGCTGCCATCGCCAAGGGCGTTGAAGCTGCCAAGAAGAACCTGGTGAAGGTGCCCATCATCAAGGGCACAGTTCCCCACGAGCAGGCTGCCCGTTTCGGCGGTGCCGAAGTCCTCATCCTCCCTGCCTCTGAGGGTACCGGAGTAGTGGCCGGTGGTGCTATGCGTCCCGTATTTGAGAGTGTAGGCGTTCACAATGTCCTGGCCAAGTCAAAGGGTTCTTCCAATCCTCACAACCTGGTGAAGGCCACCATTCAGGCCCTTAGTGAAATGCGTGATGCGCGCACCGTCGCTCAACATCGCGGAGTATCCATCGATAAAGTTTTCAGAGGTTAACCATGGCAACGATCAAGATTAAGCAAACCCGCAGCCGCATCGGTGCTTCCCTCGATCAGAAGCGCACACTCGATGCTCTCGGTCTCAACAAGCCCAACAAGGTGGTCGAACTCAACGACAATCCTAGCATCCAGGGCATGATCCGCAAGGTGCACCACCTGGTGACCGTAGTAGAATAATCAAAACGTAACGACATCATGAAATTACATACTCTCAAACCCGCTGCCGGTGCTGTGCAGACCCGCAAGCGTATTGGTCGCGGTCCCGGTTCCGGTCTCGGCGGTACGTCTACGCGTGGTCACAAGGGTGCCAAGGCTCGCTCCGGTTACAGCAAGAAGATCGGTTTCGAAGGTGGTCAGATGCCCCTCCAACGTCGCCTTCCCAAGTTCGGCTTTAAGAACATCAACCGTGTGGAGTATAAGGCGATCAACCTCAGCCTCCTCCAAGAGCTTGCTGAAGCCAAGAACCTCGAGAAGATCGGCGTAGCTGAACTCCTCGAAGCCGGTTTCATCAACGGTAAGACCCTCGTGAAGATTTTGGGTAAAGGTGAGCTCAAAGCTAAGCTCGCCGTTGAAGCACACGCCTTCTCGAAGAGCGCGCAGGCCGCCATTGAAGCTGCCGGCGGTTCGGTTACCCAACTCTAATCTCCCGTAATCCTAAGAGTCGAATGAAGAAAATAATCGAAACCTTCAAGAACATTTGGCGGATTGAGGATTTGCGCGTGCGCATTCTCATCACCATCTTGTTCGTGGCCATCTATCGTTTCGGATCGACCGTGGTGCTCCCCGGTATCGACTCGACGGCATTGGCTCAGCTGCAAGAGCAGACGAAAGGCGGACTGATGTCCCTCCTTGACATGTTCTCTGGTGGTGCATTCTCACAAGCGTCAATCTTTGCTTTGGGTATCATGCCCTACATCACAGCTTCGATTGTTATTCAGCTCTTGGCAGTTGCAGTTCCCTATTTCCAAAAGTTGCAGCGCGAAGGCGAGAGTGGGCGGCGGAAGATCAATCAGTACACACGCTTTTTGACCCTCGCCATCCTCACCTTCCAAGCACCTACCTATCTCCTCAACCTCAAGACGCAGACCGCGGGAAGCGGCGCGTTCTTGATGGGCGATGGGCTGGGCTTTATGGTGACCTCTACCATCATCCTCGCTGCCGGCTCGATGTTCGTCCTTTGGCTCGGTGAGCGCATCACCGACCGTGGTATTGGCAACGGCGTGTCCATCATCATCATGATCGGTATCATCGCCCGCATGCCGACGGCCTTCTTTGAAGAAGCCGTTTCTGCCCTCTCCGGCGCAGAAGGCGGTGGACTCATCAAGTTCATGGTCGAGATCCTCGGACTCGTCGCTGTGATGGCTGTGGCCATCCTTTTGGTACGAGCAGTTCGTAAAGTTCCCGTTCAGTATGCCAAGCGCATCGAGGGCAAAGGCAAGAATCAGGTGGGCGGTGCGCGTCAGTACATCCCCCTCAAGCTCTTCGCCGCCAACGTGATGCCGATCATCTTTGCTCAGGCCATCATGTTCATTCCGATGATGCTGGTTCAGACCTTCAACAGTCAGAACCCTTACCTCCATCAGTTCTTGGACCACACGAGCGTACTTTACAACATCGTGTTCGTTTTCCTCATCGTCGCGTTCACCTATTTCTACACGGCCATTACAATGAACCCCGTGCAGATGGCCGAAGATATGAAGCGCAACAACGGTTTTATCCCTGGGGTGAAGCCGGGCAAGGACACGGCAGACTACATTGACAGTGTCATGTCGCACCTCACGCTGCCAGGCTCGCTCTTCATCGCGCTGATTGCAATCCTCCCCACTTTTGCCGGTATCTTCGGCATCAAGCAAGGTTTTGCTCAGTTCTTCGGAGGCACATCGCTGCTCATCCTCGTGGGTGTTGTCCTCGACACGCTCCAGCAGATCGACAGCCATATGTCCGTGCGCAACTATGACCGAATGCTCAATGCAGGGCACACGCGCAACCGTTCAAACGACTAAGCCAAAACGGACCTCACTCAGATGATTTATCTGAAGACAGAAGAAGAAATCGACCTTCTGCGCCGCGCCAACCGTTTGGTCGGTGCCACGTTGGCCGAGATTGCCAAGATTGTCAAGCCTGGGGTGTCCACGCGTGAGCTGGACACCCTGGCCGAGCAATTTATCCGCGATCACGGAGCCGTGCCCACGTTCAAAGGCTTCCCCGCAAGTTTTCCCGACACTCCGCCTTTCCCCGCCTCTATCTGTACCTCGGTCAATGAAGTGGTGATCCATGGCGTTCCCGATGACCGTCCGCTTCAGGAGGGCGACATTGTCTCGGTGGATTGTGGAACTTACCTTGACGGCTTTTGTGGCGATTCCGCCTACACTTTCTGTGTGGGTGAGGTGGCCGAGGAGACCAAAGCCCTCCTCCGTGCCACCAAGGAGAGCCTCTACCTCGCGATTGAGGCCGCCCTTCCCGGGCGTCGCCTTGGCGACATCGGCCATGCCGTGCAGCAGCATTGTGAAGAGCGTGGCTTCGGCATCGTCCGCGAGTTTGTCGGCCACGGTATCGGTCGTGAGATGCACGAAGAGCCGGCGGTGCCCAACTATGGCCGCCAAGGTTCAGGAAAACAGTTGAAAAACGGGCTTTGCATCGCCATCGAGCCGATGGTTACCCTCGGAAATCCGGCGGTGGCACTCCATCCCGATAAGTGGAGCATTCTCACCCGGGATCGCCGCCCGGCGGCGCACTTTGAGCATACCATCGCCATCCACAATGGCAAAGCCGAAATCCTCTCTTCTTTCGAAGACATCGAACGCGTGGAGGGTCATCTCTATTAAACGTTTCATTTATGGCTAAACAAACTGCAATTGAACAGGACGGAACGATCGTCGAAGCCCTCAGCAACGCGATGTTCCGTGTAGAGTTGGAGAACGGTCATCCCATCACTGCCCATATCTCGGGCAAGATGCGCATGCACTACATCAAGATTCTTCCCGGCGATAAGGTGAAGGTCGAAATGAGTCCTTACGACCTGTCGAAAGGCAGAATCGTTTTCCGTTACAAATAATCCATCATCACGATATGAAAACCAGAGCATCCTTGAAGAAGCGCACTGCCGACTGCAAGATTGTACGTCGTAAGGGTCGCCTCTATGTGATTAACAAGAAGAACCCTAAGTTTAAGACTCGCCAGGGTTAACTCCACTTGAAACAAACAGAATAAGTATATGGCAATAAGAATTGTTGGTGTTGATTTGCCTCAGAACAAGCGAGGCGAAATCGCTTTGACCTATATCTTTGGTATCGGTCGCAGTAGCTCGGCAAAGATCCTTGACAAGGCCGGCATTGACAGAGACATCAAGGTAAAGGATTGGACGGACGACCAGGCCGCCAAGATCCGTGAAATCATCGGCGCAGAGTACAAGGTAGAAGGTGACCTCCGTTCTGAGGTTCAGCTCAACATCAAGCGTCTGATGGACATCGGTTGCTACCGTGGTGTTCGTCATCGTATCGGTCTTCCCCTTCGCGGTCAGAGCACGAAGAACAACGCTCGCACGCGCAAGGGTCGCAAGAAGACTGTTGCAAATAAGAAGAAGGCTACTAAATAATCCATAGAACATGGCAAAGAAAACTGTCTCTGCAAAGAAGCGTAACGTGAAGGTTGACGCTCAAGGTCAGCTCCACGTCCACAGCTCCTTCAACAATATCATCGTATCTCTCGCCAACGGCGAAGGCCAGGTCATCTCTTGGTCGAGTGCTGGTAAGATGGGCTTCCGCGGTTCGAAGAAGAACACCCCTTACGCTGCCCAGATGGCTGCCCAGGACTGCGCCAAGGTGGCCTATGATCTCGGACTGCGCAAGGTGAAGGCTTACGTCAAGGGCCCCGGCAATGGTCGCGAGAGTGCGATCCGCGCCTGCCACGGTGCCGGCATCGAGGTGACGGAGATCATCGACGTTACGCCCCTTCCCCACAACGGCTGCCGTCCTCCCAAGCGTCGTCGCGTCTAATCCGACCTATTGTTGAACGTAATAAACCAGACTATTTAATATGGCAAGATATACAGGTCCCAAGGTTCGCCTTTCCCGCAAGTTCGGTGAGGACATCTTTGGCAACACGACCAAGCGCATGCAGGGTCGCAATCAGAACGTGCGTCGTCGCAAGACTTCTGAATACGGCGTCATGCTCGCTGAGAAGCAGAAGGCGAAGTTCACCTATGGCGTCCTCGAAAAGCAGTTCCGCAACCTTTTCAACAAGGCGGCATCTGCCAGCGGCATCACCGGTGAAATCCTCCTGCAAAGCCTCGAATGCCGTCTCGACAACGTAGTGTATCGTCTCGGTATCGCCCCCACCCGTGCCGCTGCCCGTCAGCTCGTCAACCACAAGCACATCACCGTTGATGGACGTGTGGTGAACATCGCTTCGTTCAGCGTAAAGCCCGGTCAAATCGTTGCTGTTCGCGAGAAGTCAAAGTCGCTCGAGGTCATTGCCGATGCCCTCGCAGGTTTTAACCACTCCAAGTACCCTTGGATCGAGTGGGACGAAGCCACCAAGGCCGGCAAGCTCCTCCATAAGCCCGAACGCGCTGACATCCCCGAGAACATCAAGGAGCAGCTGATTGTCGAGCTTTACTCTAAGAACTAATTCCCTCCAAATACGATTTTTCATGGCGATATTAGCATTCCAAAAACCCGACAGGGTGGTAATGCTCGAAAACGACTCCAAGTTCGGAAAGTTCGAATTCCGGCCTTTGGAGACGGGCTTCGGCACCACCGTCGGCAATGCTTTACGTCGTATCCTGCTCTCATCGCTCGAAGGTTTCGCCATCTGCGCCATCAAGATCGATGGCGTGGAGCACGAGTTTGCCTCTGTGCCGGGAGTAAGGGAAGACGTAACCAACATCATTCTCAAGTTGAAGCAAGTCCGCTTCAAACAAATAGTAGAAGAATTCGAGACTGAGAAAGCAAGTATCACCATCTCGAACTCGACGGAGTTCAAAGCAGGTGACATCGGTAAGCAACTTTCCGGGTTTGAGGTCCTCAATCCTGAGCTTATCATCTGTCAGTTGGAGTCCAAGGCCACGATGACCATCGAGGTTACCATCAATAAGGGTCGTGGATATGTGCCTGCCGATGAAAATCGTGAGTTCCGCACCGATGTGAACACCATTCCCATCGATTCTATTTACACACCCATCCGTAATGTCAAGTACGCTGTCGAGCCTTTCCGCGTTGAGCAGAAGACGGACTATGACAAGCTCGTGCTCGAAGTCACTACGGACGGTTCCATTCACCCGAAGGATGCTTTGAAGGAAGCGGCCAAGATCCTCATCTATCACTTCATGCTCTTCTCCGATGAGAAGATCACTGTCGACGACGCTCCCGACGCCGAGAACGAAGAGTTTGATGAGGAAGTGCTCCACATGCGTCAGCTGCTCAAAACCAAGCTCGTGGACATGAACCTTTCCGTTCGTGCCCTCAACTGCTTGAAGGCTGCCGATGTTGAGACCCTTGGCGACCTTGTTCAGTTCAACAAGAACGAACTCCTCAAGTTCCGCAACTTCGGCAGGAAATCGCTCACGGAGCTTGATGATTTGCTCGAGAGTCTGAATCTGTCGTTTGGAACCGATATCACCAAATACAAATTGGACAAGGACTGACCCGCGGCAACCTCCGTGCAGGATAAGTCAACTATCCCATTAACACACAAGTACCCCAATGAGACACAATAAGAAATTCAATCATCTCAGTCGTACTGCCTCTCATCGTGCTGCCATGCTCGCTAACATGGCGGTGTCGTTGATCAAGCACAAAAGAATCACTACGACTGTCGCAAAGGCCAAGGCGCTGAAGAAGTACGTTGAGCCCCTTATCACCAAGTCCAAGCAGGACACCACCAACAGCCGTCGCGTGGTCTTCTCCTACCTCAAAGATAAGTATGCCGTAACGGAACTCTTCCAAGAAGTTAGCGTAAAGGTTGCCGATCGTCCCGGTGGTTACACCCGCATCATCAAGACCGGCTTCCGCGCCCAGGACGCTGCCCCGATGTGCTTCATCGAGCTGGTTGATTACAACGACAACATGGCGAAGACCGAGAAGAAGGTGAAGCGCACGCGTCGTTCCAAGAAGGCTGCGGATGCTCCCGAAGCTCCTGTGGCCGAAGCTCCTGCTGTCGAAGCAGAGGCTGTGGCAGAGACTGCCGCTGAATAAGCCAACACCACATACTTATTGCAACCCCATGTCTTACGAGGCATGGGGTTTTTTTCATGCCCATGGCACCACCCCGCACAGAAAATATTTTTCAGAAAGTCATTTTAGAAATGCCGGATTTCGGCTTTTTTCTGTATCTTTGCGACCTTAGATATTCATAGGTGGCTCTCTTCTGCCGCCTACTTTCTGTTTTTCGTTTTGTCATGGTGCGTCCTGTCCAGTATCCATCTTATTGTCATGCCATAGATGGCGTGGAATATCATTTCGTCCCCGCACTCCGCAGTGCCGCAGTGTTGGGCTTTGCAGAGGGAAAGTCCCTGCAAAGCCTGATCATTCCGGATCAGGTCATATTCAATGGTGTGGTGCACACCGTAGAGCGAGTGGTGGTTAATGCCTTCGCCGGCTCCGGCAGTTTAGAGCAGGTCGTTCTTCCCGAGGGCTTGACCCACATCGGAGCGCAAGCTTTCTTCGGCTGCACGCGATTGACTGATCTGCATCTTCCCGGCACACTGCTGGAAATCGGAGATTCTGCTTTTCAACATTGCGATCATCTGTACAGCGTGACCCTCCCGCTGCGCCTTCGCACGCTGGGGATCTGCGCCTTCGCCGGCTGTCGGCATCTGGCAAGTTTCGATGTTCATCCGCAGAACACCCAGTTTGCAGCTGTCGATGGCGTCCTCTTCGACAAGAGCCTGACGCGTCTCGTGGCTTATCCTCCCGAGGCCGCCCCGACCTATAACCTTCCGCTCACCGTGCGCCATATCGGGCGTTCCGCCTTTTGGGATTGCGACCGCCTCACCACCCTCACTCCTTCGCCCAATCTCGTCAGTATCGGCAATTGTGCCTTCCTCGGCTGTGGCCACCTCACCGCCTTCCACTTCCCTCCGCGTTTGCGTTCCATCGGCCGTCTGGCTTTTGCCGGCTGCCACCGTTTCGTCACCCTCCGTCTCCCGCGTGAACTGCTCGAATTGGCATCCACGGCTTTTGTCGACTGCACCTCCCTCGTGGCCATCGATGTTGACCCCGACAACCGGAAATTCATCAGTACGGGCGGTGCTGTATTCCTCCGTTCCGGAGGGGAATGTGTGTGCTATCCACCCGGGAAACGCACTTTTTCGCGCCATCCAGCCTATCAATCCGTCTTCGGGGGGGGGGGGATAATCCCGCCGCATAGACGGCGGCAGAATGCCGCTATTTCCCCAATTTGCCTCAGACGCCTTCATCCTCGGAACACCGCGGTGAATTCGAGAGGCTCAGGTGCGGAGCAGAAAGAAGGGTAGTGCGCACAGCGACAACTCCCCTCGTCCCAAAGCCCAAAAAAGCGAAATAATTTGGTGTGTCGCGTGCAATGTATTATCTTTGCAGCAGCAAGTCAAGGCTGAGCTTTGATGATGCACGTAATCTTCAAACTCAAATCCAATTTCCACCTATTTATGGCAACCGTAGTAAATACCCAAACTTTCAAAGAACTCACCGCCCAAGACGGGCTTGTCGTTGTAGATTTCTTCGCCACTTGGTGTGGTCCCTGCAAGGCTCTTGCCCCCGTACTCGAAGAACTGTCCACCGAAATCGGTGAAAAGGCGCAGATTGTCAAGGTCGATATCGATGAGAGCGAAGACCTCGCCATGGAGTATGGCATCCGCTCCGTCCCCACGGTGCTCTTCATCAAGGGCGGCCAGGTGGTCGACAAGTTCGTGGGTGTTGTCCCCAAGACCCAGATCCTCTCCAAGATCGAAGCTGCCCTCTAAGCGCTATGGCCGTTTTAGACGATGAACTGATGGCAGACGTTGCGCTCGACAATGAGATCATTGCCTTCGTGCGCAACCGTCTTCCGCAGGAAATGAAGGAGCGTTATGATGACGACCTCCTCTATTATTTTCACGACTTGGTGGAAGAGTATCTCGCCGACAGCGGCGCGCTCGACCAGGAACCGGATGCCGATGGCTTTGTGAACATCGATGTAGAAGCCATTGCTGAGCACCTCCGTCAGAAAGCCTTGAAGGAAAAGATGGGCGACTTCCCCTCCGACGAACTCCTCCTTCTGGCAGAAGCCGAACTCTCCTTCGGTGATGATTTCGAGGATTGACCTCGTGCATCCCACCCTTACAACCTCCTCAATTATGAGGAGGTTTTTTTGTTGTTTCAGAATTAAGTTGTATTTTTGTCCAACCTACTTTTCGTTTGTCCGTCTTTGCGAAGCGTGTTTTCGGCAATGTACTGATTTTCAGTGCTCCTCTGCTCCGGAATTCCCTTTTTCGGCATTTGTAGCGAAAACAAGTTTGTCCGATCTCGGCATGCTCTGTGCTGCCCGCTCCGCGATCATGAGGACGCAGTTATTTTATGGCCACGGTCCGGTCAGAGCAGCTACGGCCGGCAGCCCGCCACTGATGTGGATAGCGTTGGCCACTGCGGGCAAGCTCATGACGCGCTGATGCTTACCCTCCCGGATCGCCCTGCACCCTCTAATGTCTAATACCTCTACCCCATGTCCCTCACTCCCAAGAAAGTGTTACGGTTCTACCTCGATGGTTTCCGCGCAATGACGTGGGGACGCACCCTCTGGCTCATCATTTTCGTCAAACTCTTCGTCATGTTTGCCGTTTTGCGCCTCTTCTTCTTCCAGCCCACCCTCCAAGGCTCTGATGCCGAAAAGCAGGAGCAGGTGGCCGGACACCTGGCAGGATAGCCCCTTCCCGAAGTTTCATCCCTAATCCCTCCACCTATGACCCTACTCAATGTCTTGCTCAGCGGTGCTGACCCGGCACTCCTCGCGTGGTCGCGTGCGCAGTTCGCCCTCACCGCATGTTACCACTGGCTTTTCGTCCCCCTCACCCTCGGTCTTGCCGTTGTGATGGCCATCATGGAAACGGCCTATTACCGCACGGGCGATGAGTTCTGGAAAACCACAGCCCGTTTCTGGCAAAAACTCTTCGGCATCAACTTCGCCATCGGAGTGGCCACGGGCATCATCCTCGAATTCGAATTTGGCACGAATTGGAGCAACTACTCTTGGTTTGTGGGCGACATCTTCGGGGCACCCCTCGCCATCGAAGGCATCCTCGCCTTCTTTATGGAGTCCACCTTCATCGCAGTCATGTTCTTCGGTTGGGACAAAGTGAGCCGCGGTTTCCACCTCGCCTCTACTTGGCTCACCGGCCTCGGAGCCACCATTTCGGCCTGGTGGATCCTGGTCGCCAACAGTTGGATGCAGCATCCCACGGGGATGGACTTCAATCCCGACACCGTGCGCAACGAGATGATGGACTTTTTCGCCGTTGCCTTCCAGCCCTTCGCTGTCAATAAGTTCTGCCACACGGTGACAAGCACCTGGTTGATGGGTGCGGTGTTTGTGGTGGCGGTGAGCTGCTGGTATCTTCTCCGTGGGCGCAATGTGAAGATGGCCACGCAGAGCATCCGCATCGCCAGTATCTTCGGTGTGGTCGCTGCCATCCTTGTCGCTGCCACGGGCGACCGTAGCGGTATCGACATTGCGCGCCATCAGCCCATGAAGCTCGCTGCTGCCGAGGGTTTGACCGATGGCGGCAGCCGTGCTCCCTTCTCCGTCGTGCCCGGTGTGGAAGTCCCGGGTGTCCTCTCGCTGCTCGCCACCCACGACCTTGACGGCTTCGTCCCGGGGGTGAACGACATCCTCTATAAGGGTTACACCAATCTTGACGGTGACTCCGTCGTCCCCGCCACGGCCAAGATGGAGCGCGGCCGCCTTGCCCTTGAAGCGTTCCGTACCTATCGTGCCTCCCGCCACACCGACAGCCTCCGCGCTGCCGAGGCGCGCCGCACCTTCGACACCCACAAGGCATACTTTGGCTATGGCTATATTGAGCGTGCCGAGGATCTCGTGCCCAACATTCCGATGACCTACTGGTCCTTCCGCATCATGGTGGGGGCCGGCGGCGCACTCCTCCTCGTTATGGCACTCCTTTGGTGGTATGAGCGCAAGGGGCAGCTCCTGCGTCACCGGTGGGTGCTCCACATTGGCTTGTGGAGTCTTGTCTTGGCCTATGCCGCGCAGCAGGCGGGCTGGATCGTGGCCGAGGTGGGACGGCAACCTTGGGCCATCCAAGATCTCCTCCCCGTCAATGCCGCCATTTCCAGCCTGTCCGTGACGAGTGTGCAGACCACCTTCTTCCTCTTCTTCCTCGTCTTTACTGCACTCCTTGTGGCAGAAGTCCGCATCATGTGCAAGGCCATCGATGGCCACGAACAAGAGTAAAACAGCCTCCAAATCCTCATTCCTATGCTTTCCTACACCTTCCTGCAAGAATATTGGTGGTGCCTGGTCTCCCTCCTGGGGGCACTCCTCGTCTTCCTGATGTTCGTCCAGGGTGCCAATACTCAGATCTTTACCCTCGGGCGTACCGAAGCTGAACGTCAGCTCATCATCAACTCCACCGGTCGAAAATGGGAGTTCACCTTCACCACTCTCGTCACGTTTGGTGGTGCGTTTTTCGCCTCCTTTCCCTTATTTTACAGCACCAGTTTCGGCGGTGCCTACTGGGTGTGGATGCTCATCCTGTTCAGTTTCGTGCTTCAAGCCGTGAGCTATGAGTTTCAGTCCAAGCTGGGCAATCTCCTCGGCCGCACCACCTATCGCGTCTTCCTCGTTGTGAACGGTGTGGTGGGGCCTCTGCTCCTCGGTACTGCAGTGGGCACCTTTTTCCATGGTGCCAACTTTGTGGTCGACAAGGATGTGATGGGCAGCAGCCTCGCCCCTGCCATCAGCCGATGGACCACGGCATGGCATGGTCTGGAAGCCGTGACCAATCCTTGGAACCTCGTGCTCGGCCTTCTGGTCTTCTTCCTTGCCCGCATCCTCGGCAGCCTATATCTGCGCAATAACATCGATGATGAGGTGCTCACTCCACGCATCCGCCGGGCACTGTGGGTGGACACGGGTGCTTTCCTCATCCTCTTCCTCGCCTTCCTCGCCCACCTCTTCACCATGCCCGGATGGGCGGTCGATCCCGTGTCGGGAGCTGTAACCCTCGAACCCTACAAATATTTCCACAACTTCCTGGCCTTGCCTTGGTGGATCAGTGCCTTCCTGCTGGGCGTGATCTATGTTCTGACGGGGATCCTTCGCACCCTCTTTATCCCCGCCAGCCGCGGAGGAATTTGGTGGACAGGTTCGGGTGCGGTGCTCGTAGTGTGGGTGCTCCTCCTCCTCGCCGGATTTAACAACACGGCCTATTATCCCTCACTTGCCGACCCCGCCTCTTCGCTGACCTTGGCCAACAGCTGTTCGAGCCACTTCACGCTCCACACGATGGCCATCGTATCCCTCATCATTCCCTTCGTCTTGGCCTATATCTTCTACGCCTGGCGCAGCATTGATCGCAAGAGCCTCACGCGTGCAGAACTGGAAAGTACGCACCACAAGTATTGACCTTTTCATCGTTGCTGTCATAGCACCTAAAATCCCCACCGGAGTTTACAGGCTCTGGTGGGGATTTATTTGATGCTGCCCGCTGAGGGCAGCTGTCATATTATTTGGTGTAGCGGGCTTCGACCACATTCCAGTCGATGATGCTCCACACGGCGGCGAGATGGTCGGCGCGGCGGTTCTGATAGTCCACATAGTAGGCGTGTTCCCACACGTCCAGACCAAGGAGCGGACGAAGGCCGTGCTTCACCGGATTTCCCGCATTGGCTTCCTGCGTGATCACGAGGCGGCCATCCTGATCTGCCGAGAGCCATACCCAGCCCGATCCAAACACCGTCAGACCCTTCTGGGCAAATTCCTTTTGGAAGGCTTCGAATGAGCCGTATTGTGCATCGATGGCGGCAGCGAGTTTACCCACCGGTTGGCGGCCTTCTTGAGGAGCGGCAAACTGGGTGAAGTAGAGGTTGTGGTTCAGCGTCTGACCCGCGTTGTTGAAGAGGGCACCTTCCGACTGCTGCACCACCTCTTCGAGCGTTAATCCTTCGAGCCCGCTTCCTGGCAGGAGGTTGTTGAGGTTCGTGACATATGTGGCCAGGTGTTTGCCGTGGTGCAGGCTCATCGTCGTCTCGCTCACCACGGGTTCGAGGGCGTTGAGGGCGTAGGGCAGGGTCACAAGGGTGAACTTTCCGTCCGTGGGTTGTGTCTGTGCGAGTGCCGAGGCGGCGAAAAGGCTGAGGGCTATGTTGGAGAGATTCATAATGGTTGGGGTTTTAGAGGTAAGTGATGAGGATTCGTTGGAGTCAGACCTTTTTTCCTCAACAGCGTGCAGCTCCGTTGTGCTGCTGTGCCGCTGTTGCTGTGCTTTTGTGGAGGGTGGAGGACTCGTAGCCACATTCTGTGCAGCTCTGCCGAGGCTGTTCCTCCGCTTTTGCGATCGATCTGTCTTTCTGTCGGCAAAGATATAAACTATTTCCCGATCCACAAAATTATAATCGTTACAATTTATGTTCCACCCCGATATTTTTTATGCCTCCCTCTGTGGATCTGTTCAGGCAATCCTGGCTTCAAGTGCCCGAATGTGTGCCTTGTTCGTGGTTCTCCGTGTGTAGGGGGTAGCACGGATAGTCGGAATGAGCCATCGAAGGTTTGCGCTCCGCACGCGATGGTTATGGGACTTTACTCTGCACTTTTCGGGATGTTTTTTCCGCACTGCCTGCTGTCGTCTGTGCGCATCCGTCCCCGGAATATCCCGCTTTCCACCTCTCAAAACCACACCGCGGAATCGTTGAAAAGACTCCGCGGAAAAAGAATCTAAACACCGCCGTGTCGTGCAAAAGAATCCGCGGACTCTTTTGCACGACACGGCGGTGTCCTTTTCACGTTTTCCATTCGTTAAGCATCCCTCCTTTGTCCCTTTGATGTGTCCACGCTATTAACGATCACCGCCCCGGCATGTCGGGGCATGTCGGGGCGGGATGGTTCAGCCTGTCGGGCGCGGTTTGCGGATCAATCCTCGATGAGGTTGCGGCCGGTCATCTCGGAGGGTTGCTCCAAGCCCATGATGTGGAGGATGGAGGGCGCAACATCGGCCAGAACACCGTCGCTGACGCGGGCGTTCTTGTTTTCCGTCACGTAGATGAAGGGCACGGGATTGAGAGAGTGGGCCGTATTGACTGAGCCGTCAGGGTTGATGGCATTGTCGGCATTGCCGTGGTCGGCGATGATGATGGTCTCATAGTTCATGGCCTTGGCGGTTTCCACCACCTCGTTCACGCACTGGTCAATGGCGGTTACGGCCTTTTCGATTGCGCTATAGACGCCGGTGTGGCCTACCATGTCGCCATTGGCAAAGTTTACCACGATCCAGTCGTACTTGTCTTCCTTGATGGCGGCCACGAGCTTGTCCTTTACTTCGGGTGCGCTCATCTCAGGTTGGAGGTCGTAGGTGGCCACTTTGGGCGAAGCCACGAGGATACGATCTTCACCCTCGTAGGGTTGTTCACGACCACCGTTGAAGAAGAACGTTACGTGGGCATATTTCTCTGTCTCGGCAGTGTGGAGCTGTTTGAGCCCCTTCGAGGAAATGTATTCGCCGAGCGTGTTGGTCACGTTTTCTTTGGGGAAGAGGATGTGCACGTTCTTGAACGAGGCATCGTAAGGGGTCATGGTATAGAACTGGATTCCGGGGATGGTGGTCATGCCCTGCTCCTCCACATTCTCTTGGGAGAGGACGTAAGTCAGCTCCTTGGCGCGGTCGTTGCGGTAGTTGAAGAAGAGGACGACATCGCCTTCCCGGATGGTGCCATCGACTTTGGCGTTGCGGATGGGCAAGATGAACTCATCGGTCACGCCATCGTCATAGCTCTCTTGCATGGCGGCCACGAGGTCGTTGGCGGGCTTGCCTTCACCCTTGACGAGGAGGTCGTAGGCGGTCTTGACGCGTTCCCAACGCTTGTCGCGGTCCATGGCGTAGAAGCGTCCCACGATGTCGGCGATGTGTGCACCCTGGCGATCGCAGTGGGCTGCGAGGTCGGCAATGAAGCCCTTTCCGCTCTTTGGGTCGGTATCGCGACCGTCCATGAAGCAGTGTACGAAGGTGCGTTCTTGCACGCCATATTCGCGGGCGATGTCTACGAGCTTAAACACGTGGTCGAGCGAGGAGTGCACACCACCGGTGGAGGTGAGCCCCATGAGGTGCACCCGCTTTCCTTCGTTTTGCGCGTAGGTGAAGGCGCGCACCACCTCTTCGTTCTTCATGATGGAACCGTCAGCGCAGGCGCGGTTGATCTTCACGAGGTCTTGGTAGACGATACGGCCGGCACCGATATTGAGGTGTCCCACCTCAGAGTTGCCCATCTGCCCATCGGGAAGGCCAACGTTCTCGCCCGAAGCTTGAAGTTGAGAGTGGGGGTAGTTGGCATTGAGATAGTCCATATAGGGCGTGGGAGTCTGGAAGATGACATCGCCCTTGCCTTGGGCACCGATGCCCCAACCGTCGAGGATGATGAGCAATGCTTTTTTTGCCATATAGATATTGTGTGATTGTTGTTGTGGAAACTGTGTGGGTTGTATGCGACAAAGGTACGCTTTTTTTCTGAGATGCACCGCGCGCGATTGGGGAAAAGCGCAAGACGCCTCGGAAAGAGCGGAGCTTATAGAAGGTTCGGATGCTCCCGAGGGGCAATGGTCGAGCACTCCATCACCCTCATTTCCGCCGGATCTTGACTTGTTCTTCCCGCCCGGTCCGGGCGTTGAGGAAGGTCAGTTCGGCTTGGTCGCCGGGCATGGCGATGAGGCCTTGTGTGGTAGCGGTACGGAGGTCTACGGTGTCGGGGATTCGCTGCCCATTGACGGCGAGGATGCGGTCGCCGCGGCGGATGGGCAGGCGGTTGTCCCACACGATACCTGCTGAAACATGGCCATTTTCAACAATGAGCACCACCTCCCACTCCTTCTGGTAGAGGTCGGGCTGGAGGTTGGCATCATGGGGTCGATAGTAGAAGAGGCGTTTGGGATAGTCAATGACCACCGTGCCATAGCGCAGGATGTCCGATCCGATGCGGGAGTCGCGTCCGTCGGTAGTGATGGAGGACACGTTGCGGAAGAGGGTGGTGGCGAGGCCGAAGCGTGGCACCTTGACGCGGTGGAGCGTGGCTTCCTGAGCCAGGCCGGCGGCACCCATGGAGAGGATGCCAGTCCCTGAGGCGAGGGGGCGGAGGGCGGTGCGCAGGCGTCCCGAGGCGGAGAGACGGTTATAGGTGGTGCGGGAGATTTCGTAGAAGTCCGCCGCTCCGGAATCGAACATTACGGTGTCCGTCTCAGTCTTGCCCAGACGGACGGGGATGAGCGGGACGGGCGCACCTTTGAGCAAAGGTAGGGCATGGGCCGGATCCATGCCTAGATCGCGCGAATAGTTGGTGAAGGTCATCTCGTGTCGCTCTCCATCGAGACGGAGTAATCCCATCTGGAAGAGGTTGTACCCCACAATGCCGTCGATGCCCATCTGTTCGGTGAGATTGCCTTTGCCCCACTGCATGGCTTGGAGGCGATGGAACTGCACACCGCCCAGGTTAAGGCTGTCGAGGGTGACGAGGTGTGCCTGTGTCGTCTGTCCGTTGGAGTCCTGTGCGGAAATGCTCTGTCCCGTGGTGAGCCCGATCCGTTGGGCGAAGCTGTACGTCACGCAGCAGGGTGCTCCGGTATCGATGAGGAAACGGGCAGGCACTCCATTGACACGCACATCAACAAGGAGTTTGCCCGCCTCGTTGCGATAAGGAAGGGTGGCACGAAACTTGGTCTGCGCCGCCCCTGTGAGGGCGACGCAGACGAGGAGTAGAGCGAGTAAAAACGTTCGCATGGCATAGACGGATTATTTGGATAGGGCCATTTCGGCGAGCCGGGAAGTGAGACTCAGGTATTCCTTCGCGTGCTCAGGTGCAGTGGTGGCGATGCTTTGCTGTGCACTCTTCATGTAGTCCACCGCCTGATTGAGGAGGTCACGCGGGGCATCGGCGAGGAGGGAAAGGAGCATGCGGTCAATGCGCAGGCGCAGGGCACTGTCTGTGCATTTGGGGAGGCTCTGTGTGTAAAATCCGAGGATAGTTTTATGGTCCTTGCTCCGCACGTGGCTCAGGAAGCGTGCTACGATGGCGATCGGAGCGTCGGGAGTCTGTGCCGTGGCGGTGGTGAGGCGCGTGTGCCATGTGCTGCACTCTTCGGCCGAGAGGGGTTGTTGCTGTGCGTTCAGGTCATTGAGCACGGCGTTGGCCATCAGCCCGCTGAAGGTGGCACGTTGTGCTGCATCACGCGTGGGATAGAGCTGTACGAGGCGTTCGAACACGGGGTGGCGTGTGCTCCGGACGGCCGCGACAAACTCGCTGGCCGAAGGGCTGCAAAAGGCTTCGTCAGAGAGCGAACGGTACATTTCATCGAGCAGCTCGGCGGCTGCTTCCTGTTTGAGGTCGCCGGCATCGGCGGCTAGACGGGCATAATAATATACGATGTTGGGGGTGCGGTCGCCATTGTTGTAGGCTGCCTTTACCTTGTCATAGCCATATTCGGGACGGGGAAGGTGAGACACGTCCTGAATGAAGCGGGCAGTGGGACGCGCGCCAACGATGCGCTTTACCACGTTGCCCTCGCCATCGAGAATGAGCATCGTGGGATAGGCTGAAATTTCATAACGCTTCGCCACCGCGGGACCTTCCCCCTTCTCCATGTCCATCTTGATGGCCAGCAACCGGTTCTGTGTGAAGGCACGTCCCACTTCCGGACGAGGAAACACGTCTTTGGCCATTTGTTTGCATGGGCCACACCAGCTGGTGTAGGCATCGAGGAAAAGGTAGCTGCCTTCTGCCTTGGCCTTGGCCAAGGCCTCTGCGAAGGAGGAGTTTTCGAAGGTGATGCCGTCATAGCGTTCCAGTCGGTCGGCAAAGGCGTTGAGGTGTTTGGCCACGCTCTCCGGCTCTGACTGTGCGAGGTTGCGGAGGTAAGTGACTGTACGCTTCTTTTGTGCTTCGGACTGTTCGGGGAAGTCGAAGGTCAAGGCCAGCGCGACACGCTCTTGGCCAAGGCGACCGCCTTCGCGCTCCATATAGTCGATGAGGGCGTCATATTGCCGTTCACCACGGAGTTTGGCGAGCTGATGGAGGCGGTAGCAGAGGGAGCTGTCGGGAAGTGCAGCCTTCTGCATGGCCAGATACTGGTTGAGCAGTTCGTCGGCCTGATAAGGCTCGGTTCCTGCGGCCTGCGCGGCCAGACGGGCATAGAAGAGGTGTTCGAGCAGGTTGTTCACCTTCTGCACACCGTTTTCCTTGACAAAGTCGGCCTTGTGTTCGGTGAAGTAGGTAAAGAGGTCGCTGTCGGTGTCGGTGAGCTGCCGGGAGATGATGAACCAGTTTTCGGCTTTGGCATAGTCTGCCTTTTTGATTTGCCCGAGATATTGGGTCGCCACTTGGGTGAAGCGTTCCTGGTCATCGGCCAGTTGGAGCGCGTGAAGGAGGTTGAGCAGGTCGGACTTCGAGGTCTTCCCTGCGGCGTAGCGTGCCATTGTTCCGGCGAGGGAGGTTTTGTCGGAAAGGGCGAGTTGCACATCTTTCTGGAAGTCGGGGAGCTTCTTTCCGCCCACAATACGGTGCACCACATCGCCTTGGGCATTGAGGATGAGGAAATGGGCGAACTTTTGGATGTTGTAACGCTTGACCAGAGCGGCCTGTTCACGGTCGCTCACATCGATGAACAGATTGACGAACGTGCGGTTCATGTAGTCGGCAAAGCCTTGGTCGGAGAAGACGTGCTTGTTCATGCCATGACAAGGCACGGCCCAGTCGGCAAAGCAGTTGAAAAAGATGAGTTTCTTTTCGGCACGGGCACGCGCCAGAGCCTCTTCGAGGGTATAGACATAGTTAAGTTTGACATCGGCCTTGACCTGATCGCCATAGATCGAAGGTTTCTGTTGCGCGAAGACCACCGGTGCATTCAGCAGGGACGCACCGAGGAAGGAGGCAACGAGGAGGGTTTTGCGAAACATAGGTGAGGGAGAAAAGGTTATAGGAAGCCGACCCTACCCCGCAAGGCCAGGTGGGCTTTGTGGGGCAGGGTCGAGGAGTAAGGAGGTTAGTCGGCGTCTTTCACGCAGCGCACGCTGTAGAGGGTGGGTAGTTGCATGAGGTTGGCGATGCGTGACGTGCCTCGCCACACTTTGGTGTTGAAGTTGTTGGCTATGCGGATGGTGGCCACATCGATGGAGTCGTGCTGCTTGCCTTTGGTAGAGGTCCAGAAATACCAGGCGCGGTCCTTGTTGAGGTAATACATCGAACTCTCGGCGGTGTAGGCATTGCCTCCTGCGCGCAGGGCGTTGAACCCTGATGCTCCGCCTTCGGAGAGTAGTGTGGCCAGCCCTTCTCCCCGCCAGGCTTCGTTGCGTTCCGCTTCTTGCGGGCTCAGCCCGAGGTTGCGCTCAAGTTCTTGCCAGTCGGCATCGGTGGGGAGCCGCCAACCTTCGGGCACGGCAGCCTGTGCACCGGAGAAAGAATAGAGGTAGCCGTAGCGCGCGGTATAACCTCCGTTTTCGGCTTCTGCTGCATCGTGCGAGCGTTTGCCCACTTTGGCTTTGACAGAAGGCAATTCGGCAGCGCGAAGAGCTTCCTGGTCAATGAGTGCTCCCATTGCGGGCGACATCTGGCGGATGTAGCTCGTGATGTCTTTAAGGGCGGCATCGCCCCGCTCGACCATTTCGAGCCATTGGAGTACCATCGTTCCGAAGGGATAGGAAAATCCTGTGCCGGTGTCGATCATCCACCCGTTGTATTGCGGGTCATTGACGATGTTGCGGATGATGGTCATGAGGGCCTCGTCGTCCGGGCGGATGCTCTCGCGGTTGATGAATGCCTCGTCCCATGTGAAGGCACCATCGAGTGAGTATCCGGGCAGGGCGTAGCGGAGGTTTTCGGCCATCCAGATTTGTTGGCCGATCTGCACTGTCTTATAGACCGTCCCGTCGCGTGGGTCGGTGAAGTCGGGGGCTGGCTTGATTTTGGAGGCGTCAAATGCTGCCATGGAGGGCGTGTCATCATCGCCGCAGGCAGTGAGCATCGGTGCTGCGAGCAAGAAGGCGCAGACGCCGAGGGCGGAAAGGATATGACGTTTCATGAGCAAGAGGCGTTAGGAGTTGGTGATGTCGTCAATTTGTTCTTCTTCAGAACGACCGTCATAGTCGAGCGGGTAGCCCAAGGTGTCCGAGATGAAATCGGCCAGGATCTGGTATTTTTCCATGACGAGTTTGGAGGTGCCGTAGCGTGCGCGGAAGCCGCGCTCACCCAAAGTGATGATCGCTTGGAGAAAGTACTCACGGTCCTCTTTGTCGTCTGCGGGTGTGCGAAATCCTGTGTTCTTCCATCCACGGATGAAACCGTAGTTGCCCATTTCCTGGATCATGAGGCGGCGCACTTCGCGTGCTTCTGCGGCATCGGCCACATAGGCTTCGCCCGATGGCGAACCTTGGAGGAGCAAATCCACCAAGTCTTGTCCACCATAGATCTCATAAGGCGCAGAGTCGAAGAGGGCGTTGGGGCTGAGGACCCATGATTTCCGTTGCCATTTCAGCAGGGTAGGGCAGTTGCCCAGTTTCTCCCATTCGCTTTTGTACCATCCTTTCTCGCTCGACACTTGGGCAAAGAGGGCGCACACCGTCTTGTTGGCGGTGACACGATCGGCAATCATGTTGCGGATCACTGTGGCAATCTTGGACTGGATGGTATCAGGATCGGTAAGATCCTTGACTTGTGCAAAGACGAGTGTGCGGAACCCCACGTGATAGATGGGCTGCTCGATGGAGCTGCGGGACGAGGCGGTAAGCGTATCCGCCAGCATAATACTGAAGGGGCGCAGTGCTTTGGGAGCCGTAGCCAGATATTTACCCACGAAGTTGAGGGCGCGGAGCTGCTCTTCGGGCTGCGTGAGGTAGTGGTAGGTGTATTTGACTCCACGGTTGTAGCCCGAGAACGTCCAGTTGAGGTCTACTGTCTCATAAATCATCCGGGGGCTTCCATCGGCATTTGTCCCCTTGTTGCGCACGGCAATCGTGTCGTTGAAATAAACAGGCACACCATATTCTTTAAAGAGGAGATATCGGGCGTGCTGCACGGGATCTGAGGGATTGTCCGTCAGGGTAAATTCGTTGGGCTGCTCGATGGCGGGCGTGATGGGATCTTCGCCAGCGCATGCCGTCAGCACGAGCAGGAGGAAGAGATAAGCAATCTTTTTCATAAGGCTAGGGTGCTGAAGGTTTAGGATTGTGCCGTGTCGCCATTGCTGTCATCGCTGCTTCCTTCCTCATCTCCTCCGATGGGGGGCAGAGGAATGGGCTTCTCGATTTTCACCTCTTCGCGGCGGTGGCGCGGATTGTTGGGCATTGGAACCTTGTCAAACTCGATTGCCTTGGGTGGGATGGCGAAGGTGTAGGCGGGATCGCCTGGGGGAAGGAGGAAGCGGTGCGTGGTGACGTAGTAGTTGTTGTCGGAATAGACGTTGAACACGTGCTGGATGGTCTTGGCAAAAGGGAACAGTTTGTTCTCCTGATAGCGGCGGAGGTCAAACCACCGGTGTCCTTCGAAGCAGAGTTCTCGGCGGCGTTCGTCGCGGATGGCCTGCACCAGTTCTGCTCCTGTGTGCGTTTCGGGCATGAAGTCAAGGATGCGCTCTGTACGTAGGGCATTGAGTGCGCGGTTGGCCTCGGCCGTCTTCTGCTGCATGGCGCATGCTTCGGCATAGTTGAGATAGGCTTCGGCGGCGCGGAGGGCAAAACCGTCTGACACATGGTTCAATTCCAGCCCGCGCTCGTACTTTCCGCTCAGGCTAATGCTGTCGGTCGTGACGTTGGGTGAGAAGAAGGTGGGCTTGCGTACATCGTTGTCGTCGAACAGGCTGTACAGGTCGCTGGACACACAGAAGTCGCCCGCATCACCGCTCAGAGACGTGCCTTTGTTGCGTGGAGCGATGTAGTTCGCGCCTTGTGAGAAGATAACTTCTGTGCTTCCTTGGCGGAGGAGAGCGCCACCCGCCGCCACTTCGGCCAGTGCTGCGATGCGGCAGTACCGGCTTTCCATTACTGCCTTGGCGGCGGCCTCTGCGGCAGCCCAGTCTTGGCGGTAGAGGTGTACGCGGCTCAAGAGCAATCCTGCGGCCTCAGCCGAGGCACGGTGCAGCCGATAACGGTCGAGCTGTGGAGAAAGGGTCAGTTCTTCGGTGGCAAGGGTGAGGTCGGCTACCACTTGGTCGTAGACCGCTTGCACCGTGGCGCGGGTGAACTGTGTCTCCTTGTTTTTTACGTGCTCCACATGGGGCGTGAGCTTGAGGGGTACACACAGATCCGTAGCTGCGGAATCGGGGCGATAAGCATGCCCATAGAGGTTGGCGAGTGCGAAGTAGAACTGTCCACGCAGGAAGTGTGCCTCACCCTTGACCCGGTGATAGAGGCGTTTGTCATCGTCCGTCTCATGGGGCATCTCATCGATGATGTCGATGATGTTGTTGGCGTGGGCAATGCGCTGGTAGAGCTTGTTCCAAGTGGCGTTGTCTTCGGGGTTGGACGTTCCGCCATAGTTGTAGCGCACGTCCTGCTGCCAGGTGAAGTAGCCGAACATGGGATGTACCACGTATCTCCATGCGGTGTTGATGTCGTTCTTGTTCTTGTCTTTGATGAGTGTGGTGTTGATGTCATCGTCCAAAAGGTTAACGAAGGCATACACGCCCTGCGACATCCCGTAGGATACGGTCTGGCTGCGGAGGTAGACGTCACCGATGAGGAGTTCGTTCAGATCCTGCACCGTCTTGGCCACCACGAGGTCTTGGGAATACTGGTCGAGGAAGTCGTTGCAACTCGTCGTTCCGATCAGCAGCGAGGCCAGCGCAAGGGGGAAAATAGAGGGTTTCATGTTGAGGCAGGATTAAAAGGTAACTCTCAGACCGAAGGTGTAGGAGGGACGCAACGAGAGAGCGGTGTTGATGGAAAAACCACTCTGCGTGGGATCCTGACCTTCGAGGTCGGAGCTTTTAATGGTGAAGACGTTGGAGATGGAGGCATCGAGCGAAAGATTGCTGAACGGCAGGCCTTTGAGCATCCGCGAGGGAAATTGATAGCGTAGCGACACCTGTGAGAGACGGAGGTAATCGCCCGACACAACGCGGACATCAGAATAGTCATACATGGTCCAGTAGTTTTCGGCAAACGGTTTGAAGCCGAAGACCGAAGCCAGACCGCGGCCGCTCCAATGGTAGCGATTCTCGTTCCACGCCGGATCGCTCGGACTGATGAGGGAAGGGTAGTTGGTGTACTGCTCATCGCCGGGCTTCATCCAGCGTTCGGTAAACTCCTTGCGCACATTGTTTTCCGATGAAATGCCGTTGAGGATATCTTTGTAGAGGGCATAGCGGCGGATCTTGTTGCCCAGCGAGTAGTTGAAGCTCGTGGAGAGGGTGAACTGCTTGTAGCGCAGAGTGGAGTAAATGCCTCCTGTGAGGAAGGGCTCACGACTACCGCTTTTCACACCCACCATTTCAATGATTTCTCCCAGGGTTTTGCCTTCGAGCAGGTGTCGGCGGTCGGCATAGTCGTCGAAGAGCGGCATTCCGTTTGATGGGTTGAGACCAAGGAAACGGTAGGAATAAAACGTGCCGATGCTTTCACCATCGATGATGGCGGTGCCGTTGAGGTAGTCGTTGATCGTGTAGTCGTTGGCACTCTTTGATTCTACCTCGTTGTGCACGAACGAATAGTTTGTGGAGAGGTACCATGACCAGTCGCGCGTTTTGATGGGATAGGCCGATAGGGAGATGCTGAATCCGCGATTGTAGATGTCGCTACCGTTCATCACATACTGTCCGACACCATTGATGGACGAGACTTCCACCGAGTTGAAGGCATCGCGCGTGTGCTTGTAGTAACCTTCGAGGCCGATGAAGATGCGGTTGTCCATGAAGGAGGCGTCCAGCCCGAGGTTAAACTGATCCGTCTGCTCCCAGCGGAGGTTGGGATTGGGCAGGGCAAAGACGGTGGATACATTCTCGCCATAATAGGTGTCTACACTGCCTTGGCGGAGGAGGAGGTTGGGCGTTTGGTTGTCCACCATGTTGCCCGTTTTTCCGAATGAGGAGCGCATGCGGAGATCACTCAGCCAGCGCAGGTCGCGGAAGAAGGTGTCTCCAAGATTCCACATGCCGGAGATGGACCACACGGGGAGGAACTTCTCGTTGCTGCGTGTTCCGAACTTGTTGGACGCATCGAAACGTCCGTTGAGACTGAGGGATGCAAAGGTGCCGTAGGCATAGGATGCGATGGCATAGCCCGAGAGGCGGTGCGTCTTGTCGGCACGAAGGGTGGGATGGTTGTTGGCCACCCATGAGGCGTAGAGGGGATATTTTTCCAGTTCTTCGCGCGTCATCGTCACATACTTCATGCCGCGCTGCTTGTAGTAGCCGCGTGTCTCCATCGAATACCCGTCGGTGTTGGAGGTGTTCAACTCATAGCCAACGGATGCGCTGAGCATGTGGCGCTTCTGATAGCCGAAACTGTGGCGCGCATTGGCTTGGAGGCGGAGCGTGAAGTATTCGTTCACGTTGTGGCTCATGTTGTAGACTCCGCCATATGGAAGATCGGATAGGCCATAGGCACCGGGGATGGGTGCGGCCTCTATCTCACCATTTTTAAGCTGTGCCACATAGTTGGTCTTCTCACCGAACCACGTGTCGGTGTTGCTCGTGGTGCGCTGATAGGAAGTGGTGAAGGTGAGGTCGAGCCACTGCTTGTGGCGATAGATGAAGTCCAGGGCGGCGAGGATGTTGTTCGAGCTGTACTTTTGCTCCGCATTTTCCATCTCATTGAGGATGTTATAGCGGTATTTGTATTCCTCACCCTTGTCGGTGCCCACGTGGTAGGCGTGGCGTTGGTAGTAGAACAAGGAGCCGTCTGCATTGTGCGCGGGGAGCGCGCGCGTGGTGTTGTAGGCATAGCCCAGTGCATCGATGGCCGTGGGAAGCTGGCTCTTCTTCTGTACGCTGGCATTGAGGCGGAAGTTGGCTTGGATCGTGTTGGCAATCTTCGTCTGCATGTTGAGTGCGGCGGTATATCGGTCGTTGCCGTGGCCACGCACGATGCCCTCTTCTTTATTATAGCCCATGGAGGCGTAATAGCGTGCCGTCTCCGAACCACCCGACAGGCTGACCGTGTGGTTGTGGTTGAAGGTGTCGTTGGTCAGGAGTTTGAACCAGTCGGTGTTGCTCGTCTCATAGCGTTGCACCTCGGCGAGGAACTCTTCATAGGAGGTTTGCCCCGTCACGAAGCGGCTGTAGGCTCCCTCATAGCCCACCATCGTCATGTGTTGTGGGAAGGTGTAGTGGAGTTCTACCAAGTCCTTGCCGAACTGCATGCGCTCTTGGGAGTTCATCAGATTGATATTTCTGTCGGTGTAGCGTGGACGCGCGGTGTATTTCATCTGCGTATTGTAGGTGATGCGTGGCGGTCCGCTCTCACCCTTCTTGGTTGTCACCACGATCACGCCGTTGGCGGCGCGTGTGCCGTACAAGGCTGTGGCTGCTGCGTCCTTCAGCACGTCTACCCGCTCGATGTCCTGCGGGTTGATGCCCGAGATGGCATTGCCGATGTAGTTGATGTAGTCGGGGTCGTTGAGCTGCTCGTTTGTAACATCCACAGGGTCGGAGAGGGGGATGCCATCGAGCACCCAGAGAGGCTCGCGGTTGCCGATGATGGACGATGTGCCGCGGATGCGCATGCGCGCCGTTGCACCCACCTCACCCGAGTTCTGCATATACACCATGTCGGGCACGCGTCCTTCGAGGGCTTGCTCGATCGAGGTCATACCCGGCATCAGAATGTCGTCCATTTTGAGCGAGGTGATGGAACTGGTCTTCTCGCGTGTGCTCACTAATCCGTAGCCCGTAACCACAGCTTCGCCCAATTCACGACTGTTGTCTTCGAGGACAAAGCGATATTCGTTCTTCCCTACCTTATAGACCTGTACACTCACCTTCATGCCAAGATAAGTGGCGGTGATGCGGGTGTTGCGGGTCAGGAAAGCCGAAGGGACGCGCATGGTGAAGTTGCCTTCGGCATTGGCCGAAGTGTTCCAGTGCTTGCGCCCGTTGGCCACACGGATGTTGGCACCGTGGAGGGGTACGCCCATTTTATCGAGTACGGATCCGGTGATGACCACCGACGATTCGCCTTGGTTTTGGGCAGCAAGAGGCAATCCTCCTGCCAGCATGCCTGCCAACAGAAGATTGCGCAGCGTGTTTCGCGGTTGAAATACGTTTCTCATAAAACAAGGATATCGTAAAAGGTATGCGGTTAGCGTGTGAAGCGACGAATGGTGAGATTAGATCGGAGGAAACATCGGGCTGAAGGTGTGAACCGTTTCGCCGGATGGTGAAGGTTGATGTACAAGTGTTCGTTGCTTGTGGTTGCAAAATTAGTGTTTTCTGCTAGTTCTGCCAAGCCATTTGGTGATGTAAGCTTAATTTTCCCTGCAAATTGGATATTTATTCTGTTGTCTTTCTAAAAAGAGAATGCTGTTCTGCGTGCTGAGTTGTTAAGACCGTTGCTTCAGGCCTTCGGTGTCCTTCGTAGGGGCAAGCCAGTGATATGGCTCTATTTTGCCTGTTACCCCACTTCGGTTTAAGCCCTGCTGCCAATCCCCCTTTTCAATAGCGCACGCTGTCCCTTTCGACTTATTTTTTAGGTCGAATGCAAATTGTGCACGCAATAAGTTTTAGAACAAAGTGAGCTGCTCATCTCTGCATCGCTCATCCTTCCCTTTCTGTTGCAACGTTTTGGACCATGAGCAGAGGGATTGGGACGAGAAAGTGCTTTTTGTTCAATTCAAACTCATATTCTTTGCGGAAATCATCCGCAATACAATAAATATCCAGAGTTCTTTGAACGTGGTGAAAAACTTTGCTGCCCGTTTCATAGAGGATTGTTTAGGGTGTATCTGTTTGGTGATCAACAATAAATATACGAAAAGCAACCCTATTTTAGGGTTTCTGGGATTTTAAAGCCTTCATATCGTTCCATTCTCGCCTTTTTACAAGGGATGTTCTTTTATTTGATATCTCTACTTGTCAAATTACCCCCCCCCGTAAGCGTGGACTTCCTTATCAAAACACCACAAAGGCTTTGTCAAACAAAAACAAATCAAGAACTTTGTCCCACCTTATGGGCTATCCATGCCCCGTGCTGATGGTCTTATCGCTCAGTCCTTCTGACGGAAAACACTTCACCTTCCGTGGAATGCTTTTCCCGTGCCTCTACAGCAGCCCTCTATATTCCAGCTCGTCCACTCATCACCAATCACTCCCATCATGAAAAGATCACTACGCCTGGCAAGTAGCCTGACCCTGGCAATGGGGCTGTTCGCCCACGTCGTGCGTGCAGCCGACACCCACATTCTCGAAATCACCCTCACCAACGGTACAACCGTGAGTTGCGCGTTCAATCAAAAGCCTGAAATGCTTTTTGAAGGCAACCACATCCTTCTCAACTCCACCGCTGGGCAACAAGGCCAGTGGGAGTTTGCCGAGGTGCAGGCATGGAGCTTCCGTAACGCCAGTGCTGTCGGTTCTACATCCCACACCCAAGCCCACCTTAGCTTCGTGGGGCGCACGCTCACCGTCGAAGGGATGGGCAATGCCGTGCTCAACGTCTTCGATCTCCAAGGCCGGAAAGTGCTCACCCGTTCCCTCGCGGCAGGTCATACGGGACACATATCTCTAGCTGCACTGGGTCGTGGCACTTATATTGTACAAGTAGGCCAAACCTCCTTGAAGTGTTTCATTCCTTAATCCTCTGCAAACCATTATGCCAAGTCATTTCGTCCAACGCTGTGTACTGCTGGCCATGTGCATCGGGATATTCACCCTTGCCCAAGGACAACACAACGTCTACGTCACACAGCATTTTAAGGTGGGAGAAGAAGAGCGAAACAAGCTCGTCAACAAGGAAAACTTCGAGACCACCTCGGTCGTCCCCCAAGTGCAACGTATCATTTACACACAAGGGCAGGCACACCTCATTTCGGCTACTGGCACCACCATCTTCCCCGTTGGCGAAGTACGCGAAATGAGTTGGAAAGAACGCGACTTCGCACGCACCAAAATCATTCCTCCCTCCTTCGCCCAAGACTTCGATTTCAACATCGCTTTCACCAACGACCAAGCGTGGGCAGAACGCTCCGAAACGATGCCTGCTCCCGAGATGGAGAAGGCTTATGAGGATTTTGTGGACAATAGCACTTGGTCACACCGCATCCATATCACCTTTGGCACTGGCCAAGCACAAGTCAACGGCATCGCCGAGGGCGTAAAGGTTGAGGTGAACGGCCAACACGTCATCGTGCGATCCGAGCAAGAGGGCGTGGAATATGTGCTCACAGGCAAAAGCGACAATGGCTCCTTCAAGCTTTATGGCACACGCAAGGCCAAGCTCACGCTCGACGGGGTGCAACTCACCAACCCCACTGGCGCCGCCATCAACAACCAAGGCAAGAAGCGCCTCTTCGTAGTCCTGCCCGCAGGACGCCACAACACGCTCACAGACGGCAAGACCTACACTAAGACAGCGGGCGAAGACGAGCGCGGATGCCTCTTCTCGGAGGGGCAAATCTGCATCTCAGGCACAGGGTCGCTCACCGTAGAAGCCAACAGCAAGAACGGCATCGCCTCCGACGACTACATCCACTTCATCTCGGGACTTGTGCGCGTCAATGCCCATGGTAAGAAGGGCGACGCGGTCAAGGTGAAAGACTACTTCCACATGGGCGGTGGCGCACTCCAAATCTATTCTGACGCCATCGCAGGCAAGGGCGTGCGCAGCGACTCGCTCATCCACATCTCGGGCGGTAAGCTCACCGCCATCCTCACTGGCGATGCACTTTGGGACGAAGCCGAAAAAGATTATAGCTCCGCCTGTGCCGTGAAGTCGGACTTCTCCACACAGCTCACGGGCGGCGAACTCCACCTCCTCGTCACTGGCGACGGGGGCAAGGGCATCAGTGCAGGCAAGACCAAGACTGAAAACAACGACCTCCTCATTGATGGGGCAAAAGTATGGGTACACACCGCGGGCAACGCAGCCCTTCGCTACAATCCCGACGATACTGCTGTGCCCGACCTTGATGTGACGGAAGAAGAAGCCCAAACCAATCCCAAGAAAGTCTATATCCCGCGCTCTCTTCCCAAGGGACTCAAAGCGGCCAACGACCTCATCATCGGCTCAGGACAAATCTTCGTGCGCTGCTCGGGAGGAACTTCCATCCCCACGCGCGACAAATACGGCACGTTGCGTATACCCGAACGTAAAGGGGGCGAAGGCATAGAAGCCAAGGGCACACTGCGCATCAAAGGAGGCACCGTGCGCTCCTACGCCTTCGACGACGGGGGCAACGCCCAGTCGGCTCACATCGAAGGGGGAGATATTTTCCTCTGCTCCACCGCCAACGACGGACTAGACGTTTCCAACCTCACCATGTCGAGCGGCTCGCTCTTCATCATCGCCGCTCGCAGCGACCTCGACCAAGGCAAATACTCACACCAAGCAGGCATTGACAACGATGGCCATCCCTTTATCTACAATGGCGGCCAACTTATCGCCATCGGAGGCGACAACAATCCCCCCATAACCAAGGAAGGAATGACGCCTCACGTGCTCGTCTATCTCGACCAAGAAACACCCTATCTAGGCATCGTCGATGAAGCGGGAAACCACCTCATCACCGTCAACACGCCCGATGCCTACCAACCCATCTGCGTCCTTCTGACCGTTCCCTGGCTTCAACTCAACAAGAAATATAAACTCATCACTTTCCCAAAACTCATCTCGGGCGAAGAGCAGGAGGGCATCATCCATCACCCTGTCTACGAAACACCCAGCACGACCCTCGAGTTTACGCCCACCAGTTCCGTGACAACGCTAGGCGAACGAAAACTATGGCAATAACCCTTTCCCCACCCATGCACAAACGATTATCTCTCCTTGGAGCGGTCTTGCTGAGCCTCTTCGCGGCATTACCTCTCGTGGGACGCGACTTTCATCTCAGCCTCAACCAAGTGCCTATCTTGGCCGATAGTGTAGCTCAAAAACTATACATCACCCTTGAGCCTACAGCTCCTGCACAACTCAAAGCCACGCTCAGCTGGGACGCGGCCTACACTGCCGCTCAGCTCAATGGCCAGCCACTGACCGCGACAAAACACAACTTCATCGTCGACGACTGGCACAAGTCCACCCACAGCCTCACACTCACCGACGCCAAGGGGAACGAAAGCCAGTGGACGCTGGTGTTCACCACCTTGCCCCTCCTCATTATTGAGGCTCAGCAGGAGAAACTTTACAACCCCAATTCGGTTTAAGCACGGCTTTTTATTGGCAAGTCAATAGGGCACACTCCCCCTTTCGACCTACTTCATAGGCCGAAGAGAAATTGTTTCACGAAGTGCATCTTTAGAACAAAGTCAGCTGCTTGGTGCTACTCG
>JBHAFF010000023.1:0-117963 GCA_041855985.1 Alloprevotella sp.
CAAAGTTCGCAATGCCGTCGGGAACACCGGCCGCCAAGGGCGTATCGCTCCAAGCAAGTGTGCCTTGCGTCCCGATTGCGAGTGCAAAAGTACAACCTTCGCACATAACCTCCAAACAATGCACGGAGAAAATCGCAAAAAAACTTCCACAACAGCATATTCTGCAATGCACATTGAACAAAACAATGCGAAAACAAACGAAACCGGCAGATTTTTCGAAGGAAAGGCGTCAGAGGAGATCTTGAGAAATAAGCCTCCGCTGCCGATAGTACGGCAACGGAGGCTGAATCTGTCGATAAAAATCTTCGATGTCTGGACTATCCCAGCACCACTTCTCCTTTCAAGGTGGCGGAAGATGCTTCAAGAATACGTACGCGCACTGTCTGACCTATGCGCAACCCTTCACGTGGCACGATGACGACCTTATTCTGTTCGGTGCGTCCGAAGAGCTGTTCCCGGCTGCGCTTGCTCACTCCCTCGAGGAGAATCTCGGCCTCCCGCCCCACCCATGCACTATTGGCGGCAAGAGACAGTTCGTTTTGGAGTGCGATAAGTTCGTTCAAGCGGCGAATTTTCGTCTCCTCGTCAATATCGTCAGGAAGGTGGCGCGAAGCAAAGGTGCCGGGACGCTCAGAATATTTGAACATAAAGGCCGAATCATATCCCACGCGGCGCATCATGTCCAGACTGTCTTGATGATCAGCCTCCGTTTCACCGCAATAGCCGGCAAAGATATCGGTCGAAATGGCACAATCAGGCACAATGTTCCGGATGGCCGCCACGCGATCCAGATACCAAGCGCGGTCGTACTTACGGTTCATCCGTTTCAGCACGGCATCTGCCCCACTCTGCACAGGAAGATGGATGTGTCGGCACACGTTCGGCTCTTCGGCGATGACCCGGAGGGTGGCATCACTCATATCCTTCGGGTGAGGTGTGGAAAAACGGATGCGCATATCGGGCACCGCGCGCGCCACCGTACGAAGGAGTTCCGGGAAGAACACGAAGTCAGGATTGGCCGCCGCCTGCTCCTCTGTGCTCTCAATTTTGGTTTGCGCCATGGCCTGGGCCAAAGCCTCTTGAGGATCCAGTGCATTGGGATCGATCTCTGAGGGTGCATTTTCCGTGTCATGAAGGGTGTCGCGCCGCGCCTTATATGAGTTGACATTTTGTCCGAGGAGTGTTACTTCCTTAAAGCCACGCTTTTGAAGGTCGAGACATTCGCTGACGATGCTGCGTACCGAACGGCTGCGTTCGCGGCCTCGGGTATAGGGTACGATACAATAATGGCAAAAGTTGTTGCATCCGCGCGTGATACTGACGAAACCGGAGATTTTGGAGCCGCAATAGCGTTCGGGCATCACATCACCATAGGTTTCCGTCAGCGAGAGGTCAATATTGATGGCTTTCTGTCCTGTTTCGGCCTGGGCTATGAGATCCGGCAGGGAAAGGTAAGCATCGGGGCCGGCTACGAGATCTGCATGATGTTTTGTAAGGAGTTCGTCCTTGACGCGCTCGGCCATACAGCCCAACACTCCAAGGATAAGGGGGCGTCGACGACGGATGGCATTCAGGGCTTCAAGACGGTGCACGATCTTCTGTTCGGCATTGTCGCGCACGGAGCAGGTGTTCAGGAACACGGCATCAGCCTCATCCAGATTTTCCGTGGGCTCATAGCCCGCCATCTTCATGACAGAGGCCACGACCTCAGAGTCGGCCACGTTCATCTGGCAGCCGTAAGTTTCTATCAGTAGTTTTTTCATCTTGTTTGAGTTTCAGGAAAGGAGGGCACGGATGGCGAGGCGGTAGCTGTCGAATCCGAAGCCTGCGATGACTCCCCGGCAAACGGGGGAGAGGAAGGAGTGGTGGCGGAATGCCTCGCGGCGGTGCACATTACTCAGGTGCACTTCAACAACGGGGATCGGTTCAATACTTTTGATGGCATCGGCCAAGGCCACAGAGGTGTGGGTATAGGCTCCGGCATTGAATACAATGCCATCCACCCGTTCGTCTACCGCTTGTTGCAGACGGTCGATCAATGCGCCCTCACTGTTGGACTGACAATCGAGGAGTTCGACCTGTCCGGCAAATTCAGCGCGGAGGGCATCTAGAAGTTCTGAAAGAGTGGACGCACCATAGACGGAAGGCTCACGCCGTCCGAGAAAGTTGAGGTTCGGGCCGTTGAGAATAAGGAGTTTCTTCATATTCGTAGAGGGAAATCCGCTTTTTCGTGGTGGAAATCCGTATTTTTGTAGAGAGGTTTTCCCGCTGTATGGCGGGAAAGCACCTCCCGATGCTACATTTTAGACTGCAAAAGTACGAAAAAGCGAGCGATGGCAAAAACCCGATGCCTTTAAACTTCTCCTCACCTTTCTTCCCCCCTACCATGTCCCCTGAACAATTGCTTGACGACTATCTTCGCTACCTCCTGCTCGAACAGGGTCTTTCCGAAAACTCCCGCCTCGCCTACGAGCGTGATGTGCGCCGCTTTCTCGACTTCCTTCTCGAAGAGCATCGAGATGTTCTCTCTGCCGATCTTCCACTGTTCCATCGTTACACCGAAATGCTCCACGAACTTGGCGCAGCCACTCGATCGGTAGCACGAATGCTGAGCGGAGTACGCTCATTCTACCGGTTTCTGCAACTCGAAGGGCATCTTGCTCAAGATCCCACCGAACTCCTTGAAAGCCCGCGCATCCCCAAACACCTCCCCGAGGTGCTCTCCATCGATGAGGTAGAAGCCATCCTCTCAGCCATCAATCAAGAACTCCCCGAAGGTCAGCGCGACCACTGTCTGCTGGAAGTTCTGTACAGCTGTGGCCTTCGGGTCAGCGAAGTGTGCGACCTCCGGCTCTCCGATCTTTTCCTCGATGAAGGTTTTCTGCGGGTTACGGGCAAGGGGAACAAACAACGTATCGTCCCTGTGTCGCTCCGCGCGATGGGAGAGCTACGGCGGTGGATGTCGGCTCGCGGCGAGATCGACATCCGCCCAGGTGAAGAGGACTATGTGTTTGTCTCCGCACGGCGCGGACGCCACCTCTCGCGTATCACAGTATTCCACAACCTCAAACAATATGTCGCGGCGGCAGAAATCACCAAGACGGTGTCGCCACACACCTTTCGCCACACTTTCGCCACCCATCTACTGGAAGGCGGTGCGTCTCTCCGTGCCATCCAAATGATGCTGGGGCATGAGCACATCGGCACCACGGAGATCTACACTCACCTTGACCAGCGGTTTCTCCGCGAAGAGGTACTGCGCTGCTTCCCACGCAATCAGTGATACAGAAAGAGCGGAGCGATTTCTCATCGAAACCGTTCCGCTCCATATATTCTATTGTGTAGTCGCACATTTCACTGCGCTTTCCGCTCCTTGAACACTACCATAAAGGTCATTGCCACCACCAAGGCGTAAGCTGCGAAGATGAGCCAGACCGTCTGCCAATCGCCGACCATATGGCCTGAAGCATCGTTTGTCACGAAGCGGTTCACCACAGCCTGTGCACTGAGTGTACCGACCGAAGCCCCGATGCCGTTGGTCATCAGCATAAACAGCCCCTGCGCACTCGAACGGATGCCCGGCTCCGTCTCCTTGTCCACAAAAAGAGAACCCGACACATTGAAGAAGTCGAAGGCCACGCCATAGACCAACATCGAGAGGATAAAGAGCGTAACACCCGGGAAGGCGGGATTACCAAAAGCGAAGAAGCCGAAGCGCAGCACCCAGGCAAACATGGCGATGAGCATCACCGTCTTGATGCCGAAACGCTTCAAGAAGAAGGGAATAAGGAGGATGCAGAACGTTTCGGAAATCTGCGAGAGGGATATAAGCAGATTGGCATGCTCCACAAAATACTCACCGCTGAACTGCTCCACAACGGCGAAGCTGCTAATAAAGGAGTTGGCATAAGCGTTCGTGATCTGTAAGCTCACGCCGAGGAGCATCGAGAAGATGAAGAAGAGTGCCATTCTCTTCTGGGCAAAGAGGCGGAATGCATCAAGTCCCAATGCCTGCACCAGTCCTTTGGCCGTACCGCCCTTACTCACCGGGCAATTGGGGAGGGTGAGCGCATAGGCCGCAAGGAGGAGGCTCCACGTGGCTGAGACGAAAAATTGCGTCTCCGTGTGCTGCCACCCCATAAGGTCAACGAGCCACATCGAAATAATAAAACCAATCGTTCCAAAGATGCGGATCGGAGGAAACGCCTTCACCGTGTCCAGCCCCGCACGATCAAGGGCGTTGTACGACACAGAGTTCGTGAGGGCAAGAGTGGGCATATAGGCAGCCACGCTGAGGGTATACCAAGGAAACAATTGTGCGAAGGTCGTTGCTCCTTGCAACGAGAGCACTCCCACCATCAGCATGCCCCCTGCCGCCACAAGATGGCAGAGCGAAAGCATCCGCTGAGCGGGAATCCAGCGGTCGGCAATGATCCCCACGAGGGCGGGCATAAAGATGGACACGATGCCCTGGACAGAATAAAACCAGCCAATGTCGGCACCGATACCGAGTTTGGCAAGAAAGCTCCCCATCGAGATGAGGTATGCGCCCCAAACGGCAAATTCGAGGAAATTCATCGCGATCAATCGCGACTGGATAGAAGTGTTGTGCTGCATATAAGATTAAATGGAAACTCTCAGCAAGAGCCGATTTCGATGTGCAAATATAGTACAATCCGCTCAAATTCGGCAAGTCGAGTTGAAAAAAAAGCGAGTCCCCCCATTCACTACGGCGCACAGAGGGGTTTTCTCAGGGAATTGTCGTAACTTTGCGGTCAAAAATCAAACAAAAATCCCTCAAAACCGTCAAGCTTCACGGGGCTCTTCCCCTTCTTTATTGCCCCCCTTTCGAATCCCTCAGCCCCAGAGGGCTAAAAGTCTCTCCCCTTTGGCACGAACCTCCCACGACCGGGAGGCGTGCGTGTCAGCAGACAGCCCCTGATGGCACACGAAATGCCCAGACCGCCTTGATGGTATCTATCGCATAATCCCATGATTTACCCCGAACATTTTGAGCGAAAGATCGGTTTTTCGGAGGTAAGGACGTTGCTCAAAGGCCGCTGCATGTCCACCCTCGGCACAGAATGGGTGGATCATCGCGTGGCCTTTTCGTCCGACTTTGACACCGTGCGCGAACAGCTCCTGCAAGCTCAGGAGTTCGGTCAGTTTATGACCGAGGAGGAGGACGTCTATGAAGAAAACTTCTATGACGTGCGCCAGCCTCTAATGCGTATCCGCCCCGAACGCACCTACCTCGAAGAGCTCGACCTATTCGATCTCAAACGCTCGCTTCAGACGGTGCTCAGCCTTGTCAGCTTCCTCCGTAAGAGTGAGACAGAGGCGGACAGCCCCTCGACAGCAGAGGAAAGCAAAGTCTCCGAAAGCCTCGAAGTCCGTGCCGCGCGTGCCAAATACCCCGCCCTCTTCCGCATGACAGAGGGCATCGGCTGCTTTCCACAGATCATCCGCCGCATCGACACCGTGCTCAACAAGTATGGCAAGATGAAGGACACTGCCACTCCCGATCTTCTGAGCATCCGCCACAACATCGAAGTAACAACACGCAGCATCAGCCACTCCCTCCGATCCATCATCACGCAGGCACAGACCGATGGCTATATTGACCGTGACGTCTCCCCCACCCTCCGCGATGGTCGCCTCGTCATCCCCGTTGCCCCTTCGGTGAAGCGCAAGATCAAAGGCATCATCCACGATGAGAGTGCTACGGGCAAGACCGTGTTCATCGAACCCACCGCTGTGGTCGATGCCAACAACCGCATCCGCGAACTCAAAGCAGCGGAGCGTCGTGAGATCATCCGCATCCTCCAAATCCTCTCTACCGAAATCCGCCCACACATCAACGAGATTTTAGGTTCGATGCAGTTCTTAGCACAGGTGGACTATCTCCGTGCCCTCTCCGTCTTCTCCGAGCAGTTTGGCAGTATCGTCCCACGCCTCCGTCCCACGCCCTGCTTGGACTGGGTACAGGCGCGCCACCCCCTCTTACAACAGAGCCTCGAACGCCACGGCAAGAAGATGGTGCCCCTCGATGTATGTCTGCGCGATGGTGCACGTATCCTCCTCATCTCGGGGCCTAATGCCGGCGGAAAGTCCGTATGCCTCAAAACGGTCGGACTCTTACAGTATATGATCCAATGCGGTATGCCTGTCCCGGCACGCGAAAATTCCACAGCCGGCATCTTTGACGACATCTTCATCGACATCGGCGATGAACAAAGTCTGGAAAACGATCTCTCCACCTACTCGTCCCATCTGCTCAACATGAAGACGATGATGAAAAACTGCACCGACCGCAGCCTCCTGCTCATTGATGAGTTCGGCTCCGGCACGGAACCCCAGATCGGTGGAGCCATGGCCGAGGGCATCCTCCGCGAGTTTGTGGCGCGCAATGCCTGTGGCATCATCACCACGCACTACCAGAACCTCAAGCATTTTGCCGACCAGTCACCCTCCGTGGTCAACGGAGCCATGCTCTACGACCGCGCACAGATGCAGCCCCTCTTCATGCTCCAGGTGGGAAATCCCGGCAGCTCCTTTGCCGTAGAGATTGCCCGAAAGATCGGCATCCCCGAGAGCGTGATCCGCTATGCATCCGAACTTGTGGGCAAAGACTATGTGATGAGCGACAAATATCTCCAAGACATTGTCCGCGACAAGATGTACTGGGAGAACAAGCGCCGCAACATCCACGAACGGGAGAAGAAGCTCGAACAGACCATCGCACAGTATGAGAACGAGCTGACCTCTCTCTCCACCGAGAAGAAGGAGATGCTGCGCGATGCCCGACAGGAGGCAGAGCGTCTGCTCCAAGAGTCGAATGCGAAAATCGAGAAGACCATCCGCGACATCAAGGAGAGCCAAGCCGACCGCGACCGCACACGCCAAGCCCGTCAGGAGCTTCAGACCTTCCGCCAAGCGATGTCAGCAACCGATCAGCAGGAGAAAGACGACCGCATCGCACGGAAAATGGAACAGATCCGTCGCCGTCAAGACCGCAAGAAGGACAAAAAGGCAGCTCCCGCTCTCGGATCGCTCCTCCAAACCCTCGCCTCCTCCCACGGCAGTGATGCCCCGAAGGTGGAATCCCTCCGGGAAAAGCCCCGCCCGGGGAGCTACGTCCGCATCAAGGGGCAGCACAGCGTTGGGCAGATCCAGACCATCCAGGGCAAGACGGCCCGCGTCCTCTTCGGCGTGATGAACACCACCGTGCCCCTCGCGCGCCTTGAAGTGACGAGCAAACCCGCTGCCCAACCTTCCGTGTCGCAAGTATCGACCTTTATCAGCAAGGAAACGCGCGATGCGATGTATGAGAAGAAGCTCCATTTCCGTCCTGAGATTGACCTTCGGGGCATGCACGGCGAGGAAGCCTTGACCGCGGTGCGCTACTTCATCGACGATGCCCTCTTGCTCGAGCAGCACCGCGTCCGCATCCTTCACGGCACGGGCACAGGTGCGCTCCGCACAATGATCCGCCAATACCTCGACACCGTGGCTGGCGTCCAAGCCTACCGTGATGAGCACGTCCAGTTCGGTGGGGCCGGCATCACAGTGGTAGAGCTGGGATAAGGACTATCCAACAGATCTTGCCCCGCAATATTTACAGGAAAGCCCCCGACAAATTGACCAACCGCCACCGGATCATAATCTACTCATTGTCAATACACTAAAAATCCCATATCGGCGCAAAAACAACACCGCGGTGTTGTGGCAACGGTTCCACGGAAGCGTGCGCACGGATCCGCGGTGTTGTGACAATGACTCCGCGGTGGAAAATCAGGACATTGCCCATCTCTTTTTCCACGACTCTCAGCCATGTCCGCTCATCCAGCTTAAGATCTCCGCACCTCCTCCGATCCCAGAACAGACAACCGTGACCCTCCCCTAATGGGGTGGCCACGCTCACACCCCTCATTTGGAGCGCAAACACAAAGCCCCTCCGATACGATCCGTCCTCAAAGAGGGGACGACTCACCGTCAGGTGTCCAAGGCCATGGAGAGATACACCTCACACATACACGACACACGCTCTCAGACACGTTTCGCTCCCCCAAACAACAATATAACTATGGTAATTCTTTTTCTTGCAGACGGCTTTGAGGAAATCGAAGCCCTCGCCACCCTCGACATTCTCCGCCGTTGCGGAGTAGAAGTGATGACGGTGTCCATTTCCGGGCAGGAGGAAGTGGAGGGTGCCCACCAACTTCGCGTGCAGGCCGATGCACTGTTTGAGGCCATCGATCTTAGCAAGGCTGAAGCTCTGGTGCTTCCTGGTGGCACAGTGGGTGCTCAGAACCTTGGCAAACACGTTGCCCTGCGCGATGCTCTCATCGCCGCCATGGCTGGTGAAGCTCAGGTGGTGGGTGCCATTTGTGCCGCCCCCACTGTGCTTGGACAGCATGGACTGCTGGCCGGTCGCCGCGCGGTGTGCTATCCCGGTCTGGAAGACCAGCTGATCGGTGCACTACCACCGATCGATCCCTCCGCATTGGTGTGTGAAGACGGCCAGCTCATCACGGGTCGCGGGCCGGGTGCCACCATCGAGTTTGCCTTCACCCTCGCCGCTCGCTTCGCCCCAGAAGCGACAATCCGACAGGTGCGCCAAGGCATGCTGCTCTAATCGGACGGCAACGACACCCCGATGCCGACCCACCCACCCTGTGTCACCGCGTCCCGAATATCGAAATTGTCCCCTGACCTCTATGTGAGGTCAGGGGACAATTTCGATATTCGGAGCGCGGCCGTTATACTTATTTCTTGGCCGCCTTCTTGACAGTGGTCTTCTTCCGGGCGGCTGGCTTGGCCGGCTTGGCACCGGCATCTGCCACATCCGGTGCAGCTTTGGAAGCAGCCTCAGCAACAGACCCTGCAGGAACGGCATCCTTGGCCACCTCCTTTTCGAGACGGGCGAGGAGATTTTGGAGCTTGGCAATCTCCTTGTCCTTCATCATCAATTCATCACCCTGGTTCTTGATGGTGGTGAGCAGAGAATTCAGCTCTTCGTTCTCGATTTCGAGGGGATAAAGATTATTGACACGGGTGATGAAGTCGCCGAGGATGTTCATGTAGTTGGTGAATGCATCGTAGGGCGAGGAATAGATGCCGCGATATCCTCCGTAGCTATTGGCCTTGGTGGAGATGAAGCGGAGATTGTTCGAGGCTTGCAGATAATCCCAGTCCTGACTCAGCTTCTTGTCGTGGGCAATGCGCACGCGGTCGGCCACAGAATAAAGTTTGTCGAGGGCTTCCTGCTGCATCACATTGCCGAGCCAAGGCGAGAGGTCGCGCTCTTCGTCCACCCACGATGTGGGGAACTGTACATCGAGTGCGCCCACACTCTCCATTTTGTCGCAGATTTCGGAGGGAGTGGCAAAGACCACACCGCGCTCACGGAGCTGTTCGGGAAGAGCTTTGAAGAACTCGAGGATGTTGCTCGACAGAGGCTGGAAGATGCCCAACGCGCAAAGTTCCATAAAGAGGTTCACCACCTGTTCGCTCTCAGGGAGGTTGGCAATCCAGGAGGCGTAGGTTTCGGCAAAGAGTGGATATTCGCTCCACGAGCTATCGTTGAAGCGATAGCTGATGTCCTCGGAGAGAGAGGGATCGCGGAGGAGGAGTTTGAGGTTAGGATTGCGGTTGCAATGGTAGAGGAAGTGGGGGGATTTCCATCCGAGCGAATGCTTGGCTCCCTCGGCAAGCATTCCTTTGAAGCCCATGTCGCCTACCAATTGTCCGATCTCATCGGAGTAGATGAGGCAGGAGTTGCGGAACACTTTCGGTTCGCAGCCGAAGAGGCTCTTGATCTTTTTCGAGAGGCGGCGCACCTCTTCTTGGAAGCATTCGGGATTCTTGATGGAAGAAAAGCCGTGACTGTAAGGTTCGGCCAAGAACTCTACGCAGCCCGTCTTGTTGAGTTGGTCAAGGAGTTCGAGCACCTCGGGACTGTACTGTTCGAGCAGCTCGATGGCCGTGCCCGAAAGGGAGAAGGCACACTTGAAGTAGTCGCCATAGCGGTGGGCCATCTCAATGAGGGCGTTGAGTGCAGGGATGTAGGAGTTTTCGGCCGTCTCAGTGATGGAACGCTCGTTCTCATACTCATCGTAATAGTAGTGGTCGGTACCGATGTCAAAGAAACGATAACGTTTCAGGTGGATGTTCTGGTGAATTTCAAAATATAGGCAGACCGTTTTCATAAAGGCGGAGATTTGTGGATGGTTGGTGTCGAGGACAAATCCTCTACAAGGAGAAAACCTAAGGTATCGGAGGCAGGGATGCGCTTATTTGTAGTACTTCGCAAGGGTTTCATCGTAGCACTTTCGGATGCGCTGCCCCACTTTCTCCCACGTGATGGCATCGACTTCGCGCTTACCCTCCTCTTGGAGGTAGCGATAAAGCCCCTCGTTGGTGCAAATGGAGTACATAGCATCGGCCATGGCTTCGATGTCCCAATAGTCCGTTTTTATACACTTGTCAAGAATTTCGGCGCAACCGCTCTGATAGGATATGATGGAGGGTACACCGCACTGCATGGCTTCGAGCGGTGAGATGCCGAACGGTTCAGACACGGAGGGCATGACATAGACATCGGAATCGCGGAACGTTTCGTAGACCTGCCGACCTTTCATAAAGCCGGGGAAATGGAAGCGGTCGGCAATGCCACGACGTGCCGCAAGGTCAATCATTGCCTCCATCATATCACCCGATCCTGCGAAACAGAAGCGGATGTTATGGGTGCGCTTCAACACAAGCGCAGCGGCTTCGACAAAGTATTCGGGGCCTTTCTGCATGGTGATTCGTCCGAGGAAGGTGACCACTTTTTCCTTGCGCTCCGAAAGCGGGCGGCGCTGCGCGATGATGTCCTGAATCTCTTGGTCGAGGGGATAAACGGCATTGTGCATGGCGATGCACTTTGCGGGATCTTGGTGATAATGGTTGATGACCGTCTGCCGAGTGAGTTCCGATACGCACATGATGCAGTCGGCATGATCCATTCCGTCCTTCTCCATGCCATAGACCGTAGGATTGACTTGGCCGCGCGAACGGTCGAAGTCCGTGGCATGAACGTGGATGACGAGCGGCTTTCCTGAGACATTTTTGGCATGGATACCTGCTGGATAGGTGAGCCAGTCATGGGCGTGGATGATGTCGTAGTCTTGCTGCCGCGCGATGACGCCCGCCACGATGGAGTAATTGTTGATCTCTTCGTGCAGATTTTGGGGATAGCGGCCCGAAAACTCGATACAGCCCAAGTCATTGACGTTGCGGTAAGAGAAATCGGCATAGATATGATCGCGCAGGGCGTAGTATTGCTCGGGCGACATCTTCCCGGCGAGGCGTTCTTTGACATAGTCATAAGCGACATCCTTCCAGACGATGGGAGTCTCGCTCAGTCCGATGATGTTCATGAAGCTCTTGTCCTCGTCGCCCCAAGGCCGGGGAATACAGAAGGTGATGTCCATGTCGGGCTGTTGCGCCAAGCCTGCTGTAATACCATAGGAGGCTGTGCCCAGTCCGCCGAGGATATGAGGGGGAAATTCCCACCCAAACATAAGTACTTTCATAAGGATATGAGGCTTTGTTTTGAGGTTGTAAGGACCGGTGTGCCATGCTGTGGCACACCGGCCGCCGACGGGGGATGATTTTAATCTTCGATCTTGTGCTTTTCGAGCAGGCGGATGGCACGAAGTATTCCACTCACGTTCATCGCAAAGGAAATGGCACCGCGTCCCGAGAAACGTGGGTTACCGTCAAACAGCTCGGGGATGGTGCCCACGCAGTGGTAGAACAGCTCCTCTTCAAAGCCGATGAGCTGGCGTTCGATATAGTTCACTCCACTCATCTTATATACTTTGAGATAAGCTTCGAGGTAGAATCCGGTGAGCCAAGGCCACGCTGTGCCCTGATGATAAGCGTAGTCGCGCTGTTCCTGACGGCCGACATAATAAGGATTATAGCCGCCGCTCTTGGGCGAGAGCGAGCGGATGCCCTTCGGCGTTTTGAGTTCGCGAGTGGTGATATCGAGCACACCTTTGCGCTCTTTCAGCGTGAGAGGAGAAAAGTCAAGAGCGATGGCAAGCAACTGGTTGGGGCGAACGTGGTAGTCGCGGTACGTACCATCGACATAGTCGCAGAGATAACCGTGCTCGTTGAGGAACACTTTGTGGAACGACTCCTCAAAGAGTTTGCACTCCTCCTCGATGCGCTCAGCAACCACACGGTCGGCACGTTCGGGACTGGCCAGCAGCATCTGCTGATAGAACCGTTTGGCATTGTAATAGAGGGCATTGAACTCTACGATGTAGCCAGACCGAGGGATAATAGGCCGGCCATAAGCCTGCGAATTCATCCACGTGATAGCCTCATCACGACCGTTGCTGTAGAGGAGGCCGTTGCTGTGGGAGAAAAGATTGGGGTGCATCCCTTCGAAGATGAAGCGCATCATCTTCTTGAGTAAAGCCCCATATCGCTCAAAGCATTGCTGCTGTCCGACGAACTTGGCGTATTGTTGCAAGCACCATACCGCCCAAAGCAACGTATCAGGCTGCTCCACCTCGTAGATGCCCACGGAGAGCGGACGTTCTTCCATGAAGTCATCGAGGGCTTTGGCCGCCGTGGCCATGTAGCGCTCAAACTGATCAATATCTCCGATGGAGAGGGTGAGGCCGGGCATGGCGATGAAGGTGTCGCGGGCACGGGGTTTGAACCACGGATAGCCCGCCACCAGATATTCCTCACCATCTTGCTGCTGACGGAACTGCTGAGCAGCAGCCACCAAACAATGGTAGAACGAGTTGCGAGGTTGCTGGTCGGCCACCTCTTCTTCGAGGATGGGCGCAAAGGTCTTCGGGTCGCGCTCAGAGAGCGAAGCGGTGAAGATGATACTCTGTCCTCGCGCGATGGGCATCTCGAAATAGCCTGGCACGAGCAGGTCTTCCGTTTCGCCATAGCCACGCTCGCGCTCCTTGGGATAGTCCAAGCCACGATACCAGTCGGGGGCATGGTGATAGACGGCCTCCGGGGTGTCGAGTTGCATGAAGAGGTCGGGATAACCGGAATATAGGCAAAAGCTGACCCCATTTTCCACTGGGGTATACCCTGTGCGGGCACTACCATTTTCATGCGTCCACTGTCGCACGCTGCGGAAGGCGAGATAGGGTTTGAGACGCAACGTGGTGGGGGAATGGGCTTCGAGCAGGGTATAACGGATAAAGAGGCGATCGCGGTCGCCGCGGAAAAACATCTCCTTTTTCAGCAGTACACCTCCGATGCGGTAGATCCACGTCGGCACGGTATCCCATGTGAAGCTCTGAATATACTTATGACCCTTCGGACTGTAGTTCTCGCCGACGTATTTATGAAGTCCGAGGTTAAAGTCTGCACCGTGCTGAACGATGGTCTCATCGAGCGAAGAGAGGAGGACGTGGTTTTCATCGTCCAACTCCTTAACCGGAATGACGAACAGTCCGTGATACTTTCGGATGTTGCAGCCTACGAGCGTTGAAGAACAATACGCGCCGGACTTGTTGGTGAGCAAGAACTCCTTCATAAGAGAGTCTTGCAGGTTGGTCATCTGCGTTTTGTCGAATTTGAGGAAGGACATAGACTATGGAATATTTTGAGGATTTTGTATGCACTGGGGATAATATTACAGGACGGCTATGCAAAAGTAGTCGGTAGCCGTCCTGTAATGGGTTGGGTTCATTTAGAAATACCCCTCTGTTTTGCACTCCAAAGTTAGCGAAAAGTTGGAACAGCAAAAAGTCTTTTTACAAAAAAGTGAGGCACACGCAGAACTTTTCGACCGTTCCTGGACAAGAGGACATGGGAGGAGCGAAAAAAGCACCGGTTCTCTGTGAAGACCGGTGCCAAATCATGAATTTTGAAAGGTAGATTTTACAAAGTATGGACAGATGGTGGAAGACTTCAGTGCGCAGAAATATCCTTCCAAGTGGGTGTCTCTTCATACGCTCCCACATTGACGAGTTTCCGACTCACCTGCATCAATCCCAGGATGCCCACGCCGTTCTGCACGTTGCTGTGCGTGATGGGCGGGTCGGCGAGGCCGGCTTCCACCAGAGCCGCATTAAAGGTATCATCGTTCAGTCCCAACGTCTGCGAGAGGTAACGGTAGTAAGCCTCACTGATGCTGTATAACGAGATTTCGCGCCACGCCGGATGATCCGTATATTCACTGACCCATTTTCCATATTCAGCCAGACGGAGCGTGTAGGTCTCGCCATCAAAACGATCGTCCGAGAAGACGCGCCCCTGACGTGACTGTAAGAGATATTCACTGTCGAACTGGTCTATCCCCTCCAAGGCATCGCGAAACACCTGATCCTTACTATAATCAATATCCAGCTCATTGGTGTAAGACTCTCCCTGAGGAAGGGCACGATATTCCTTCACGATGACGAAGTAATAGTTGCGTTCCCCCGCAGGATCGGTGAAAGTAATGTGATGGGTCGCTTCGCGGTAGGCCATCGTCTCCCACGCATTGTCGCGCCACACCTCCGTGCCGGCGTCCGTTTTGTCGAGGAACGTTACTTCGTGCTTCGCAATGGGAACGAGACGGGGCATCACATCCTCGGCCGTGGCACGCCGCCCATCGGGTGTAGTGACTTCAAGACGCACGCCATCGCCGCCGGACAAGCGGAGTGGAAGAGTATAGCTACCTGGCCCGGAAGCTCTATCCCCACCATCCTCTGCATGAATCAGCTGTACGGCAGGCTGGCCGTTGCGGCTCAGCGTTACCGTAGCATTGTCAAGGGCAGAGTTGGCGTTCGGGCGATGCACCATTCGGGTTTCGCTGACCTTCACCACCACATCGTGGTCGGGACTAATGACACTGTTGAGCACCAAGGTTGGAACGGGCGTGAGGACATCGAGATCCACATCCTTGGTACAGGCGGAGAGGGCGAGTATTACGCCCAATCCCATAGCATAAAAAGCAGGATTGCACATGGCGTCAGAACTTAAGGGTGTAACTCAAAGAAGGAACGATGGGAAACAGGGAGAGAGACTTGAAGCCGACCCGCGTCTTCCGCTCCGTGGTGCCATCTTGCTGCGACACATAATCATAGCTGTCCCGCTTGATAAGCAGCAGAGGGTTGTGACGCGAATAGGCATTGTAGAAACTCAGGTTCCAGATGCTGGTGCGCTTGCTCCGCTTATGGAAACGATAGAAGTTGATTCCCACGTCCAGGCGATGGAAGGCCGGAAGGCGATAGTTATTCTTCCGATCCACATAGCTGATGGGGTCAGCATAGCGACCTCCTGGTGCATCAGGATTAGTTCCGGTGGCTTGGTCGTAGACTTCGTAGGAGAGGGTGAGCAGATTGCCCGTCATATAGGTCCAAGCCGCGTTGAGCTCCAGCCGTTTGCTCGCCCGGAAACTCAGCGCGATGTTCAGTTTGTGGCGGTTGTCGTACTTCGAAGGGAACGCCCGCCCGCGGTTAATTTCAGCAAAGCGGCGATCCGTCCAGAGCAGTCCGTAGCCCACATAACCGGCCAGCCGACCGAAGTTCTTCTCGATGAGGAGATCGATTCCTTTCGCCGTGCCGCGTCCAGGCGTGAGCTTATCACCCCAACCCACCGATTGCGAGAGCAGTGCAAAACCTTCCTTATATTCGAGCAAATGGTTCATGCGCTTATACCACGCCTCTACCGAAACATTCCAACGATTGTGGTAGGTGTAGTATGCTCCTATGGAGAACTGGTCGCTTGTCTGTGGCGCATGCGTGCGCGTTACCGGCATCCAATAGTCCGTAGGGAGCGATATGAAGGCATTGCTCACCTGCTGGACAAACTGGCTCATGTGGGCGTAGCCGGCCTTGAAACTCACAGCATCGGAAAGCAGGAAGTTGGCCGACAGGCGAGGCTCGGCCTGAACATAACTTTTCCCTTCTACGGTGTAGCCCGACAGACGGAATCCGGCCATCATCTTTAGCCATGCACGGGGGTGTAACTCGCCATCGACATAGGCTGCAGCCTCATGTGCCCGGAGACTCTGATTGACATGAGGATGGAGGAGGTTCTTCTCCGTAGAGCGTTCCTTACTGTTCTCGGGCTGAAAGTTGTGGAACACATAGTCCACACCCATCCGCACCCTTGTGTGCTCCGTGGCCGTCCAGAGCCATTGCGAACGCAGGCTTACATCGTGGATGCCATTGAACATCTCTCGATAGATATGGCTCCGATCATAACTTTCCGTCCCCTTTTCGCCCTGCACACTCGTCTCCTCGATGGTCGTGGTCGAGTTGTAACGCGTGTAGGAGAGGGTGAGACTGTGCAGCCATCGGTCGCCCACGGGGAGCTGCCATTTGGCTGCAGCCATCAGGTTGCCCCAACGCATCCCCATATCCGACTCGTCACGATATTGGTTTTCAGGCTTGACAGTGCCAGTGCTCCAATAGTCCGTCTCTCCGCCCAGGCGGTCCTGGCCGAAATAACCGGTGAAAGAGAGTGTGCCGAGACGCCCTAGGCGATGGTTGAGCTGGAGATTGAGGTCGGTAAAAACGTAGGAGGCAGTGTTCCGCTCCCCGTCAGCCTTTGTGTCGGCATTGGCAATAGCCATGAGCGGAGTGGTGATGAGATCGAACCAAGAGCGGCGGAGTGCAATATTGAACGAGGTCCGATCTTTCACAATCGGGCCACTCACGCTGATATTGGCCGAAGTAAGACCGATGGAAAATGCCCCTCTGTACTGCTGCGGGTCGCCGGGCTTGGTGTTGATGTCCACCACACTCGACAGCCGACCGCCATAACGCGCCGGAAAAGATGATTTGTAAAACGCCACATCGCGTACGGCCTCCATATTATAGGCCGAGAAGAGCCCACCGAAGTGGTTCATCTGGTAAATCGGATTGCCGTCAATGAGGAAAAGATTCTGGTCATCGTTACCGCCACGCACCATCATCCCCGCGAAACCATCTACGCCAGGGGAAACGCCAGGCTGCATTTGCAGAGCTTTAATAATATCCACTTCGCCAAAGAGCGTTGGGATGCTCCTCACCTGTTCGGGACGGAGGTAGTTCACACCCATCAGGGCATTCTGGACCTTATTCTGGTGCGCGCCGACCACAAGGGCACTACTGAGGTGGATCGGTGCCTTGCTGATGGTGTCCTGCGGTGAAGTCTGCAGCGTGTCCCGCTGCTGCGCCGCCAGCGGCAAAGCCACCAGCATCGGTGCAATTAGGAAAGTATTTCTCATATTCTTCGAAGAGTGCATGTAAGTTCTTCTGAGACCGTCGGGTATTTGACGATCATTATTCGGGCGCAAAGGTAGCTATTTTACCCCAACTACACAGCATAAAACACAAAAACCATTCAACCATTTTTAGTTTTCAGAAAGGAAGAAGCCAAGAGAGATTGAGGTTGGGAGCAATGCGGACGAACCGCTCAGCTTCGAGTATGGCGCAAAGGATGATGCCTTCATCACGGCAATGGAGATGAACATCTTCCGGTTTTCGGCCGGAAAGACTTTGGCCGAAGTGCAGGCTCTTAACGAAGTCTTCCGGGCCAGCAAAAGTTATGAGGAGTTTAAGCTACGGGGAGAGGAAATCTACAAGCGTGGCGGGCGAACAATTCCGTACTCACCGACTACAAAGGCCGACGCGTAGCCATCACCGACAAGGTGTTCAAAACACACACCACAGGCTCACACGCCCAGCGCATCCCCTTGCTCAGTTGCGTGCAGGATACCCTAAGCAAGCCCGATGAGGTATGGGTCAATTCAGACAAGACTACTCACGACAGCATCAAGTTCTATAAGGGGAAGGTTATGAGTGTGGTGTGCGAGTTGATAGACGGAAAGGAATATCGCATCAAGACGTGGTTTGAAATTAGCCCAACTCCCAACATCAAGAAACCATCCCCCGCCAATCGGAGCAAATACCCACGATGGAAGTATCGTCGTGGATTGCTCATAAAAAAATAAAAGGAAGCCTCCGTAGAGACTTCCTTCAAGGTGAGTTGTCAACGCCTCGCTGTATCTAATGCCCAGTCGTACTATAATCCCGATACTCACCAAGGGTTGCTTGTTTCCTTTACACACCCGACGCGTTGATTACCGCAAAAGTACATACAAAATCTGAATTATGCAAATCTCTGAGCTACAATCTTACCTACAAGGGCTGGCCGAGGAATATAAGGAAGATGCTGCCCACATTGTGGCAGAAACGGCCACCGAGTATTTCAAGGGTAGCTTCCGCCGCAAGGCCTTCGATGGTGTGCCGTGGCGCGCCGCCAAGCGACCCAAGAAAAAAGGCTCGCTACTCGTTGCTTCGGGCGCGTTGATGAACAGCATACGCCCCTCGCACGTATCAACCGAGCGCGTGGTCATCTCGGCGGGCAACGACAAGGTGTCCTATGCCAAGGCGCACAACGAAGGCTTCGTGGGCAGCGTGAGCATCAGTGCCCACCAGCGCACCATCAAGGCCAAAGGGCGCGATTAGCCATCCAGACGAAGTGTGGCTAAATGGACAAAAGAGCAAGAAAAGTGGTACTAAGACTCGTTCAGGAAAAGTACGCCCCATCACCTATATTATTGAGGGAGTGAATATGGTGAAGTTTTATGATGGGCACGCCATCACCGTCGTTTGCGAGGTGGTAAATGGGGCTGAGTATCACATTCGCACGTGGTTTGAGATTGAGGCAGACCCCAATGGAGATATTGACCCACGATTAAAGTGGCGTAGCGGTTTACTTATAAAAAAATAAAAAGCTCACCTCCGAAGAGATGAGCCTTATGCAGATTGCAACCACATCGCTGATACAGCCTTGCCACGTCCTATATCTGCAAGGTATTCGTGACCGATTACACCGACGGTGTTGCCTTGATGCCGCAAAAGTACACATTCCTTTTCTATTATGCAAATATCTGAACTACAATCTTACCTCCAGCAGCTCCCCGAGCACATCAAGGAAGATGCCGCCCACATCGTAGCCGAGACGGCCACCGAGTATTTCAAGGGCAGCTTCCGCCGCAAGGCCTTCGATGGTGTGCCGTGGCGAGCCGCCAAGCGCCCCAAGAAAAAAGGCTCGCTACTCGTTGCTTCGGGCGCGTTGATGAACAGCATTCGCCCCTCGCACGTCTCAACTGAGCGCGTGGTCATCTCGGCGGGCAACGACAAGGTGTCCTATGCCAAAGCGCACAACGAAGGCTTCGTGGGCAGCGTGAGCATCAGTGCCCACCAGCGCACCATCAAGGCCAAAGGGCGCGGCAAAAAGCGAAAGCCAGCACGCACCGTGCAAGTCAAGGCGCACACCCGAAAGGCCAACATTCCCGCCCGTCCTTTTATGGGCAACTCTCGAGAACTGAACGCACTCATCCACAAAAAGATTGAAGGATATATCGCTCACCTAAGCAACAAATAGCTATGAACAAGAACATCCTCACCTCCACCATGGAGCACCCCGATGCCGTTGCGCCATTGCGCACAACATCGGGGGAGCATCGGGATTGTTCCTTCCAAGGGACGAAAGCATGTTCGTTCTGCCAAGCGGAAAGCGTTAAGATACAGCATGAGCTTAGATTATGCCGTGGCGAGAACAACGTCAGTCAGAAACGAAGTTATTTTTTCTCCGTACCCTGATATTTTTTCAGCAAGGTTTGGGCATTCTCATCACCTTGAGCAGCAGCTCGCTGGAAGTGTTCAATGGCTTTGGCCTTCTGTTTTCGCTCTCCGAACACCATACCAAGGACTTTGTGGGCATCCACATTGTCGGGATTGACGGCGAGCACCTCTTCGGCCGTGCGCTGCGCCTCGGCAAGCATGTTGACTTGGAGATAGAGCAAGGCCTTGTCCACTTGGTATCCAGTGCGCTCCGAGGCATCGGGTGCAAGCGATATGGCTGTTTCGAGGTCATCGAGAGCTTGTTGGTACATCCGGCATTTCGTCTCGATCTCACTCCGCAACCCATAAAAATAGGCTGTAAGATTACGGTGCCCCACGATGCGCTCATAGTCGTTGTAATCAGCTACAGCGCGGCGGTATTCTCCTGCTGCGGTGAGTTGTTTGGCACGATTCCAAAGCACATTGACAGCTTCTGCCCCATAGGGTTGGGGACAGCGGTTGAGTGCACTGTCTAACAAGGCGATGACGGTAGTGCGATCACCGCCCGAGCGTCCCAAGGCGGTAGCGGCGAAGAGGAAGCTCTGCGGGGAGGCGATGGGAGAGGCATTGACAGCGGAGAATTTAGCCAGCGCTTCCTGATCACGTTGGAGGGCATAAAGTACCATCCCCTGACGGAGGAGATATTGTGGGTTCGGACTCAGGGCATATGCCTGTTCAGCAGCGCGGAGAGCAGTGTCGAAGGTCCAAGCCGGAAAAGGATCGGGCACAGAAGCCCGAAGGGCTTTGTCGTACATCAGAGCGGCGCGCAGATCGAGGAGGGTGGGCAATTCTGCTCCACCCAGAGCCTCACCGCGACGCAGCAAGCTGTCGGCACGGGCATAGTCATTGTGGCGCACATAGAAGGTGGCGGCATCGCCCATAACAACTGTGTTCTGAGGGTACTGAGCCGTAAAATCTGCCAAAGCCGTAGCAGAAAGGAGGGAGTCACGGTCAGCTTGCAACAACATATAAAGATAAGAATACGCGTCTTGTTCGCTCGATACCGGCAACAGTTTGGGGATGAGTATGGCGTTAAGATCACTGCTGAACGCACTCATCGCGGTGATGCGGAGCGAGTCGGCTGCTGCAGCATCGATGGCACAGGCGGTGAAGGCCGATTTCAGCACATTCCGCTGCACAATACCCACCACCTGCTGCTCGGCATTGACCACTGGGCATCCGAAATAGCGCGCTTCATTAGGCGTGGTGAGGGTGTAGTAACGAAAACTGTCCACCTGCTCCACCGTGGCAATGGCGGTGTTTTCGGGGCGTGACTTCTTGTCGGTGGAATAGGAGGTTTGGAGCAATCCCATCGTCCCACGGTCGGTGGGTGCAGCAGCCGTGGTGAGGCGTACCGCCTTACGGTCACTCGGATCCACCACAGCGACAACGAGGTCATATGCATCGGAAGCTCCGGCAATGCGGGTTATGGGCCAAGTGCGCCCCTTCCAATCGGTGATTTCTGCACGGCGTGCTCCTTTGAAAGCGGCATAAGTGGTGACGAGGTGCCCATCGGAGGCGCGAAGATACCCCTGCGTGCTGGCAAGGGGCGCGCCTTGAGCATCGTAGGTGTGCACACGAACCACAGCTTTGTTCAGATCGGCCGCCTTCTGGGCGAAAAGTGCTGCCGGCGTAAACATACAGTAAGAGACGAGGGCTGCAGCAAGCACGCGCAGCAGGGAGGAAATAGGCATAGGATAAGTATGGTCGGAGAAGGTGTTTGAGAATCATCGGAAGTGATGGTGGCGGACGTACACTCCATCAAGAGTTGAGCAGGGCGCGAGCGTTGGCCATGGCAGCTTCGGTAAGATTTGCTCCCGAGAGCATATGAGCCAGTTCCTGCACGCGCTCTTCGGCATCAAGGGGTGCGATGCGCGAAGTCGTGCCATGCTCGTCCTCCTCCTTGCGGACGAGGAAGTGAGATGCGCCGAGGGCAGCAATCTGGGGCAAATGGGTAATGCACAACACTTGGGCATGCTCGCCCATGCGTTGCATGATCTGTCCCATCCGCTCGGCCATCGTACCACTCACTCCGGCATCGATCTCATCGAAAATGATGGTGGGGAGTTGGCGCTTGCGGGCAATGAGGGATTTGAGGGCGAGCATAAGACGAGCTATTTCCCCCCCCGATGCCGTTTGCGCCACATCTTGAGGTGGCACATTCTTGTTGGCCGAGAAGAGGAAGCGCAAGGTGTCGTTGCCCGAAGCATCGGGCCGCGCGCGCTCATCGAACTCAAAACAAAGACGCACCGAGGGCATCCCTAAGTGATGGAGCGTCTCGATCAGTGCGTCCTCCACTTCTTTGGCCGCTGCGTGGCGGATGGCGGTGAGCTGTCGTGCAGCACTGCGGAGCGCAGTCCGCGTGGACTTGCAGTCGCGTTCGGCCTGCGCCAAAAGTTCATCGGCATTGTCAATGGCTGAGAGACGGTTGCGGAGATCCTCGGCTAAGGCAAGGAGTTCGGCGATGCTGTCGACTTGGTGCTTCTTTTGCAACCGATAGATGTTGGAAAGACGGTCGTCCACGTAGGCCAGCCGCTCAGGATTGTAGTCCACACTGTCTGCCGCACGTTCCACATCGCTGAGGATGTCGTCCACCTCAATGCGGGCACTCGTCAGACGCTCCGAGAGAGCTTCGGCTTCCGGCAGGAATTTGGCAATGCTGTCGAGTGCCGCAGCGGCCGTTCGGAGGGCGGAGCTGACATCGCTTTCGTCCGATTGCAACACGCCGCCAGCATGGTAGAGTGCACTCTTGATCTCCTCAGCATGTGAGAGCGTTCGGCTCTCTTCTTCAAGAGCATCCTGCTCATCCTCATCGAGTTCGGCATCATCGATCTGCGCAAGCTGATAGGTGAGATAATCTTGGTCCGCACTATTGCGCTGTGCCTCCTCGCGGAGCTGGCGCAAACGGCGTTCGGCAGTCACGAAATCACGGTAGGCTTTATCATAACTGCCCCGAACCTCCGGTTCGCCTGTAATGACATCGAGGGTATCAAGGAGGAACGTTTCGTGCGCCAACAGGAGATTCTGGTGCTGGGAGTGGATATCGATGAGCCGATCGCTCACTTCACGGAGCACGGAAAGGTTGGTCGGTGTGTCATTGATGAAAGTACGGCTCTTCCCGGCAGCCGTAATCTCGCGGCGCACCACGATTTGTGCATCTTCGGGATCAAAGTCGATGTCGGCTTGTTCCAATAATCTATCCACGTCCAGTCCTTCCGTGGAAAAGACACCCTCAACAATACATTTCGCTGCGCCGGCTTTAAGGGCTTTAGGATCGGCGCGCCGGCCTTGCAACAAGCCGAGGGCACCAAGAATGATACTCTTACCCGCACCCGTCTCGCCCGTGATGACGCCAAAGCCAGGCGTAAGGTCAAGATCGAGATGATCGATAAGGGCGTAGTTGCTGATGTGAAGGGAGAGAAGCATTGGCGTCAATTCTTAATTTTGTTCCACGTCGTGTTTTTCGACGCATTGATGCGGGAGAGCAGACCGAGGAGGAAGTCTTTCTCCTGTTGCGTAGCATGTCCCTGATAGATGCTGGCGATCTCATCTGCCTTATATTCGGTGAAGAGTTGGGGAAGGAGGCTCATTGTCTTGTTTTCACGGGCTTTGGCCAGCAGTTCAAAGGCCGCGGTGATGGCAGCACGCCCACGCTCGGGATTTTCGGCCATAACATCAAGCCCCTCACGGTAGTATTGGTATTGAAATTGTCGGAAGGTCTCCATCGCTCCATCGAGGTAATCATTGACCACGGCATGGCGATTCTTTCCGTCATCAAAGGCCTTCCAACCCTTGGCCGAGAGGTTCAGGCTTTGCGCGTTGTTGCATATATTGAGGGCGGACTGCAAACAGTCCGTCCCTCCTTTGGGCGACATGGTGTCAAGGTTCCAACCGATGATGAGGTAAGCATAGTAGGCCAGGATTGCCGTGAGATCGTTGTCCAGTACCTCGGGACGAAACTCCAACTGGTCGAACTCCTGAAAACGAAAGTTACAACTCCCATCGCGAGTTGAGAAGATGGTCGTGGTATAAGAGGCGTTGAACACGGGGCGCGTAGCGGCTACGGTGAGAATCCCCTCAAACTTGTGGTCTACCGCGTCATATTTTTGTAGCGTGAGGTTGAACGTGCAGGGGATGCGTTCAGAGCGGCGGAACTGGTAGTTCGTCCATTGCCGTTCGTTGAGGAAAGCCGTGATAGACTGTTCGAGGTTTTCGAACAGCGAAGAGCTCGTGCCTTGCAGCTGCTGACGGTTCACCGTAACGCGTGCATCGAGCTCTTGACCCGCCGCCGTAAGGACAGCAAGTAGCAAGGAGAGAGAGAGGAGCAGGCGCATCATGGGGTGGAGAGTAAACGGTCAACGATCTGATCGGCAATTTCGGTTTTCGGAGCCAGCGCAAGGCGCGTCTCTTCACCCTCGGCAGTGAGCAGGGTTACCTGGTTCGTGTCGTGACCAAATCCCGCCCCTGCATCGTTTAACGAATTGAGTACGATGGCATCAAGGTGCTTACGCTCCATTTTTCCCAGTGCGTTGGCACGCTCATCGTGGGTTTCGAGGGCGAACCCGATGAGTCGCTGATCCGGGCGTTTGGCTTCACCGAGGCATCGCGCAATGTCGGCGGTGGGGCGGAGTGGGAGGAACCATTCGCCCGTTGTCTCGCGTTTGATTTTCTGTCCGGCTGGTGCTGCCGGGGCAAAATCGGCCACGGCAGCACAAAGGATGGCGGCATCACATTCAGGAAATTTCGCTTCGGCGGCGGCCAGCATCTCAGCGGCACTCTCTACATCGGTACGATGGATGCGGGGGTGGCTCGTGATGCGCTGCACGGGACCGGCAATCAGCTCCACCTCCCAACCACGGCGGGCACAGCTTTCGGCGAGGGCAAAGCCCATCTTTCCCGAAGAGTGGTTGCCGATGAAGCGCACGGGATCTATACGTTCGTGGGTGGGACCAGCCGTGATGAGTACGCGACGGCCGTTGCCAGACACGGCAGCAGCGGACACGATCTCCTGCTCGGCAAAGAAACGGCTGAGCTGCGCGAAAATCTCCTCTGGTTCCTCCATCCGCCCCTTGCCCATGAGGGCTGAGGCCAACTCGCCCTCAGCAGGTTCGATGATATGGTGGCCGAAATCTCGGAGACGCAACAGGTTATCTTGCGTGGTGGGATGGCGGAACATATCAAGATCCATCGCAGGGGCGATGAACACGGGAGCCTTCATCGAGAGATAGGTTGTGATGAGCATGTTGTCGGCTATACCGTGTGCCATCTTCCCAATGGTAGAGGCCGAGGCTGGAGCTATCACCATCGCATCGGCCCAAAGGCCGAGATCCACGTGGCTGTGCCACGACCCGTCGCGACGGTCGAAAAACTCGCTCACCACAGCATGGCGACTGAGGGTGGCAAGGGTGAGGGGGGTAACGAACTCTTTGGCCGCAGGCGTCATTACCACCTGTACCTCCGCGCCTGCCTTGACACAGAGGCGCACGAGGGTGCAGGCTTTGTAGGCGGCAATGCTGCCCGTGATACCGATAACGATGTGTTTGGAGTGCATGGGATTTCGGGAAGTGGGAAAACCTTCGGCGCGTGGGCGAGGCCAAGGTGCGCTCGCCCACGCGCCGTTCGGTGGAGAAAGTGTGGATCAGAGGCTGAATGGCAACACACGGCCAAGATGCCCTTAGTCGTTGAGCATCATCGGCATGAGTAGCATCAGGATATGTTCCTGCTCAGGCTGCTCTGCGGGAACGATAACCCCAGCGCGCGAAGGATCAGCCAGTTGGAGGATAACCTCTTCACCTTCAAGATTGTTGAGGAGCTCCATGAGGAGTGTGCCTTTGAACCCGATGTTCATCGGCATACCGGCATATTCGCAGAGGAGAGACTCCTCGCCAGCACGGCTATATTCCACATCGCGCGCGCTGAGTACTAAGCGACCAGGTTCGATGTGGAGGCGCACCATCGGATTGCCCAAGTTAGCAAAGATCATCACACGGCGCAAAGCGGAGATAAGTGCACCGCGGTGGATGGTAACGAGGTTCGGGTTGTCCTTCGGAATGACACTGTTGTAGTTCGGGAAGCTACCTTCCGTCAACCGGCAACTCAGCAGGTAGTTCTCACTCTCGAACACAGCATTCTGCTTGGTGAAGCGCACTGTAACATCACCCACCTCCTTTTGCAGGATGCCTTTTACGATGTTCGCCGGTTTCTTATGAAGGATGAAGGATGAAGGGGTGTCGGTGGTGAGGTCGAGCATTCGGCTGCACGAAAGCTTTCGTCCATCGGAAGCCACGATGGCCAAGCCCTGCGCGTTGTAGTCTACGAAAATGCCGTTCATCACCATTCGGATGGGGTCATCTGCCGCAGCAAAGAGAGCACGGTTCACTCCGCTGTATAACCGCTGCGCATCCACCACGATGCTCGAAATGTCACCTTTGAGCGCACCAAATGTGGGGTATTGTTCTGCACCCTGCGCAAGGAGGTCGAAATGTCCGTTCTGGTAGTTGATGCGCACATCATAGCTTTCCGGATGGATGTTCACCTCCATCGGTTGCTCGGGGATCTCCTTGATGGCCTCCTGAAACGACTTAGCGTTGAGTACGAAGTCGAGATCACCGTCACATTCCACAAGGTCGAGGCTCGTGCGCAGCGTGATCTCGCCATCGCTCGCCGTAACAGTCATTCGGTTGTCGGCAATATTAAAGAGGAAGTTGTCCAAGATGGGAAGGGAGTTTTTCGAAGCGATCACGCGTCCCACGCTTTGGAGACGCTGCGAGAGGGCGGTGCTAGAAATAACGAATCTCATGGGTGTATGGTGTTTTCTGGTGTCCGGGATAATCCGTGCCCATCGGGGCATCGGCAATTGAGTTTTTTGGAAAGACAAAGGTACGACTTTTTATCGAGAAGCCTCCGATTTTAATTCAAAAAATCGATGTCCGAACAATATCGAAACCGCTATAGTTTCCAGAAAGCACAATGCGATACAGCACTTCACACCATCGCTCAATGGAAGCACGTGTGGCATGTGGTTGCCCCTCTACGCCTCACTACTTCCCTCTCCACCCTGCCACATCACAATGCGCCGCAGGAGTCAGAAATCCTGCGGCGCATTGGGCTCGGGGCTCGGGGCTTCGTACCCCAAACTCTGGACGAGATGTTGGTGCAAGTTGGCATTGTCGGACGCACCCTCGTGGAGAACTCCACCATCAATGAGCCAGAGGCGATCGGCAACAGGAAGGGCAATATCGAGGTCGTGGGTGGAGAGTAGGATCGCCTTCCCCTTGGTGTGCGCCACATCGCGAAGGAGGGCGAGGATGGTGCGCTTGGCGGGGTAATCGAGAAATGCCGTTGGCTCGTCAAGGAGGAGAAGAGGGGTGTTCTGCGCCAAGGCCCGAGCAAGCATAACCCGCTGAGTTTCGCCATCGCTGAGTGTCAGGATGCGGCGATCGGCCAATGACCTTACCCCGCAACAGTCAAGTGCCTCGGCCACAGCCGCATCATCTGCGGGAGTGAGCCCCCCCAACCCGGTGGTATGGGGGATGCGCCCTAAGGCCACGAGTTCGCGGACGCGGAGGGTGGGATGCGTCACACGAGTGGAGAGGACGAGGGCGATGCGCCGCGCGCGATCGGGAGCGGAGAGGCGGTCGGCGGGCTGACCGTCCAACAGGATACATCCTTCGGCGGGAGGATGGAGCCCAACGAGGGCGCGGAGCAGCGTGCTCTTCCCCACCCCATTTCGTCCAAGCAGGAGCGTGAGAGCACCGGAAGGGAGCACGGCCTCGGGAGCTGTGAAGAGGGTATGGCCACGGTGACCTAGCGTGAGTTGGTGGAGGTGGAGGAGTTCCAAGGGCTGGACGTGGTTACAGGATGGAAAAACATCAGCGTGGAATGAGGAAGCCGATGGCTTCGCGCCGTATATCCACATCGAGGCGCGCCACACGGCGGTGCACAGCATGGCCGTCGACGCTCACCGTAACGCGTCCGATATGAGAGAGTTCCACTTGTTGTGTGCGCCACACCGACACTCCTTTCTGCGAGAGGAAATGGCGATTGAAGAGGAGTGCCAGTCCCGTAAATGCTTGGAGAAGGGGTGGACGGTGCATCACTGAGACGTCAAGAAATCCATTATAAGGAACGGCAGACGGGGTTTGCCCGAAACCGGTGGACGACCCGATGCAGAGAGTGGTTACCGTCTGGCGGTAGTTCTCCCCATTGATGCGGAAGTCCATCCTCGCAGAGTGGCGATAAAGGAGAAGCATGAGCGCGCTGGTGAGTTCGCGGAGCAGGCCGAGTCCCCACCAGAGCTGATGGTTGCGCCGGCGGAGTTTGATGATGGAAGCGGCCAGACCTACATTCACGCAGTTGAGGAAACGGCGTTCGAAGCGTTCGCCTGCAAGGGTGGTAATGGTGGCACGCCCCACATCAACGCGGCGCACCTGTCCACCCCGAAGGGCATCGATCGTGGTTTCGGGTTGCGAAGGGTGCAGCCCCCAGTAGCGGGCGAAGTCGTTGAAGAGACCATTGGGCAATGTGCCAAGGACGGGCATCGGCGCGCCATCGACCACGGCAGAAAAGATGCCGTTGAGGGCATCGCCAAGGGCGGCGTCTCCCCCCACAACAATGATGGTGTGGTAGCCGTTGGTGGTGAGCATGGCCGCAAGGCGCTCTACACTCCCCGGCCCTTCACTCTGCACGAAGTCGAAGGGCTGCTCCACGGCATTGAGGTGGGCTTGGATACGCATCCAGCGACGTTGTGTGCGCAGACTGCCCTCGGTGGGACAGTAAATGATGCCCCAGGCTTCAGAATGGTTCATCTCGGTGTGGTTTTATCGATGGAGATCTCCTCGGCGGCGCGGAGAAGTTGAAGTGCCTCGGCCTCTTTCGCCTCCATAGATTGCGCGGCAGAGATCCAGTGAATGGGACATCCGCGCCGCTCCATGCCACGAAACCACGTCATCTGGCGTTTGGCAAACTGGTGAATGGCCATTTCGAGGCGCGTCACCATGGTATCGTAATTCATCTCGCCTGTAACAAAAAGAGTGAGGTACTTATATTCTAGGCCGTAGTAGATGAGGTCGTCGGGAGCAATGCCCTCGGCGAGTAGCCTGCGCACCTCTTCCACCATCCCCGCTTTGAGGCGTGCGTGGAGCCGCTCGGTGATGCGGCGGCGACGCTCTTCGCGGTCGAGCTCCAATCCGAAGTTGAAAGCAGAGAGTTGTGGGAAGTCGCGGTGTTCTGCGGGGCGATGCAGGTTGTAATCTTCAATCTCGATGGCGCGGATGGCGCGCTTGCACGAATCAAGATCGGTGTAGTTATGGAGCCGCGCTCCCGAGCGGGCTTTCAGATCGGCCAGGATGGCAGAAAGCTCTTCAAGGCTTTTGCCTTCCAGCTGTGCGCGGAGCGTGGGATTTTGCGGCACTTCGCTAATATTATAGCTCCGAACCACGCTCTCGACATAGAGCCCCGTCCCGCCACACACCACCACACGTTTTCCCCGGCTGCGAATGTCTTCGTAGGTACGGAGAAAGTCGTGTTGGTAGCGGTAGAGGTTGTATTTCGTGCCCGGCTCGGCAATGTCAATCAGGTGATGGGGGATCTCCGTCCCATCAGGCAGACAATAGTCACCCAAATCCTTCCCCGTACCCAAGTCCATGCGCCGGTACACCTGCCGGGAGTCGGCACTGATAATTTCGGCACCGAGGCGTTGTGCCAAGGCGACGGCGAAACTCGTTTTTCCACAGGCCGTAGGGCCAAGAACGGTGATAAGGTCGAACATGGAAGGGGAGGAGGAGAGGGATGAAGAAAAGGGGCGATGGCGTAACGACGTTTGAGGAGTCCGTGCTTACACTATCCCCATACGTCTGTGCGGCTTGCCTTTAGAACGTCTGATCGAGGGCTTGGCGGAGGTCGGCAATGATGTCATCGGCCTCTTCAAGCCCCACGCTGAGACGGATGAGGTCGGGAGCAATGCCAGCTGCGCGGAGCTGCTCATCGCTGAGCTGCCGGTGAGTGTGGCTCGCGGGATGCAAGACGCAGCTCTTCGCATCGGCCACATGCGTCACGATGGAGATGAGGCGGAGAGCATCCATAAAACGGATGGCATCTTCGCGCGTGCCCTTCAGACCGAGCGACATCACGCCGCAACTACCTTTGGGAAGATACTTCTGTGCCAGCGCATAATACTTGTTATCAGGCAGCCCCGCATAGTTCACCCACGCCACGCGCGGATCGGAAGCGAGGAATTCAGCCACACGCTGTGCATTCTCCACATGGCGGCGCATCCGGAGGTGAAGAGACTCGAGCCCGAGATTGAGAACGTAAGCACTCTGCGCACTCTGGCTGCATCCAAGGTCGCGCATCAGTTGCGCCGTAGCCTTGACTATATAAGCCGCTTCCCCAAAGGTGGTGGCATAGGTCAGACCATGGTAGCTCGCATCCGGCGTGCAGAGCCCAGGAAACTTCTCGGCGTGTGCCATCCAGTCAAATCGACCACTGTCCACGATACAACCACCCACACAAGAGGCATGGCCGTCCATATATTTTGTGGTAGAGTGGGTTACAACGTCTGCTCCCCACTCGATGGGGCGGCAGTTCACGGGCGTAGCAAAGGTGTTGTCGATCATCAGAGGCACACCATTGCGGTGGGCAATAGCAGCCATGCGCTCGATGTCGCAGACATTGCCTCCGGGGTTGGAGAGGGTTTCGCCGAAGAAGAGCTTCGTATTCGGACGGAAACAGGCTTCGATCTCCGTATCGCTCCACTCAGGATCGATGAAGGTGCACTCGATCCCCATCTTGCGGAGCGTAACGCCAAATAGGTTGTACGTCCCGCCATAGATCGTGTTGGTGGAGATGATGTGATCTCCAGCCTCGGCGATGTTGAACACCGCCATAAATGTAGCCGCCTGTCCACTCGAAGTCAACATCGCCGCCACACCTCCTTCGAGGGTGGCGATCTTTGCAGCCACGGAGTCGCAGGTGGGATTTTGGAGGCGGGAGTAGAAATAGCCCGTTTCGGCCAAGTCAAACAGACGTGCCATCTGCTCGCTGTTCTCATATTTGAAGGTGGTGCTCTGATAGATGGGCAGCTGGCGCGGCTCACCCTTCTTGGGCGACCATCCGGCCTGTACGCACAATGTGTCGAGGTGTTGGGGTTGTTTCATGGATAGTTTTTAGTGTTGTAGTGAAAGAGGCACGGGGCGTGCTCGGGAAAGAACGTGTGCGTTTCCTCCGAGCACTGTGCGAAATTAGCGATTATTTATGAGCTAAATCCGACTTCCGGCGCAGTTTTTTGGGGCAGCGCATTTTTTTTGCCGATTTTCCGCCCAAATCCTTGGTGGTTTCAAAAAAACCGACTACTTTTGCACTCGCAAATCAGCGATGGCGAGGTAGCTCAGCTGGTTAGAGCGCAGGATTCATAATCCTGAGGTCCCGAGTTCAATCCTCGGCCTCGCTACTTCGACACCCAAGGTTCCGCAGACCTTGGGTGTTTTCGTTTACGGAATTTCCCCAGAGGTATTCCCTGCCGTGGACAAGTGCGCAGATCTTATTCCGTGCCGCCACTCCAAGGTAGTCCCCCTCGTGCCTATATTCTTTCCATTCTCTTTATGCAACCTTTCAAGTTCGCACCGCGCCTTCTGCGCGATCTTCGCAGTTATTCACGCGCCCAGTTCTCAGCCGATCTCGTGGCGGGTCTTGTTGTGGGCATTGTAGCCCTCCCACTGGCCATTGCCTTTGCCATCGCGGCCTCACCGGGTGGCGATGCCGAGCACACCATCGGCCCCGCTGTGGGCATCATCACCGCCATCGTGGCGGGTATCCTCATCTCCGCCCTCGGCGGCAGCCGTGTCCAGATCGGTGGCCCCACGGGCGCATTTATCGTCATCATCTATGGCGTGGTGGCTCAATACGGGCTCTCAGGGCTGCTCATCGCCACGGTAATGGCAGGCATCTTCCTCGTCCTCCTCGGCGTGTTCCGCTTAGGAGCCATCATCAAGTTCATCCCCTACCCTATCGTGGTAGGCTTCACATCGGGTATTGCCGTTACGATCTTCACCACACAGGTAAAAGACCTCCTCGGCATGAGCATCACCAAGGTGCCGGCCGAGTTCATCGACAAGTGGATCACCTATGTCCGCCACCTCGACACCATCGACTGGCAGGCGGCTCTGGTAGGCATCCTTTCCATCGTGATTATCGTCCTTGCCCCGAAGGTTTGGAAAAAGCTCCCCGGATCGCTCGCCGCCATTGTGGTGATGACACTCGTGGTGTGGTTGACCAACCAGCACGGCCTCACGCACATCGCCACCATCGGTGACCGCTTTGGAACGATCACAGCCTCCCTACCTGCCATCACCGCTTTCGGGATCGACTGGCACAGCATCTTTACCGATGCCCAAGGCGAGTTCAGCATGACCACGATCAACAGCCTCATCCCCACAGCCTTAGTGATCGCCGTGCTCGGTGCAATCGAAAGCCTCCTCTCTGCCACAGTGGCCGATGGGGTTACGGGCGATCATCACGACTCCAACCAGGAGCTGGTGGGTCAGGGAATCGCCAATATCGTCACCCCCTTCTTTGGTGGCATCCCCGCCACGGGAGCCATCGCCCGAACGATGACCAACATCAACAACGGCGCGGCGACGAGTGTGGCCGGCATCATCCACGCTGTGGTTTTGCTCGCCATCTTCCTGATCGCAATGCCCTTAGCCTCCTACATTCCCATGGCTTGTCTGGCGGGCGTACTCGTGGTCGTGAGCTACAACATGAGCGGATGGCGCACCTTCTCACAACTTATCCATCGTCCCAAAAGCGATGTTACGGTGCTTCTGCTCACTTTCGGACTTACCATTCTCTTTGACCTCACCGTAGCCATCGAGGTGGGCATCCTCCTGGCCTGCCTCCTCTTTATGCGCCGGATGGTCGAAGCCACCCACCTCTCTGTCTTAACCAAAGAGATTGACCCCAATGCCGATGAAGAGGCCGACATGGAGTTTCACGAAGAAGCCCTCATCATTCCCGAAGGTGTGGAGGTGTATGAAATCAATGGCCCCTTCTTCTTTGGTGTCGCCAACCGCTTCGAAGAGATGACAGCTGAAATGCAGAACCATCCCGCCATCCGCATCATCCGCATGCGCAAAGTACCCTTCATCGATTCGACGGGCGTGCACAACCTCGAAAATCTCTGTCTGATGAGTCGCCAAGATGGCACACAGATTGTCCTCTCCGGTGTTCAGGATCCCGTGCGCCGCGTGCTCGAAAAGGCCGGTTTCCCCGCCCTCATCGGCGCAGACAACATCTGCCCCAACATCCATACCGCACTGGCGCGTGCCGAACAGCTCAGCACGCAACTGTTGCACCACCGCTAAATTCCCATTCTTCATCCCCTTTTCTCGCCTCGCCATGATCGTTTGCATTGCCGAAAAACCCTCCGTGGCCGCCGATATCGCCCAAATCATCGGTGCGACACAGCACCACCGTGTGGGGCGCAACGCGGGCTACTATGAGGGCAACGGTTATCAGGTAACATGGACTTTCGGTCACCTCTGCGAACTGAAAAATCCGGAAGACTACACTCCCTATTGGAAAACATGGGCACTCGGCGCACTTCCCATGGTGCCCGAACGCTTCGGCATCCGCCTCAAAGAGGGTGTGGAGGAGCAGTTCGGCGTCATCGAGCGCCTGTTTCGCAAAGCCGACCGTATCGTTAATTGCGGAGATGCCGGGCAAGAAGGCGAACTCATCCAGCGATGGGTGATGCAGAAGACACAGGTCACCTGCCCGGTGGATCGCCTCTGGATCTCCTCCATGACGGAAGAGGCCATCCGAGAAGGCTTTGCACAACTCCATCCTCAGGAGGAATATCAAGGACTGTACGAAGCGGGGCTGTGTCGCGCCATCGGAGACTGGCTCCTCGGCATGAACGCCACACGACTCTACACCCTCAAATTCGGCAATAGCCAACGCGGTGCGCAACCCCTCTCTATCGGTCGCGTCCAGACACCGACCTTAGCCCTCATCGTGCGGCGACAGCAGGAGATTCAAGCCTTCCGTCCCGAACCCTACTGGGTGCTCTCCACACGCTATCGCGAGATCGTGTTCACCGCACGTCTTGATGACGAAAGCGAAGAGGAGAATGCCGCCGTCCCCCAGCAGAAGACGGCGGCAAAACGCGGATTTACGGACAAGACAGAGGCCGAAACCGCCCTCAAAGCCATTGAAGGGACACCTTTCAGCGTCACTGCCGTAACCAAAAAGAATGGCACAGAAGCTCCGCCCCGCCTCTTCGACCTCACTTCCTTGCAGGTGGAATGCAATAAGAAGTGGGGCTATGGCGCGGAACTCACGCTGCAGATCATTCAGCAGCTCTATGAAGCCAAGCTCACCACCTACCCGCGTGTAGACACCACCTTTCTCCCCGATGATGTCTACCCGAAGTGTAAAGGCATCCTCAACGGCATTGCCAACACCTATGGTGCACTGCTTGAACCGCTCCGCGGTGCACAACTGCGAAAGTCAAAAAAAGTGTTCAACTCATCTAAGGTGACGGATCACCATGCCATCATCCCGACCGGCGTTCCTCCCCGTGCGCTCACCGATCTCCAACGCAATGTCTACGACCTTGTGGCACGACGTTTCATCGCGATATTCTATCCCGACTGCCGGTTTGCCGCAACCACGGTGGACGGTGAGGCTGCCGCCATCCCCTTTCGCGCCACCGGCCGCGTGGTGCTCGATGAGGGCTGGCGCGTCCTCTTCCGCCGTGAACGCACAGAGGACGACCCCTCTCCATCCGAACGCGCCGAGGAGGAAAAGGTTCTTCCGGAATTTCATCAAGGAGAGAGCGGCGAACACCTTCCCACTCTCACCGAAAAAGAGACCCAGCCCCCCAAGCCCTATACCGAAGCCTCCCTCCTCCGTGCAATGGAGACGGCAGGCCGTCAGGTAGAAGACGAAGCTCTGCGCGATGCATTGAAGGAAAACGGCATCGGACGTCCGTCCACCCGAGCCGCCATCATCCAGACACTCTACCGAAGAGGCTACATCCGCCTGCACCGAAAGAGCTTGGAAGCAACATCCACCGGCGTGGAGCTCATCGGCCTCATCCGCGAAGAGCTCCTCAAAAGTGCTGAACTGACGGGGATCTGGGAGAACAAGCTGCGCAAGATTGAGCGTCACGAATATTCCGCCACTGACTTTATCGCCGAACTCAAACAGATGGTCACAGCTCTGGTGTACGAAGTGCTGCGCGACAACACCAATCGCCGTATCTCTGCCGATGCGCCATCGCCCGCCGCCACTCCCCCTATCGCAGCAAAGGCGGCAGCCACAGGAACTATACCTCCGGCTGTACAGCCGGAAGGCACCAAACGAAAGGTGATCCGCGCCGGCAGCACCTGTCCTGAATGTGGACAAGGCAAAGTGCTCAAAGGGCACACCGCCTACGGCTGTTCGCGGTGGAAAGAGGGATGCAACTGGCGAAAACCGTTCAAATAATCCACGGCTCTACCACATATGCGTTCAATCAAATAGGCTTGAACGCTGGACATGACCGAAAAAGTCTGTTGAACAACAAGCGAAAACAGGCGCAAGTTTCCACAGAGGGAGAACTTGCGCCTGTCGCATTTACTGTTCGTTAAGCCTGATCTGCCGCAGATTTAGATTTTCCACACTTCCGATAATAGTGCTCCATGAAGTCGTCAATCTGCCGAATACCCTCGATCGTGGCACACCCGCGAATGGTCACAAAGCAGAGGTTCTGAAAACACTGCTCGATAGTATAGCTGGTGAAATCCGCATCATTGACCAAATTCCGAAACTGCGCGAAGATGGTCTTCAAGATCAGTAGATAGTCCAGATGGGGCAGGAAGTAACCTTGACGAACTCCCTCTTCGAAAAACATTTGCCCCTCCAGGCACTTCTCACGGTGTGTCTGATCCATATAGGCCTGAACCCGAGGATAGCGCTCCACATCGAGAAAGAAACAGTGGCAGCATCCGCGCATCTCAATGAGGTGGTGCTCAATGTGACGCAACATGATTTCAAGCACATTGTCGGTCTCTCTCCGCAAGTGGTCATCGTATGCACGGCCTTGCGCATGCATATGTTCGAGACAAGCGATCACCAGTTCCTCTTTGTCTGCAAAAATCTGGTAGAGCGTGCGCTTCGACATCTGCAATCCGTGGGCAATACCATCCATTGTCACGTCCTTGATACCACGTTCCCAGAAGGCGGAAAAGGCATATTGAACAATCCGGTCGCGAGGGGTCAACTCATTGGTATATTGTGGGGTCATCGGTTTAGTTTTACTGCAAAAGTACGAATAATTCCGAGAAAACCGAAGCCAAGCAAATAGTTTTAGTATTGTTTGTCGAAACCGAAGGGTGGGGGCTACGATGTGAGGTCGCCGGCCGAAGGGCATTTGCACGGAAATCCACATGACCGGAAGGATGGGGTTTACCCCTTACTGATCACAAAAGCCATAACAGCCTTACTCCCCTCCCTGAAGCCACCCCAAAGACACCTCAGCACCGTAGTGACAACTTCGTCGTTTTCTCCTGAGAGTATCAAGAATTTGGTGTTCAATGACCTGCAATTCGAGGGATGATCATTTCACTCAGTCATGCCTATGTACGGTCTTGTCAAAGGATCGCAGCAACTCGTAAGGAGGAGGCCAAATTGGGGCAACACCTCCGTACGAATTGCCGCGAAAGGAGCATCAAACAGTTCGGCCGGCAGGACTGCCCACCAGCCTGATTCGGCCGCTTTCGACCGAAATGCGCTGCACTTATGCTTTCAAATAGGCCAAGACATTCTGCTCGATACGGGCATGGAGGTCGTTGTCGGCAGCACGGTCAAAGGTTTCGCCCGTGATGTGCTCATAGAGTTCGATGTAGCGTTCGGAAATACCCGTTACTATCTCGGGCGTCATTTCGGGAACCTGCTGTCCCTCCTTGCCCTGAAATCCGTTGTCCATCAACCATTCACGCACGAACTCTTTAGAGAGTTGCTTCTGGGGCTGTCCGGCAGCAAAACGCTCCTCATAGCCTTCAGCATAGAAGTAACGGCTCGAATCGGGCGTGTGGATCTCATCCATCAGATAGATCTTGCCATCGTGCTTGCCAAACTCATACTTCGTATCCACAAGGATCAGGCCGCGCTCTGCTGCCATCTCCGTACCACGCTGGAATAACGCGAGGGTATACTGTTCGAGCAAGGCGTACTCTTCTGGCGTGGCCAAGCCTTGTGCCAGGATTTCTTCTTTAGAGATGTCGGCATCGTGCTCACCGATTTCTGCTTTGGTGGTAGGCGTAATGATGGGGGTGGGGAACTTTTCGTTCTCGCGCATTCCTTCGGGCAGACGCACACCGCAGATCTCGCGCACTCCACTCTTATAGGCGCGCCATGCACTGCCACAGAGATAGCCGCGTACGATCATCTCAATGGGAAAACCTTCGCACAACACACCCACCGTCACCATGGGATCGGGCGTAGCAAGCTTCCAGTTGGGACAAATGTCGGTCGTAGCATCGAGGAATTTCGCCGCGATCTGGTTGAGCATCTGGCCTTTGAAGGGAATACCTTCGGGGAGCACCACATCGAACGCGGAGATGCGGTCGGTGGCCACCATCACCAGACGGTCGCCGAGGTGGTAGACATCACGCACTTTTCCGTGGTACACGCTCTGCTGACCAGGGAAGTGAAAATCGGTTTGGGTTAAAGCACTCATGGATATTGGGGATTGAGATAAAGGTTTCAGTCATGCTCTGCCTCCGCCTCTGCGACGGGGGGAGAAACCGGCAGTGTCTTGTCGTAGGCATTGACGATACGCGTGACGAGCCGGTGACGCACGATATCTTTCTGGTTCATCTCGACGAAGGCAATGTCGGGCACATCGGCCAGCAGCCCCAAGGCTTCCACCAATCCGCTCTTGCGGTCGCGGGGTAAGTCGATTTGGGTGCGGTCGCCCGTGATGATCATCTTCGTATTCCAGCCCATGCGCGTGAGAAACATCTTCATCTGGGCAGAAGTTGTGTTCTGGGCTTCATCGAGAATCACCACCGCATCATTGAGCGTGCGACCACGCATGAAGGCGAGCGGAGCAATCTGGATGACCTGTTGTTCGAGGTAGTCCTGGAGCTTAGCCGCGGGGATCATCTCTTGTAAGGCATCGTAGAGGGGTTGGAGATAAGGATCGATCTTTTCCTTCATGTCGCCAGGGAGAAATCCGAGCTTCTCTCCAGCCTCAACCGCAGGACGGCTGAGGATGATACGCTTCACTTCTTTGTTTTTCAACGCCTTCACTGCCAGCGCAATGGCGATGTAGGTCTTTCCCGAACCCGCCGGCCCAGTGGCAAAGAGGAGGTCGTTATGGCGGAAGCCTTCCACGAGGCGTCGTTGGTTGTCAGATCGCGGGGCGATGGGTTTTCCCGAGGTGGAAAAAACGATGGCCTCTCCGTCGGCCGTCTGGGGTTGGGCACGATGGCGCACGATGTCCAACACGTCCTCTTCTGTCAGGGCGTTGTATTTGGCACAGTGCGCGTGCAGAGCCTGGAAGTGTTCTTCAAAGGCCGCCATGTCTTCCTCCGCCCCCATTGCTTTGAGCACGTTGTCGCGCCCGATGATACGAAGTTTGGGACAAAGGGCACGCAGCAAGCGCAGATTGGCATTGGAAGGGCCGAAGAAAGTGGCGGGATCGGCCTCGTCGAGCACGAAATGGCGTTCTGTCATTCAGGAGTGAAAGAAAACGATGATTTGTACCCCCAAGCACACGGCATTGGGAGCGGTGGGTGAAAGTCGGTGCAAAAATACATTTTACTCCGCGTAATCCCAAGCCTTTCCCTATTTTATTGCTATTTTTGCAGGAGAGATACACACTCCCCTCCCCCTTCTGCTTATTCCGATGCCCATGCCCCAGCCCTCTTCCGCCCCACATCCCCGCCGCCGCTCCTCCGCACGCCGTGCCCAAGCACGTGCCAAACTTCATTTTCTCTTGTATTTCTGGACGGGGGTGTTGGTCTTGGCCGGGCTGAAATGGTGTTTTCCCGAGGTGGCCAGTTTCCGTTGGGGAAACTCGTCCACCGCAGTGACACCGCCCGTGCCAGCCGACTCTGTGCTCCTTACCGCCGCGCGCAACGACAGCCTGCTCCGCGCTCCGCGCCGTCCGCTCCAACTGACCGATGCCCAGGGCAAGCCGGTGCGCCACCGCATCCGCTCCGTCCCCACATTTGAGGGAGCATTTCCCGATCTCAACGATGTGCAATTGGCCACAGCCTCACGCCTCGGCATCGCCGAATGCACTGACCGTGCGGAGGCCGAAGAACGCTCTGGCGAATTGGTCTACATCGGCGACAATCCTCTCTTTGAAGTCGATCCGTTGAACCACAGTATCCCCTACCTCGTGCCCAGAGCCGCCACTTTACTCGACGAGATTGCACGAGCCTTCCTCGACAGTACGGCAATGAAGGGCATCCCCCTCCACAAACTTCATGTAACCTCCGTGTTGCGCACACAGAGCGATATCTCAAAGCTGCAAAAAGGCAATGGCAATGCCTCATCCCAGAGCTGCCATCGCTTCGGCACCACCTTCGACATCGCCTACAACCGCTACCGCCGCGTGCAGTCGCCCACCAAGCCACCCCTTCCCGGACGTTGGGACGTGGAACTCAAATCCATCCTGGCAGAAGTGCTCAACGACCTTCGCCTCCAAGGCTGTTGCTACGTGAAGTACGAACGTCACCAAGCCTGTTTCCATATCACCACACGATGAGGAATAGGAGAAAACGGGCGGGCAGCTCAACCTCAACATAGGCTGTCCATCTTGCCAACATCTCATGTATAACATCTAAGAGTCTGAACTATGAACCACCTCCAAGCCTATATCGCTGACAACGAACCACGATTTCTCGATGAGCTCTTCTCTTTGATCCGCATTCCCAGTGTGAGTGCGCATCCCGAACACCGCAGCGACATCGATCGTTGTGCAGAGCGGTGGCGCGAGCTTCTCCTCGCGGCAGGTGCCGACAACGTAGAGATCATGCCTAGCGCAGGCAATCCTCTCGTCTACGGCGAAAAACATATCAGCGACAACGCCCCCACAGTGCTCGTCTACGCCCACTACGATGTAATGCCTGCCGAACCGCTCGAACTATGGCACTCCAAACCTTTCGAGCCGGAGGTGCGTGATGGCCGAATCTGGGCACGCGGTGCCGATGATGACAAGGGACAGTCGTTCATCCAGGTCAAGGCGTTCGAATATCTCGTGAAGCACAACCTCCTCACCCACAACGTGAAGTTCATCTTTGAAGGTGAAGAGGAAATCGGCAGCCCCTCGTTGGCCGGCTTCCTCGAACGCCACCGCGAACTCTTGCGCTGCGATATCATCCTCGTGAGTGACACCTCAATGCTCGCTCCCGATCTCCCCTCCCTCACCACGGGACTGCGTGGCCTGTCCTACTGGGAGATTGAGGTGACCGGGCCAAACCGTGACCTCCACTCCGGGCACTTCGGCGGTGCAGTGGCCAATCCCGCTCTCGCACTCTGCGAACTTCTGGCAAAGATGGTGGACGAACGCGGGCACATCACCATCCCACACTTCTACGATGATGTCGAAGAACTCTCGCCCGAAGAGCGTGCCATGATTGCCGACATCCCCTTTGACGAAGCGGCCTACAAACGCAGTATCGACATCGACGACGTGCGGGGCGAGGAGGGGTATTCCACTATAGAGCGCAACGCATGCCGCCCCTCGTTCGACATCTGCGGCATGTGGAGCGGTTATCAGGGCGAAGGTGCGAAAACAGTTCTTCCCTCCAAAGCTTACGCCAAGGTGAGCTGCCGCCTCGTGCCCCACCAACGGCACGAGCACATCCAGCAGCTATTCATCGACTACGTACAGCAGCTCGCGCCGAAGGGTGTACGCGTGAAGGTAACACCCATGCACGGCGGCGAGGGCTACGTGTGTCCCATCGACCTGCCCGCCTACAAAGCTGCCGAAGAAGGCTTCACCGAAGCCTTCGGCCGCCGCCCCCTCGCCGTGCGCCGCGGAGGCAGCATCCCCATCATCAGTGATTTCGAGCGCGTCCTCGGCGTGAAGACGATCCTCATGGGTTTCGGTCTGGAAAGCAACGCCATCCACTCGCCTGACGAGAACTTCTCACTCGACATCTTCCGCCGCGGCATCGCTGCCGTCGTAGGCTTCCACCAGCACTATAAAGGCTGAGGAGACGCAACCGATGCTTCCTCGCCGTAGCTTCTCCTCCCTTGACCTATCGCGTTGAAGAGCATCCGCCGTCAGGATGTCCTTCAACGCGATATTCCGTACACTCCCCCACCGCGACAATCTGGCTGAAAGACCGAGCTGCTGTGTCTTTTCGGACACAGGAATGTCCACAACATGCCCTTGGCACAGTATTTGCAAATCCTGGGCACCGAAAACAAATCATTCTCACTACACACCATTATGGCAACACAAACCGGACATATCGGAATCACGACCGAAAACATCTTCCCCGTCATCAAGAAGTTCCTCTACTCCGACCATGAGATCTTCCTGCGCGAGATCGTGGCCAACGCTGTCGATGCCTCGCAAAAACTCCGCACCCTCGCCGCCAAGGGCGAATTCAAGGGCGAACTGGGTGAACTCAAGGTCGAAATCAAGATCGACAAAGAAGCCGGTACGCTCACGGTGAGCGACCACGGCATCGGAATGACCGCAGAGGAAATCGACCGCTATATCAACCAGATCGCCTTCTCCGGTGCAACCGACTTCCTCGAAAAGTATAAGGACGATGCCGCCACTATCATCGGACACTTCGGCCTCGGATTCTATTCCACGTTTATGGTGTCCAGCCGTGTCGACATCATCACCCGCAGCCACAAGGAGGGCGCGCAAGCTGTAAAATGGAGCTGCGACGGCACACCCGAGTTCACGCTCGAAGAGGCTGAGCGCACCGAGCGCGGCACAGACATCGTGCTCCACATCGACGAGGAAAACCAGGAATTTCTCGAAAAGAGCCGCATCGAAAGCCTCCTTGGAAAGTACTGCCGCTTCCTTCCCATCCCCGTGGTCTTCGGCAAGAAGACGGAGTGGAAGGACGGCACTCAGGTCGACACCGAGGAAGACAACCAAGTGAACGACACCACACCTCTTTGGACCAAGACGCCCTCCACGCTCACTGATGAAGACTACCAGAAGTTCTATCGCGACCTCTACCCTATGCAGGACGAGCCGCTCTTCTGGATCCATCTCAATGTGGACTATCCCTTCAACCTCACTGGCGTACTCTATTTCCCGAAGATCAAGAACAACATCGAAGTTCACCGCAACAAGATCCAGCTCTATTGCAATCAGGTGTTCGTCACCGACTCGGTAGAGAACATCGTTCCCGACTTCCTCACCCTTCTGCACGGCGTGATCGACAGTCCGGACATCCCGCTTAACGTGAGCCGCTCCTATTTGCAGAGCGACCGCAACGTGAAGAAGATTTCGCAATACATCACCAAAAAGGTGGCCGACCGCCTTGCCGCCATTTTCAAGTCCGACCGTGCGCAGTTCGAACAGAAGTGGGATGACCTCAAACTCTTCATCCATTACGGCATCCTCGCCGAGCAGGACTTCTACGACAAAGCGAAAAACTTCGCCCTCCTCAAAGACATCGCCGGAAAGTACTACACCTACGATGAATACCGCGAGGCAGTCAAGGAGCAGCAGACCGACAAGGATGGCAATCTCGTGTGCCTCTACACTAACGACCGCGAGGCGCAGTTTGCCCAGATTGAGGCGGCGCAGACCAAAGGTTATAATGTCCTCTTGCTCGATGGGCAGCTCGATGCCCCACTCGTCCAAGCTTTGGAAAGCAAGTGGGAAAAGACGCGCTTCGTCCGCGTAGACGGTGACACCATCGAACGGCTCATCCCCAAAGCCGACGAAAAAGCCAGCGAAGCCGATGAGCAGCTCCGCAGCCGCCTCAGCAGCGTATTCAAAGCCGTGCTCCCCAAAGTGGAAAAAGCGGACTTCCATGTCGAAGCTTCGGCCATGGGCGAAAATGCCGCACCAGTAGTCATCACTCAGAGTGAATACATGCGTCGCATGAAGGAAATGGCGCAACTTCAGCAGGGAATGGCGTTCTATGGCGAAATGCCCGACATGTACAGCCTCGTCCTCAACACCGACCACCGCCTCGTCCGCGGTGTGGGTGAAGACCTTGACGCACAGCTGGCCTCGCGCCTCGCGCCCATCGATGCCGAACTCCGCGGCCTCAACGCTCGCCGTCAGGCCATCGAGTCGGCACAACAGGCCATGAAGGCGGAGGACATCACCGCTGAGGAGAAAGCCGAGCTCACCCAAGTGAACGACGACATCACAGCCCAACAGAAACTCCGCGAAGAAGCTTTGGCCGACTACGCCCGCGACAACAAGATCGTGCCCCAGCTCATCGATCTCGCCCTCTTGCAAAACGGCCTGCTCCGCGGCGAAGCCCTCAACACGTTCGTCAAGCGCAGCGTCGAACTCATCTAAATCCTTCGTATTCCCTCCTCTCTAATTGACCACTGCCCGCCGGACAATACTTCCGACGGGCAGCGCGTTTATTATAATGTGTGCGGATGTCCACCAAACACCATTCAAACACACCCCACACTTTTATCCATCTCCTATGATCCGCCTCCTGCTTCTTTCCATCCTCCTCAGCACCGGTTGCCGGCGCACCGCCACTTCCGCATCCACAGCCCCAACAGCGGCCGCCGATGTTCACGCAGCGGCCGACAACAACCGTGCATCCATATCCGCAGTATCCCAGACAGTGCCTCCCGCCGCCGCTGAGGTCGTCCCACCGCCCTATTATTCCGCCGCCGACTCCGCAGAGATCGTCCGTCTCCTGGCCGATGATCGGCTCCGCACACCGGCCGACTTTGCCCGGAAATTCAAAGACCGTCCCTACGTGGCCGCCACGCTCGAAGGGCACGACCCCGAACGCCTCATCGTAAACCTCCGCGGCCTGGACTGCGCCACCCTTGTTGAGACGGCCTCAGCCCTCGCCCTCACACGACAGAAGGGGCAACGGAGATTTACCGACTTCTGTCATCACCTCACCAACCTCCGCTATTTTTCCGGACGCATCGAAGGCTATACCTCACGGCTCCACTACCTCTCTTTCTGGATGGCCGAACAAACACGGCGCGGCCTCATCGGCGAAGTCCACCTCCCCAACACCCGCACCCTCAACGTCCGTCTCCACTATATGAGCCGCCACGCCGAACACTACCCACATCTAAAAGACCATCCCAAGCGCATCGAGCGCATCGCAGCCCTCGAAAGGAAATACTCAGGCTGCACGGGCCGCTTCCTCCCCAAAACCGCCCTTACCGGACGTCCCGATGAACTGCCCGAAATCCAAGAAGGCGACATCATAGCCATCGTAACACGCAAGGACGGCCTCGACTATTCCCACCAAGGCATTGCCGTACGCTCCACGTCAGGGCGCCTACACCTCCTCCATGCCTCCTCCGAACGCCGCCGCGTCATCGAGGACGACCGCACCCTCCGAGACTACCTCGCCCGCATTCCGCACACCCTCGGCATCCGCGTCTTTCGCCTGACGCAGCATAAGCATTGATGAACCGCATCTTTGACCCATGAAATGGAGTTGTCTCCGCTCTTCCACGGCCCGAGAGATCGAAACAAACACCTGATTTTCAACAGCTATCAGAACTTGAAGAAACCTATCGTGGACACCTTTCAACAACACCGCGGTGTCGTTGAAAAGACTCCGCGGTGCCATGAAAACACCTCCGTGGAGTCTTTCGAACGACACCGCGGAGGTGTTTTAGAGCAGTGGAGAGAGGGTTGGATCTGGTTTAGAGATTTGTGCTCAACATACATATCCTGACCACAGAAGTGCCCAAGAATCGTGCCTCAGTTGCCCACTCCTCGTCTGACGAACATGCCCCACAGCCTCCCCTTCCTTCACCAAAGTCACCACCCGAGGTGCAGGATGCGCTCCCTGCATCTCGGGTGAGATCTTGATCACAACACACAAAAGTGGTCAAATCCATAGAGGATTTGACCACTTCATCGTGATGAGCCGAAAACGAGACTCGAACTCGTGACCTACGCATTACGAATGCGTCGCTCTACCAACTGAGCTATTTCGGCAACCTTATGCTGAGCGTTATAACTCAAAAGCGGTGCAAAGATACGGCATTTCTGTGAAAACGCCAAATCTTTGCAGGGAAAAGTTCAGGCAGTGGCTACATTTTCCACTAAAACGGGTATCCAATGGCAAAATGATAAGCTAAGGCATCGTTCCAACGGCCAAAGTTGAAGAAACCGCTATGCCCCGTTGCATAAGGTGCGTGGATACCTACTCCGACATCGAAACGCAGCACAAGATAGTCGAGGTCGTAGCGCAGTCCGACACCCGTTCCGATAGCGATCCGGCGAAGGTTGCTCATGCTGAGGGCGGCATCGGGACGGAGCGGATCGGAACGAAGCAGCCACACATTTCCTGCATCGATGAAGCAGGCACCATGGAGCGATCCGAAGAGCCGGGCACGCAGCTCGGCGTTGGCTTCGAGCTTGAAGTCACCCGTCTGGTCGATGTAAGCATAGCGCGATCCTGGCGCGTAAAAACTACCGGGGCCCACGGTGCGGGCACTGAATGCGCGGATGGAGTTGGCTCCTCCCACGAAAAACTGTTCGCTGTACGGCGCGCGCGTGCTGTTGCCCCAACTCACCACCGCTCCTGCAAAGAAGCGGGTGGCCAGGCGGAGGCCGGAAGTCAAAGGCCGGGCATAGCGCACTTCGGCTGTGGCTTTGATAAACTGAGCAAAGGGTACACCCAAAATCCGCTTGTCTTGTTCGTGCCACGAACGCCCGGTGAGGGCATAGATGGCCGAGGTCAGATGGCCTGCCTCTTTGACAGAGAGCTGCAGCCAAAAGGGGCGGTGGTCCGCCTTGCCCGAACGAAGGGTGAAGAGATAGCTGACGGAGGGCACAAACTGGTTGCGCATCGAAACGTAAAGAGCCGGATTGGCCGTCGTGATGGAGTCGAACGCCGTTGTAGTGCTCAAAATCCGGTTGTAGGAAAGGTCAAAGAGGGAGAGTTCGTGGTTGACCATCGGGTCGCGATACCACTTATAGACCACATCGCCTCCGAGGGTAAGCATGCGGAAAAATCCCGAACGGTTCTGGGCATCGGCATTGAGTGCAAAAGTAGTGCTTCCGACAACGGGACGGTTCACCCCGAAACGGAACGGGAGATACGTGCTCAGATCGTTATGCCCTGCGGCAAGAGCTGCGGCGCGGAGGTTCTTCAGACGACGCTGACGGCGAGCGTTGGTGTTCCACGGTGTCATCAGCCGAGGAAATTTAAGGCTGAGCTGCGTGCCAAATTCGAAACTGTTGAGCAGTGCATTTCCGCCGTTGCGCCCACCCCCGAGCTGCCACTCGTAGCTACCGAAGAGTTTCCACGCCACGGTCTCACCTCCGCGGAAAGCATTGAGTTTGGAGAGTTCGTAACTTACGCCCGGACCAAACTGCTGGTTACTCTTCAGCGTAGCGTTCATCTCAAAGGCCGAATCATAACGCCGCCCGAGGGTGGCATTGATGTAGAGGTCGAGGGTGTCACAGTGTTGAGTCGTGTCGCGCGGCACATAGTCTACATCGAGCGCAGAAAGAATGCCGATGGCATAAAGACGGTCGAAGGTGGACTGCTGATCAGACAGGCTGTAGCGCTCTCCCCTACGGTGGGCAATAGCGCGCCGCCACATACCGGCGCGGAGCGGGAGCTTCTGTCCTGCATAGGTAAAGGTGAAATCGCGCAAGGTCTGCTCCCGGTCGAGGGGCGTCCCGTCAAGATCACGCAGACTGATGTGGGTATGGCCGATGTACCACGGCCGGCGCGCAGCGAGGGGTTGCCGAGGGTGGGGCTGTACACGGAGCTGTACAAAGCCGGGACGCGCCACAGTATCGGCAGCGAAGGTCGTATGCCCGGCGGCGTAGAAGTAGTAGCCATTGTTGCGCATCAGAGTTTCTATGCGCTGCTGCTCGCTGCTGAGGCGGGCGGCACTGAACGCCTGTCCCGAACGTAAGAGACGTTCGCGCCAAGTGTGGCGGAGCAGACTGTCGGCCACAGCGTCAAAGCCACGATACTCCACCGAGTCCAGATAAAACACACTGCCAGGCCAGAGCGTGTAGGCGATCTTGGCCGTCTTCGGGTTCCACCCCGGAAGTAGGCGAAAGTCGGCACGCGCACGGAAATATCCGTATTTGCGGAGCGTATTGACGGCCACCTTTGTACGCATCTCCGGAGCCACGTTGGAGACGAGCACGGGAGCTTCGGCAAAGGTGCGGAAGAGCCAACGCCCCATACGCGTGGAGTCGTTGACAAAAGCATTGTACATGCGCAACCCAAACTTCCAAGGCATCGTAACGGAGGATGAACCAAACAACGCTCCGTTGGGAGCATAGGCCAAGACCGCGGACACTTCCTCCTTGGCTGTGCCAAGATTGGCCTGATCGGCAGACCGTTGCACATTGAGACGTGCGCGCTCTGCCTTACTGAGCGTCTTGGGGTCGCGGCGGTTCAGGTCGGCAAGCGATGGAGCAGCGGGTCGACGACCGCTCAGCACGTCCTCCACTTGATCCACAGCCCCAGCAATGGCAGAGATCACGCCCACACTGTCCGCCGCTGCCCTCTCAGGGTTCGTGGCACGTGAGGCATCGGGCATCTGATAGGAGATACTGCGGATGCCCGTATAGAGCTGTTCGCCCGCAGGAATATGCTCCGTGGTGGAACAAGCGGCTAAGAGACCCGGCACGAGAAGAACGAGGAGAGAGTGTCGAAACATGGGGAAAGGAGGAGAAACAAAAGGTAACAGCGTGAGGAGGAACCGGACGGCTGTACCCACGAAGCGGATCTTCATAGGTTCATCCCGCTGACGAGAGACTTGTGGATCGCAGGATGCTAAAAACAATAAGGAGTATGGGAGAATGTCTTGGTGAGAATGCACCTTTTAGAAACCGTTCTGCCCGTCCGTCTATATCTTATACACCTCGTCCACTCCGGGGATGCTGCCAAGATAACGGACGGCGGCACGCAGCTCATCGGCCGAATGGACATAATAGTGAATGGTACACTCGGCGATGTTGTCGGCAATTTCAGTATTAAGATAGTTGATAGAGAGTCCCAGTCCTGTCGCCACGCAGTCCACGATGTCGTGGATGAGGCGGTAACGGTCGATGGCACGGATGTGTGTCTTGACCAGATAGACGCGGTCAGTGGCGGGAAACTCTACATCAACGATGGCATCGCCGCGGCGTGCAGAAAGACTGATGGCGCGCGGACAGTCACGGCGATGGAGGGTTGTACTACCGTCCTGCTCGAGGATTCCGATCACCTCCTGACCGGGAAGCGGCGCACAGAGACCGCAACGTTGAGGTTCGGCACAATGCGAGCGGCGGATGTAAGCAGTGAGATAGTCCTTTGCTTTATAGGTCTTGACTGCATCAGCCCAATGGGGAAAGGGTGTGGCATCGGGATGGGTATGGATCTCCACACAGCACCCGTGGGTCAGCTCGGTGGTCATCGGGGCAAGCCTGCCATCGATCACAGCATACTGAGCATGCTCACCCATCCCCCGCTCAAAGGCAAAGTCCAGCGCAGTGGCCTGCTGGGGGAGCTTGTAGGAATTACCACACTCATCATAGACACTGATGTCCTCACTGTAGAGCGAAGTACTCACACCCTCCATAAATTGGAGGTCGCTCTCGCTGGCCGCGATCTGGCGGAGCAGATCGCAGAACTTGTTCATCCACTGACGGTCAGAGCGTGCCAAGAAGCGGTTGGCTCCTTCACCCTGCGCACGCTCTCCTTGGCGGTCGCTGATGCGGTCAAGCAACAGGCCAAGTTTGGTATGGCGCACCATTTCTTCCGACGACACATGAATTTCCTCCCAACGCCCGGCTTCGTCGAGCAGTCGAAAGTGGAAGGACTGATAGCCATTTTCCTTAGGGTGATCGATAAAATTGAGGATACTTCCCGTCATCTCTTGGAACACATTGGTCAGTGCCCCATAAACGCGCAGGCAGATGGCCTTGTCATTACGGTTCTTGTCAGAAGGCGCGAGACGCTGGCGGTCATAAATCACGCGAACCACGTGCCGGTATTCCACATGTGCGAAGTCTCGCCCCGTCTTCCGCATGCTGCGGTCGATGCTGTACGGCCCCCGGAAACGGATCTCAGTACGAACCTCCAATCCATGTTGCGCAAGGATGTCCTTGATCCTCCTGGTGAAGGCATCGAGGCGTTCGGCATTGTCGGCCTTGTCCGCCTCGATGAGGCGGCTGAGCCGCTCGTAGCGGTCGCCACAACGGAACTTGAACGAGAGGTTTTCCAACTCACGGCGCAGACTGTGCAGCCCAAGGCGGTTGGCAAAGGGGGCATAGAAATAATCCGTTTCACCCCCGATCTTCATCTGCTTTACGGGCTGCATACTCCCCAGAGTGCGCATGTTGTGCAGACGGTCGGCCAGTTTGACAAGCACAGCACGGATGTCATGCTGCAGCGAATCGAGGAGCTGACGGAAATTATTCTCCTGCTTGTTTTGCTCCATCCCAGGCTCCGGCTTTCCCTTTGGCTTGGTCACAACTTTGACCAAGAAGGCCACATCATCGCCGAAATGTTGGCGGATGTCGTCCACCGTACGAGACGTATCCTCCACCACATCGTGAAGAAATGCCGCCACGATGGAATTGGCATCCATCAGGAACTCTTCGGCCACAATGCGCGCCACCGCCACAGGGTGCATGATGTAAGGTTCGCCCGTCTTGCGCGTTTGCCCGGCGTGAGCTTCGGCGGCAAAGTGGAAGGCTTGGCGGATGCGCACACAGTCGGCCTCGGAAAGGCGCACGGCAAGGTGCGACATCATCTCTTCAAACGAGTCAAAGATAGGTTTCTGTTGGGGATCGAGAACATTCATGGCTGTCAAAATTTTGTAGCGCGCACCAGAGAAGCCGGGAAAGGCAAGGCTGTGCAAAACGGAAAACTCTTCGAAAATATCAAGAATCGGGGAAATAAACAAGCCTGAATCGTGTTTTCTTGTACTAAAACTGAAAAGTCACATTTTCCACATCAAAAGTTTGGTGAAACGGAATGATATTCGTATATTTGCCGTTCAATTGGATCAAACTGCTCCATTGGTATATCTGAAAAAACTATTTCCTCATGCGGCAACTAAAAATCACACAAGGCATCACTAATCGTGGGGATGCCGCGATTGACAAGTACCTCACCGAAATCGGCCGTCTGGAGCTACTCTCCATGGACGAAGAGGTGAAGTTGGCAGAACGTATCCGTCATGGTGATCAGCAAGCCCAGAATCGTTTGGTCTTGGCCAATCTCCGCTTTGTGGTCTCGGTGGCCAAGCAATACCAGAATCAGGGGATGTCGCTCAACGACCTCATTGACGAAGGAAATATCGGCTTGATCAAAGCTGCCCAAAAGTTTGATGAGACGCGCGGATTCAAGTTCATCTCCTACGCCGTCTGGTGGATTCGTCAGAGCATCCTGCAAGCCATCAGCGAACAGAGCCGCATCGTGCGTATGCCTCTCAACCAAGTGGGTCTGCAAGCGAAGATCACCCGTGCCCGAACCGACTTTGAACAGACCCACCAACGCCCACCTTCGGCCGAGGAGCTGGCAGAACTTTTGGAGGTGGATCTCGACCGCATTAAAGACAGTCTCAATGCTGGCGGCAAAAAGGTAAGTGTCGATGCTCCCTTCCAGGACGATGAGAGCAACTCGATGATCGACATCATGACCGATGACTCCGCCCCAGGCACGGACAACACGATGGAGCGCGAATCCCTCTCCACCGACATCGACACCGCCCTCCAAGTGCTCAACGAGCGCGAACGTCTGGTGCTAAAGATGCTCTTTGGCATCAACCGCGCCGAGATGACAGCCGAAGAGGTGGCCACCAGCCTTAACCTCACCCGCGAGCGCGTACGCCAGATCAAGGAGCGCGCCTTGCGCCGCCTTCGTGAGGAGGCCAATGTGGGTATCCTCGTGAAATATTTGGGTTAATCTCCATCTCGGGAGCCCCCCTTGCCCTTTGAATACACCGCGCCACTGACCCCGAAGAGTCAGTGGCGCGGTTTGCGTTTCAACGGAAACATTTGCCCGGCTCAACCGCCACCTCCTCCTCACCATCAGCCAAGACATCGTCACCGAAATGGGTACGCGCTCCGCCCGACAAGCCTTCAAGCAGCCTTGAACGCAAAGGAGCGTAACATCAACGCGGCAAGGTATAAAGGAGGGGATTGCGTGCACCTTCATGTCGGTACATGATGTGCGGAACGAAGCATGCGGAAGCAGGAGACAGGCCGCGCTCCCGCTCTCCCCGCGCACACCAAAAGCTGCAAGAGCTCTTCCGATGTCCAAGGAACAAAAGAGATGGCCAGCGCGGCAGTACGGCAAAAGCCGAGGCGACTTCACTTCTTCAGCGTCGCTTCAAACGCTTCGATATCACGGCGGAAATCCTTGTCCATACAGAGTTTACGCTCAAACTGGTTGCAAGCGTGGTGAACAGTGCTGTGGTCGCGGCCGCCGAGGGAGCGGCCAATCTGCGAGAACGATGTGTTGGTATATTTATGGATCAGGTACATCGTCAGATGGCGCGCCGCAACATGCGGAGCCTTCCGACTCTTCGAAGCGAGATCGGAAACCTTCACCTTACAACGCTCGCACACTGCCGCAACAATGGCGTCAAAGGTGAGTTCTTTACGCACCTGATTGACCAGACGCGCCACAACGCGCCGGGCAAGATCGAGGTCGATGGCACAATAGTCGTTGAGGGCAAAGGCAATCATCGAATTGACTGTCCCTTGAAGCTCGCGCACACTGTCGGACACATGCTCCGAAATATACTGCAACACATCCTCAGGGAAAGCGATGTTCTCCCGCCGAAGTTTGGCATCGAGGATGGAGCGGCGCAACCCGATGTCGGGGCGGTGGATCTCATTGGTCGATCCCCAGCGCAGACGCGTCAACATGCGCTCCTCGATACCCTCAAATTCAGAGGGCGAACGGTCGCAGGTGATGAGGATCTTTCGACCGTTGGCGTGGAGATGATTGAAGATATGAAAGAAGGTTTGCTGCGTCTTCGGCGTATTGATCTCCTGATAATCATCAATGATGAGCACATCGATCGTCTGGTAGAAGTAGATAAAGCTGTTCGTGTTGTTCGTCTTCACTGCGTTGGTGTACTGACGCCTGAACACTTCGGCCGCAACGATGAGGACACGGAGCTGGGGAAATTTCTCCTTCAGTGCCAATCCCACCGCATTGACAAGGTGGGTCTTGCCCACTCCCGACGGCCCATAGAGGAACCATGGGTTGAAGGTCTGCCGCTCAGGGTGGTCAACAATGGCTTTCGCCACGTTGAGGGCTTCGAGATTGCTCTGCCCACCGCAGAAATTGACAAAGGAGTAGTTGGGATTGAGGTTCGAAACAAGATCGCCCACCGCCTCGCCCTGCTGAGGCGTGTAGAGCGCGGAAGCAGAAGTTCCGCCCGTGGTGGCTCGCCCGGCATGGGCATTGGGGTCATCGTCTTGGGAGAGTTTCCAATTGAGCCGCACCTGCTCGCCAAACCCTGCCCGAACAGCAGCCACAAGCTCCTTGCCCATCGCCTTGCCCATCATGTCCACAAAGGTGCGACTCGGCACACCCAAGATGAGCATCACGCCATCGAAGCTCTCAGGACGGAGGGGTGGCACCCAAGTGTTGTACACCTCGGTGGAAACATTCTGCTGCAAATGCTGCAAAGAGCGTTGCCATTGTTGTTGCATATCGTGGGAAGAGAAAGAGGACAGGGGGCGGACGACGCGGAAACGTTGTGACAAAAAAACCTCCCGTTCAAAGGAGGAATGCGGATTTGGTGGAGCAAAGTTACGAAAAACTTTGCAGAAACACCGCGGTATCCTGAACAAAACCTGAACAGATGAACCTGTCTGGACAACCAACACTCCCGTTCCATCTATGCACAACACCCAGAAGCCACCCACCCGTCTCGGGAGTGATCCCCCAGGCCCGCACAGGCCTGGGCAACACGGGGTGCACGGAGCTGTACCTCCTCCATCTTAAGAGGAAACGCTTCCATACATTTTCGACAGCAAGACCTTCAATTTTTACAGAGCCCCACAGCTTTTCAAGCAAAACAAATTATTCTGTCCATCCTACTTGAACTTTTCTGATTTTTCTTTGGCCGCACAATAACAATCCTCTACTTTTGCATCATCATTGCTGCGCCAATGAAAAACGTCAACATCATCCATTCTATTCTCATCCCCAGTGACATGAAAAAACTGTACTCACTCTTAGGAGTGGCCACTGCCCTCCTATTCGGAGGAGCGACGGCCAATGCGCGGTTCTGGACCTACAATTCGCTCAGTCCGGTATCCCCCTCTCAGCTCGAAGTGGGGAAACCTTACGTCATCCAGCCGGGCATTGCCGCCAACGCTGGTGCGAACTATTTTCTCGCAGGATCTAAGTTTTCCTCTTCGCTCAACCTGACAGAAGACGCCCTCTTCTACTTTGAACGCGTACCCGAAAGCACGGGCAAAGACGGTAATCCCGTCTACTACTTGAAACGGAGCAACGGCGAATACCTCGCTCTCCCCGACAACAAGCAGTTCTTCACCAACACCTCTGCCCGCGCTTGGCCCATCCAGGTGAAGGAGGTGGTGAATGTGGACAAAGACTTTGCCTATGACTATGTCAATCCGGAGACTGGAGCATCCACCCACCACACGGGAATGAACGCTTACATCTGGCAAGCCAAAGAGAATGAAGACCCCACACAGATCGATCTGTCGAGCAGTTCGTACCTCAACGTTGACGCCGGCGTGGTCATTGTGGCACGTGACGCAGACAATCCCGACGATGCTTACAGCACTTACAAGTACCTGCTCAGCTATCCCGAAGGCTCACCCACGAGCGAAGCCGGGCGTGCCACAGACTACGCGCGCAACGCTTGGGTGATCTATGAAGCCACGCCTCAGGACTACATCGAGGGACTGCGCAATCTCACCGAAGAACTCACGGGAGGACTAGAACTGGATGAAAAGTTTAAGAACTATGTGCGCGGCGAAGCTCCGGGCACCTTCTCTGCCGAGAAGTACGCCCTCCTCACACAACTATGGAATCGCGCGCAAGCCATCCTCGGTGGTGCCGGCACGAGCAACGATGAGATCGATGCCCTTTGCACCCAACTTTCCGAAGCCTATACGTCATTCACCCAATCGGGGCGCAATCTCGAAGCGGGCTACTACGTATTTACCAACCTCCGCAACGCCAACAACTCAAAGGACCACGGTGCGCTCTATGACGGCTCAGCGGTAAACGCTTCACGAAAGTTGCTACAATGGACCTACCAAGGCAGCCCGGTCAGCTACACCAGTGATATGCCTGTGGGCTTCGACTTGGCCAAGTTCGTCTGGCATGTTACACCCGATGCCGCCCACCCGGGGCTCTTCTTTTTCCAGAACCTCTATACGGGCAACTATATTGGTGCCGTGAACCAGATTGAAACGACCATCCCCATGACCACGGATCCACAAGAGTCGTATAATGTGGTAGTCAACCCCGACCAGCCAGGCTTCTTCTCTTTCTATTCGCCCAAGCTCTTCCACACCACGGCAGCGGACTTTGGCGGCCTCCACACCTCAGGCTGGCGCACAGATGTCGTAGGGTGGGACTGGCGCACAGACGGTTCGTCTTGGCACGTGCGCAGCATTACCGATGCGGAAGCACAAAGCATCCTTGCAGCACTCGCACAGCCCAAACTGAACATTGCCCTCGAAAACCTCGCCCAATCGGCGGAAGCTTCGATGGAAAAGGGTTATTCCTATGCCGGCTTCGATGCCAACGGACAAAAGATTGCCCATACCACCACGGGAGAGCTCCCGGTGGAGGGGCTTGTCACCAGCCCCGAGCAGCTCGACTGCCCGATGTTTGACATCGACGAAGGAGTCGAGCCCAACAATGGCATCGGCACCCTCCTCGACAACAACACGGAGACCTATTTCCACTCTTCCTGGCACTCCGGCGCCAATGCATGGAAGGGCGACCACTACCTCCAGATGACCCTCGCCGAACCTGAACATGAAGTGCTCGCCCGCTGGGCACACCGCATCTACACCAGTAACACCGCACTGCCCAAGGGGGCACCTGTCAAGGTGGAATTTTGGGGAACGAACGATCCCGCCATGCTCGACAAGAAGCAGGAAGAGGGCACTTCGGACACGGGTGAAACCGCCATCGACTACAACGCTTGGCAGAAGTACTGGACGAAACTCGGCAGCACATCGTTCCAATACAAATATGACCTCACCGTAACCGGCAATACCACGGTGATCCCGAAAGCCATCGGCAATGCGCACATCACCTTCCCCGGAAATGACAAGTACAAGTTCCTGCGCATGACGGTACTGACACGTGTCAACGACAGCGACAAGCCGAACGGAAATGTCTACTTCCACGGTTCAGAGTTCCGCCTTTACAAGGGCGGTTACGACCAGTCCACTTCGATCATCGCCTCAGTGCCTGCCGACAAAGTGAAAGCTCTGAACGACCTGCTGGCGCAAGCACACACCGAGCTCGACCAAAAGCTCGCCACACAAGCCACGATCGATGCCCTCCAAAAGGCATACGATGACTTCTTGGCCAACTATCCCGATCCCACCCGCGTCACCACGGCGATTGCCGAAGCCAAGACATTGGCCAAGACAGCCTCCGAAGGCAGCGAGTTGGGCTACTATCAGGATGGAGCAGCCGATGCTTTAAATGCGGTGATCGGTGAAGTAGAAAATGAACTCAACGCCATCGTTGCCGTACAACCGCCCACAGTGGAGGAAGTGAACCGCCTCCTCGCCAAGCTGAACGCCGGCCTTGACGCATTCAACGCCAAGCTCAATGTCCCGACCAACGGCATCTACCGCATCATCAGCAACTCAAGCAATGTGTCGAATGTCGAACGTCTCATGATGGCCTATAACACCTCGCGCAAAGAGAATGTGCGCATGGGTGGCCGTCAGAAGAATGGCGACGTCTGGGAAGATATGATCGGCAACGAAGATCGCCTCAACGCCTACTGGAAGGTCGAAAAGGTGGAAGGTGGCTACACCTACCGCAACCTCTTCACCGGCCTCTACCTCGTTCCCGTCAAGGGCAAGGATGCCATCACCCAGCGTGAAGAGCCCTACACCTTCGCCCTACAGTACGCCAAGTTCCCAGGATGCTTCAACCTCGTCATCGACAAGGCCGATGCTTACAGCAACTACATCTACGCCAATGCCCAGCCCAACGGCAATTTCAACCTCGTCACATGGGGATCTGCCACAGGTCAGGACAACTCAGCCTTCCGTTTTGAAAAAGTAGAACCGACATTGGAGAACGGTTTCCTCTATGACCTCGAAATCGGAAACGCACCGCAGATCATCACCTTCCCCATCGCAGTGGAAAGCGATGGCAACTTCTACTCCGTCATCGGTCAGGATGCGGACAACAACATCCAGCTGAAGAAGGAAACGGGCAACCTCGAAGCCGGTCGCGCCTATGTTTATGTACCCGCAGACAAAGAGACCATCATCCGTCTCCTCCCTGTAACAAGGAATGTGACAGAGCTCACCTACGCCTTCACGCCCACCGAAGCCGTCAACGGCCTTATGGGTACATTCGAGACCGTCGAGCTCCCTCTGGCCAGCGGCAAGTTTGACAAGACGCACAGCATCGTACTACTCTCTGAGCAGGGTGAAAGCGCAGCTGCCGGCACAGGCTATTTCAGCAAGATGCCCACCACGACCGAAAAGGGTGACTATACGCTCCGCGCCGATGGGCTCATCACCGCCCTCAACGACCTCGTCACGACACCCACCACAGGAGTTGATTCCGGCATCTACACGCTCTCAGGCATCCGCCTCCGCAATGCAAAGCACCTCCCCGCAGGCGTTTACCTGATGAATGGGCGTAAGGTGGTGGTACGCTAACCCACAGCTGCCGCACACAGATCCTACATCACAGACAGTCCCCCACAGATCACCTCGATTCTGTGGGGGACTTTTTTTGATGCCTCCCGCCCAGAAGCAGCCTCCTCTTCCCCTTATCGGCAGCACTCCTCGAAGCGCGAACTTGCTGAAATCGTAATTTCAACATAAAGAACGGCATAAAAAACATTACTTCGCAAAACTTACAAAAAGACAATCGCCTTCTGCTTTTTTATAATGTGTAGTTTTGCGGCATGAAAAAGAGAACCATTTGGATCATTGCCTGCGCCATGGGCATATCCTTTGCGGCACTCATCTTCATGCAGGTGTTTTATTTCAACAAGATCGTTGAGATGCGTCAACGCCAATTTGACGAAAACGTGAAGCGCGCCCTCTATCAGGCGGTGCACTCCATCGAGCTCAAAGAGACCCAGACCACCATCGAAAAGGAGATTGCCGCCAACGACAGTACCCACCGCGACCAACTTCGTACTGAGATGGAGGGTCTACAACCTGCCCCCCCTGCCTTGCCTCTCGACCCCGATGGTATCAGTCCGAAAATCGGAATGGGACTTCAGCGTCCCAACACCGCGATTGCTGATCGTGTGCGCGAGCGGTTCATCAACCAAAAGAACCTCCTCAACGAGGTGATCTACTCCACGCTTTACCACCCTGTGGACATACCGTTCGAGCGGCGTATCAACCGCAACGACCTGGACAACGCACTCAAGACAGAACTCCAGCACAACGGTATCGATCTCAAGCAGGTGGCCTACCACTTTCAAGTTCTGACCATAGACGGACGGGAGGTAGCGCGCTGTCCCGACTACGAGGAGGGATTTGGCGATGCTGTCTACAAACAGCCCATTTTCCCCAACGACCCGCCTTCACAATCTGGATTTGTAGTGGTGCGTTTCCCCCATGTGGGCAACTACATCTATGAATCGGCAAGGTTCGTGCTCCCGGCCATTATCTTCACCTTCATCCTGCTCGTGATGTTCATCTTCACGATCTTCACCATTTTCCGCCAGCGGAAACTTTCGGAGATCAAGAACGATTTCATCAACAACATGACGCACGAGTTCAAGACGCCCATCGCTTCCATCAACCTAGCAGCCCAGATGCTCAGCGACCGCAACATCGAGAAGAGCGAAGAGCGCATCGCCCACCTCTCACGTATCATCACCGATGAATCAAAGCGGCTGAAATTTCACGTTGAGAAGGTTTTACAGATGTCGGCCTTCGACCGCAGCGATACCGCAACGCTGAAATTCCAAGAGTTGGAAGCCAACACCGTGATTGAAGACGTTGTGGCCACCTTCCGGCTTCAAGTGGAAAATGTGCATGGCACCATCGAGAGTCATATTGACGCCGAAGATCCCATCGTCCAAGCCGACCCGATGCATTTCACCAACCTCATATACAACCTCTTGGAAAACGCGCTGAAATACCGGAAGCCAGACGTCCCCCTCGAACTCCATGTCGCAACATACAACAAGGACAATCAACTCTGCATCAGTTTCAAGGACAACGGCATCGGCATCCGCCGCGAAAACCTCAAACATATCTTCGAACGTTTCTACCGAGTGCCCACGGGCAATGTCCACAATGTCAAAGGCGTGGGCATCGGTCTGGCCTATGTGGCTTCCGTGGTAAAAGCACATAAAGGCACCATCCACGTAGACAGCAACTACGGCATCGGCACCACGTTCACCATCTCCCTGCCTCTGCTCGATGCCTGAGGCACTCACTCACGAACAATCACAAATAAATCCCTACCACTATGGACGAAAAAATGAAACTTCTCCTCTGCGAAGACGACGAAAATCTCGGTATGCTGCTTCGCGAATACTTGCAGGCCAAAGGCTATGACACGACCCTGTGCAGCGATGGTGAAGAGGGTGGTCGAGAATTTCTCCGCGGGAAATACAATCTTTGCGTCTTTGACGTAATGATGCCCAAGAAAGACGGCTTCACGCTAGCCAAGGAAATCCGCATGACCAACAGCGAAGTGCCCATCATCTTCCTGACCGCAAAAACGCTAAAAGAGGACATCTTCGAAGGCTTCAAGATCGGTGCCGATGACTACCTGACAAAACCCTTCTCCATGGAGGAGCTCACCTTCCGCATCGAGGCGATCCTGCGCCGCGTCCGCGGCAAGAAGAACCGCGAGCGCACAAGCTACACCATCGGTTCCTATACTTTTGACACCCAAAAGCAGACCCTCACGCGCAACGGTGAGAGCAAGAAGCTCACCACCAAAGAGAGCGAGCTCCTCAGCCTGCTCTGCGCCCACAACAATGAGATCCTGCAACGCGAATATGCCTTGAAGAAGATCTGGCTGGAAGACAGCTATTTCAACGCACGCTCGATGGACGTGTACATCACCAAGCTCCGCAAGCTGCTCAAGGAAGATCCTGATGTCGAAATCATCAACATCCACGGAAAAGGCTATAAGCTCATCTGCCCCGAGGTAGAGGAATAAAGCCGGACGCTTCCGCAGGCCCTCTCCCACCCTCTCTTCACATGCTGCGCCAGCTCCTGCGCTCCCGCCGGAACTGGCGCAGCGTCTTTTTTCGCCTTCTCCGGTCGAAAGTCCTGCAAAAATCGTAATTTTGCACCACGAACACCGACACATTCAACTAACTTTCACAACACAATATGGTCAAGATCACCAAAGAAGCCGCTCTAGCTTACCACGCACAGGGCAAGCCGGGGAAGATCGAAGTCGTTCCCACCAAGCCCTATCGCACGCAGACCGATCTCTCCCTCGCCTATTCTCCCGGCGTGGCGGAACCCTGTCTCGAAATCCAGCAAAACCCTCACGATGCCTATAAATACACCAACAAAGGGAACCTCGTGGCCGTCATTTCCAACGGTACCGCCGTTCTCGGCCTTGGCGACATCGGAGCGATGAGCGGCAAGCCCGTCATGGAGGGCAAGAGCCTCCTCTTCAAGATCTATGCTGGCGTAGACGCCTTCGACATCGAAGTCGATGAGAAGGATCCCGAACGTTTCATCCAAGCGGTAAAGGCCATTGCCCCCACCTTCGGCGGCATCAACCTCGAAGATATCAAAGCTCCTGAGTGCTTTGAGATCGAACGCCGCCTCAAAGAGGAACTTGACATCCCCGTGATGCACGATGACCAGCATGGCACGGCCATCATCTCCTGCGCCGGACTGATCAACGCCCTAGATGTGGCGGGCAAGAAGATCGATGAGGTGAAGATCGTGATCAACGGCGCCGGTGCCGCCGCCATCTCCTGCACCCGGCTCTACTGCGCCTTCGGCGCGAAAAAGGAGAACATCCTCATGCTCGACTCTCGCGGTGTGATCCACACGGGACGCACGGACCTCAACGCCCAAAAGCTCGAATTTGCCACCTCCCGCACCGACCTTTCCACCCTGGCCGAGGCAGTGGCCGGTGCAGACGTCTTTGTCGGTCTGTCAAAGGGGAACGTCCTTTCCCAAGACATGGTGCGCTCGATGGCCAAACAGCCCATCATCTTCGCCCTTGCCAACCCTGTGCCGGAAATCACCTACGAGGCCGCCAAAGAGGCACGCCCCGATGTCCTGATGTCGACCGGACGTACCGACTACCCCAACCAGATCAACAACGTCATCGGCTTCCCCTACATCTTCCGCGGTGCCCTCGACACCGCCGCCTCGGCCATCAACGAAGAGATGAAGATGGCCGCGGTGCGTGCCATCGCCGACCTCGCACGCCGTCCCGTGCCCGACATCGTGAACCGCGCCTACAACGTGCGCAACTTCACCTTCGGCCCCGAATATTTCATCCCCAAGCCCGTTGATCCCCGCCTCGTCACCGAGGTCTCCATGGCCGTGGCACGCGCCGCCATGGAAAGCGGTGTAGCACGCAAGCCCATCACCGACTGGAAGGCTTATCGCCAGCAGCTCCGCCAGCTGATGGGACAGGAATCGAAATTCTCACAAAACCTCATCGATACTGCCCGTACCAGCCCACGCCGCGTTGTTTTTGCCGAAGGCACACATCCCAACGTCCTCGAAGGTGCCGTACGCGCCAAAGAGGAAGGCATCTGCCATCCCATCCTCTTAGGCAATGTGGCGAAGATCACAGCACTGGCAGCGGAACACAACCTCAGCCTCGATGGTGTGGAAATCATCGACATGCGCGAAGCCCAGCACTCCGAACAGCGCGTGCGGTACGCCCAAGCCTTCGCAGCACGGATGGAACGCCGTGGCTACACGCCCCAGGAAGCCATCGACAAAATGTATGAACGTAACTATTTCGGTATGATGATGGTGGAAATGGGCGATGCCGATGCCATGCTCACTGGCATCTACACGAAATATTCGAACACCATCAAGGTGGCCAAAGAGGTCATCGGCGTGCGTGCCCCCTACCGACACTTCGGAGCTATGCACGTGCTTAACACGAAGAAGGGCATACTCTTCGTGGCCGATACCCTCATCAACCGCCATCCCGACAAAGAGGTGCTCAAAGACATTGCCCTCCTCTCCGCTTCCACGGCACGCTTCTTCAACCGCACGCCTGCCATTGCCATGATCAGCTACTCCAACTTTGGCACTGACAACGTTGGAAGTGCAGCACAAATGGCCGAAGTCGTGGCCGAGCTGCAAGCCGAACATCCCGACCTTGCCATCGATGGTGAGATGCAGGTGAACTTTGCCCTCGACCGCGCAACACGCGATGAGAAATATCCCTTCACCCGCCTCAAAGGCATCGATGTCAACACCCTCGTCTTCCCCAATCTGTCGGCCGCCAACTCATCGTACAAGATGATCAAGTCAATCGTAGAAGATGGTGAAGTGATCGGTCCGATCCAGATGGGTCTGAACAAGCCCATCCACTTCACCGACTTCGATGCCTCGCCCCGCGACATCGTCAACATCGTGGCTGTGGCCGTGATCGATGCCCTCGTGGCCGAACGCAAGCAGCAGCTCTGACCTCCTCCGTCCTGCGGATGCAAAAACGCACCGACCCTCTACCCAACAGTAGAGGTCGGTGCGATTTTGTGTACAGGAGCAAACGGCACGCTTTCGCCTCCGGACAAGAGCAGCACAAGCACGGGCGACCCTTGGAAAAGCGGCCGCGATCGAAAAGTGTGTGCCGGAAAGCAAGCTACGCCTCCTTCAGAGCATAATGCTCTTCACTGCGGGGAGGACAACAGCAAGCTCATCGATCACCTGCTGGCGATCCACACCCTCACGCATAATGGCCAAGATGGTGTCATCGCCCGCGAGCGTGCCGCAGATGGTCTCGAACCGGTGGGCATCGATCTCAGTGGTGATGCCTGCGGCATAGCCTGGGCGTGTGTGCATCACCACGATATTGCCCGAAAACTCCAAGCCCAAAAAACCCGTGTTGCGAAGAAATTCCGGCACATCGGCCGAAATCTTCCTTCGATACAACGGATTTTCAGGCAAGATGTAGCGGTAGCCGCTCATGCTGGCCACCTTCGCCGCTTTGAGCTTTTGGAGATCGCGCGAGAGCGTGGCCTGAGTGATTTTATAGCCTTCGGCCTCTAATTCTTTCAGGAGCTCCTCCTGACTTCCCACTTCGGTATTTGTCAGGATCAGACGGAGCACCTCCATACGGTCATTTCTGGATTTCATATTTCAGATAGGCTTATATTTTTCCCTGCAAAGGTACAAAAAAAACTTTATATCCACCGATAATGCGCAGAAAAGTCGATATATCGAATATTTTCATGGATATTTTCGGTAGAAGGAAGGCGAAACGAAGTGCAGATCGGCATGTGTGCGCTATGCAGACGACAGAGGTGTGAAAAAGACATGGGCAATGTTCTATTTTTCCACCGCGGAATCATGCGCACCACTCCGCCGACTCTTTTCAACGACTCCGCGGAGGTGTCAACACGACTCCGCGGAGTCATTCGCAGCGTCACGCAAAAAAATCCAACACACTGGCCATCAAGAGATTACAATCTCCATCCTATTGGTCAATCTTTCGGAAAATCATTCACCAGCCCCTATCTACGCCAAGAGCGGACACCTCGGTTTCGAGGTGTCCGCTCTTGGCATAAGATGCAGTAACTGTGGCTTAACGCACCAGCTGGGGACGCCCCTGCCGGATGATCATCTGGCCACGGAGGAGCCGGTGAATGCGGCGTCCGGAGAGATCATAGACGGGAGCTTCGGGGGCACCCGCCTGAGGCGCAGCGTCGAGATGGGTGATGGTGCTGAAGTCGAAGCCGAATGCCTGCGTGCTGCCGGCGGAATACGCTCCCTCTACGGTGAAGAAGGCGCGGTTGGCCGGGATGCCGGTGGCTTCGATGCGCCAGAAGGCGAAGCGGTTGTCCTCATCGAGGGTCAGCGCATAGTAGGTCTTCTCAGCAAACGCCAAGCTCTCATTGCTGCGGCGCCCCAGGGTACCCTCCATACCTGTGGTGAGGGGGGCAGCATGCGGTGCGGGGATGAGCCGCTGCCGGCTTGCCGTGGCGGATTTGAGGAGCACAGGTGTAAGGGCAGGGAGGACGCGGAGGTTCAGAGGCGTGAGGAGCACGCGCTCATTCGCCATATCGGGGTTAAGGGCATAGGCCGTTACCCCTTCGGGAAGCACAGTGGCAAAGGGCAGGTGCGTGGTGGCATAGGATCCGTTAGCTCCTTCGCGGAACTGCACGGGGAAGCTGAAGTCTTCCACTTCATCGAGGAAGAAGTCCGTACCCCAAGCGTTGCTTCCGTTGCCGCTGACCGTGGCATTGACAGCTTCCACATAGTCTCTTGTTTGTGATGCCGAGAACGAAGCACTGTTGGCACGAAGATAGAGTGCTCCAAACTGGCTGCCGTGGCCTACGGTGAAGATGGTGGGCTGTTCGGTCGTGGCACCGCGGTAGACAGCCTGTCCATTCTCCTGCCGGATCAGGTGCAGGAATGCCGACCCTGTGGCGGAGGCGAAGCGATAGCCGCCCTCCACCTGCTGGCAGATCCAGAGCGCGGTGTTGTCAGTGGCCGTGCTCATGGAGAGGGTGCGCCGGGTCGTGCCTTCCATCGTGGAGGCATTGGTGATGACCCGCCCATCGTAGAAATGGCGAATGCGGTAGACCTTTCCATCCTCAGGCATGAGGAGATCGCGGTCGGCACTGCGGAAGGCGGTTACCGCAGCGTTGAGCGTTTGGAGGGCATCGGCGGTGGCGTTGCCTTCATAAGCCGCCAGGGCTTCGGTGAGCTGTCTGCGCACGGTGGCTTCCGCTGTGGGATAACCTGCGCCTTCGTGACTGAGGGCTTCGCGTGCCGCAGCAATGGCCACGGCTCCCTGCGCCGCAGCATTGGCCGGAAGCAGACGCCAAGAACTGCCATCATCACGGTGTCCGTAGAAGCCCATGGAGTCGAAGGTGCCCATGATACCGCCGAAGGCATTCCAAGCCGCATTACCATCAGTCACCGCGGTTATGTCAGCAGGGAAGATGTCGAACTGGTCGGCCGTTTCGGCAGCGATCTGCCAAACCTTTGCCGCAGACTGGCTGTCCACCAGCTTGACCTTATCCTTACCTTGCGCCACGGGAAGGCTGTAGGTGAGCCACTGTCCAGACGTGGTCTCCTGAATATAGTACGTGCCATCGGTCACACCGGCAAAGAAGGCGAAGCTGCCGCGCTCCGTGGTCGAGGGTCGCGTCTGTGCGTCTGCGTAGTACGCGCGGTCGCGCGTGTTCTGAATCTCATAAAGATATTCCGGTGTTGCAGGATCTGTCGAGAGGAGCAGCCCGGCCAAGTTCTTGAAGCTGCCGGCATATTCCGGCTTAACCTGGCCATTCTCAATCACCGTTACATCCTGACCGTTGCCCGAAGCCACGACAACACGTGCCGTAGAGAGGTCGATCTGCTCAGGGAGGGTGAAGGTGTTCTTGTTGGAGAGGAACACAAGCTTGCCCGTTGCATCATAAACCTTATAGCCCACGGCTCCCGTGCCTGCGGCAACGCTCACGATGCGTCCGACGAGACGGACATCGGCCGGCTGTGCGGAAGTGGCATCTTGTGCAAAGAGGGTGTACATCCCGACATCGCCCACCGAACCGGGATTGCCCGCAATGACGCCGGTGGTCATGGAATAACGGTTACGATCGAGCGGCTCACCGAAGAAATGAGCCTTGGTCGGCTCAATGCGTTCATCGAGGAAGAAGAGGTTGCCTCCAATTCTCTTGGGCAACTTGGCCATCTCCGCCTTGGCAGCAGCAACCTGTTCGGGCGTAGTCGTCAGTGTCTTGATGCCGTAGTCATTGATCGTCTTGTTGTTGACCGGCACAAAGAAGCCATAGAGCTCGAAGAACTCAGAAAGATCCTCGCCTGCAATCTGGCTGCACTTGACGGCAAATTTGAGATCGTTCTCCGTTCCCGTGCCGGAGCTCCAGTTCATGTTGTCGGCACGGAAGGCGGCAAAGAGTTCGGGATAGAACGTCGGTTTATGACCAAGCTCATGGAAATAGAGCCAAAGCTGGAAGTACATGCGGCTGCGTTGCCAAATATCGTAGTCACAGCGATGCGTTCCGCTCAGATAAGAGTCAATGGAATTTTGCAGGGGGAGGCCACGTCCCACGTTGCTGCCCATCCTCCAGTTGAGGACTTGCGAGAAGAAGTTGACAGAACACTCCGTGTCGCCGATGAGATTGATGGCAGCCTGATGATGGTGTCCGAACTCGTGGGCCACGGCCCAGCGGCCTCTACCATTGTCCTGATCCTCACCTCGAGACAGGAATTCGTAGTTGATGGGCGAGGCGTCGGTGCACCAGATGCCATAGGTATGGGCATAGGGTGAAGAAGTCGAGTTGGTCGAGACGGAGAGCATGCTGTTCCAGCGATCCTTGTATTGCTCGATGCCCATCAGCGAACGCTCAGTATCGAGGTACCAGTCGAGGCGTTTGAGCGCGCCCTCAATGGCCTTAGGACTGCCGTCAAGGTCAGTTTCGGCAAAGGAAGCCTCAGGATTTTGGCGCAGCACCTCATCGCGCTGCACATTGACCTGCGTGTGGACGGACTTAAGATGCAGCACATCGGCCGTGAGCAGACCGTTGTTGCGCATTTCGAGGTAGGTGGTGTTGGTGTGGCCACGCGTGAGGTCGAAACAGCCCACGACCTCACCGCCCTCGATGTGGACGGAGATCTTGGGCGTGCTGGCCAGTGTCTTCGAAGTGTCGGTGATGCGGTAGTCCAAGAAGAGATGACCATTACGGTCGGGCATTACCATGTTGAAACCGCGCTGCAGCGCATGGCGCGCACCCATCACCTCGAAGCCGTTGCAGTTCATCAGGTGGAGGGTCGTGCCTGCGGGGAGGTCATCGCCCACAAAGACGAAGAGGGGCTCGTTCTTCCGGACCTGAATGCCCGTAGGGTTCGTCTGGGGTGAGAAGCTGAAGTTCATCCAGAGGAGATTCTGCGCCTTCCAAGCGTTCGGTTCGGAGTAGGCGGTGTAATCATAAGCCCGGAACTCCCGCTCGCGATAGCTCCATGTGTTACCACGGATCTTCTCTGCCATCACCATAATCTGCTCAGGGAGCGCATCGTGCTCCATCGCACTGCGAAGCTGTTCTGCCGTCCCGCCGGCATAAGTCTCGCGCAGATCGGTGCAGTCGTCGGTGGTGAAATAGGTGCGGAGTTTCTCGGTCAGTACGGCTGTCTGTCCGTTGTAGCCAACGTAAATGCCGTAGTTGGCACGCGCGGCCTGCAATGCGTTGTCATCAACTTCAACGGGCACAAGATGCCACAGGCTGGCAGGAGCTTCGCCATACCAGGCCACCACTTGATAGCCCTGCGAGGAGGAAGCGTGGAGGGTGAGGGGGCGGGTGTCGTCCATACGCGTCCCTTGGAAAATGAAGGTCGGGACGGGCGCATCGCTCACCGCTTGAAGAGTGAATCCCGTGGTGTTGCTGCCCATGGTGAATGCGCTGGAGCGCACTGCATCGCTGCCGATGCTGCGGTCGGTAACGGCGTTGCGCAATGTCCAGCGCGTGCCATTGGGCACCAAGGTCCACAACTGGGTGTACTCACTGACTTCCGTGGGAAAAGCGTAGGTATTATTGCCGGAGATATTTTCGCCGAGGGAACGTCCGAGGTATTCGCGGTTCACCAGGCGGTAATACTGACCCTCTGAAGGCGAGGACTGATAGTTGAGCTTTTGCGCCAGCATCGTCTTGGCCTGTTGCACCAAGCTTTCGTCCGTCACAGACTCGAGTGTCCAGCAGGAATGGTCGACACCTGCCTGCGCATGCCACTTCACCAGCTCGGAATCGCCAGCTTCGTGGAGTGCGGTGTTCTTGCCGTACTTCCTGTCCCAGCTGATGTACAACTTCCCTGAGAGATGGGAATCCTTGATGTAGTAGGCCGTGGGATAATCGCGTGTAGTGAGTGCCACATCCGCTTGCCCATCTCCGGGAAGGAAACGTGCCGACTGTGCGTTGCGGATGCGGTATCCGTCGCCCGATGTCTCAATGAGCCAGAGCGCGGAGAGGGGTTCAATGCCACCGGACGATGGGGCACAGGTTACACTGTGGTCTTCATGCTCGTAGGCATAGTGCCCCCGGTGACTGACCAGGCGAAAGAAGTATTGATGGTTCGCGATGGCTTGCTGAAAGGCACTCAACTGCGCAGCGAGGGGCAGACCGAGACTTCCGGCAAGCAACAGCACCGTCAAACAAAGAGAACGGTAAAGTTTGTTCATGAGGTTTGGGGATGAAAAAGGATAGGTGGGTTATCGGGTGCAAAATTACAGAATTATTTCAACCCGCACGGCCATACAGTCGCATTTAGTTTACGAAAAGACGCTACAAATCGTGTTTTTACGATTACCCTGTCCAGAAAGCCGAGTGACGCCCCGCCGGACAAAGGCTGCTACACAACTTCGGAGCGTCAAGAACGCGTGGAGGTCAACCAAGACCTTCCTGCACAACAACACCCCCAGACGCAGACCATGTCCGCCTCTGGGGGTATGTTTAATAATAGGATGCTCCGCAGGATCACTTCTTTGGTGTGCGGGCAAGCGTCTCGAGTACGAGCTGCCAGTATTGCCCCACGGAGGGAATAAAGCAACGTTCGTTGGGGGTGTGGGGAGAGCGCAAGGTCGGTCCGAAGGACACTACGTCCATACCGGGGCAGTGGCTGAGAATGACCGAGCATTCCAAGCCGGCATGGATCACCTGTACCGTAGGTTCTTCGTGGAAGAGGTCAGAATATACCTGCGTCATCAGCTCCACAATTTCACTCTTCGGCGAAGGCTGCCAAGCGGGATAGGCACCGCCTGTCTCCACTTTCATGCCCGCCATAGAAAAGCAGGCTTCGAGTGTGTCCACACAATATTGGCGCATCGTGTCAGAACTGGAACGCACGAGGATCGTCACCTTGGACTTCGTCGGCATGATCTCCACGATGGACAGGTTGCTCGATGTCTCCACGATGGTGGGGAGGTGAGGAATGAAGCGCAGCACGCCGTTGTGGCAGGCCAAGACAGCATTCACCACGTTGTCCTGCACCTCTTCGGGGACGAGTGCTTCGGGCATTGGAGCATCTTCAACGGAGAGCGTAAGATCGGGTTCGATGTAGCCATACTCTTCACGGAAGTCGCGGAGCCACTCTTCGGCCACTGTCTGTTTCCACTCCGCCACGTTCTCAGCAGGAAGGGTGAGGATGGCTTCACAATCGCGAGGAATGGCATTGCGCATATTTCCGCCCTTCCACGAGGCGAGGCGGGCTTCAAAATTGGCGATGGCATCGACCACCACACGGGCCATGAGCTTGTTGGCATTGCCGCGCCCTTCGTTGATCTCGAGACCGGAGTGTCCGCCGCGCAGACCGCCCAAGACGATCTTCACCGCTGCATCACCCGCTTCGGGAGCAACGGATTCGTATTCGAGCTCCGCACCGAAGTTGATACCGCCGGCAGAACCCACCATGAGTTCGCCGTGGGTCTCGTTGTCCAGGTTGAGGAGGATTTCGCCTTTCAGCAGACCATCTTTCATATGATCCACACCATACATCGTCGTCTCCTCATCGGCAGTGATAAAAGCCTCGAGTGGGCCGTGGGGAATGTCCGTTGCTTCAAAAATACCCATGATGGTCGCGACTGCCATGCCATCGTCTGCGCCGAGGGTCGTGTTGCGCGCGCGCACCCATTCGCCATCGATCCAAGTCTCGATCGGATCCGTCTCGAAGTTGTGGGGCGAGTCGGGGGTTTTCTGCGGCACCATGTCCATGTGTCCTTGTAGGGTTACGACCTTGCAGTCCTCCATGCCGGGTGTGGCGGGCTTGTACATCAGTACATTCCCGGCCTCATCCTGGAAGGCCTCGATCTGACGTTCGGCGGCCCAGCCGAGAAGAAATTGCTGGATCTTGGCCAGATGCCCTGAAGGACGCGGCACTTGAGTAAGTTTGTGGAAGTTCTGCCAGATGGCAGCAGGCTGGAGATTGAGGATTTCGCTCATAAGGTGATTAGGATTTAGGGGGTAGACGCGCCGGAGGGCTGGCGCACCGGAATAGGTTTCGGGAGAAAATTCAGATCCGCCCAGCCCACGACACCCATCACCACCACAAGGGCTGTCTGGAGGGTATGCACCACGAGGACAAAGGTGATGGCGGGGGCTTCGGCCACGCCATAGAGCACAAGCATCGTCTTCACGGCAAAATGCCACGATCCGGCTCCGTTGGGAGTGGGCACCAGCACGGCAAACGAGCTGGCGGTAAAGATAAGCAGACCGGCTAGCGGAGAGATATTCGCCGTTTCGGCATAGCAGAAAAAGGCGAGGTAGAAGTGGAGATAATAGGCCGCCCAGATGCCGACACTCAACAAGAGGTAACGGGGGAGGTGATCCACCTTCTTCAGCGAGGCCACACCTTGGAAAAATCCCTGCACCTTCTCTTTTCCTTTACGAAAAGCTGCAACGCGCCAAAGAAGTACGCCAATGAAAGCCACGGCCAGAAGGATGCAGAGGGCTGTGACGAGATAGCCTGTCGAGGTGAAGCGCGCAAAGATGGCATGTGGATGCGTCCCCGTGGTGCGAAGGAAGTGGAGGAACTGCGGCAGCTGCGAGGCAAAGGCGATGACGGCAATGAGGATCATCAGCACGCTGTCCACGACCCGTTCGGCCACCACCGTGCCGAGGGATCGGGTGAAGGAAATACCGGCATATTTCTTCAGCGTTCCGCAGCGCGTAACCTCACCAATGCGGGGCACGGCCAGGCTGGCGGCATAGGAGATGAAGATGGCATCGGAACATAGACGTGCCGAGGGGTATTCGCCCAGCGGGGCAAGAGCCAACTTCCACCGCAGGGCGCGGAACGTCAGGGGCAGAACCCCAAAGAGCAGCGAGAGGCACATCCAGCCCCAATCCAGCTCATGGAGTAGCGAATAGACCATCTGCGACCAGTCACTGTCGCGATACATCCACCACAAAATCGCCATGCCAATGGCGAAGGGGAGCACAAACTTGAAAAGGTTGAGGAGGAGCTTCACGCGAATGCCGTTTTTTTTGTACTTTTGCATCATTGCCCCACACCTTCTTTCCCCAAACGGAGGGAGAGGTGCGGCCATCAATGATCGTCCTATTCCGCAAAAATACTAATAATAATCGTGGTATGAAGTCTGTACGCCCAAAAAAATTCCTCGGCCAGCACTTTTTGAAAGATCTCGGGGTGGCACGCGCCATCGCCGACACTGTGGACGTCTGTCCCGAGCTTCCCGTTTTGGAAGTCGGGCCCGGCATGGGCGTACTCACACAATTCCTCCTCCCCAAAGGACGTTCCCTCAAAGTTGCAGAGATCGACTTCGAGAGTGTGGCCTATCTCCGTACACACTTTCCCGAGTTGGAGGAAGGTATTGTGGAGGACGACTTCCTCAAAATGCACCTCGAAAACCTCTTCGACGGACAACCTTTTGTGCTCACGGGCAACTATCCCTACAACATTTCGAGCCAGATCTTCTTCAAAATGCTCGACTACCGCCATCTCATCCCCTGCTGCACGGGGATGATCCAGAAAGAGGTGGCAGAACGGTTGGCCGCAAGTCCGGGAAGCAAGACCTATGGCATCCTCTCCGTGCTCGTACAGCTATGGTATGACGTGGAATACCTCTTCACCGTCGAGCCGGATGTCTTCAATCCGCCGCCCAAGGTCAAGAGTGCCGTGGTGCGGATGACACGCAATGCGGTGGAGGATTGCGGCTGCGACGAGCGTCTCCTGCGCCGTGTGGTCAAAACGGCCTTTAACCAGCGGAGGAAAATGATGCGCGGCAGCCTCAAACCCCTCTTCGCCCAGCTCAATGCAGAACGGGGATGCACGCGCGACCACACCCAATTCCTCGCCCAACCTCTCCTCACGCGCCGTCCTGAACAGCTCAGCGTGGCAGAGTTCGTGAACCTCACCAACGCCATTGCCTCTGAAATGGCAGAATGACCCCTCACACCTCGCCCTCATGCGCCCACGCTTTCTGATTTTTTCCCTCCTCGTGCTCCTCGCCCTCCCGGCATGGAGCGAGCGCACGCGCCCGTTGCTCGATGGCTGGGTGCGGCATCAGCTTGCGCCCTTCAACAATGCTTGTCCCGAATGGCTGGTGACCGGCAGCCTGCCCACAGGCCAGCGCACCAAAGTGGGCTGTGTGGCCACCGCCCTCGAAAGCATTCTCTCGTACCATGGCCGTCCCGTCATCTTGGCCGACAGCATCGTGGGACGAACAACGGAGCACTTCGCGGTACCTACCCTGCCCATGGGCATGCGTATTGATGTGACCGACATTTTGCCCCGTTATGAAGAGGGCGGATACTCCGAGCGTAACGCCGAAGCCGTGGCACAGCTTTCACTCCTCTGCGGAGCGATGGCACAGATGAACTACGGGCTGAATGAGAGCGGGGCGAATGTGGCGCGTGTGGTCGAACCTCTGCGCCGTGTCCTAGGCTGGAAATCGGTGGCCTATTTGGACAGTTACCAATTCAGCCCCGAAGCGTGGCTCGAACTCCTGCGGAGCGAGATCCGCGCTGGCCGCCCCGTGCTCTACACCGGCTATACGATGAATCTCAAAGGCCATGCTTTCGTCCTCGATGGCTATGATGACGACGGCCGCTTCCACTTCAACTTCGGTTATGGGGGAGCTTACGACTCGTGTTGGTACCGTCTGGATGCCTTTAACATCTTCGAACATCCCGATGACCGCACCGACCTGGGAGTGCAACAGGGCTTCTTCTGCAACCAGATGGCTCTTCTCCTCGCCCCCGACAGTGTGGACTTCCACATCCCCGACACCTTGGTGCGCACCGGCCGCGAGGTGGTGGTCGAAGACATGACACTTCTGCAACCCGCCGAACGCGGCATCTTCACCCCCATCCGCCTCACCCTGCGCAACACCTCCGACCGCGCACTCACCACTCCCTTCGAGCTCTTCACCAACCTCCCGACCGATACACTTATCTTCCGTCAGGGTGACTACGGCGCACTCCACGGCGCGACCTTGCAGGCTGGCGAGCAACGCACCTTCACCATCCACGCACGCTTTGATGCCGCGGGCGAACGCATCCTCCGCCTCTCGCCCGACGACAGCTTAGTCATTGCCGAACAGCCCCTCACCATCACTGAACCTGCGGGCAGCCAGCTTGTGTTCGGCACGCCCTCAATGGACTACGACGTCACCACACAGACGGCCACCTTCCTCATACCCCTGCGCAACGAAGGCGCGGGACGCAGCGGCGACCTCCTCACCTTCGGCCTCATGCCTACGGCAGACCTCATCCCCGATGGCGATTTCCGCCACTACGCCTATGCCTACCTCGCCAGCGGCGAAGCGCAGACCCTGCGCGTCGATTTCCGTGGCATTACCCCCGGCAGCACCCACACCTTCGTAGTCCGTGCACCTTGGACCATCCGCCGGAGCCTCACCTTCACCGCGGCACCGAGCAGCCTGTCTTCCACCATCAAGAGCACCACGCCCGACACCACCGAACCGCTCTATGACCTTTCGGGACGCCGCGTCAGCCCCAACACCCAACCCACAATTATCGTCCGCAAAGGCGAAAAGCTCCTCCGCACCACCGTCCACCTCCCATGATCTACCCGGCACAATTCCGCACCACACTCCACACCCGCCACCTCGACGGCGCGCACGATGTTCTCGAACACCAAACTCGAGCCATGATCGCCCTTCGTGATGATGGCTCGTGGGCACTGCGCTACACCGATGAAGAAAATGGCGGACAGACCGCACTCCAAGGCACAGATACATGGATGAGCGTGAGCCGAGAGGGAAGCATCGTATCCCACCTTCTCTTTCGCCTTGGCCAACAGACCGAGAGTGTCTACCGCACACCACAGGGAGAATTTGATATGGCCACCTTTGCCACCGCCTACTCCGCAGAGGTTTCCGAACGCACAGGCCACATCTCCCTCCACTACGACCTCTTTCTCTCCGGCACCCTCACCACCCACAACCACCTCGAAGTAAAATGGACGCGCCAGTGAGACATTAAAACTCCGACCTCCGGGTCCTGTTGAACAGCCTTGCTCCTCCGCTGATGCCCTGCCCTCACCTGCTGTGCAGAGTGCATCGAGCAAAAAGCCTTCTTCGATGTGATTGCGAAGCGCAATTTCCTGCGCTCCTCTCCCCCCTGCCGCACCTTCGGGAAAAACCGCCGAATAACGCCCGCGGATGGAAAAAAAGTAGTAAATTTGCTGTGCATAATCCATGCATCCCTCCATGCTGAAAATAAAGCGACTTGACACATTTATCTTAGGAAAGTTCCTGCAATTGTTTGTGGGAGCATTCTTCATTTGTTTGTTCGTCTTTATGATGCAGTTCACTTGGCGTTGGATCAACGACTTGGTGGGCAAGGGTCTGACCGCCGATATCCTTGGCCAGTTTTTCTGGTATATGGGCATTACGCTCGTCCCTACCGCCCTCCCACTCGCCATTCTCCTGGCCGCCCTCATCACTTTCGGCAATATGGGCGAAAACCTCGAGTTGCTCTCCATGAAGGCTGCGGGCATCCCGCTCGTGCGCATCATGGCTCCCATCTTCGCCATTGTCCTGCCTTTAAGTTTTGTGTCGTTCTATTTTCAAAACACCATCTCGCCCTCGGCACAAAAGTCTCTGCGCACACTCCTCACCTCTATCAAGATTTCACAACCGGCGGTACAGATCCCCGAGGGGATCTTCTACAACGGCATCCCGGGAACAAACATCTATGTCGAGCGTAAGAACGCAGAGACGGGAATGCTCTACCATACTATTATTTATAAGACCGACCAAGGATTTGACCGAGCGCAGATCGTAATCGCCGACTCCGCACGCCTCGAAATGACAGCCGACAAGCTCCACCTTCGTCTCACGCTATGGTCGGGCGAGCAATTCCAGAACCTGCAGTCCGACAACATGACGGTGTTCAACGCACAAAGCGCACCTTATGACCGCGAAACATTCGGTTACAAACTGCTCCTGATCGATTTTGACTCCAACTTCACGCAGCTCGAAGCCGACCAGTTCAACTCCATGCCTCAGGCTAAGAACATGGACGAGATTGTCCATGATGTCGACTCCATGAACCACGTGATCGACTCCACTGCCCTCGCCTTCTTCCGGCAGACCCTCTATCGGAGGAGCTGGACGAGCACGAGCTTTGCTCCCAAAGACTCCCTCGCCGTGGTACGTGCCTTTCGGAAGAAACCCGTCAGCATCGATCAACTCCTCAAACACGCCACCCCCGAAAACCTCCACTCTGCCCACCAGCAGGCGGTGAGCCAGCTGCAAATGATCTCCTCAGAGCTGGACTGGCAAAACGACACCGTGGAAGAACAGGAGCACTATATCCGTCGTCACTGGGTGGAGTGGCATCAGAAAATCACACTCTCCCTAGCCTGCTTGCTCTTCTTCTTCATCGGTGCGCCATTGGGAGCCATCATCCGCAAGGGAGGACTAGGCATGCCGACCGTTATCTCCGTGGGAATCTTCATTATCTATTACATCATCAACACGTCAGGAATGAAGACTGCGCGGGACGGCAACATCAACATGGCACTCGGCATGTGGGTATCTTCCATAGCCCTTGCACCAGCCGGTGCCTACCTCACCTTCATGGCCAACCGCGACTCTGTCGTGTTCAACCGTGATGCCTACCTCGCCTTCTTCCGCCGTATCCTCGGTCTGCGGGTGAAGCGCAACCTATTCCGCAAAGAAGTCATCATCACGCCACCCGACTATATCGCCGATCTCAACCGCCTCGAAGCCATCCGCCTCGAAGCCAAAGCCTATCAGCGCGAGCGTCGATTGTGGATGGCCCCCAACTACTTCCGCATCTTCTTCCGTACGCAGCCCGACCACCGGATGGAACAACTCAGCCAAGAAATCGAAGATCTGGTGGAAGATCTGGCCAATACCACTAACCCACACATCCTCCAACAGCTCAACGAGCTGCCACTCATCCATGCCCACTCCCACACCACGCCCTTTGCACACAAACGCTACAACTGGACGTTCGGCGTACTCTTTCCCCTCGGACTGCTGTTGTGGGCACGCATCTGGCGATTTCGCCTGCGTCTGCTGCGCGATCTCCGCCAAGTGGTGAAATGCTGCCAACGCTTGCAGCCCCTCCTCCTCGAAACCCAACCCTCCTCTTCCCCCTCTCCCTCATGGAACAATTCGAATTAGCCACCATAGACCAGGCTTTAGAAGACTTCAAAGCCGGAAAATTCGTCGTCGTGGTCGATGACGAAGATCGCGAGAACGAAGGCGACCTCATTGCCGCTGCCGAACTCATCACGCCCGAGAAGGTCAACTACATGCTCCGCCATGGCCGTGGCGTGCTCTGCGCCCCTGTATCGAAAGAGCGTTGTCGCCAGCTCGGTCTCGAGCATCAGGTGCAAAGCAACACGTCAATGCTCGGAACCCCGTTCACCGTAACGATCGACCTGCTCGAAGGCTGCACCACTGGCGTTTCCACCCACGACCGTGCCGCTACGATCCGTGCGATGGCCAATCCCGAGGCACGTCCCGAATGGTTCGGACGCCCCGGCCACATCAATCCTCTCTATGCCCAAGACCGCGGCGTTCTGGCACGCGCCGGACACACAGAAGCCGCTGTCGATCTGGCACGCATGTCCGGACTTCAACCCGTGGCCTGCCTCATCGAAATCCTCAACGAGGACGGCACGATGGCCCGCATGCCACAACTCATCGAGTTTGCCCGCCGTGAAGGCCTCCATATCATCACGATCAAAGATCTCATCGCCTACCGCCTGAAAGAAGAAAGCCTCATCGAGCGCGGGGAGGAGGTGGCTATGCCCACCGATCACGGCAACTTCCGCCTCATCCCCTTCCGGCAGAAAAGCAACGGTCTGGAACATGTCGTGCTCTTCAAAGGCGAATGGGCGGCCGATGAACCTGTGCTGGTGCGCGTGCATTCGAGCTGCATGACAGGCGACATTTTCGGCAGCCGCCGCTGCGACTGCGGCGATCAGCTCCACCGGTCCATGGAGCTGATCGAGCGTGAAAACAAAGGCGTGGTGCTCTACCTCAACCAAGAGGGTCGCGGCATCGGCCTGATGGCAAAAATCGCGGCATACAAGTTGCAAGAAGAAGGTTATGATACCGTTGATGCGAACGTGCATCTGGGCTACGACCCCGATGAGCGCGACTATGGAGTCGGCGCACAAATTCTCCGATCGATGGGAATTTCAAAGATCCGACTCATCACCAACAATCCTGTCAAGCGCGTCGGGCTAGAAGCCTATGGGCTAGAAATTGTGGAAAATGTCCCGATGGAAATCACCCCCAATGCCTACAACGAGCAATATCTCCGCACCAAGAAGGAACGGATGCACCACAACCTCCACAAGCTCAAATAATGAGGAGTGCACCGCCTGCGCAGTGCCCGCAACATCCTCTCATCTCTAATATTTTATCTTTATGAGCTACCCTCAAGATTCCTACACCCGCTCCTACACCCTTCCCGAACAAGGCCGCAGCATCGCCTTCCCAACCTTGATGAAGAATGTGTACCTCTGGATGGCTCTCGCCCTCACGATGACCGGACTTACCGCCGCAGCCGTGGCCACACAGCCTCAGCTCGTAGGGCTCATCTTCGGCAGCCGTCTCACCTTCTTCGCCCTCCTGCTGGCCGAAATCGGCCTCGTGGTCTACCTCTCTGCCCGCATCATGAAGATGTCGTTCGCCACGGCGGGCATCGCCTTTGCCGCCTATGCCGTCCTCAACGGCGTAACCCTCTCCGGCATCTTCATGGCCTACACAATGGAAAGCCTCGCACAGACTTTCTTCGTCACGGCAGGCACCTTTGCAGGTATGGCAGCTCTGGGATTTTTCATCAAGCGTGACCTCTCCGCTATCGGACGTTTTCTCTATATGGCACTGATCGGCCTGATCATCGCCACGGTGGTGAACATGTTCTTCCACAGCTCCGGTCTCGCCATGCTCTGCAACTACGCCGGCGTCCTCATTTTCTCGGGGCTCACCGCCTATGACACACAGAAGATCAAGGAGATGCTCTTCCAGCTCGAAGGCCAGGAACAGGAGACAGTAATGAAGATTGCCCTCCTCGGTAGCCTCACCCTCTATCTCGACTTCATCAACCTATTCCTCTACCTCCTCCGCTTCTTCGGATCGAGCCGCGACTGACGTTTCACACCCTGACCCGAGACAGGGAGGCCTCGGCCTCCTTGTCCCGGGTCATTGTTGTAGACGGCCGACATTTCCCAGAGAAAATCCATCCTCATATAACTTCTAAATTTCATCCTACCATGCAACTTTCCGCACGCATCCACCGTCTCGCTCCTTCGGCCACACTGGCCATGTCGCAGAAGAGTGCCGAACTCAAAGCCCAAGGCGTCGACGTGATCAACCTCAGTGTGGGCGAGCCCGACTTCAACACCCCCGACCACATCAAGGCTGCCGCCAAGCAGGCTGTGGACGACAACTGGTCGCGCTACAGCCCCGTGCCCGGCTACCTCGACCTCCGCCAAGCCATCTGCGAAAAGCTCCGCCGCGAAAACGGTTTGGACTACGAACCTGCACAGATCGTTGTGGGCAACGGTGCCAAGCAGGCGGTGTGCAACACCCTCCTCGCCCTTGTCGGCGAAGGTGACGAGGTGATCATCCCGGCACCCTACTGGGTGAGCTATCCCGATATGGTGCGCCTGGCCGATGCCACTCCCGTATTCATCCCCTCAGGTATCGAACAGAACTTTAAGATTACGCCCGAGCAGCTCGCCGCTGCCATCACCCCCAAGACACGCGCCCTCATCCTCTGTTCACCCTCCAATCCCACGGGTTCCGTGTACAGTGCAGAGGAGCTGGAAGGTCTGGCTGCCGTGTTACGCCAGTACCCGGAGATCACCATCATTGCCGATGAGATCTATGAACACATCAACTACATCGGTGCACACGCTTCCATCGCCACATGCGCAGGCATGCAGGAACGCACCGCCATCATCAACGGTGTTTCCAAAGCCTATGCCATGACGGGCTGGCGCATCGGCTTCGTAGCCGCACCTCTCCCCCTTGCCAAAGCCGTCAACAAGCTCCAAGGCCAATACACCTCCGGCCCCTGTTCCGTTTCACAGAAGGCTTCGGTCGTGGCCTTCACGGGCGATCAGATTCCCGTTGAGGAGATGCGGCTCGCCTTCCTCCGACGCAAAGACCTCATCGTCCGCCTGGCCAAGGAGATCCCGGGCTTCGAGGTCAACGATCCCGAAGGCGCGTTCTACCTCTTTCCCAAGGTATCGAGCTTCTTCGGCAAGACCGATGGCACGGCCACGATCAACAACTCCGATGATTTCGCCCTCTATCTCCTCGAGCAGGCTCATGTGGCCGGTGTTGGCGGCACCTCCTTCGGCAGCCCTGAATGTTATCGCATGAGCTACGCCACGAGCGATGAAAACATCATCGAGGCAATGCGTCGCATCAAAGAGGCTTGCGCACGCCTGCACTAAGCATCATAGTCCGCGAAAACCCCGTCAAGCAACACATATCCCCACCTCTGCTCCTGCTCTCACACCGAAGAAACGGCGCAGAAGGTGGGGATGTGCTGTTCAGTCCGTATCCTGCCGAAGCCCTACACGCCGAGAACTCCAGATCACCCCTCCGCATACCGCAGCACAGAGAGCGAGCAAATCCGGACAACGCCCGAAGCCTTTGCGCAGCATATCGTCTACACACAGAGCCGATGAAGGAATTAAACAACACCACACACGGGCAAAACCCAATTTATAGCCCCCATTCCTTTCGCCATCACGAATTAAATCCGTAACTTTGCAGACACAATTCAATTTTCATCAACTCCAAATGGACGACTATCACGCGGAAAACAACGCAAGTTACCTCGGATAGGAAAGAAACACGCTTTCTTCCTACCCGCCCTTTTTCGTGCTAAGAAGAAAGTCAGTGTATGCGAACGTATTGGAATTACAATCGCGGTCTGCACACTCAGGAAGAGTGGCAACCTAACTGCTGGACACAGGTTACGTGTCCCACACCTGATGATGAAGACTTCCTCATCCGCGAGCTCAATGTGCCCGACTATTTCCTCGACGATATCCGAGACAAGGACGAGCGCGCACGTTACGACTACGATGAAGGATGGATGCTCATTATCCTCCGCATCCCTTATCTGAAGGAAGCCCAGAGCCGCACCCCCCATACCACCATCCCCCTCGGCATTATTCTCAACAAGCACATCTGCATCACGGTGTGTCACTTCGAGACGAACATGATGATCGACTTCGTGTCCTACCAGCAAAAGCGCGGATTGGGCTTCACGGACTCCGTCGACCTCGTGTTCCGCCTCTTCTTGTCGAGTGCCGTATGGTATTTGAAGCGTCTCAAGCAGATCAGCAACCTCATCGATGCGGCCAAACGAGACCTCGACCGCCCCATCAACGACGCCGATCTCATCAACCTCTCGCGCCTCCAAGATTCGCTCACCTACTTCGCCACCTCCATCCGCGGCAACGAGACGCTCCTCTCCAAGCTCAAATTCAAGCTCCCCGTTGATGAGCTCGATGCGGACATGATCGAAGACGTGAACATTGAGATGAGCCAGGCGCGCGAAACCACGAGCATCTATACCAACATCCTCGAATCGACCATCGACACCTACGCCTCCATCATCAACAACAACATGGCCAAGACGATGAAGACGATGACCTCAGTGAGCATCATTCTGATGTTCCCCACACTCATCGCCAGCATCTTCGGCATGAACCTCATCAACGGCATGGAGTCTTGGCCGTGGGGGTTCCCCTTCGTCATCGTAGTCTCGCTCGCCGTGACCGCCCTCTTCATCTGGTTCTTCCGGCGACTGGAATGGGTGTAGGGATCGATACCCGAAAACCGGCAGACAACAGGCTAGGGCATCCGCAGCTGATCGGCATCCAACGGATGCACGACCGTTCTGGCCACCTCCCTCCTTCCCGGCATCAGAACACGTCCAAAAGGCGAGGATTTCGAGGTTTTTCCCTCTAAATCCTCGCCTTTTGCCATATTTACAACCCGAACGTGCATTTTTCGTCCTAAAAATTTGGCAGATATAGAGTTTTTAGCGTTATTTGCACGCGATTAGACGCGTCACCTCCCAAACCGGGTGGAACAACCGAACGCAACCCTCTCTTTCTTCTAACCTCAAACTCCGACACTCTAATGAGTGAAAAAGAAGCTCCCCAGCTCGAAGTAGCTGCTTCCCGGCCTGAAACGGCCGATGTTCAGACTGAGACGACCGCCACACAGCCTGAAGCCACCACCTCTGTACCCAACGAGGTGAACGCTCCGGCCTCCGAGGCCGAGGGCGAAACGACCCCTGCAACCAACGATGCCGCCGATACCCATACCGCCTCCGCGGAAGCAACGCCGGCCGAAACGATCCCTGCACCCGCCGAAAAGAAAGCGGAGGAGACAGCAGCTCCCACCACCAAAGAAGAGGTCATCGCCTGCTTGAAGAAATATCTTCAAGAGGGAGAGGCCGCCGACCGTGGTGCTACCGATCGCCTGCGCAGTATCTTCTACCACCTCCACAACGAGGAGATCGCCGCCGCCAAAGCCGCCTTCGTGGCAGAAGGAGGAGCAGAGGGTGACTTCACACCTGGCAACGACCCGCTCGAACAGGAGTACAAGAACCTGATGAACACCATCAAGGAGCAGCGTGCCAAAGCCGTGGCCGACCTCGAAGCAGAGCGCAAAGCCAACCTCGACCGCAAACTCGCCATCATCGACCGCATCCGTGAGATGGCCACCAACGCAGACGAGGTGGACAAGAACTACGATGTTTTCAAAGCACTGCAAGCCGAATGGAAAGAGATCGGCACCATCCCCGCAGAGCAAGTCACAGAGACGTGGAAAAACTACCAGCATAACGTAGAGCAGTTCTACGACATGCTCCGCATCAACCACGAAATGCGTGCCTACGACTTCAAGAAAAACCTTGAAATCAAGATCCACCTCTGCGAAGCCGCTGAACAACTCGGACAGCTTGACGATGTGATCAGCGCATTCCACCAGTTGCAAAAGCTCCACCAAGAGTTCCGCGAGACAGGCCCCGTGGCCAAAGAGCAGCGCGAAGAAATCTGGAAGCGTTTCAAGGATGCCTCCACCTTGGTCAACAAGCGTCACCAAGATCACTTCCTCAGCCTCAAACAGCAGGAAGAAGACAACCTGGCCCACAAAATCTCCCTTTGCGAACAGGTGGAAGCCCTCCGCTTCGACACGCTCAGCTCCCTCGCCGAATGGGACGCCATGTCGCAACTCATCATCGGCATGCAGAACGAGTGGAAGACCATCGGCTTCACCCCGCGCAAAGTCAACCAAGAAGTGTTCGAACGCTTCCGCACGGCCTGCGACAAATTCTTCACCGCCAAGACGCAGCATTTCCGCAACCTCCGTGAGGAGCTGGCGCAGAACCTGGCCAAGAAGACCGCCCTCTGCGAGCAGGCCGAAGCCCTCAGCACCAGCACCGACTGGACGAAGACTACTCGCCTCCTCGTCGATCTTCAGAATGAATGGAAGACCGTAGGCCCTGTGGCCCACAAGGTGAGCGAAGCGATTTGGAAGCGTTTCAACACCGCCTGCAACACTTTCTTCGATGCCAAGAAGGCCGCCAACTCCGGACAGCACGAAGAGGAGAATGCCAACTTGGCCAAGAAGCGCGATATCATTGCCCGCCTCGAAAAGCTCCAAGCCGAAGGCAGCGACAACCTCCTCCGTGAGGTCAAGGCCCTCCAAGCCGAATGGACAGAGGTCGGCCACGTCCCCTTCCGCAAGAAGGAGAAGCTCTACCGCGCTTACCGCACCGTGTGCGACAAGCTCTACGAAGTGATCCATCAAAATGCGGGACGCCGCCGCGTGGACAACCTCGCCCGCCGCGTTGCACAGTCGGGCGGCAATGAGCGCCAGCGTATGCAGCGCATCTACGATGAGAAAAAGGCAGAGATCCAGAACTACGAAACGAACCTCAGCTTCCTCACCACGAAGTCGAAAGCCGGCAACACCCTCGTGGCTGACATCGAACGCCGCATCGCCACCCTCAAAGCCGATCTCGAGCTCTTGGCTCAAAAGATCGCTGAGATGGCGGACTGAAGCTCCTGCTCCCCCAACATTTCTACATCCTATGCCCGACAGGGTGGCCAACTGGCCGCCATGTCGGGCTTTTTGCACAGACAGGAAGCCCAAAACCGCCAATTTGACCAACACATTCAAAGACAGACCTCACTGATTACCAACACACTAAAAAAACTCCATAGTCAGCAAAAGCAACACCGCGGATCCATCGCAACGGATCCGCGGTGTTGTTCAAACGACTCCGCGGTATCGTAATCACGACTCCGCGGAGGAAAATCAGGACATTGGCCTTACCTGTTTCGCACTTGCCCACAGACGCACATCGGCATCGACAAGGATGCTTCGGCCTTCATCGTCCAAATGCACAGGACAGGAGCCCCCTCCCAAACGATACGCTCCTTGGTCAAAACTCCCTCCGAGGCGGTTATGACCATGCTTCCACAACCGCCTCGGACAAATCGGTCAGCCGCGCAAAAGCACGGTCAGCAAGAGGACGAAGGACATCGAGGGGGAGCGTGCCCGCCACGCCCCAAACCGTGCAGCCTGCTGCACGGCCGGCAAGGAGGCCATTGCGGCTGTCCTCCACCACGAGGCAATCGGCGGGCACAAAACCCAAAGCCGCAGCGGCATTGAGATAACAGTCGGGGGCAGGTTTGGAGCGGTGGGCATGTTCGGCCGTGAAGACGCGGTCGAAACGGTCGAGGAAGCCGGGCAGGGCATCCGCCACCCGCGCCATCTTTTCCGCATTGCTGCTCGTCACCACCGCCGTGCGGATGTCCAACCGGTGCAGGGTGTCGAGAAGGACATCGACACCCTCGATGATGGGGTAACGCATCGCGGCCTCGAAGTCCACCAAGTTCTGGTGGAGGGTCGGAAGCCGCGCATCGCCAGGTGTAAAATAGTGATTGGTGATCTGCGTAAGCGTCATTCCCTTGATGACCGTAGCAAAGTCGGGGATTTCAGGAAAATACTGTTGGCCGACAGCGTGCCAAAAGTCGGTATACTGGGTTTCGGTGTCGAGGAGGACACCATCGAGATCGAAGAGTACAGCTTTCATTCGTGAGGTGTAGGAACAGGAGGTTCGTTATGCTGCCGTTCGAGGCGGATCTGCTGCGTAGCAAATCGGAGCAGCGCAGGGCGATGGGTAATGAAGATGAGGGTGCGGCCATGGAGGAAGCGGACGATACGCTCGACCACCAGCTCCTCGGTCTGTGCATCGAGTGCCGATGTGCTCTCGTCAAAGAGGAAGATGGGGCAGGGTCGGAGCAGGCCACGGGCAATGGCGATGCGCTGAGCCTGGCCTTCTGAGAGGCCGCCTCCCATCTCCGAACAGGGGGTATCGAGCCCAAGCGGCAGGTTAAAGACAAAATCCGCCGCCGCCACATGAAGCACGGTATGCAGTTCCTCTTCGGTGGCGGTGGGACATCCCATGAGGAGATTGTCGCGGATCGTACCGGAGAGGAGGGTATTGCCTTGCGGCACATAAGCGAAGAGGCGGCGGTCGGAAGCCGTGAGCGGACGGGTGCACCCATCGGGAGTGACGAGCAGGACCGAACCTTCCGTGGGACGGATCAGCGCGAGGAGGAGGCGGATGAGGGTTGTTTTGCCCGCGCCGGTCTCGCCAAGAACGGCTGTAATGCTGCCGGGACAGAAGTCGAACGAACAGTCACGGAGGATGGGCCGCGACTTAGAGGCATAGCGGAACGACACGCCTTCCAGACGCAGGAGAAAGGGAGTGCCGAGGTCGGGCATATGGTCGGGAAGTGTCGGCACACCAGGATGTGGAGACTGCGGAGCACGGACTTCCTGAGGCAGGTGGTCCAGCTCCATCAGGCGTTCGCAGGCCGTGGAGGCGTTGATGAACACGGGAATGTATTTCGAAAGCGCGCGCACGGGACCTTGAATCTGTCCGACCAGCTGGATGAAAGCCAAAAGTGCACCATAGGTGATGACTCCCGATTGCAGGCTCAACACCCCCCAAGCGAAGGTGAAAAGATAGCCCGCAGCAAAGCCCAGGTTCATCACCATGGCCGAGAGGCTGCTGTACTTCGTCTTTTCCGCCACGCGGAGGGTGAAGGTGTGGTGGGCGGAGCTCAGGCGTTGCCCCACGAAGTCCACCCGTTCGAGCGTCTTGACCACGAGGGCATGCTGAATGCTCTCTTGGATGAGGCTCTGAATGTGGCTGTCGGACTCCCGCACCTCGTGGGTGAGGCGACGCATCTTCCGCACATAGAGCTTGCTTACCAAGATGAAAAAGGGGGCTATGATGACCACGATGAGGGCGAGCCGGCGATCCATCACATAGAGGAAGACAAACGCACCGAGAAACTGGCAGACAGTGGTGATGAACGCCGGGACATCCTCGGTGAGCAGGCTAACGAGGGCACCGACATCTTTGAGAAGGCGGTTAAGCACATCACCGCTGTGATAGCGGCGCAGCCCCATCCATTCACTCCCCAAAAGGCGGGTGAAGAGGAGCTGCTGCATCATGTTCTGCGCACGAACACCGAGGATGGCCTTCACCCAATGGTTGGCAAAGCCCAATCCCACCTGCACAAGCATAATCCCTCCGAGGAGCATCAGGCATTGGGGCAGGGAACGCAGTCCCGCCTGCCCTTGTTGGTGTGTTGTGGCCACATCGATGGCCAGTTTTGTCCCCCATACAAAAGCAAGGTTCAGCCCCACTTGCGCCACTCCGAGGAGGGTATTGAGGATGGCTTGTAGATAAAACTTTTTCCAGAACCGCGGCAGCCAACCGAGGATCTGACGGTAAGAGGAGAGTTTGCTCATATGTTCAGTGCCGTTCTTTCATTCTGAGGAGGAGGACGCATCCGCGGCAACCGCTCCCGGAATCACCACGTCAATGCCTCTGGTCCTTACCCCACATCATCTTTTCGCGGAGCATAAAGAAAAAGTCGCGCGGATGCATCTTGACCACGAGGGTGGTATAGTCTGCACGGCGCAAGTGAATGACAGTACCTTCGGGCAGGCTCTTGCTTCGGCCGTCTATGGCAATGAGGAAACTCCCGCTGCGGCTGCGGGCCCGGAGGGTGATCCTGACATCGTCATGGAGCACCACGGGGCGCATGGTCAGACTGTGGGGCGCAACCGGCGAAAGACAGAACGTGGCTGACTGAGGTTCGAGCACAGGGCCACCGACAGAGAGCGAATAACCCGTCGACCCCGTGGGTGTGCAGATGATCAATCCATCGGCCAGATAGTGTGTGAGGAGTTCGCCATCGACCCATGTCCCGATCTCAATGAGCGAGGAGTTGTCGTGCTTGAGCACTGCCACTTCGTTGAGCGCATAGGGGTAGATTTCCAAATCGCTCCCCTCGACAGTGGCCTCGATCAAGCTGCGCTCACACACAGAATAGCGGCCTTCCACCACACGCTGCACGGCCGTCTCAATGTCATTGGGCGTGACATCGGCCAAAAAGCCCAGATGACCTGTGTTGATGCCAAGAATGGGAATGCGGCGGCGGCCGATCTTCTCCGCCGTGTTGAGAAAAGTCCCGTCGCCTCCCATCGAGATGGCGAGATCGGCCTCACATTCCGCAGCGTGGAAAGGGGCGAAGCGGTCGAATGTGCATCCCGTGGGGCTCAGCACAGAACGGAGGAATTGGAGGAACCGATGCTCAATCCTTACCTCCACGCCCTGACGGAGGAGGGCACAAAGCACCTGCTCCACATATTTGCACTTTTCTTTTTGATAGGTATTGCCAAAGAGGGCGACCTGCCGGGGGGCAACGGGTGCGCCGAGGGACGATTTGTCATGATTAATCACGGGCAGGGGGAGTTTTATGGAGAACTATTCGTATTTTTGCAACGTGCAAAGCGTCTGCCGCAAACAGGCATTCGAAATCAGACGGCATGTTATGGCAGAGGAAGTTCCCGTCCACTTTTCCATCAACAGACACCATTGCATGCCCTACTTTGGAGGGACTTCCTCTCGCAAAAGTACAGCTTTTTGGCTGTAGCACCAAATCACGACAACTGGATTATGATTCAACTCAGCGTAAATATCAACAAAATCGCCACCTTGCGCAACGCTCGAGGCGGAAACAACCCCGATGTGCTCCGCGTGGCCCTCGATTGCGAACGTTTCGGTGCACAAGGCATCACGGTGCATCCACGCCCTGACGAGCGCCACATCCGGCATTCCGATGTCCACCAGCTCGCCCAGAAGCTCCACACCGAATTCAACATCGAGGGCAATCCCACCGACGAATTTACCCGGCTCGTCTGCGCCGTACGCCCTACCCAGGTCACACTGGTGCCTGATGCGCCGAACCAGCTCACCTCCAATGCCGGATGGGACGTGTTCGCCCATGCAGACTTCCTCGCCCGAAGGATTGAACAGTTTCACGCCGAAGGCATCCGGGTCTCTCTCTTCATCGCCCCCGAGTGCACACAGGCCGATGCGGCAAAATCCATCGGAGCAGACCGTATCGAACTCTACACCGAACCCTACGCTGCCGCCTACATCGCCGACCGCACCGCTGCCGTATCCCCCTTCGTGGTCTGTGCCAACCACTGCCGCGCCATCGGCTTGGGTATCAACGCCGGCCACGACCTGAGCCTCGAAAACCTTGCCTTCTTTGCACACAGCATCCCCTTCCTCGATGAAGTCAGCATCGGGCATGCCCTCATCTGCGATGCCCTCTATCTCGGTCTTGAAGAAACCATCAACAGATATCGGGCATGTCTCAAACCTTAAAAGTCAGGGTCAAGACATGAGGGAGCAGCGTTCAAATAACGGAGCCACCCTGTCCCGTCCATTCGAGACGTTCCACGCGGCTACGTTGCGGAAGATTGCCCACAAAACTCCGTGAATTGCCGTGCAGATGCGCACACTTCAAAAATAAAATCGTACCTTCGCAGTTCGAAAACATCCGTCATTCATCAACATCTCCCCATAACTCCCCTTTCCTTATGGAATTTTCTGGTAAAATCATCCACGCCCTCGAACTCCGACAGGGCGTATCTCCGCGCTCCGGCAACAGCTGGATGTCCCAGTCGTTCGTCATCGAGAGCCACGACCAATACCCTCGCCGCATGGTGTTCGATGTGTTCGGTGAAGACCGCCTCAAAGAGTTTCACATCGAAGTGGGCGAAGAGCTTACCGTAAGCTTCGATATGGATGCGCGCGAATACCAGGGCCGCTGGTTCAACTCCATCCGTGCCTGGCGCGTGGACCGCGTGCAACCTGGACAAATGGCAGTCCCCCCCGCCCCTGCGGCCGGTTATGCTCCCGCTGCTCCCCAAGCACAACCCGGCTATACCCCTGCCAGCGCAGCACCTGCCGCTGCCCCCGCTCCGGCACCGGCTCCCCAGCCCGCCAACCCTGCCGACGACCTCCCATTTTGATGGACACCCCCTTTTTTCCACACACGAAGGCTACGCCCTGAACCTGCGGAGCTGCACACACGACACCACGTGCCGTGCATGCAGCTCCGCATACATTTTCAACACCCACCTTTCATGTCGCTCTTCTACCGCATTCTCCGCTGGATCGTAGGCCTCTTTTTCGCCTCAACCTTACTCGCCACCCTGCTCTATCGCTGGATGCCCATCCCACTGACCCCACTGATGGTGATCCGCTGCGTGCAGCAGGCCAACCGCGGCGAGGAGGTGCGGCTCCACCACGACTGGGTGTCGCTCTCGGAGGTATCACGCTACCTCCCCGTAGCCGTCATTGCCAGCGAAGATCAGAACTTTCGCCACCACAACGGCTTCGACGCACATGCCATCCTCGATGCCGCCAAAGAACGCATAGAGGGTCGCCGTCGCCGCGGGGGAAGTACCATCTCCCAACAAACGGCCAAGAACGTGTTCCTCTGGCCAGAATCATCGTGGCTGCGCAAGGGTCTGGAAGTCTACTTCACCTTCCTCATCGAGACTTTCTGGTCGAAGGAACGAATCATGGAAGTCTATCTCAACGTCATCGAGACGGGCGACGGCATCTATGGTGCAGAGGCCGTGGCACAACACCACTTCGGATGCCCCGCTTCGGAGCTCACGCGCCCGGAATGCGCCCTCATCGCCGCCTCCCTCCCCAATCCTCTGCGCTACAACAGCTCGCGCCCGTCGCCCTATCTCCGTCGTCGCCAATCCTGGATCCAGCGGCAGATGCGCCACATCCCCCTCTTCACCTCAAAGACCTCTACAAAATAAGCGACTTTCATCATACCTCCCGCACCGTACGATCCCAACCTCAAAAACACACTTTTAGCAACTCGATGCGTTAAAAACACGACTTGTAGATACAAGAAACGGAAATTATCATTACCTTTGCACCAAAATTGCCAAGGAGCAACAACACAACGCGTTTCTCCCTCCTTGCATCCTTATTCTAACCTTCAATTACCCTTATTCTTTTATGCGAACCTTTACCCAATGGATCATGCTCACCTGTATGCTCTGCGGGCTGCTCTTTCCGGGAAGTGCAGTAGCCGACCAAGCTGAGGTGACGAAGTATTTGAAAGAAGGTGGCATTTTCCGCATTAAAAACCGCGGCTCAAGTCGCTACATGACGGAGAATGCCAACCACGGCCTCGTAGGGCAAGTCAAAGCATCCAACCAAGCAGCAGCACTCTCCCAAGTATGGGTTGTAACGGGTGGCGCCACGATCACCATACGCAACGCCAAAACGGGACGCTTTGTTCCTGCGGAGAATGGCAACCCCATGACCACCGTTTCGGGGAGCCGCGATCTCTACGCCAAATATAGTGCTGCCAACACGGGCACAAGGACGAGCTACATCACGCTCTCCTGGCACGCAAAGTTCGAGGGCGACCGCTGCCTCAATGAGAATGCCGGCAGCCGCAACATCCTCGGCTGGAAAGCCAACGGCAATGGCGTGAGCGACAACTTTTCGGACTGGGTGTTCGAACCCGTTACAGACATTACACAGGACGAGATCAAGGCTTCCATCAATGCCGGCAGCGGAGCCGCCCAGGCAGAAGACGGCAAGTACTATCGCATTGTCAACACCGCCTACGAGACGTACATCACCGAAGCCGCACACGCCCACACGCTGAACTGTCTGCAAGGCTTCGACAACGACTACTCCCAAGTCTGGAAACTGGAGAAGAAAGGCAACACTTGGCTGCTGAAAAACGCACTCACAGGCTATTATATCCAACGCCGCAACGGAACGTTGAGCCAGCAGTACAAAACGGTCGCCAACACCACCTTGGGCTTCATGCTTAACGAAGGTGCCGATGAATACATTGACGACTATGTCATTGTGGACAACCTGTCAAACGCCGTGGGACTGCACTGCGACCAGCGATCCGTGGTCGTAGGATGGTACACCACGAACAATGCATCGCAATGGAAGCTCGAGGCCGTCAACGTTGATGAGGCAGCCCTCGCCAAAGCACAGCAAGAGCTGGCAGAATATGCCGTGCTCACCACGGCCAATGCTGCCAAAATCAGCAAAACCCTCCAAGACTACTTTGAAGACTATGCCTGCACCCGACTCAAGGCAGAGTATCAGAACATGAGCGACACTGAGCTTGAAGCCCTCATGAGCACCACACCTTCGGAGACCTCAAAGATTGCACTGCCCCCCTTCATCCAGCGTATGGTGCTGAAGGTAAAGAACAACAGCTGGGGCACTTGGGAAAAGGAGTTCCGCAACTTCGCCTACTCGCCCTACAACAATCAAGAAGTGGCTTGGCGGATCGGCTGCGGCTTCCTCTACTCCAACCAGAGCAACCCGACCGGTATCCACGTGAAGCGCGGTGACATCCTCACCATTTATGTAGACGAAGCTCCCATGCCCGGAGCCGAACTCAAGCTCATGCACTGCGTAGGCTTGAATGTGAATGGTGAAACCATGACGCTCCAACGCGGCTTCAACTACTACGCTCCCTCCCAAGACGGCTCCATCTTCATCAATTACCACGTAACGAACATGGGGCTCTCCGTGAGCAACTTCCCCGACATCCGCGTACACATCGAAGGAGGATACGTGAACGGTCTCTTCGACACCTCACGCGGACACACCAATGACGACTGGTTGAGTATGGTAAATGCAGGGCTTTTCACCGATTGGGTCATCCACATGAAGTCCAAATACTTCGAATTCAACCTTCACAAAGACCAAGTGTTCAGCGTGCTCAGGGGTACGCAATACCAGTCGAAGTTCGGATATCCCTCCATGAACACGGACATGAAAACCAAGGCCGTGGATAAGGACGGACAGCCCAAGGGTATCCAAGGTGCACTCATCCGCTGGGATCAGATCCAAGAGATGATGTATGAGCTGATGGACGTCACCCAGTTCAAGGGTCGCTATCGTGGCCTAACCTCTGCCTCCTCCTCCTCAGGCGGCAACCCCTACGCTTCGAGCTTCGGAACTTACTATCCTGGCGTTGGCGGCATCATCGACTACTACGACCTCACCGTGGGACGCGACACCGATGAAGGCGGCAACCGGTGGATGGTGGCACACGAGGTGGGACACATTCATCAAGCCCTGTTCAACCAACCGGGCGACACAGAAGTTTCCAATAACTTCTTCTCACAGGTTTCTGCCTGGATTGGCGGCTCGCATGTGGGACGCGGTCGACCTTGGAGCAAGACTGCTGCTGCCTTCCACGAAGGCAAGTTCTACCACGAGTACGACCTCTGGCAGCGCAGCCGCATGTATTTCCAGCTCTACCTCTATTTCCATGTGCAAGGACATGACCCACAGTTCTATCCCAAGTTCTTCAATTTGTTCCGCAAGCAAGGCATGCGGAGTTCCGGCGATGCGTCCAACCCGATGAGCGGCAGGGCGAGCTTCCTCCGCTTTGCTGAATATGCCTGCGAAGCTTCCGGCCTCGACCTGAGCGAGTTCTTCCGCTTCTATGGTTATTTCAAGCCTTTAAAGAACTATACGGTGGGCGACTACGGCAACTCCTATGTAACAACAACACAAGCCGAAATCAACGCATCGATCGCCAAAATGCAGCAATATCCCAAGGGACCCGCAGGTCTGATGTTCATCGACGAACGTATCCGCAAGGAGGCTGCACCGAAGGATGCTCCCAGCTTCCTCGGAACATTCCGCTGGGCAACCTCGGGCGATGCGCAGCCGGGCTCTGCCGCAGTAGGTACTGTGGGCATGTACTCGGACTTCCGCGATGACATCGAAACTGCACCTTACAGCTGCACCGTAAGCAGCACCGGACGCGTTGTCGTGAAGAACGATGGTAAAGGTGCCGTAGGCTTCAAGGTGTACAACAACGAGGGCATTTTGGTCTACGCCGCCAATACCTACACGTTCGACATTCCCACAGCGATCCGCCAAGCGGGCTACACCATCTACGTGGCCTACGGCAATGGAAATCAGCAGGCCATCCACAATGGCAGCGGCATCACAGCCATTGATGCCGCCAACCTCGACACCCCTGCCAACACTCAGGCCGACCAGATCTATCAGCTCGATGGTCGCCGTGGCAACACAGCCACCAAGGGTGTCCGCATCGTCAACAGAAAGGTCGTTCTCCACTAACCCCCAGTTTTTTCCAAAGAGAATTACCCTTCATGTCCAACAGACATTGGTTCGCCACAGCGGCACTCAAAGCTCTGGCCTCGCTTTGATACAGATCGTCTGGCGAAACAAAAACACTCACTTCCGCAAGCCATCTCTCGATTATGGAGAGATGGCTTGCTGCATGCAGGAGGTCGACAATCTCCACCAGACACACGCAGAGCAAAATCACAGAAAGTTGCTACACGAATGACTGCTCGACTTCAGGAACGCCCAAAGAAAAAAACTTACAATTTCGGGGATGAAAAATTTTGCTGTCTGAAAAGATAATCCTAACTTTGCCGTAGATATAACATTACAACCAATACAATTTCCAGGGTATCATTTATGCAGGAAAAGAAAGTCTATGATTACCTCTACTCACATGGGGTGAAACCTTCTGTGCAACGGGTGGCAGTCATGAAATACCTGCTCGAGCACACCAATCACCCCGCAGTCGATGAGATTTACGGCGAACTGTTGCAGCGCATCCCCACGCTCTCGAAAACCACAGTTTACAACACGCTTAAACTCCTCGTCGATCAAGGTGCGGTACGTATGCTGACCATCGATGGCAAGAATGCCAACTACGATGGCCACCTTGAGCCTCATGCCCACTTTCTCTGCTCAAAGTGCGGACGCATCTTCGACATTCCCTATCCCTCGGACGAGGACGAAATGCGCCATGTGCCTGAAGGATTCACCACAGAACAAGTAGAACACTACTTCCACGGCATTTGTGCCGACTGCAACCCCAAACGCGACTGCTGAGACAGCAGGCAGCACTTTTCCGGACCTCAGGTCCAGGAAAAATGCTTCCATATACATAACGACATATAACACCCCAAAATTCTTACACTAATGAAGAAGAAATTCATTTGTACCGTCTGCGGTTACGTGCACGAAGGCACCGAAGCTCCCGAATTCTGCCCCCAGTGCAAGCAGCCCGCCTCCAAATTCAAAGAGCTCGATGAGAGCGCAGGTCTGACCTGGGCAGCCGAGCACGTGCTCGGCGTAGCCAAGGGCTGTGATGAAGAGATGATCAAGGACCTCAACGCACACTTCATGGGCGAATGCACCGAGGTAGGCATGTACCTCGCCATGAGCCGTCAAGCCGACCGCGAGGGATATCCCGAAATCGCCGAAGCGTTCAAGCGCTACGCTTGGGAAGAGGCAGAACATGCCTCTCGGTTTGCCGAACTCCTCGGCGATGTGGTTTGGGACACCAAGACGAACCTCGAAAAGCGCATGAACGCTGAGGCCGGTGCCTGCGAGGACAAATTCCGCATCGCCAAGCGCGCAAAGGAACTCAACCTCGATGCCATCCACGACACCGTCCACGAAATGGCCCGCGACGAGGCTCGTCACGGCGCAGGCTTCCAGGGTCTCTTCAACCGCTACTTCAAGAAGTAACCCCAGCCCACCGCTCACGGTGCGCATTATTGGGCATTTTCCTCCTGAACGACATAGAAATGTTCAATCCGCGTGCCAAATCTCGAAATCGAAATTCCGAAAAAACGACCAAACCTCCCTTTTCAGAGTGTTTGGTCGCTTTTTTTTCGGAATTTCGTTTGGTTTCCCTGCAAAAAGCACTAACTTTGCAATGCTATCAATAGGAGTTTTCCGAACCCCACATACCGCGGATGGCAACAACACAAACTAACCTCCGAAAAGTCTCCGGAACAATACTCCTACCTCTTTCGAATTTCCAAAACATTAATAGTACTTCAATTATGAAATTCAGAACGCTCTTGGTAGCTGCACTCGCAGCAGTTACGCTTGGTGCTTCCGCCCAGGACGAAAAGCCCAAGTACGAATTCAATCCTTACTGGTCGCTCCAGATCCAGGGTGGAGCAGGTTACTCTTATGGCGGCTATGACAAGTTCACCGATATGATCACCCCCGCAGCCGCCGTGTCCGTAGGTTATCGCTTCGCTCCCGCAGTCGGCGCACGTCTCCACCTCAGCGGCTGGAACGGCAAGAACGGTTGGGACTGGCGCAAGGACACCTACGAGTGGACTTATGGCCAAGCCGGTCTTGATGCTGTCATCGACATCAACTCTCTCATCGCCGGCTATAACCCTAACCGCGTGCTGACGCTCAACGCCATCCTCGGTGTCGGCTACATACACGGCTTTGACAACAAGGACGCCAAGACCTGGCGCGCTGGACATCCCGGCGAGATGCAGCTTCTCTGGGAAGACAGCAAGCTCAACACCTGGGCAGGCCGAGGTGGTCTTCAGCTCGATGTCCGTCTCTCAAAGCGTCTCTCCGTGAATCTCGAAGGTCTGGTAACTGCCACCGATGACAAGTTCAATTCCAAGGATGGCGACAACATCGACTGGCAGTTCAATGCCTTCGCCGGTCTGACCTACCGTTTCGGCAACATCAACACCGAGCCCATCAACACCTACGTGCCCGTACCCGTAATTCCTACGCCCGAACCCGTAGAAGAAGTGCCTGCACCCGAGCCTGCACCCGCACCTGCACCCGAGCCCGTCAAGGTTCAGAGCCTCAGCCGCAATGTGTTCTTCCAGATCAACTCGGCTAAGATCTCTGCCACTGAGATGCTCAAGGTGAACGAAGTAGTGGCTTACCTCAACGCTAACCCCAATGCCAAGGTGGAGGTTACGGGCTATGCCGACAAGAAGACCGGCAACGCAACCATCAACCAGCGCATCTCCCAGCAGCGTGCCAACGCCGTTTACAACGAACTCCTCAAGCAGAAGATCGCAGCCAACCGCATCATCAAGAATGCCAAGGGCGACACCGAACAGCCCTTCAAGGTGAACGAAGAGAACCGCGTTGTCATCTGCATCGCTGAATAATCTATTACCCACAACTTGTTCGGGGAATGCATTTCACCCCCCGAATCTACTCCACAGCCTCCCTTGGATGTCTTTCAAGAGCCTCCAAGGGAGGCTGTTCGTTTTGGGAGAATACGGTCTATACCTCCTCGTAAACACACTATTGAAGAAACTTCACAAGAAAAGATACTGCTACCCGCCATTCGCCCAACACTCCACAGCACGCACAAAAGATCTACCCCCATATTTCCCTATCCAGCATCCTAAAAACGACAATAATCACACTTTTTTAGGGGATGGATGGCTGTTTTTTGAGAAAACCGCTTGGTATCATCACAGAAAACACTAACTTTGCAGCGTCCTACTCCACAGAAATATTGATATTCCGTGTCGGTTGTCCGCCATTATAGACACGCTTGGCTTCTAGCCGCGAACGAACCTTTATTCAATCTCAACTCCTATTTTAAGTATCAATACCACATTAATCATGAAAGCTAAAACGCTTTTGCTGACTGCTCTGACGGCAGTCACACTTGGGGCATCTGCTCAAGACGAGAAGCCCCGTTATGAGTTCAACCCCTACTGGTCGCTCCAAGTTCAAGGCGGTATCGGCTACGATGCCCGCACCCTGAAGAATTTTGGGGACTTCGTTAGCCCTGCCGCTGCCATCTCCTTGGGTTATCGCTTCTCCCCCGCAGTTGGCGCGCGCCTCCACGTCAGCGGCTTGAACGGCAAGCAGTTGGTGAAGGCCCTCAACGCCCCCTATAAGTGGTCGTATGGTCAAGCCGGCCTCGATGCTGTCATCGACATCAACTCTCTCATCGCAGGCTATAATCCCAACCGCGTACTGACGATCAACGCCATCCTCGGTATCGGTTACATCCATGGCTTCAAGAACGAAGACGCCCAGAAGATTTATGCCACCAATCCCAAGTTCCTGCCCTACACTTGGAACGACGACAAGTTCAACTCCATCTCCGGTCGTGCGGGTCTTCAGGCTGACCTTCGCCTTTCCAAGCGTCTTTCTTTCAACCTCGAAGGCTTGGTATCTGCTATGGGCGACAAGTTCAACTCTCAAGACGGTAAGCGCAACGACTGGCACGTTAACGCCTTCGCCGGTCTGACCTACCGTTTCGGCAACATCAACACTGAGCCCATCAACACCTACGTGCCCGTGCCCGTGATCCCCGCTCCCGTGCCCGTAGAAGATACCCCTGCTCCCGAACCCGCTCCTGCTCCAGTTCCCGAGCCTGCACCCGCTCCCCAACCCGTCAAGGTCCAGAGCCTCAGCCGCAATGTATTCTTCCAGATCAACTCGGCTAAGATCTCTGCCACTGAGATGCTCAAGGTGAACGAAGTAGTGGCTTACCTCAGCGCCAACCCCAATGCCAAGGTGGAGGTTACGGGCTATGCCGACAAGAACACCGGCAACGCAACCATCAACCAACGCATTTCCCAGCAGCGCGCCAACGCCGTTTACAACGAACTCCTCAAGCAGAAGATCTCCGCCAACCGCATCATCAAGAATGCCAAGGGCGACACCGAACAGCCCTTCAAGGCCAACGATGACAACCGCGTTGTGATCTGCATCGCTGAATAAGCCGCTCTCCGCAACACCCCTTCACAGGTGGTGATGCCTCTGCGTCACCACCTCATTCATAGCCTCCCGAAGGCACACTATGTGTGCACCTTCGGGAGGCTGTCGTTTTGTGCCATCTTCACCACCGGCAAGCGCGATGTCCATGACACACGATCGGGGGATGTGCAGATTGTCTCTGAAGAAACGATCTTCGCCCTCAGGAAAAATAGACCAATGGCTAGTGGTCACATTCCGTGCTATCCCCGGCAGAATGGAATCTCGTAAGCCTCTGGTTTTCAACACATCATAAAACATTCCAAAAAACACCGCGATATTGTCGCCACGACTCCGTGGAGTCGTGGCGACAATATCGCGGTGTCGTGCACAAAAGTTCGCGGTGTCGGAGCAAAGACTCCGCGGAGGTAAAACAGGACAATCGGACATGGAGAACGGCACATCCGAAGATCGTGAAACTCAGGAGGAGCGTGGGGGGGAGGAGAGGATCCCGATCAGTGGATCGTCACCATCGTGGCTCCGAAACCGTATTCACGGAAAGAAGCATCCTGATGGGTGCAGCGCGGGTAATAGCGTTTCAGCTCTTTGAGCACCTCTTGTCGAAGCACCCCCTCGCCTTTACCGTGGATGAAGACGATGCGCCGGCCACGCTCTTTGGCATGCGCCTTCATCGTTTCGTGAAAAGCACGGATTTGGCACATCAGAATATCGCGCGGCTCCATCCCCGAGGTACTGTCCAAGAGTTCCGCGGCGTGGAGGTCCACTTCGATGATGGCATTGCGGTCGGTGGCACGCGCCGAGGGGATGCCACGGTCGGCAGGACGTGCAGGGCTAACGGCCGGTTTTGACGCCGGAGTGAGGAGGGCATCGCGCAGTTCATCAGGAGCCACACGTACCTGGTCGGCAGGTCGGTCGTCGCGCACGAGATCGAAGAGGAGCACTGACTCGTGAAAAAAGTCGCTCTGTCCGAAAGTGTGGAGCTTGTAAAACTTCGTCCCATCCACGCGCAGGGTGAGATTGAACGCAGGCTTGAGGGCAAACCCCCTCTCCTCCTTGAAGGCAAAAGCTTGGAGGGTGAGACGCTCCCACTCGGGCAGGTCATCGTGACCGAAGGTTTCAAGAAGCAGTTTTTGATTCGGCGGCACCACCCCCTCATGCCGCAACCAGTAGAGTGCATTGCGCTGCGTCATGAGGGCAAAGCGCACGGCATAGTTAGAATCGTTGATGAGGTAAGCCTCAAATCGCGTTGTAGTCAGCTGGCGCGTGTCGATGGGAAGAAACCCGAGGAACAGATTAAGCTGATCTCCGCCCCGCCGTTCGAGTGGACGGGCTCGAAAGGTAAGATTGAGATCAGCCGGATCCACGTCATCTTCTTCGGATTGATCGGCACTGTGATGCCGGCTCAGTGCGGCTTTGATGCTGGTGGGAGCGATCTCTGCCACGGGTTCGGCAGCCTTGGAAGATGTGGCCGCGCGCTGGAAGTTATAGTTGTCGGTCTCTACAACCACGATTTCCGAACGGAGCGTGGGCACTTCAAATCCATCGTCATCGCAGACGAGGACGAGGTTTTTATCCGGAAATCCAGTAATCCGCCCTCCGCCCACAGCGTTGAGGAAGCGGACTTTATCGCCTATATTCATGGGTATTACTATGGTGTGTCCTGCAAAGATACGAAATTTCCCTGATCCGAGGGAGCCATACGTCAAGTTCCCAGCCTACGGTACGGGGTTCTTCTCTTTTCCTGCCTCCTTCTTCCTCCGAAACAGGAAGAGTTCGCCAATTCGGTCGCTTTTGCGATGAAGGACAATGCCGGCACCCGTCTTCATAAGAGAACCTTCGAGTGGGTCTTGGGCATCGCGATCGTAGAACACACGGACGTAGCGCGCTCCAGAGGTGTCGAGGCGGTATTCGAGCGCAATGTTGTCAATGAACGACTGGGTAGCAGTAGCAGCTTCTGTCCCTGTGGAGACTTTTCCCCCCACCACTACGCGCATCCGGTTGTTCAGGAAACGTTTCGAAAACCGAAAGTTGTAGTCCGTGGTGGTCGCTCCACTCGCCGAAATGCCGTTTTCCATGCCAAAAGACAGATCGATCGTGGAGAGGGCACGCCCGGCAATGTTCTGAATCTCGTTTTGGAGGAAAGCATTGAGCGCGTTGGAGGCTTTCAGCCCGCCCGAGGCCAGGTTATCATCGGTAATGTACATCCCCGTGGCAAGGAGGGCTACTGCTGCCTTTCCCCGATCCTCCACACTCATCGTGGCGAGTTGATTCTGGATGGAGAGATCCTCGGGAGCTTCGATGGTGAATTCCAATCCCATATCTGAGAGGGTGCGCGAGATGACCACACCTGCGATAAAACTGACCGTGCGTTGACGGTCACGCTCCGTCACCACGGCCTTGACACGATCGCTGGCGGTGATATTGAGCGTAGGGTTAAACGGATCCCCTTTGAACTCGACATACGATCCCCCTTCGAGGGTAAAGGCACGAAGGGGGATGATGGGGAGTTCGTAATTCATCGTTCCCTCATCGAGCGTGAGGCGTCCGGTGAGACGTTGCTCACCCTGACGTGTCATTCGGAGGACGAGGTTGCCCTCGCCCGACACATCCACATAGCTCTCGCCATTGGGCGAGAGGAAACAATGGAAGCGCGCACCGTTGCGCACATTGACGGCGAGCGACAGATCCAGAGCCGAGGCTTCATGCACGGGCGCGGCCGTAGTTACGGTGTCGGAGAAATCGGTAAAGGAGACAAGTTCCGCCAGCTCGTCCTGCACGCTCAGGGGAGAATTGGTGAGGAGATAAGTGGCATCAGTACGGGGCAGGACATCGAGCGTGCCGCGCACAAAGAGTCGGTCGAGCGTACCGCGCACGGTGCCGGAATAATCACCGTAGACCTTTCCGAAGAGGAGCGATCCACTCTGGCGCGGCGCGTTGATGAGGGCAAAGTTGCGCGCTTCCATCGCAAGATCGAGGCGTACGGCCTCCAGCCGGGAGAGATCGACCGTGCCGTCGAGCGTCAAAGCATCGGTCGTGGTGGAGCGGAGGGCATAGCGGTCAAAGCTGACCTGAGAATTATGGAGCACAATAGGCCGCGCATCGGCCGTGAAGTCCACACCGTAGAGCGGTGAATAGAGGTGTCCGTCGGTCAGGGCTATACTGCCCTCGATCACCGGTGCCTCCACCGCGCCACTCAGCGCGACGCTACCATTGGCCGCGCCACGGAGCAGGAAGTCTGTCCCGTCCATAAAACCGTTGAGCAAGCGGAGGGGAAAGCCCTTCAGCGTGGCCATCCCATCAAAGTGTCCACCGCGCTCTGTGCGGTACGTTCCACTCAGTTCCGCCACTTCATCGCCATTGAACGAGATAAACGCGTCAGCGTAGTGCTCTTCGGAAGATTTCGGCATATAGGCCACTTCTGCGCCAATCCGACCGAGGAGCACATTTTGGTACGCAAAATCCGCGGCTTCCATCATCCCGGTAGCGGTGATGCTGCGGTGGTCGTTCACGAGGTGGAAATCACCGCTCAGACGTCCTCCCATCGGGGGAAGATAGGGAAAGACCTTGGCCAACTCGCCGAGGTTCACATTGCGAAGATTCACCGAGAGGTCATTCTCTCCCTGCGCTCCACGCTCGCCGTTGATCTGGATTCCCGTCCCATCATCGGCCACGAGCCGCACATTGGCCAAGAATGTGCGATCGTCACCCAAGAAGACATAGTTGTCAGGGTTAATGGTGAAGTTTCTATAGGCCACCACGGGATTTCCGGAACGGAGGTGGAAACGGTAGCCTCCTTCCGCAAGTTCGGCGTCAGCTCCGAGGCGCAAGCCAACATCCCCCTTGCCATCGGCAAAAGAGATCTCTCCTCCTGCTCCCAGAGCCGAAAGGCTGGCCGAAAGCTGTACTTCAAAGGGATTGGGATTTGTCGCGCGGTCATTGCGCACCAAGGCGCGGAGACGCAGCGTGTCCTCATCGTGGTGGAGATTACCATGCAGCGTGTCGATCAAGAGAGCTCCCATCTCAAACCGGCCGGCATTGACCTGACCGTTCAGCCCCTCTTCTGCACTCGCGGTGAGATCGAGGTCGAGGTGGCGCAGACGGCAGTCACGGGTGCGCAGGAAGGAGGCCAACGGATTGTCATCCCCTGCGGTGAGGAGGAGCTGTGCCGTGGGGAATGTGGAGCGGAGGGCACCAAGATCCAGCTGGCGGTGTGCCCACTTCCGTTCCAGCATCGCGGAGAGATGCGATGCCTTCCGCCCCAGTTGCTGCACACTCCCCGCAGCAGAGAAATCGGCGCGAAGGTCGCCCGAGGCGAGGTGTGCCCGGGTGCTGTCGACAGCAGAGCGGAAGGTAAAATCGATGTCGCGCACCGTCACACCGCGGTCGGGGGTGAGGAGGCGGAGCTGCGAGAGCTTTCCAGCTGCCGAAAGGCGGAAGAAGTCGGGAGAGCATTGGAGGCGTCCAACGAATTTTCCGCCCAGCGATACCGTATCTGTCAGTCCTGCCCAACGGCGGAGGTCAAGATGTGCCACCTCCACATCGAGGTCCGCATCATAACGTCGGCGAAGTTGCGCCACCACCGCGCCTTTGGCACGAAGCGCAGGATTGTCGGCAGTAAAATGAATGAGGGCATCCGAGCCGTGCATCCGTGCATCAAGGCGCAGACCGTCCAGGGGATAACGGTCATAAGTCAGACGGCGGAGATCGGCTTCCGCCACGAGATGGGTACGGAGGGCAGCAGGTTGGAAACCTTTGCCCGAAGCCGTGAGCGTTCCGGTGAAGGGCGAAAGGGGCTGACCGCGGAGGAGATGTTGGAGCGGGAAGTTGGTAAAGTCTGCCGAAAGACGATAGTCTTCATGAGCGAGGTCTACTGTCGCAGCCAGTTCGGCACGCCCCTCTTCGAGTTGCGCCGAAAGTCGGCTGTCGATGCGTCGGCCCTGGAATTTTACGATGCCGCCTCCCTGAAAATGTTCGGGCAGCCGGATCGCCTGCGTCAGGGAAGAGGGCAGGAAAAATTCATACCGCCGTAGTCCGCTGGCCACGATATGGAAACGGACATCACCTGCCGGCCGTGCAGCATCGAGCGATGCCACACGTCCCGAAAGAGAGATTTGTGCCACGCCTGGGCAGCGGAGGTATCCCTCGGTGAGGCTCAAATTACCCCCCCTTCCGCGGGCGGCGAGGCGGACTTCCCAAGCTGCGTCTGCCCACAGCCGCTGTCCGTGCTTGTGTAGGGAACTCAAAGTGGCTGCGGGCAGTGCGTTGCTCCCCACAACCAGGAGATCGCGGGGATGCAAGCTGCCCTCCACGCGAAGTTCCAAACTGTCCGTAGGATGAGTGGAGCGCAGAGCGTTGAAGTCGTAGCGGAGCACACCCGACAATTGACTGTCGGGCGTGCGCAATCGAAAGACGGGGAGGTGAATGCCGCGCGCCGAAAGGTGTGCAGTTCCGGACAAGTGTGTCATGGCCAGTCCACGCTGCACTTCGCGCGCCGAGGCATGCACCAGTCGTGCCGTCATGGCCCCGCGCGCCGACCTCCGGAAGGAATCGATGCGCAAGGCAACATCCTGCACATCAAAAAGGGCGTGCGCGGGCAGGGGGACACGCTCGGCATTCATCATCACTGCCCCACGGCGGAGGTCGATCTGCGCCACTTGGTGCACCCCATGTCCGAGGTCAAACCGCCCACGGCGCAACAGGGTCTCTCCGAGGTCGGCCCGGAGGTGGAGAGAGTCGCCGGGAAGGGCGAGATGGAGCACGGATTTCCGCACTTGTGCTTCGTCCAACTCGACCACCCAGCGCAGGGGCGTCTTCGCCGTGTCTGGTCTTGCGGTGTCGGAGAGCGTCACCCAAAGGTCTGCCCCCATGAGGTGCGCACGGTCAATGTGCACTCGCTGTTCGCGCCAAGCCACACCATGCGCCACGAGGCGCAGTTCGTCCACACGTCCCTGCACGCGAACATCTGAAATCAACGACTTCGAATTGAGACGCGCCCCACGCAGGATGATGCCCTCCACATCGATCCGGCCGCTCCACAAGGGGCGAAAGGCAACATCGAGATCCAGGAGTTCGGTGCGTAAGAGCGTATCGCGCTCGTGATCAATGGCCGTGGTGCGTTCCGCCACGAGATGAAAGAAAGGAGTGAGACGCACATGCTCCACCTCGACTTGCATCCCCATCCGCTCCGCCAGCTCAGCGGAGACACGATCGACCGCCCACCGCTGTACGGGCGGCAGGTAGAGGGCAACGATGAGGAGCACCGGAAGGAGCAGGAGCGTCAACAAGAGAAAGCCAAAGGCTTTGAGCCGGAAACGAAAATGAGGCACAGGAAGATCAACAGATGGATACGGTCAGACCATGGGAAGCTGCTGGCCGTTGATTTTTCGGTAGAGGTCAAGAGCATAGACATCGGTCATACCCGAGAGATAGTCGAGCACGGCCATGATGCGCGTAGACAGATCAGGAGCATCCAGCTCATATTGCATCGAAACTTGGCGGAGGAGGAGGCGGGCATAGGCGGTGTCGGGATGAACCACAGCCTCTGTCATAAGTTCGAGGAGGGTATTGAGGATATGGTAGCCCGAGAGCTCGATGTCGGTCACCTCCTTCGAGTGATAGATACACGACTGCGCCACCGCCTCGCATGCCCGATAGGCCGTATTGAGCGGCTCGGGGAGATGGCGGATGAGTGTGCCTTGAAAGGTTCCGGCGAGGATCTCTTCCTCATGATCGAGGAAGATCTGCACGCAAGCACGCTCCAAAGCGTTGATCACGCACGAACGGAAATAGACGATACGCTCACCCACATCCGTATTCTCGGGATAGTCACTCATCAGCTGCGCCCGCTGATCCGGCTCGAAAAAGCCGAGGAAAAGCTGCACAGTCTGCTCATCGCTGAGGAGGCGGAGCTTGTGGGCATCCTCTATGTCCATAATCTCATAGCAGATATCGTCGGCAGCCTCAACCAGATAGACCAAGGGGTGGCGAACATAACGCAGCGGTGCACCTTCGGCCGAGAGGCGATGGACACCGAGATGGTCAAAGATGCGGGCAAACTTCTCCCGTTCGCTTTCGAAGAATCCAAATTTGGGCTTTTCCACGGCGAGGGATGAGGCAAAGGGATATTTGACCACGGCGGCAAGGGTGGCATAGGTCATCACAAAACCGCCACGCCGCCGGCCTTTGAACTGGTGGGTGAGAAGGCGGAACGTGTTGGCATTTCCGTCAAAATGAGTGATATCGGCCCATACCTCAGCCGGGAGTTCAGCCTGAAACCTGCGTCCGGAACCTTCGGAGAAGAAGGAGCGGATGGCCACCTCTCCGGAATGTCCAAAGGGCGGATTGCCCATGTCGTGCGCCAGGCAGGCCGCACTTACCACAGCACTCACACCCTCTGCCCAACCTGACGACAGATTGGTATGGCGCGCTATCAGCCCACGTGCCACATCCGCTCCGAGCGATCGCCCCACACTTGACACTTCAAGTGAGTGGGTGAGGCGGTTGTGCACGAAAATGCTGCCCGGGAGGGGGAAAACCTGGGTCTTGTTCTGCATCCGCCGGAAAGGAGCGGAAAAGATGAGTCGATCGAAGTCCCGTTGGAACTCCGTGCGCTGCTCGTTGGGGAGTTTGGCCACATCCTCTTTGCCCAGACGACGCGAAGAAATCAGTTGCTTCCAGTTCATACTGCAAAAATACGAGTTTTAAGGAAAAACAAGGGGGAGAGGGGAGAGTTTCTGCCCTTAATTGCGTAATTTTGTGGGCAAAACTTCCGAATATCAGGGCTTTCACTGCCCACCCCCGCCCTATGCGCATCCCCATCGTCAATCGTTCTCACCACCCACTTCCCACTGCGGCCACCCGTCTCAGTGCCGGTGTGGATCTCCGCGCCTTTCTCGACCGCCCCATCACGCTCCCACCGTTGGGCCGCGCGCTCGTGCCCACGGGACTTTCCATTGCACTGCCCGAAGGCTATGAAGCGCAGATACGTCCCCGATCGGGGCTGGCCGTGAAACACGGCATCACCCTCCTCAACACACCCGGTACCATCGATGCAGACTACCGGGGAGAGATCGGCGTTATCCTCGTCAATCTCAGCGATGTCCCCTTCATCGTACAGGACGGTGAGCGCATTGCCCAGCTCGTGGTAGCGCGCCACGAACAGGTGGAGTGGACAGAAGTAGAAACACTCAACGAAACCGCGCGCGGTGATGGCGGCTTCGGACATACGGGGCGGCAGTGAAACATGTTGCTATGAGAACACGGTTCACCATGGCCGCGGTGCTCCTGATGATATGCACGCTTGCCTCCTGTACCCACTACGCCCGTCATTACAACGCCCCAAAGCTCCAAGCCGGGACGTTCCGCGCACGTGCGCTCCTCAGTCCTGAGCAACAGCGCACATTCGATGGCCTCTTCCTCGAAGCCCTGCGGCAGAAACACAAAGGAAACAAGGATGCGGCGTTCGACCTCCTCGACCACGCGCTAACGCTCAACCCCAACGCCTCGGAAGCCCTCTACGAAGCCGGACGCCTGCTCATCGAACTACCTATGGCGCACGACAGCATCCTCACCCGGCGCGGCGATGAGATGCTCCTCCGCGCCTACCAGCTCGAACCGCGCAACCCCTACTTCCGAAAGACTCTGGCACATCGCTGGATCCAGCAGGACAAGTACGCACGCGCCGCCAGACTCTATGAGGAAATGGTGGCAGAACAGCCCAACGAGGACGACCTGCAAGTCTTGGTACGGCTACACACCGTAAGCCACAACTACCCCGCAGCACTCCATGCCCTCGACCGCCTCACCACCCTATCATCGGGCGAAGACGCGGAACAGCTCGGTCTGCAACGCTTCGCCATCTACCAGGCCATGGGCGATAAGACACGCGCTTACCAGTCGATCACCCGCCTCTGCGAAGCCCATCCCGAGCGGCTCGACCTCCGTGTTGTCTTGGCAGATCTTTACCTGCAAAACGACTATTCGGAAGCCGCACTCGCCGTGCTGGGCGATGTTCTCACCACAGACTCCACCCATGTGGGCGCACACGTCTCGTGGCTTCAATATGATTACAAGATGGGAAACACAGAGGCTTTCCACCAACGTTTCTCCAACTTAATGCTACGCACCGATGTTCCGGAGGACGACAAACTGGAACTACTGCGCCAATACGGCAGTGAAGCTGTGGAGGGACGCCTCCCGGCACTCGAAGTCTATGAACATTTCCGCGAAGCTCTGGCACAGCCCCAGAGTTCGGACCGCATCGGCAGACTGGCCTTCGACTTCGCACTGACCACCAAGATTCCCACCGACTCGCTCGTAATGCCCGCACAGACGTTGCTCCGCGAAAGCCCCGAAGATCCGCGAGCCCGAATCGTGATGGTGCAAAATGCCGTCCAACACAGCGACAACCAAGAGATTGTGCGACTCTGCACAGAAGGTGTGCAATACACGCCCCAAGAGCTGAGCTATTATTTCTATGGCGCCCTGGCTCACCATCTCCTCGGACAGCGCAAAGAGGCCATTGCGTTCCTGCAGTCCGGCACACAATACATCAAACCCAGCACAGAGTCCAAGGAAACGGAACTTCCAACAGGGATATATGCCCTACTCGGAGACCTGCTCCACGAGGACGGTGCACAGCGCGAGGCCTATGCTGCCTATGAAAAAGCTCTGACCTACAACGCCGACGACACCAGCATCCTCAACAACTATGCCTACTTCCTCTCCGAAGACCGGCCACACCACCGTCCTTCGCTGACGAAAGCTCTCGGTATGAGCGAACGGCTGGTGGCTCTGGATGCGGACAACCCGACCTTCACCGACACCCACGCCTGGGTGCTCTATCGTTTGGGACGTTATACCGAAGCGCGGAAATGGATCGATCTGACCCTCGAACTGCTCGAAACGGACAACATCCCCAGCAGCAGCGATGCGAACCTCTATGACCATGCCGGCGACATCTACTATCGAGCAGGCCGCCGGCGTGAGGCCATCGCCCACTGGAAAACGGCTCTTGAACTCTCCGACAATCCCCAACTTACCGCCACCTTACGCCGAAAACTCCGCACCGGGCGACCCTGAGACACCATGTCCCAATGAACACCCACAGAACTTATGAAAAAACTCCTCTTTCTCCTCATCTCTGTCCTCGCCCTGACAAGCTGTGGCACGACACGCGACACGGGCGATACTTACCGTCCGAATGAACCTCTCAGCCTTACCGCCAAACTCTCGGCCAAAATCGATGGCGATGGCAACAACAAAAGTTTCGGAGGAACGATCCGCATGCGCCGCGACCACGTGATCCAACTTTCACTCACCAAGTTCGGCATCGAAGGCGTACGCATCATCTTCACGCCCGACAGCCTCTACGTGCTGGACCGTCTGCACAAACGTTACGCCGCCAACACCTACGACAGTTTCACGGCCATGCTCCCCGATGCACGTCCCCTCAACTTCCGGAACATCCAGACTTTCCTCTGGAACGACAAGCACCGCAATGTTGAAGAGGTAAGCACGAACCTGGGGCAATTCCTTCCTCTCGAACTCCGCATCGAACGCAGCCGTCACAAGAACATCGAAGGGCACAAAATCCCTCAACTCACGCACCTCGATGTGAACATCTTCGACAAAGACTATGACCTCGATCTCGAACTCTCGAAGCTAAAAATCAACTATAACTGGAACGCCAAGACCACCATTCCCGACAACTACGAACCCTTTGACGCCAAGGTGCTGCAATCGCTCCTCACCAAGGCACTCCGCTAACTCCTCACCATGCGCTTCTTCCTGACATTCTTCCTCGTCCTCACCCTCCAATTTCCTATGATGGCCCAGCAGCACACCAACAAGGTGCGCAGTACGCAGGCCACACGCAAAGGAAAAACGACACAGCAGAAGGGAGGTAAGAGCGGCAACAAGCAGCGCAGCAAGACCGCCAGAGACACAAAAGCCACACCTTCCACTGCCGGCATCCGCCGTCTGCAATCGGAGGCCGCCGACCTGAAGCGAAAGATGGAAACTTCGCGCTCCGAGCTGGCAGGAACACGGCGTGATGTACAGGCCAAACTGGCCGGACTGCAAGTGATCAACGGAAAAATCACGGAACAGGAGCGCATCGTACAGGGTATCAGCCGCGAAGTGGCTACCCTCGACACCACCATCACTCGGCAAGAGCAGGAACTACAGCGTCTCGAAACGGACCTCACTGCGTGCAAGAACAACTACACCCGTGGACTGCTCTATATGCGCCGACACCGTATGCGGCACAACAAACTGATGTTTGTACTCTCCGCTCCGAGCTTTCGGATGATGTATCGCCGCCTCCGTTACGTGGGCAGCTACACCAACTACCAACGGGTGCAGGGCGAAATCCTCCGCCATAAGGAGGAAGCTGTGCGTAAACAGCGCAACGAACTTGCCCAGACGCGATCGGGAAAGCAAGTGCTCCTCCACCAAGGGAAGACGGAGCAGCAACGCCTCCAAACTCACCGCAACGAACAGCAGGAAGTCGTGGCGCAGCTCAACCAGAAACAGAAAGAGCTGACCGCCACCGTGGCGCAACAGCAACAGCAGATCAATGCCCTTAACCGCCGCATCGACCAATTGATCCAAGAAGAGATTGCAGCAGCCGAACGCCGACGCAAGGCTGAGGAGGAACGCCGGCGCCGCGAAGAGCAGCAACGCATCGCCGCCGAACAAGCCCGCGCCCGCGAACAGGAACGCCGAGAGCGCGAGACACACCGGCAAGAACAGCGCACCACTCCCACCAAAAAGCGCAACAGCAGCTCCCCCTCCGGACGCAACACGGCGCGCTCCGCCGAACCCACGCCCCCGAGACCTCCGCGCCTCAACGCCCCCGACAACACAGACCGCAAACTCTCCTCTAACTTTGCCGCCAACCAAGGACGTCTCCCCGTCCCCATCACAGGCAGCTATGTCGTCTCCGCTCACTTCGGCACCTACAACGTGGATGGCCTTTCCGGCGTGCGTCTCGACAACAAGGGGATCAACCTCACGGGCAGCTCCGGTGCACAAGCCCGCTGCGTGTTTGACGGAGAAGTTACCGCGGTCTTTTCACTCGGCGGTCTGAGCAACGTCATCGTACGCCACGGCAGCTACATCTCCGTCTACTGCAATCTGTCCAGTGTGTCCGTGCGCCAAGGTCAGCGCGTAAGTACCCGCCAGACCCTCGGCAGCGTGGCGCGTGATGCCTCGGGCGGCAACACCCTCCACTTCCAGCTCCGCCGCGAAACAGAGAAGCTAAACCCCGAACGCTGGATCGGCAGGTAAGGAGAGGCACCCACACATGCCGCAGCTCAAACTCCGCCATGCGCTTCCCCCCCAAAAAATGGTATCACCTCACCCGTTCCTCAAATCCATTCTCCCGACTTTTTTCCTCTCCGACAAAATGAAACGAATCCTCCTTCCCCTACTCTTCCTCTTCGGCTGCACAACGGCGATACATGCCGATGAGGGGATGTGGCTGCTCAAGCTGATGAAAGAGCAACAACTCGAAGCTTCGCTCCGCAAAGCCGGTTTGAAGATCAGTCCCGATGAGCTCTACAACGAAAACGGTGCATCGTTCCGCGATGTGGTAGGCATCTTCGGCAGTGGCTGCACCGGCGAGGTGGTAAGCCGCGATGGTCTGATCTTTACCAATAACCACTGCGGATTCTCCTTCCTCCACGCCATCAGCGATCTAAAAAACAACTATCTGCAAGATGGATACTTCGCCAAGAGCCGCACGGAAGAACTTCCTGTGCCCGACCTTACCTTCACCTTTGTGGTACGCATCGCCGAGGTAACCGCCGATGTTGAGCAAGCGGCCGCCAAAGCCAAGGCCGATGTCTATACCATGCAGAGCCAGAGTTTCCTCCACCCCTTAGCGCAGAAAATGCTCAAAAAGAGCGACCTGCGCAAGAAAAAGGGAGTGAGCGCACGCATCGTGCCCTACTTCGGTGGCAACCGATTCTTCATCTTCTACGAACAGCAGTACACCGATGTACGCCTCGTGGCCAATCCTCCTCAGCAGATTGCGCAATTCGGATTCAACCAGGACAACTGGATGTGGCCTCGCCACAACGCCGACTTCAACCTCTTCCGCGTCTATGCCGACAAGGAGGGTCAGCCCGCACCCTACTCCACCACCAACCAACCCCTCCGCTGCCGCAAATGGGCACCGATCAGCCTGAAAGGGGTGCAGCAGGGCGACTATACCATGGTAATGGGATTTCCTGGTACGACCACACGTTATCTCACCGCTTCGCAGGTGAAACTCCGCACCGAAAGTCAGAATGCCCCCATCAACCTCGCCGGAGAGGCCGAGCTAGAATTCATGAAGTCACTGATGGACAGCGACAAGGCTATGGCACTAAAATATGCCGATGACTATATGCACCTCGGCAATATGGTGAAAAACTACGGTGGCATGAACGAGAGTGTGAAGAAGACTGGTCTGCTCGATCGCAAAGCCGAAGAGGAGCGTGCCTTCCGCGCCTTTGCAGCACAGAGCGGACGCCCGGAATACCGCAACATCATCGACCGCATCGACTCTCTCACCGCAGCGGTGCAGGACACGCTCCACGACTACTTCCTGCTCCGCTTCACTTACGGCGCACAGGACTTCGACATCCAGCCCCAATTGGTGCAGCAACTGGCGCACGCCATCGGACAACGCACACAGGAGACGGCCGCCAAGAAAAACAAGAACGCCGTGGAACAGGCGCGCGAAGCCCTACAACACGCCTTTGAAGCCCTGAGCAAGGTGGACAAAGACTATGACCGCCGCAAGATGCAGCTCCTCGCCCCCTACTGGGCGAAGCACCATCGGCTCGCTATCCAGCCGAACTTCGTGCGTGCAGACATGACGACCTATTTCGACAGTCTGTACCAACAGTCGGCCTTTGCATCACAGGAGCAGTTTGTCCGCCACTTCGAGACAGACGACCGGGAAACGATGACCAATGAAGCCCTCACACGGCACAAAGCAGAATATCAACGCGTGATGGACAGCTACCAGCCCGCCTTGGATCGCTACCGTGCGAAAGCCGCCGAACTCAACCGTATCTACGTGCGCGGCCTATGCGAAATGTATGACTGGATGAAGAGTCCAGACGCCAACTTTACCCTCCGCATGACCTACGGCAGCGTACAACCCTACGCCCCTCGCGATGCTGTGTCTTACGACTGGAAGACAACGCTGGCAGGCATGTTTGAGAAGGAAAATCCAAAAGATCCCGACTACGTGGTGGACGAACGCCTGCGTGAGCATTTCCTCCGCAAGGACTATGGCCGCTATGCCAACGCCGAGGGCGAACTCCCCACGTGCTTCATCACCAACAACGACATTACGGGAGGCAACTCTGGCAGTGGTGTCTATAATGCCCAAGGCGAACTGATCGGACTGGCCTTCGACGGCAACATCGAAAGCCTCTCGTCCGATCTCCGCTTCAATCCCGAGCTGCAACGCTGCATCAGCGTGGACATCCGCTATGTGCTCTTCCTGCTCGACTGCTACGGCGGCTCAAAATATGCCGTAGAGGAAATGGAAATACGTCCTTAACCGATGCGGCCCGACCACAAGGCGAGACCAGAAAACCGCCATGTGCCGAGTCCGTACATCCGCAAGGCGTCCATGTTCCAACGCCTAAGAAGATTATGTCCCTACCTCCCCTCTTTGAACAACAACTGTGCGCCCTTCTCGGTGAGACCGAGGCGGGCGCATTGTGCACGACCCTCGACACCACGACTCCCCCTACCAGTATCCGCATCAACCCACTGCGTGGACTGTCCGCGGCCTTTACAGGTGAGGTGCCTGTGCCTTGGTGCAAGGCGGGCCGCCTGCTGACGGAACGCCCTTCCTTCACCTTTGACCCCCGCCTGCATACTGGTGCCTACTACGTGCAAGAGGCAGCCTCGATGTTTGTGGCACAAGCCTACCGCCGGATCGCCGGCGAACGGACGCCACGGCGCCTGCTCGACCTCTGCGCCGCACCCGGCGGAAAAAGCACCCTCTGGCGCAGCCTCCTGCCCGAAGGAGCACTCCTCGTGGCCAACGAGCCGATGCGCCAACGGGCACAGATCTTGGCCGAAAACCTCACCAAGTGGGGGCATCCCGATGTCATCACCACACAGGCGTTCCCCGAGGAGTGGAGCACACTGGCCGATTTCTTTGACGTAGTGGCGGCTGATGTCCCATGCTCGGGCGAGGGAATGTTCCGCAAGGACACTACCGCCCGCGAGGAGTGGTCGGCCGGAGCGGTGGTGCACTGTGCCGAACGCCAACGCCAGATCATCGCCGACATCTGGCCCAGCCTCCGCACAAATGGCTTCTTGGTCTACTCCACCTGCACCTTCAACCGCGCGGAAAATGAAGACAATGTAGACTGGATCTGTCGCACACTGGGAGCAGAGCCGGTGGAAATCCCCACAGAACCGGAATGGGGCATCTCGGGTGACACAACCGGACGCAGTATGCCGGTCTATCATTTCTTTCCACACCGGACGCAGGGCGAAGGCTTCTTCCTCGCCCTCCTCCGCAAAACGGCCGAAGCCCCTGCACCCACGCCCCGGCGGAAAGGCCGCGCCGCCAAACCCGCAGCACCGCTCCCCGACACCCTCCGCACGTGGCTCCATCCCGCCGAGGACTATCAGCTCTTCCGACCCACGCCCGAGACCGTGGCAGCCATGCGCCGCTCGCTCAGCGATGACCGCGCACGCATTGCCCAACAGGTGAGGGTGCTCACCGCCGGTGTGCTCTTGGCCGAGGAGAAAGGGCGGAAACTCATTCCGCAACACGCCCTGGCCCTCTCCACCGCACGCGCCGCCGCGGCCTTCCCCCTCGTGTCGGTGGACCACCCGACGGCGTTGGCCTATCTCCGCCGCGAGGCCATCAACCTGCCCGACGAGGCACCACGGGGATATGTTGTCCTCACCTTCGAAGGCCTGCCCCTCGGATTTGCCAACAACCTCGGCACGCGCGCCAACAACCTCTACCCCTCGGAGTGGCGCATCCGCAGTAGCCACACCCCCGACACCGCCCTCTGATGCCCACCGCATCGGCACAACAAATCGTCCGCCGCCCGAACCAAGAGCTTCGGGCGGCGGACGTTTTTCCACCCCTTCGCGGAAGCGTTCCATTACAAAGCCGTTGTAATCGGATTACAAGCCATTGTAATCATATTACAAGCCCGTTGTAATCGGATTACAAGCCGATGGCATGGCAATAAAATCCGATGTGTCAAAACGATATTCCGCATGACAGCTCCGCAAGAGCGCAACAAGATCATCCTAAGTGGGGCATCGCGCATCCTTGGGGAGAAGGAGGAGCTCAGGACAATCGGCCTTCGGCCTGTGCCTCCGTGACTTGGCTGCGGGCAGCAAGGTCGGCAAAGGTGGCATGGCCATCGCGCAACGTGGAGAACGACTGTTCCGACACCAGCAGATATTGCCATGTGCGGTGGCGGCGCAGCTCCGCAGGCAAGGCGTCAAGACGCCGGCAGAAATTGGCGGCCGCGCGTTGCTTCTGTTGCACGTTGCCATCCATGATGTCGCGGTCGGCCTTCGTCTCCACAGGCAGGCGTGCGTAGCGATCCCGATGAGGAAGTCGGGCATATGGCGCGCCGGCAGGCCGTCGGTGCGCAGGTAGAAGAAAGGCTGCACCCCTTGGTCGATGAAACGCTTGCGCATCACCAATGCGGCCGGTTTGCCGATGTCGGTCATGATCCACCGCCGTCCCAACCGCTCTGCCACGGCAGCTGTCGTGCCGCTGCCGCCAAAGAAGTCGCACACGAGATCGCCCTCGTTGGAGGAGGCACGGATGATGCGTTCGAGAAGGGCTTCGGGCTTTTGGGTGGCGTAGCCGACTTTCTCACTTAATAAGCGAAACACAGCAGGGCAATCTGCCCAAACATCGTCCACCAATGCTCCCTCAAACGTGTATATTACATCGTCATCTTTTGGTTCCCGTTTGTGCGAAGCAATAAAACGCTTCACATACATATCAAACTTTACCTTATCACTGCGGGGAAAGTTCTTATATAAAATGGTCGCGCGAGGGCAACACAAACTCGTTGGTGTGCAGCCCCACCTGGGCGCCGCTTTATATCATAGGCGCGCCTTTATAAGGCTAGATGCTCCTTTATAATATATAGGTGCTCCACTTGCTCGTGAAGGCGGTATCGGAGTGATCCAGCTAGATGCCCCTTTATAATATATAGGTGCTCCACTGTCGGGCGACCTGCGAGGCGCGAAGGTGCAAACCTCGGGCGCTGCGCGGCAATAGTCTGCCTTTGTGGCGCTATCTGTCCTCCACGCCACCTTCAGCGAGCATCGTTTGCCCATCTCCGTCAAATTCGTTATATTTGCAGCATCACTCTCAATACACTCCGCTTATGCAACCTCGCCGCTTCCCTATCGGTATTCAGGATTTCCACAAAATCCGCACCGAAAACTTTCACTATGTAGACAAAACCGACCTTGTCTACCAGCTCACGCACGACTACAGCTACGTCTTCCTCTCACGACCGCGTCGCTTCGGCAAGTCGCTGCTCGTCTCGACGCTCCAGTGCTATTTCGAGGCGCGGAAGGAGCTGTTCGAGGGCTTGCGGATGATGGAGCTGGAGCAGGAGTGGGAGGAAAATCCCGTGATTCGGCTGGACCTGAGCAGCGGGAAATACTATGAGCTTGAAGTGGCTCGCAGCGTGCTCCACTTCACCTTGCTGAGGATTGAACAGCAGTGGGGATTGCCCGAAGTCAATGAACTCGACTATGGTTCTCGGCTCACTCGTCTCATTGAGCACGCTCACCAGCAAACGGGCAAACCCGTCGTTGTGCTCATCGACGAATACGACGCACCGCTGCTCGACAGCATTGGTAAGCCCGAGTTGATGGAGGAAATCCGCGGGATGGTGCGCAACCTTTTCTCCCCCCTCAAAGCCCTTGGCGGCATTCTGCGCTTCGTCTTCCTGACGGGTATCTCGAAGTTTAGCCAGCTGAGCATCTTCAGCGAGCTCAACAACCTGTGTAACATCAGCTTGATGGACTCCTATGCCGCCATCTGCGGCATCACCGAACAGGAGGTGCTCGACAACTTCCGCCCCGACATCGAGCGGATGGGAGAGAAGCAAGGATGGGATTTTGAAGCAGCCTTTGCGCGGCTCAAACAGAAGTATGACGGCTACCACTTCTCGGCCTACTGTCCCGACATCTACAATCCTTTCTCGCTCATTCGAGCATTGGACGAAGGCAAATACAACGACTATTGGTTCGCCACGGGCACTCCGACTTTCCTGCTCGAAATGCTCCAAGAGCAGGGCATTCCGCTCCCATCGCTCGAAGAACTGGCCATCACGCCCGATGTGTTCGACCGCCCCACGGAGCACATCACCAGCCCCATCCCCGTGCTCTATCAGAGCGGCTACCTCACCATCAAAGAGTATGACGAAGGCATCTACGTCTTGGGCATCCCCAACGAAGAGGTTAGGGTTGGGCTTTCACGCTGTCTCTACGAGTATCTCGCGCCCTACTACAACGACCAGCGTGCAGGATTTTCCGTCCAGTTCGTCCGTGCCCTGCGCAAGGACGATGTAGAGACGGCTATGAGGCACCTGCAATCCTTTCTTGCGGGCTTTCCCTACGACTTGGCGCAAGGCCGAGAGGTCTACTTCCAAACCATCCTCTACACCGTCTTCCACACGCTCAATTTCATCACCCACGCCGAGGTGAAGACGGCCACCGGGCGCATCGACCTCTTGGTCGAAACCAGCACCTCGCTCTTCTTGATGGAGCTGAAATACGACCGCTCGCCCGAAGAAGCGCTCGCACAAATCGACAACAAGAACTACGCTCTCCCCTACGCTCAAGGCACGAAGCGCCTCTTCAAGGTGGGCATCAACTTCTCGATGGCGGAGCGCACCGTCACGGAGTGGAAGGTGGTGGAGGCATAAACCCGCTGTACATAGCCAGCTCGCAATCGACAAAACGGCAGCTTTGGAGGGGCAGCGACAAGGAAAAAATAATCAAGAACAAACAAAGGGTCGTGCCTATATTGGGCACGACCCTTTGTTTACCACTTTTCAGGATAGAGGGGCTCTTCTTCCCAGTCCTCGTTCAGGCTCTTCTGCTGGCTATCGGGAGAAGCTGGAGTGTTATCAAACGGAACTTGGGGAGACCCTGCGATGACTCCCTCGGTGGAGAATTGGAGCACAGTGGCGGTGGGAACAATATAGTGTTGCTTAATGATCGTTCTAAATGTTTCAAATTTTACAGACGTTTTCTCGCCACGGCAGAGCGCAAGGGCATTCCGCAACTTGGCGCTGCACACCTTGGCTTAACGAAAACGCGGGATAAGACTATGAAGACAGCGAGCAACTGTGCGCACCGCTGGGATAGCGATTGCTAAGGGCAGCGGTGCGCCAGTGCTCATCAAGCGTTAGAAGGACTTTTGGCCATTGACGATGCGGAGCTGCCCACGGCTGTGGGACTGTGGCAAACGACGCCCTGCAAGGTCGTAGATTTCCGCTTCGCCCTCGGCATTAGCGTTGAGGCGACCGATGGTGGTAAGATGGTTGCCCTCGCGGATGTTGAGCGCGAGTCCTTGCGTGGGGGCGCTGCCCTGCACATCGAGATACCAGCGGAAGGTGTTGAGCTTCGCGCCTTCCTGCGCAGGATGGAGCTTTCCGCCTGCCATAATCCAGCGGTTGGGGAGTTGGAGTGCTGTGGTCGCCTCGCGCGTGCCGCGGAAGGTGTAGTCGCCCACCGTCTTCTCCACCGCCTCAAAGGGGTGCACCGTGGTAGCGTTGATTTTCATCACTTGCTCGCCCTCTTGCTTGGCGCGGATGAGGGCAATGCTATTGGCAGGGAGGATTTCGCCTGCTTCGAGCGTGCGGAAGTTCACACTCCCCGCCTGCTGTTCGTCTTCGACGATGGCCACGGCATATTGGTCAGCCACGGCATCCACGGCGATGTCGAAAGGCACAAAGAGGGGTTGCCACGCGGTGTTGTGGAAGGTGCGGGTGTAGGACACTTCGACATCGCCCTCTTCCTTATTGGCGGAGAACTGCTCGGCTTGGTCGGAGAGGTCGAGGAAGGTCTTACGATTGTAGAAGTATGCCCAATACCCTTGATCGTAGCCCTCTGCACCGTAGGGAAGATGGAGAGTGGCGTTGGAGAAATAGTTCGTATATCCAAACTGAGGTGCCTGCTGCGCTTTGGAGATAACGGAGGTCAAACCAGAGCAATTATCAAACGCATGATCCCCAATAGTGGTCAAACTCTCAGGAAAAGTCACAGAGGTCAAACCAGAGCAATTATCAAACGCATAATCCCCAATAGTGGTCAAACCCTCAGGAAAAGTCACGGAGGTCAAACCAGAGCAACCCTGAAACGCCCAATCCCCAATACTGGTCAAATTCTCAGGAAAAGTCACGGAGGTCAAACCAGAGCAATTATAAAACGCATCAGGTGCGACAACACGCGTACCCTCAGGAATGGAATATGTCTGTCGATTATCACCGCAAGGATAACACACCAACGCGGTTTGGTCAGCGGTAAAGAGCACACCATCCACCAACTTGAAATGAGGGTTATTAGATGACAACTCAATTCGCTGTAGCTTCGTACCAGCGAAACAAACTCCTCCGATAAATTTCAGACTCGCAGGAAAAGTCACGGAGGTCAAACCAGAGCAACCCCAAAACGCACCCTCCCCAATATTAGTCAAGCCCTCAGGAAAAGTCACGGAGGTCAAACCAGAGCAATACTGAAACGCATAATCCCCAATAGTGGTCAAACTCTCAGGAAAAGTCACGGAGGTCAAACCAGAGCAAAATAAAAACGCCCTACCCCCAATAGCCGTAACCTGATAAGTCTTACCCTCGGCAGAAACCGAAGCAGGGATCGTTACCGTCTTTATATCGTCGTCCCTCTCCCATTTCGTGAGCGTGGCCGTACCATCATCATAACACGTAAACCTAAAACGATCGAGTGAAAAATCGAAAGAATCCGCCAAAGTAGGCAACGCGCTCAGCACGAAGCAGAGCAACAAGAGGAAGGACCGAGTGAGGCGATGCCACAGCGGGATACAGCCCTGCCCTCGACAAGAAGATAGCAATGTAAACATAAATGATGAGATTAAAGTAAATGAATTATACAGCGCCACCCTTGCCTACACTTAGAGAATAGCGCAGAGCAAGAGGCGGTAGATGTTGAGCAGTGAATACTATGGTCTATTGAGCAGTGCGGGCGTAAAATCTTCAAGATTGCCCCTATTCGGCCTTAAATGTAACCCCAATTCGGGATAAGCCGCACTTGTTTTTGCCTTAAAACAGTTTCAACAAAAGCCCAAAAAGAGGGTTGTTTTTCGTGTGTTTGTTGTTGATAGCGAGACAAATAACAAAAGAATAATCCTCATGAAACTTGTCAGCAAATTTACGGAAATTTATTGTATTGCAAAGGATTTCTGCAAAGAATATGAGTTGGAACTTCGTAAAAAGCCATTTCTTGTTCGCACCGCTCTGAAAATAGCCCTCAAACGCGCAATCGGAAGGGAAGGATGAGTGATGCCGAGATGATCACCATCCTTGTATTGTTCCACAGCAATACATTCAGAAACTTCAAACAGTTCTACCTCTACTTCGTGCGCGAAAAGCTAATCGACGACTTCCCCGATCTACTCTCATATACCCGTTTTGTAGAACGGATGCCACGCGTAGCCATCCCCTTGCTGCTCTTCCTTAAATTGGCTTTGATGGGAGAATGCACAGGTATCACGTTCATCGATTCCACGCGTATCCCCGTCTGCGAAAACAAGCGACAATTCTCC
>JBHAFF010000024.1:0-11460 GCA_041855985.1 Alloprevotella sp.
AGTAGCACCAAGCAGCTGACTTTGTTCTAAAGATGCACTTCGTGAAACAATTTCTCTTCGGCCTATGAAGTAGGTCGAAAGGGGGAGTGTGCCCTATTGACTTGCCAATAAAAAGCCGTGCTTAAACCGAATTGGGGTTTTTAGCATAGTTTCATCGAAGAAGCCAAGTAAATCTTCCGTCTTCTTCTGAGCCTTCTCCGAGATGTCAGGGGTGATCGCTCCCCGCATCGAATTCAGCAGGATCAGTATTGCCCCCAAATCATCGGCGTGTCCCATCCCGACAAGAGCATCTGGCATTAAATCAAACGGAAAGATAAAGTACCCCAAAGTTCCAATGATCAATGTCTTATCTTTCGTACTGATATTACCTTCCAACAGGAGATAGTAGAGCAACAGCACACAATACACCAGTTTTTGCCCCACTTTTTGGGCTACGGCCACCAATTTCTTATGAAATGCAAAAGGGGAATAGTTACCGGCATATCGGCCAATATCTTTCACAGCAGGTACTTTCATGGTTCAGGATCGGATAATAAATGAAACGTCTTCTATCAACCAGACGAACAGAGCCAAAGCAATGCACAAGTCATGAGCAACTACATGTGGCAAGAAAACATCTGTTGAACACAAGTGTAAGTAGCCCAGCATCCTACGCAGACGCATTGGCAAAACAGGCACTAACAACACCTGCAAATATAAACACCTCCGTTCAATTTCGCAAGCCATCGGTCAAGATTTTAGCGCACTCAGCTCACATTCCTCCATTCTGAGCACAAAACAGGGCAGACCAACCACACCATCACAAAGATCTCAGTGTAGGGATCCATACGAAAGCTTTATTAAGTGCACAAGTTCATCAAGTGCCCGATAGAACCGCAATATGTAACCTGGAACGTAGCTTAACGGAGAACTTTCACGTTTTTTTGTCGGAAAGTTTTGCACGAACAAAAGTTTTCCGTACATTTGCAATACGAAGTGGTCAAATAAAGCTATTTGCTGATACGAACCACGCACAACTATTTGAATAACAGCCTCAAAGTAAAACCCAGACGCCATGGAAAATCAAGCTCTCAGCGGCCTCAAAGCTGCCGATTTCCAAACGGAAATCGGTGGCAAATCAGTGGATCTCTTCTTCCTCCGCAACTCCTATGGCTACGAAGTTGCCGTCACTAACTATGGCGGCTCCATCGTAGCCATTATGGTACCTGACCGTAATGGCAATATAGCCAATGTCATCCAGGGGCATGATAATATCGATGATTGCATCAACAGCCCCGAGCCGTTCCTCTCCACCCTCGTGGGACGTTACGGCAACCGTATCTGCAAAGGAAAGTTTCAGCTCCGCGGCAAGGAATACCACCTCTCCATCAACAACGGGCCGAACCATCTTCATGGCGGCCCCACAGGATTCCATGCCCGCGTTTGGGATGCTGAACAGATTGGTGAGCGCACCCTCGTACTTCGTTACACCTCAGCCTATTATGAAGAAGGCTTCCCAGGAGAGCTTACCATGACGGTGCGATACACTTGGACCGATGACAACGAGCTGATCATCGATTACCGTGGCACAACCAACAAGAAGACCATTGTGAATATGACCTCACACGGTTTCTTCTCCCTCCAAGGCATCGGCAACCCCACACCCTCAGCCATGGATACCATCTGCGAGATCAACGCAGACTTCTTCATACCCATCGATGAAAACTGCATTCCCACAGGCGAGATCCTCAAAGTAGAGAATACCCCCTTCGACTTCCGCACACCTTATGTGGTGGGACAGCGCATCGATGACACCACCGATGAGCAAATTCGCAACGGTGCGGGCTACGACCACTGCTATGTGCTCAACAAGAAGGAGGTGGGCGAACTCTCCTTTGCGGCACGCATCATCGAACCCAACAGCGGTCGCACGATGGAAGTTTACACCACAGAACCAGGCATGCAGTTTTATTCCGACAACTGGGCCGATGGTTACCGCGGCCAACACGGCGCGACCTTCGGCCGCCGATCTGCCCTTTGCTTTGAAGCGCAGCACTTCCCCGACAGTCCCAACAAGCCACACTTCCCCAGTGTAGTACTCAACCCCGGCGAAGTCTACACGCAAAAAACAATCTACAAGTTCGGGACGGACAAATAACCCCTTCACCCTCTGAGCAATAATCCTCAATCTATAATCCTAATTCTCAAAAACTCCAATGGCTCAACAAACCAAACAATGGGGTGCGATTATCGTGATGATCGCCCTCTTTGCGATGATTGCCTTCGTCACAAACCTCTGTACACCGATGGCCACCATCATCAAGAACCAAGGCGAGATCTCCAACGTGCTCGCACAGATTGGTAACTACGGCAACTTCTTCGCCTATCTTTTTATGGGTATCCCTGCGGGTATGCTTATTTCTAAATATGGCTATAAGAAAACCGCCCTCATCGGCCTCACCGTTGGTGCTGTGGGCATTCTCGTCCAGTGGTTTAGTGGTCAGCTCGATGCTCAGGCCAACCTCGGTCTTGTGTTCGGTGTATACCTCGTCGGCGCATTCATCGCAGGGCTTTGCATGGCCATCCTTAACTGTGTGGTAAATCCCATGCTCAACCTCCTCGGTGGTGGTGGTAACACAGGTAATCAGCTCATACAAATCGGTGGAGTGTTCAACTCTTCCGCTGCCGTAGCCTGCTATATTCTCATGGGTGCGCTCATCGCCGATGCCAGCAAAGCAAAGATTGCCGATGCCACACCTGCACTGATGATTGCCCTCGCCATCTTCGTTTTAGCCTTCGTGGTGATCCTCTTCACCAAGATCGATGAACCCGAACAAGCTCCTGTACAATTGAGCTTGATCAAAGGCGCCATGAGCCACAGCCACTTTGCTCTCGGTGCTCTCGCCATCTTCACCTACATGGGTGTGGAAGTGGGTGTACCTAACTTCGTACAGCAGATGCTCGTGTCCGATGGTATTCCTGCGGGCACAGTAGGTATGATTGTCGCCGTTTACTGGTTTATGATGCTTGTTGGCCGTTTTGTCGGTGCAAGTATTGGTAGCAAGGTGAGCAGCCGCACCATGGTAACCACAGTTTCCGTAGCCACCCTCTGCCTCGTGCTCTTCGGCATGTTCGCACCCACTGAAACCAAGGTCAACTTCCCTGGGGTCAACTGGGCAACGCTCACGCTCATCTGGCAAGAAATCCCCGTTGGCATCTTCGCTTTCCTCCTCGTGGGTCTCTGCACTTCCGTAATGTGGGGTGCTATCTTCAACATGGCCGTAGAGGGTCTGGGCAAATATACCCCCATCGCCAGTGGTATCTTTATGACCATGGTATTTGGTTGTGCCATCATGATGGGTATTCAAGGCTGGGTGGCCGATATGACCGACTACATCACCTCCTTCTGGGTGGTAGTGGCCTGCGCAGCATATATTCTCTTCTATGCCCTCGTAGGCAGCCGTGTAACCAAGCGCTCGGACAACTGATCCGCTTCTAAAACCCACGACTCTCCCTCCCCCTTTCTCTGGACTGGGGGAGGGCACAGAGTCCTCCGCTTACTTCCTCCAACCTTTCAAACACTTAATTCCCATGAAACTCACGATTGACGATGTTCGCAGTCGCTTCCAGAAGCACTTCGACGGCACTACCGGTTCTGTTTACGCCTCTCCTGGTCGCATCAACCTCATCGGTGAGCACACCGACTATAATAATGGTTTCGTATTCCCTGGTGCGGTAGAACAAGGAATGATTGCCGAAATCAAGCCCAACGGCACGCGCAATGTTCGTGCCTACTCTATCGACTTGAAAGACTACACCGAGTTTTCACTCGATAACGAGCAAGGCCCTTCTGCATCGTGGGCACGCTACATCTTCGGTGTGTGCCGTGAAATGATGGCGCTTGGCGTTCCCGTAGAAGGCTTCAACACCGCTTTTGCCGGCGATGTGCCCCTTGGTGCCGGCATGAGCAGTTCTGCCGCTCTCGAATCGGTATACGCTTTCGCCCTCAATGACATCTGGGGCGATAACAAGATCGAGAAGATGGAACTGGCGCGCGTAGGTCAACGCACGGAGCACAAGTACGTGGGTTGCAACTGCGGTATCATGGATCAGTTTGCTTCCGTTCACGGCAAGAAGGGCTCACTTATGCGTCTCGATTGCCGCAGCGGTGAGTTCGAATACTTCCCCTTCAACCCCGTAGGCTACAAGCTCGTGCTCGTCAACTCTCAGGTGAAGCACGAACTCGTTGGTTCTCCTTACAACGACCGTCGCCGAAGCTGCGAGCGCGTGGCCGAAGCCATCCACGCTCTGCACCCCGAAGTAGAATCTCTGCGCGATGCCAGCTACGAACAGCTCGATGAAGTGCGCGGTCAGGTGTCGGAAGAAGATGCACTCCGTGCCCACTATGTCATTGGCGAGCGCGAACGTGTCCTCACCGTCTGCGAAGCTCTGGAAAAGGGCGACTACGAGACCGTAGGCCAGATGATGTATGCCACGCACGAGGGTCTCTCAAAGGAATATGAAGTGTCGTGTGTAGAACTCGACTACCTCAACGATATCGCCAAGGAAGAAGGCGTAACCGGATCGCGCATCATGGGTGGCGGTTTCGGTGGCTGCACCATCAACCTCGTGGCCGATGAGCTGTACGACCATTTCTGCAAGACGGTGAAGGAAAGGTTTGCCGCCAAGTTTGGCAAAGAGCCCATCATCATCGATGTTGTCATCGGTGATGGCTCGCGCAAGCTCTGCTGATCCGCTTCGACCGAAAAAATTAGGGCTGCGTCCATCCGGATGCAGCCCTTTTTGAAGAGAGAACTCCACTGAGATTTCCCATCATCTCCCAACGATGTTCAAATCTCCTTCGAAAGTCTTCCAACTTCTCACACCATGACCGACTTTATCCTCACTTACCGCCCCCACGTGCTTCAATTCCGCCAACCGGCCGGCACTTCTCGCGGGGTCTATCACCACCGCAAGGTGTGGTATGTCGAAGCCCACGGACAATACGAAGGGCGAATGCTCTACGGCATCGGCGAGTGTGCACCGCTCCCGGATCTGAGCTGTGATGATCTTCCCGACTATGAATCCCTCCTCGCCGAAGCCTGCCGGCAGACAATGGAATTGGGGTGCTTGCCTGAAAAATGGCTCCGCCCTTACCCCTCAATCCGCATGGGATTGGAAACCGCCTTGCGCTCTCTCGAAGCTTGCCGCCGATGTGGTGATCCACTCCTGCTCCATGACACCCCATTCGCCCGAGGTGAAAAAGGGATCACCATCAATGGGTTGGTATGGATGGGAAGTTTCGAAGAGATGAGCCAACGGATGGAGGAAAAACTGCGCGCTGGATTTCGCTGCATCAAACTCAAGATCGGTGCCATCGATTTCGAGCGTGAGCTAGCTCTGGTACAATATCTGCGTGCACGTTATCCAAGAGAGGTCGTGGAGATTCGTCTGGACGCCAATGGTGCGTTCCATCCAGACGAGGCAGCGGAACGCCTAGCAGCATTGGCACCCTACGACATCCACAGCATCGAGCAGCCCATCAGAGCCGGCCATGGAGCGGCCATGGCCAAGCTATGCCGCGAAAGCCCCATCCCTATCGCTTTGGACGAAGAGCTCATCGGCGTCCATTCGCGCAAAGAGAAAGAGGAACTCCTCAATCAGATCCGCCCCGCCTACATCATTCTCAAACCCTCCCTCCACGGCGGTTTCGCGGGAGCAGATGAATGGATTCACCTCGCCGAGGAACGCGGCATCAGACATTGGGTCACTTCAGCACTGGAAAGCAACATCGGACTGAACGCCATTGCCCAATGGTACTCCACTCGCCAGCCCTCCTCCAATGCCTCTCCCCAAGGTTTGGGCACGGGACAGCTTTTTGTCGAAAACTTCAACGCCTGCCCCCTCGCCATCGAGGGCGAACAGCTCTGGCGCAGAACGGCAGCCGAGCGTGCCTTCCATGCGGAGGTACAACAATTCATGCAGCAATGGGCGCAGCCCATCCCAACCATCCGTACCCACACTAGCGGCAGCACCAGCACCCCGAAGCCGATGGATGCTCAAAAGATCTGTATGGTGGCATCCGCCCGACGCACGCTTCACACCCTCGGCATTCGCCCGGGCAGTACGGCCCTCATCGCTCTCCCACTCCAATACATCGCCGGGCAGATGATGCTCGTGCGCTGTCTAGTGGGGAACTTACTGCCCCTCACCACCGCACCCACATCACGCCCCTACGCACATCTCCTCGTGCCGCCCACCTTCGCCGCCCTCACTCCGATGCAAGCTTTGACCAGCCTGCGCCACCCCAGCGACAGCACACTCCTCAAGCAAACACCAGTCGTAATCATCGGTGGAGGAAGCATCAGCGATGAACTGCTGACGAGGGTACAAGACTGTAGCGGTGCGGTCTACAGCAGCTACGGGATGACCGAAACCCTCTCGCACATCGCACTCCGCCGGCTGAACGGACCGACAAGCGCTGACACCTATACACCCCTTCCTGGCGTGGAGATCAGCATCGATGCCGAAGGGTGTCTCTGTCTCTATGACCCCACAGTGCACCCTGCACATCTGCACACCCGCGATCTTGCAGAATGCTACCCCGATGGTACTTTCCGCATCCTCGGCCGCAAAGACAATGTGGTTTGTTCGGGAGGTTTGAAATTCCAAATCGAAGTACTGGAAACCCGGCTATCCGCACTGAGCGGTGCGTACGCACTGACCGCCGTTCCCGATCCACTACTAGGAGAAGCCCTCACCTTGCTCTACACCGGTAGCGAAGCGGAAGCTCGCGCACTGTGCCGCCGAGTGCTCACTCCACACGAACAGCCACGTCATTTCTTTACCGTCTCCTCCCTTCCTTTGACCACCACAGGCAAGGTCAATCGCCCACGATTGCGCGAATTGGCACTGCAATACCAGCAAAGTTCCACTCCAAACATAGAAGAGAGCCCTTCCTAAACAAGCTTCATTGTTTTCGCCCCTTTGATTTTCACACCCCAAAACCGCCTTCGGACATGAAAATCAAAGGGGCGGAAAGGCTAATCAAGAAGTTTTTCGTAAATTCGCTCCCGAAAAGTGGTAACACGGTAGTTTCCGTGCTTCTATCCCAACATTCAATTTCCCCACGTCTCAAAAAAACAGACCCCACATAATACATGGCAAAAGAACTCAAAGACCTCACCAAGCGCAGCGTGGACTATTCCCGCTGGTACAACGAACTCGTGGTCAAAGCCGACCTCGCCGAACAGGCCGAGGTGCGTGGCTGTATGGTGATCAAACCTTATGGCTATGCCATCTGGGAACGTATCCAGCAGTCGCTCGATGCCCGCTTCAAAGCTACCGGTGTGCAGAACGCCTATTTCCCCATGCTCATTCCCAAGAGCTATCTCTCGAAGGAAGCCGACCACGTGGAGGGATTTGCCAAAGAATGTGCCGTAGTCACTCACTATCGCCTCAAAGCCGACCAAGAGTCCGGGGGCGTTGTAGTGGATCCCACAGCAAAACTGGAAGAAGAACTCATCATCCGCCCCACCTCTGAAACAACCATCTGGAACACCTTCCGCGGATGGATCCAATCGTGGCGCGACCTTCCCATCCTCTGCAACCAATGGTGCAACGTAATGCGCTGGGAAATGCGTACCCGTCTCTTTCTCCGCACCTCCGAGTTCCTCTGGCAAGAAGGACACACAGCTCACGCCACGCGTGAAGAGGCAGAAGCCCGCGCCAAGCAGATGCTCGAAGTCTACCACGACTTTGCCAAGGACATTTTGGCCATCCCTATGGTACGCGGCGTGAAGAGTGAGACCGAACGCTTTGCCGGTGCACTCGACACCTACACGATCGAAGCGATGATGCAGGACGGAAAGGCACTGCAAAGTGGCACCTCCCACTTCCTGGGACAGAACTTCGGCAAGGCGTTCGATGTGAAGTTTGTCAATAAAGAGAACCAAGAAGAATATGCTTGGGCCTCTTCATGGGGTGTTTCGACGCGCCTCATGGGCGCACTCATCATGACCCATTCTGACGACAACGGTCTGGTGCTGCCCCCGCACGTTGCTCCCATCCAAGTGGTGATCGTGCCCATCTTCAAGGGCAACGATCTCGACAGATTTAACGAAGTGCTGGGTGGATTGGCTCAAAAGCTCGAAGCTCGCGGCATTCGCGTCAAATATGACAACGCCGACAACAAACGCCCGGGCTTCAAGTTCGCCGACTACGAGCTGAAGGGTGTTCCTGTACGTCTTGTGATGGGGGCGCGCGATCTCGAAAACGGCACGGTAGAACTCATGCGCCGTGACACACTCGAAAAGGAAACTGTGGACTTCGAAGGCATCGAGGATCGCATCCCCTCCCTTCTCGAAGAAATTCAAGAAAACATCTACAACAAGGCACTGAAGCATCGGGAAGAATGCACCTATACCTGCAACAGCTACGACGAATTTAAGGAGCGGGTCAAGGACGGTGGCTTCTTCATCTGTGACTGGGACGGCACCGCCGAAACAGAAGCACAGATCAAGGCCGACACTCAGGCCACCATCCGCTGCATTCCCTATGGTGTGTCGCAGGACAACCTCGGAACAGACATGGTGAGCGGCAAACCCGCAGTGGCTCGCGTCATCATTGCCCGCAGCTATTAATACTCTCTCAGCAGCCATCAAGCTCCACCTCCATGACCACGCAAGAAGAATTTGAACGCGTCATGGCCATCTGCCGCCAGCTCTTCCTCCAAAAGATGCACGACTATGGCACGGCTTGGCGTATCCTGCGTCCTGAGTCGCTCACCGATCAACTGTACATCAAGGCCAACCGCGTGCGCACCTTACAGCGCAAGGGCGTCTCAATGGTGGGCGAAGGGATCATTCCTGAGTTTATTGGCATTGTCAATTATGCCATCATGGGACTGATCCAACTCGAAGTGGGTGCCATCGACGGCCACGATGAAGCCGCGCTAAACGATGTCTCCATCGTGGAGCATTACGACCACTATGCCATGGCTGCGCTTCGCCTGATGCTCCGCAAAAATCACGACTATGATGAAGCTTGGCGCGCCATGCGCGTATCATCCTACGTGGATCTGATTCTGATGAAGGTATTCCGCACCAAACAGATTGAGGATCTTGAAGGTGATACCCTCGTGAGTGAAGGTATTGCAGCCAACTATCTCGACATGCTCAACTATGCCGTTTTCGCGCTTATCAAACTCGTCATCGAAACCGACACTCCTTCGGGTGAACAGGACGTCTGAACGTTTCGGGTTTTTCTGGACAGTCCTCACCGTGGGGGCACAATGGACATTGGCAGCCGTCTTCCTATTCTCGGGCTTCGTCAAAGCCCTTGACCCGATGGGGATGGAGCACAAGCTTGAAGCCTATGCCGCCGTACTGCACCTGCCCCTTCACGCCGGCACCATTGTCCTCGACCTGGCCACCATCGTCCTGACCTTGGTGGAATTCACCCTCGGGATCTATCTGCTTCTTGGCATGCGCCGCCGCATCACCCGCACGGGCACCCTTCTCGTGATGGGCGTGATGACCGCCGTCACGACCTACCTGTACATCACCAATCCCATCAGCGACTGTGGCTGCTTCGGCGATGCCGTCACGCTGACCCACGGAGAGACACTGACGAAAAACCTCGTATTGCTCGGGCTCGTGCTCATCCTCATGCACCATCCGCAGCGGATGCTACGCCTCATCTCGAAGCACAACCAGTGGTTGCTCTCTTACTTCTCGATCGTCTATCTACTCGGTGTTACACTCTACTCGCTGCACTATCTCCCACTGGTGGACTTCACAGGCTATGCCCTCGGCACTGATGTCCGAAAGGCCCTCGCCGGCCAATACACCACAACCTTCACCTATCAGCGCAATGGGGTGCAGCGAGAGTTTGACGAAGCCCATCTTCCCGACTCTACTTGGCAGTATGTGTCGATGACCACCACGGAGACCGTTGCCCCAACGATCAAAGAGTTCTCTTTCACCGATGGACAGGGTGAAGACATCTCCGAGGCAGTATTGGCTGATACAGGATTTGTGTTCATCGTCACTCTGCCCTATCTTCCTGAGGCTGATGCGGGATGCTCCGATGCCCTGAACGATGTCTACGACTACGCCACCGACCATGGCCACCGCTTCCTCTGCGCCACCACCGGAACGGGACCTCAGGTGTCCGACTGGGTGGATCGCACTGGGGCAGCCTATCCCTTTGTCTGGGGATCGGCAGAGATGCTCAAAGCCATGGTACGCTCCAATCCCGGGCTCATCCTCATGAAAAACGGGCGCATCATAGCCAAGTGGGGGCACAACGACCTGCCTGATGATCAGACACTGCACCATCTGGATACCGCTGTCGAGGAAGTGCAACGCCACCGCAGCACACGTGCCTTTGAATGGCTCGCCCTATGGTTTGTACTCCCCTTCGGAGTCCTCCTCCTCCTCGACCGTCTCTGGATGGGACACCGATATTATAAGGTATTCCACTATTACAAATCTCAAAAACAACGACTCCAATGAGAAAACACATTGTTGCAGGCAACTGGAAAATGAACAAGAACCTGCAAGAAGGTATCGCACTCGCCACCGAGCTGAACGAAATCCTCACCGCAGAGAAGCCCAACTGCGATGTCATCATCGGTACTCCCTTCATCCACCTAGCCAAGGTGAGCGATGTGATCGACCACAGCGTGATCGGCCTCTCCGCCGAAAACTGTGCCAACCACGCTTCCGGTGCCTACACCGGCGAAGTTTCGGCCGAAATGGTCAAGAGCACAGGAGCTGAATATGTGATCCTGGGTCACAGCGAGCGCCGTGAATACTATAATGAAACGCCCGAGATTCTCAAAGAGAAGGTGGATCTCGCCCTGGCCAACGGTCTGAAGGTGATCTTCTGCATCGGCGAGAGCCTTGCCCAGCGCGAGGCCAACGAGCAGGAAGCCGTCTGCAAGGCCGAGCTCGAAGGCAGCGTATTCCACCTCACCGCCGAGCAGTGGAGCAACATCGTCATTGCCTATGAACCCATCTGGGCCATCGGCACAGGAAAGACCGCTACCTCAGACCAGGCACAGGAGATCCACGCCTTCATTCGCTCCTGCGTGGCCGAAAAGTTCGGTGCAGAAGTAGCCGACAACACGTCCATCCTCTACGGCGGCTCCTGCAACGGAAAGAATGCTCCTGAACTCTTTGCCAAGGCCGATATTGACGGTGGTCTCATCGGTGGCGCATCGCTTAAAGCTGCAGACTTCAAGCTCATCATCGATGCTTGGAAGTAATCTTTTATGCTCCGGGGGTGAGCATGGTGTGCCATGCTCACCCCTTTTATTACTCCCCTTCCTTTATTCCCTAAAATCCGCAACTATCATCCAATACACGATTAAGGGTAGATTTATGAGTCGTTAGTAGTAGCTTTCAGTAAAAAGCAACAGCACAACATCAATATGTAGCCAACATCCCCTTACCCCACGATGCGACTTGAGGTAAT
>JBHAFF010000025.1:0-26752 GCA_041855985.1 Alloprevotella sp.
AGTAGCACCAAGCAGCTGACTTTGTTCTAAAGATGCACTTCGTGAAACAATTTCTCTTCGGCCTATGAAGTAGGTCGAAAGGGGGAGTGTGCCCTATTGACTTGCCAATAAAAAGCCGTGCTTAAACCGAATTGGGGTTTTATGCTACGCATTGCAAGAAAAGGAAGGTTTTCGGTAAGCCGGACGAGCAGTACCAAAACGCTCAAGGCGTTTTGCGTACTGCCGTGGCGAGAAAACGTCTGAGAAACGAAGGTTTTATTCCAGCTCCAACGTACCGGAACGGTCGGCTTTCCAATAATCGGAAAGCTGACCGAGGAAGGTCGAAACGTCCTTACTCGCCACTTCCGTGTCGGGAGAAACCGGACGATGTTGAAGGCGGAGGAGCATCAAGCCATAAAGGAGATTGAAACAAAGGTTGAGTTCGCCCACCACACCAGAACCCTCAGCCTCATCGGACAGCTGCCCGGCATTTTTGACCCGGAGTTCCACCAAATAAGGCAACACTTTGTAGTACATCTGTCGGTAGTAGGGGAATTTGGACGACTGCATCAAGCTCTGATGTACATCTGCCAGTCCTTGTACCACATTACGATTAATCTGCAAATGTCCGCGCTCCATTTTTCCCTCTTCGCGCATCATGGTACAGAGATCGCCATACCAAGTTTCAAGGGCAGCACGTTGGGCATCATCCACCTGAAATCGGGAGAGATAGCCTTCGCGCAGACGGTCGAGGTCACCGGCATGGGCGCGAATGATGTCTTCAACCTGCCACATATACAGGAGATATTCCGCGCGGTTCTTGTATTGGAGTTGCTGAGCAATGATCATGGAAAGGGAAACTAATAAAACGAGATGGAAATGCGGAACACCGTGGCCAAAGCGTAAAACACGCTTACAACGACAACAATCACACCAATGGTGCGGTTGAGCACAAGCATACCGCGCAGGCCAAACGATGACTTCATCTTGGTGATCACATAGGTCAATCCCAACCACCAAAGCATCGCACCACCTAGGATAGAGAGATAGCCACACGCCACACCGAAGGGATTAGAGGGAACGGTAAAGGTGAGCTGGGCAAAGAGGGCAATGAAAAGGAAAACAATGAGGGGATTGGAGAAGGTGATGAAGAAAGAGGTAACGAAGTTGTTGAACAACGTCCCTTTCTTGCCCGAAGGCTGGCGCATGGCCTTGATGGGATTGGAGAGTAGCGTGTGAAGCCCAAATCCGAAGAGGAGGAGACTGCCGGCTACCTTCATCCAGAATATATTGGCGGGTTGCTCTATGAAATCCATCACAAAGTACATGCCCGAGGCGGCAATCAGTGCATAGATCATGTCGGACACAGCAGCACCGGCTCCCGTGGCGAGGCCATAATTGCGCCCCTTGTGCATGGTACGCTGAATGCAGAGCACTCCCACAGGCCCCATCGGTGCGGAAACCACAATGCCAATGATAACACCTTTGAGCACAAGTTCCAGCGTACTGCTAAACTCCGCCCAGATGGTGGAAATGGTAGGTTCTATACCCATAAAATTTGTTTGAGTCTAATCTTCAAGAAGGAAAAAGATGCCCTGTATCCCAGCAAGGCGAAGTTGAAAAGCTCCACGATCGTGCCAACAGGACGGAGCGCAACGAAAAATTCGAGCCATCCAGTCAACAGCTCGCACCTTAGAAGGATGCATGGGATGAAACAGACGGCCTGCAACAAACGTGTGTGTGATTGCACGACCCGTTAGAGCGCGATGATAATGATACTGGATTAAAGGGCAGCCAACGCACTCACTTCGCGTCACAAGTAGTCATCAGCAGTTATCCTCTGCAAAAAACATCCCCCATGCTTTAAACTGCGCGAGGAGAAACATCAAGAGTAAAGTCTTATGCCTTGCACGTTCTTATCTGAACAAAAGACTGTGCTGTTTCAGAGCAGCAGCAGTCCGGCACCAAAGCAGCACACCATCATAAAAACAGGTGATAGGCGGAGACGGAACACAGCATATCCGCAGGCCCAAAAGAGCAGAAACAGCAAGACTTGACTCCACACTGTGCCATCAGCATAAGTGTGCAGAAATACGATGATGCAGCCCAAAGCCACCACAGCATCAAAGGTGTCGCGCAACCAATGTTGTCGCTGCACCATGAGGCGCAGCGACAGATAGCCCAATAGGATAACAAGAGCAGGGGTAAGTGCCACAAGTCCACCGGAGAGCTCCGCTACCCACATGGGCTGCCAGAGCGTGAGTACAGCTGCCACCAAGCAGAGGACAATGATGAGCTGGCTCCCAGAAACTGTGCCCTTACCCGCAGCGGAAGATTTACTGGTGCTGCTCACGGTAAAGGTCATTGACCGTCTTCACGGGATTGAAAGTCGAAAGGGGAACTTCGACAAAGAGGGTGATCCAGTCGCTCATCGCACCGTTCCATAGTCCAGGAAGTTCAAGAGCACGGAGCACCTTGCCGTCCTTTGACTTATCGGAGATGAATCCCGTGGCAGGATCGACAAACTCTCGGAGATCAAACGCTTCACCACAATAATCCTTCACGCCACACACCAAATCAACGGGATTGAAGTGCGTGCCTTCGGCAAACATGGCCTTCTTCTCGGAGTCGGACATATCGATTTGTGAGCTCTCAAGGATTTGGAGCGAGACAGTGCCATCGGGATTGTAGGCCCAAAACGGGCCACCACCTGGCTCTCCGACATTGCGCACCATGCCGCAGACCCGCATAGGCCGGTTGAGCTTGCAGTAAAGATAATCAAGTAATTCCAGTCCATCGAGCGCACGCGCGGCCTCTGACTTACAGCACAGTTCCGTCTCCAAGAAGCGGAGAATGTCTTGTGCACGCTCATCGGTGAGATTGCCCTCATCAAGCTCGTCAAGGTAGGCAAACACGCGCTCTTGGAGATTTACCAAAATGCCGGCGAGGAGTTTCTTGTAGTTCACCGTATCGCATTTCAGACGATCAGGCACCACATTGTCAATGTTCTTGACAAACACGACATCGGCCTCCACCTCATTAAGGTTTTCGATCAGCGCACCGTGCCCACCGGGGCGGAAGAGGAGCGATCCATCGGCATTGCGGAAGGGTTGCCCATTGGTCTGTGCGGCCACGGTATCTGTCGAGGGTTTCTGTTCGGAAAAGCCAAGATCAAACTTCGTCGCATACTCTTCACCTAGGCGTGATGCAGCTTCCGTAGCAAGCTGCTCAAAGAGGGATCGGTGCTCAGGCGAAACGGTAAAGTGCACATGTACATGCCCTTCTCGATCCTTGGCATAGAGAGCACCTTCCACCAAGTGTTCTTCGAAAGGAGTACGCGCGGTCGTGCCATAGCGATGGAACTTCAACAGTCCTTTGGGCAACTTACCATAGTTCAATCCGTCTTCGCCGAGCAGTGCAACGATGATGGCCTTATAAGCTCCTTCGGCCACAAGAGTTGTCACGTCCTTACCGTACAACCGCTGCACGGCGACATTGAGATCGGTCAGGAATGGAGCATCGGCCAAGCGGGCAAAGAAGTACTGCTCAAACTCCGTGGTAGGCACTTCGTAGTCAGCATCGAGGAAGGCAAATAAATCCTTAAACATGCGACTAGCAGCCCCGGAAGCGGGCACAAACTTCACCACACGGTGCTCCGCATCAGCTGTATAACGATCCCAGGCTTGGCGATAGGCTTCGGCCTCTACCTCGCTCGGGGTCAAGATACCACCGTTGACCACGGACGCTGCAGCATCGAGGTCGAGGAAGGGAAAACCCGCGGCGTGATCCTGCAATTGGCGTTGCAACTGCTCTTCAGTAATGCCCTTCTGTGCAAGGAGGACTTGATCTTCGTGGGTAAGCATAAAGACGATATTATATATTAGTGTGGAACAATCGACAGGAGCACGCGGTGAACAATATTCTCTCACGGTGCTCCTATATCCACGGCAAAGTTACGAAAATAAATAAGAGAGAAAGCTTTTCCGCTTTAATTTCATTCTCGATCCGCACCGTAATCTCTCAGGATTTTAATAATCGAACATCCAGAGCTACGACATACCCTCGGGAAACAAGCAGTGTGGGCAAATCCTGGAGATCCCGACATGCTACACCCCACTACTATATACGGTGTTGCGCACATCGGTCTTTCAAGCCTCTGATCCCCATGCGAATCGGGAACTTAAGTTGAGAGAGCCAGCATGAAACTCTGAAAGGCGTCTGCTGGATACAGCACGAATTGCGGAAGGATGCTCGATCATACAGAATTCGTTGCCTACGCCCACTCCGAGAGTTCGAGCCAGCGCATAGACTTCTCGTCCAGCTCGGTTTCGAGTTCGGGCAGACGTTTGGAGCATTCAATGATGGTAGCCACGTCCTGTGTACCCGAGGCAAGGTCATTGTGGATCTGCATCCGTTCTGCTTCGAGCCGCTCAATGTCGCGTTCTAATGTCTCATACTCTTTACGCTCGGCAAAGGTGAGACGACGACGGCGCGTGCTCCCCTCACACACTGGTTTTCGGACGTCGGCACCGGAACGACTGTTTCGCTGCACCAATTCCTCCTCGCAATCTTTGAGTTCTTGGAAGGCCCGATACTGTGTATAGTTTCCTGGAAAATCCTCCACCACTCCCTGCCCATGGAACACAAGGAGATGATCCACGACCTTGTCCATAAAGTAACGGTCATGGCTCACCACGATCACGCAACCTTGGAAATCAGCCAAATACTCTTCAAGCCGTTGGAGCGTGGGAATGTCGAGGTCGTTAGTCGGTTCGTCAAGAATGAGAAAATTGGGAGCCTGCATCAGCACTAGGCAAAGCTGCAAACGTCGACGTTCACCTCCGGAAAGTTTGTAAACCAAGTCCTGCTGACGTGCGGGAGGAAAGAGGAAATGGTTAAGGAATTGCATTGCCGTCATGCGCCTCCCACCGCCGAGATCGATCACTTCGGCCACCTCGCGCACCACATCTATCACTCTCTTCTGACGGTCAAGTGGCATCTCTTCTTGGGAGAAATAACCAAAGCGCACGGTCTCGCCGATGACAAAGCGCCCACTCGTAGGCGGCACACGGCCAAGAAGCATCTTGATGAAAGTGGATTTCCCCGTACCGTTGTTCCCGACAATCCCCATTTTCTCATAACGGGAGAAATTGTAGTAGAAATCTTTCAGGATAACCACCCCATCATTGAAGGTCTTCGAAACATACTCCGCCTCAAAGATTTTCGAACCGATATAGCTCGCTTTCACATTGAGACGCGCAGCACGCTCCTCTGTACGACGGCGAGCCTGCTGTTCGAGTTCGTAGAAAGCCTCTTTGCGCGAACGACTCTTATGGGCACGAGCCTGAGGTTGGCGACGCATCCAGTCCAGCTCTTTGCGGTATAGATTGCGCGCACGATCCACATTAGCCTCAGCAGCAGCCAGACGGTCGGCGCGCTTTTCGAGATAGTAGGCATAGTTTCCCCGATAGGTGTAGGCAGTGAAATCGTCCAACTCGATAATGGTGCTGCAGACCCGATCAAGGAAATAGCGATCGTGTGTCACAAGGAGCAACGCCTTGACGTTACGGCGCAGATAGTTTTCCAACCACTCGATCATTTCAAGGTCAAGGTGGTTAGTCGGTTCATCGAGGATAAGAAGATCAACATCGGCAATGAGCACCGAAGCCAATGCGACCCGCTTCTGCTGCCCTCCGGAGAGGAGCCCGACGGGTTTGTCCAGATGATCAATCTTGAGCTGCGTGAGAATTTGCTTGGCGCGGAGTTGCACCGATGCCCACTCATCGTTGGCATCGAACGCCTCGACGTGCGACTGAAGGCTTCTCCCCTCTTCGGAAATCAGCAACGAGGCGAACTCTGAGCACAGACGGCTGCTCACGGCCTGAAGCACGGTCATCTCTGCATCGAACATGGGAGTCTGTTCCAACATGCCAATACGCAGACCACGCCGAAACACGATCTCTCCCTCATCGACTCCGTCTTTACCTGCAATCAAACTGAGGAGGGTGGATTTGCCCGCTCCGTTGCGCGCAATCAGTCCGACGTGTTGCCCTTCGGCAACACTGAACGAAAGATCTTCGAAGAGCACGAGATCACCGATGCGTTTCGTGAGATGCTGGAGGTCGAGATAGGGAATGGCCATGAGTAAATATGGTAGATACAGATAGGGGTTGGAACGTGCAGCAAGCTTTTTGAAGCTTTCGCGACGCGAAAATACAAAAAAGAGGGGAGAACGCGCGAAAAAATAAAGATTTAGCGGTGTACATCTCAGGGATTTGTTCTATATTTGCACACGAAAATCCGCAAATGACCGATTTTCCCTTTATTCTCGTGGGACATATCCCACCTCCTCTCCGACGCTCCCCTTTATTTCTTCCCCCTCTCTCCCATCCCAACCTCCTTCTTGCGCGCACTAGGTGGTGCACACGGGGTGCGTATCCTCACATTTCATGCTGACTTATGCCCAACAAATATACAAAAGCGCAACTCCTTGAACAGGACGAAACCTTCTTACGTGCCCTCGCGGGTGCACTATCGCTCGATGGAGCGGACACTCGCCCCACCGATGAGCTGATCTATGCCATCCTCGATGCGCAGGCCGATGAGGCCGCTTCCGATGATACTGAGATAACACCAACCCGCCGTCGACGTATCACTACCAAAAGCTCCGATCATGTTTATTCGGCCTCGCAGACAGGACAGAGTGAGCGTTTCGACAGTCCGCGCGAAGAACGCGCGGCCAAGCGCGCGGTGGCGGCCAAAGCACGCGAAGATGAGGCGGTGGCCACACAAGCCCTACTTGGATCTGTACCCCTCACTCCCCCCAAACGGAAACGTGGACGTCCCTCGAAAGAGGAACTGGCTGAGCGCAAGGCATTCGAAGAGATGCAGGCACGCCAAGCCCTCCTCATCAGCCAAGCACAAGCCGCACTGAACGGAGTGGTTGTAACATCCGACCCATCCCCCACGACTCCGGAAGAAGACTCCGCTCCTGAAGCAATGTTTGGCGTGCCAGGAGCATCTGTCGACTCTTCTGCAACAGATACAACCTCCTCTGCCACTCCCGAGGAAACTATGACATCCCATACAGCTACCGAAGGAGATCTGCCTGATTTTATCGTGGATCAAATGCAACAAAGCTCTATTCCGAAAGCTGAAGAAGAAACTCCTCGCCCCACCTCACTGGCTGACTTTTACCGCCAACGCTCTGCCGAGGCCGAGGCCACACGCCAGCAGGATCAAGAGACCAAGAGCAAAGAGACAGGCATCAGTTCCGAGGTGTTGCGCCAAGCCGCGGAAGGTGCCGACTTTATCATTGCCGAGGATATCCCCACGGTGGACTACAACAACTTTTCCATCGATAACTTTTCCATCGACCTCCCCACAACGCCCCCTCCACCCTACGAGACGGGATTTGCCCCGAACCATGCACCTGGTGCTGCCCCAAAGTTCCGCCGCTTCAAGGAGGACGCACTTCTCCAAACACGTCGCCAACTGGATCAGCTCGCAGCTCAGAGCCAACAAAGCGCGCAACTCGCCGCCACACAGCCTGCCGCCCTTCCGGGTGACATCGTCATCGATGGCCGTGGAGTGCTCGAAGTCGATCCACAAGGCATCGGATTCCTCCGCTCCTCCGATTATAATTATATGCCTTCCCCCGATGATGTGTTTGTCTCGCAGGTGCAAATCCGCAACTACGGCCTCAAAATGGGTGATGTGGTGGAGTGTAAAGTGAAGGTACCACGCGAAGGCGAAAAGTACTTCACGCTCATGAGTGTGGAGCGCATCAATGGACTCGAGCCCCACACCGTGCGCGACCGCGTGGCCTTCGAACATCTCACTCCCCTCTTCCCCAACGAGCAGTTCAAACTCTCTACCGGAAAGGGTGCCCCTATCGCCTGCCGTGTGGTGGATCTCTTCTCGCCCATCGGAAAAGGTCAACGCGCACTCATCGTGGCGCAGCCCAAGACGGGTAAAACCATCCTGATGAAGCAGATTGCCAATGCGATTGCCGCCAATCACCCCGAAACCTATCTCATGATGCTCCTCATCGATGAGCGTCCTGAGGAAGTTACGGATATGGCACGCACGGTGAATGCGGAAGTCATCGCTTCGACCTTTGACGAACCTGCAACCCACCACGTCCGCATCGCCCAGATGGTACTAGAAAAAGCCAAGCGCATGGTCGAGTGCGGACACGATGTCGTCATATTCCTCGACTCCATTACCCGCTTGGCACGAGCCTTTAATACCGTGGCACCCACCTCGGGCAAGATCCTCACCGGTGGAGTAGACGCCAACGCTCTCCAAAAACCCAAACGCTTCTTTGGTGCGGCGCGCAACATCGAAGGTGGCGGCTCGCTTACCATCATTGCTACCGCCCTCATCGACACCGGATCGAAGATGGACGAGGTGATCTTCGAAGAGTTCAAGGGCACCGGAAACATGGAGTTACAGCTCGACCGCTCGCTCGCCAACAAGCGCATCTTCCCCGCTGTTAACCTCATCCAAAGTTCCACGCGCCGAGACGATCTCCTCCTCGATGAGACGACACTCAACCGTATGTACATCATCCGCAACTATATGGCCGACATGAATGCCACCGAAGCCATGGAGTTTGTCAAGAAGCGTTTCGACATGACCACTTCAAATGAGGAATTCATCCTCACCATGGATCGATAAACAGACAATCAACGAGGCCCTCTTCTGCAGCCTCTCACAACATAACTGCTATGTACAGAACCCACAACTGCGGTGAACTCCGCATCACTGATGTAGAACAGACCGTCATCCTAGCCGGATGGGTACAACGCCTCCGCAAGATGGGCGGCATGACTTTCGTAGACCTCCGCGACCGCTATGGCATCACCCAACTCGTGTTCAACGAAGAGACCGATGCCGAACTCTGTGCCCGTGCCAACAAGCTGGGACGCGAGTTCGTTATCCAGATCGTTGGCACCGTCAATGAGCGTTACGCCAAGAACGACAAGATGCCCACAGGCGATGTGGAGATCATGGTCGAGACGCTCAACATCCTCAACGCTGCCGACACGCCCCCCTTCACCATCGAAGAGAACACCGATGGTGGCGATGACCTCCGCATGAAATATCGCTACCTTGACCTGCGCCGCAGCAACGTGCGCTCCAACCTCGAGCTCCGCCACAAGTTCTGCCTGGCCGTACGCAGCTATTTAGACAGCCTTGGCTTCCTCGAAATCGAAACTCCCGTTCTCGTTGGTTCAACGCCCGAAGGTGCCCGCGACTTCATCGTCCCTTCGCGCATGAATCCTGGACAATTCTACGCCTTACCCCAAAGTCCTCAAACGCTCAAACAGCTCCTCATGGTGGCAGGCATGGATCGCTACTTCCAGATCGTGAAGTGCTTCCGAGATGAGGATCTCCGTGCAGACCGCCAGCCTGAGTTCACCCAGATCGACTGTGAAATGTCTTATGTCGAACAGGACGACATCATCAACACCTTCGAAGGACTCACCAAATACCTCTTCAAGGAAGTGCGCGGTGTCGATCTCGGCGACGAACCCTTCCTCCGCCTCTCTTGGCATGAGGCGATGCGCCGCTTTGGTAGCGACAAGCCCGATATGCGCTTCGGCATGGAATTTGTCGAACTGATGGACGTTTTCCAAGGTGCAGGCGACTTTGCCGTATTCAACGAAGCGTCCTATATCGGCGGTATCTGTGCCACGGGCTGCGCTTCCTACACCCGCAAGCAGCTCGATGAACTCACCAACTTTGTCAAGTCACAACAGGTAGGAGCAAAAGGTCTCGTCTATGCTCGTGTGAGTGAAGACGGCAGTGTGAAGAGCAGTGTGGACAAGTTCTACACTCCTGAGGTGCTCAACCGCCTCCGCGAAGCTATGAATGCCCAACCTGGCGATCTCATTCTGATCCTCTCGGGCAACGAGGCGAACAAGACGCGCAAACAGCTTTGCGAGCTCCGCCTCCTGATGGGCGAACGCCTCGGTCTGCGCGACAAGAATAAGTTTGCCCTCCTCTGGGTGGTGGACTTCCCAATGTTCGAATACAGCGAAGAGGAAAACCGCCTTATGGCTATGCACCACCCCTTCACCTCACCCAAACCCTCTGACATCCCTCTCCTTGACACCAACCCCGCAAAAGTCCTAGCCGATGCCTACGACATGGTATGCAACGGCGTGGAAGTAGGTGGCGGTTCCATTCGTATCCACGATGCCGTGCTACAAGCCAAGATTTTCAAGGTGCTCGGCTTCACCCCAGAGAAGGCGCAAGAACAATTCGGTTTTCTCATGAACGCCTTCAAATATGGCGCTCCGCCTCACGGTGGACTGGCCTACGGCCTCGACCGCTTCGTCAGCCTTTTTGCTGGATTGGACAGCATCCGCGATGTCATCGCATTCCCCAAGAACAACTCGGGACGCGATGTCATGCTTGATGCGCCCTCTATGGTAGACGCCAAGCAGCTCGATGAACTGCACCTCGATCTCCGCCCCATCGACAAATAATGACATCTCCCATCGAAGATTGCACGCTGGCCTCCTGCGCTCGCGTGCAATCCTTCGTTACCCTCGTATCCGAAAGCATAATAAGCTTATGATCTATTCCATGACGGGCTACGGCAAAGCCGACGCCGAATACCAAGGTAAGAAAATCCACGTAGAAATCAAATCGCTCAACTCCAAAGCCCTCGACCTCAATACCCGCATTGCCCCCCTCTATCGTGAGAAGGAGCTGGAACTGCGCCGCATAGTGGCCAACGAGGTAGAGCGTGGCAAAGTGGACTTCACCGTATGGTGTGAGAAGACCCCCGAACAGGCCGCAGCTCTCATCAACACTGATGTGGTACGCTCCTACGTGCAGCAACTCCAAACGCTCGGGAACGAAGAGGATATCCCCACTCCCACATCCGATGCTCTCTGGGGAGTGATCGCCCGCTTACCCGAACTGACGCTGCCCGCGACCAACGAGGAGCTCAATGATGAGGAATGGGCGATTGTAGTCGAAGCTACACGCACCGCTCTCGCCCGTCTCACCGACTTCCGCCGTCAAGAAGGCGAATCCCTCACACTTAAGTTCCAGAAAAATCTCGATACCATAGAGCGCCTGATGCACGAAATCACGCCCTTCGAACAGAGCCGCGTGGAGCGCATCCGCCAACGACTCGAAGAACGTCTCGCCGAACTCCGCGGAGTGGATTACGACAAGAACAGGCTTGAGCAAGAACTCATCTACTATATTGAGAAACTCGACATCAACGAGGAGCGACAACGTCTCACCAACCATCTCAACTACTTCCGCCGCACCCTTGCCGATGGCCGCGGACAAGGCAAAAAGCTCGGTTTCATAGCCCAAGAAATGGGACGCGAGATCAACACCACTGGCTCGAAGAGCAATCTGGCCGAAATGCAAAACATCGTCGTCAAGATGAAGGACGAACTGGAACAGATTAAAGAACAAGTGCTCAACGTAATGTAGAAACCACGTTTTCAGCAGATGTTTTCTCGCCACGGCAATGCCTGAACGAAAACGTTCTATGGAATATCCCCCAACGCCAATCCTCGAAAATCTATGTCAAAAGTCATCGTTTGCTCTGCCCCCTCTGGATCTGGCAAGAGTACTTTAGTCCAGTACCTCATCAAACAGGGGGTGGATCTCCACTTTTCCGTCAGTGCCACCAACCGCGCTCCGCGCGGTGTGGAAGTTCACGGCAAGGATTACTTCTTTCTCACACCCGAAGAATTTCACCAGCACATCGAAGCTGGAGATTTCCTCGAATACGAAGAGGTCTATCCCGGCCGCTTCTACGGCACGCTCCGCGCGCAAGTCGATGCCCAGCTCAAGCAGGGCGATAACGTGATCTGCGATGTCGATGTCAAAGGTGGTGTGAGCATCAAACGCGCCTATGGCGATCGCTGTCTCAGTCTATTCATCCAACCTCCATCGATAGATGCCCTCCGCGAGCGACTCATCGCGCGTGCCACGGACAGTCTTGAAGCCATCGAGACGCGCTTAGCCAAGGCAGAATACGAAATGAGCTTTGCACCTCAGTTTGATGCCGTCATCATCAACGATGATCTCATCACCGCCCAAGCTGACATCCTCCGCATTGTTCGCGAGTTCTTGGAATGACTCTCCCCAAAGAGGCATATTTCATACCCACTTCTCCCAAATGCTCATATCATTTGTAAAGAACAAAACCGCCATCATAGAGACTGCTCTCTTTGATGGCGGTTTTGTTGCAGAAGGGAGAAAAAGCAAGCGATCTATATGATTGGTAGCTTTTGAGGAGATGGTCTTAACCCACTCGCTTTTTCTACCATAACGAAGAGGAGGCTAGACGGATTAAGTGCTCTCAGCTCTTCGCACACACTACCATAACAAACAACGCTTCAAAACCGAAGTTCTGAAGCATTGTACAGCACATGAGATATGCAGTAGTGGAGCTGGAGGGGATTGAACCCTCGTCCAAACGGAGAGCTAATCGGCTTTCTACATGCTTATCTTCCTATTAGATTTTCGAGTCAAAGTTGGGGCGGAAGCGGCCTGAGCCATGACCTTAGTCTCTAAATTTTCGGAGTGCAATCGAGACCTTGCACCCCTATCTCCTATTTGCTGCACCACCAGTTCAAGACGCAAAGGAGCGGATGCTCTTGGGTGATGTCTCGTCTCCACGCCTAGCGCAGAGATAAAGCCAATCTACTATACTTCGATTAAGCAGCGAGAGCAAAGTTGTTTTCGCCAGATAAATTGGTGAAAGCCGAGATTTAAGTGCCCACTTTCATCCGCACTGCATGCTTACAGACCATCCCGAACCGCTGTCAAATCCAGTCAGCCCCAATGATTGTGGTTGCAAAGATAAGAGTTTATTCTCGGATGCGCAAGAGATGAAGAATGTTTTCGCACTTACCACTGTGGATCGCAGCTGAAATATACTCCTCCAAGCAACAGCTTCATGATGTCTCTATGTGCGCTCAGCAGGAAAAAGAGAGGATACCAGTAAATGCATCCGCTCAACAAGAGGATACCGTCCTCATTACAGCTCTGCGTCCTTCAACCGCTCGGCATTTTCAGCAACAATCAGATGATCGATACAGTCTTGGATATCTCCATCGACAAAGGCGGAAAGGTTGTAAATAGTATAGTTGATGCGATGATCAGTGATGCGCCCCTGCGGATAGTTGTAAGTACGGATCTTTGCCGAACGGTCGCCCGTGGAGACGAGGGTTTTGCGGCGCGAGGCGATGTCGTCTACGTATTTCTGATGCTCTTTGTCGTAGATGAAGGTGCGCAGACGTGCCAAGGCGCGCTCCTTGTTCTTGGGCTGATCACGCGTTTCGGTACATTCGATGAGGATTTCCTCCACCACGCCCGTGTTGGGGTTTTTCCAGTTGTAGCGCAGACGCACGCCCGATTCCACCTTGTTCACGTTCTGGCCACCCGCACCCGAGGAACGGAAGGTATCCCACTTGATTTCACCTTCGTTAATGACGACATCGAAAGCTTCTGCTTCTGGGAGGACAGCAACCGTAGCAGCCGAGGTGTGAACACGCCCTTGAGTCTCCGTTGCCGGTACACGTTGCACACGGTGCACACCACTCTCATACTTGAGAGTGCCATAGACATCCGCCCCTGTCACAGAGCAGACTATCTCCTTAAACCCTCCCGCCGCGCCCTCGCTCGCACTGGAAACTTCGAGACGCCACCCTTTTGATTCGCAATACTTGGCATACATGCGGAAAAGATCGCCGGCAAAAAGAGCGGCCTCATCGCCACCCGTTCCACCACGGATTTCGAGGATGGCGTTCTTGGCATCTTCAGGATCTTTGGGCACGAGCAGAAATTTTATTTTCTCTTCGATGACGGGGATACGCTGCTCACAGGCTGTCACCTCTTCACGTGCCATTTCTTTCATCTCGGCATCATCCTCGCTCATTAAGAGTGTTTTGCTCTCTTCGAGATTGCCAAGGAGATTGGCATATTCATGGCGCGCATTCATCAAATCTTCGAGTTCCTTATACTCTTTAGTCAGACGTACATATCGCTGCTGGTCGGCAATGACATCAGGATCTGTAATCAAAGTGGAGATTTCCTCAAAGCGGGCAACTAAGCCATCGAGTTTTTCCAACAAGGGTGTGGTTGCAGGCATATACTGAATTATTTATTTTCTACAAGATACTGTTTGAGCGTTCGGCCATCTGCATCGCGCCAATCAGTCCATCCATTGCTCGGACGTCCTCCACAACAAGCAGATGCACCACTGGGAGTGGAAAATGTGTAATCCTCATCGAGGAGGTAGATTCCGCCTTTTCCCCTAGAACAATGCTTCAGAAACTTGTCGCGTTCCCCCATAGATTTAAATGAAGGGGTGCTCGTTGGGACAATCTCTGAGCCTTGCAACACGACAAACTTCTTCGTTCCATCGTTGCAAAAGATACCGCGCGCCTCGCACCCCTTGACCTTCAAAAAGAAGAGGTGAGGTGGTTCGAGTTCCTGAACTTCAGAAGACACATTGGGCTGTGGAGAGTTGGCATCCGATTCAAAGACATAGCAGCGTTCGTAGTTCAGAAAAAAACAGATTTCCTCAAAGGCTTCATCATATTTTGGTCGGTCATGTTGCGGAAGAGTCGGATTGGAAGGTATCTGACGATTTTCCGAGCAATCATAGCGTTGTACTGACTGCGCCAAACGGATGGCTAAGTACTCCAAATACTCAATACTGGACGCGTGGAAACGATCACTGTCCGACACAAAAACATAGGCCTTAGTCCACCAAGCTTTTTTTGCCAAATGGTCGATAACCCGATGAGCAAACTGCTTGGCTTGGCCAATGTATACTTTATTAACGTCATCAGTGAGGATATACAGTGCCGGGGTACTCAACTCTTTCACGTCACTCAGGCGAGCACGCTCACAATAGGCGCGCGAAACGACCATCATCACACAATCGGCATTGCCCACAACTTTCTGCAAGTTTCGAGGATTGCCATCGGGAATGATCACAGTCAGGGTTCGGGGTGTTGTTTTCATACAGCTCTCCAAAAGTTTCAGATATTACTCCAAAGCCTCATGTTCACTTTCGGCAACAAGGCTGTTGGAAATCCTCGCGAACAACCTCGATGTGACGGCACACCAAGGCTTGGTAATGACGAAGAGGAGAATTGAAGCCCTTTTGATCTTCACAGTAAGGTAACCACAACGCAGGATATAACAGGTTCATCAGAAGCTGCGAAATGCGCACTAACTCATCCTGTAAATGAGTAACGATGAGGAGAAGACGAGCATCGGCAGCTTCGAGATGACGGAATGCGGTGACGCAATCATCATACCGCTCTTGCGAACGATAACTCACAAAGTAATTAGTATTCGAACGTGCCGAACTCACTCTGAATGGTCAGACTCTTCTTACCTTCCTCCACACGGCCGATAATCTGCGCATCGATATTGAACGAGCGGGAGATGTCGATGATCTGCTGGGCATGTTCGGGAGCGAGGTAGACTTCGAGGCGGTGTCCCATGTTGAACACCTTGTACATCTCGCTCCAATCTGTGCCACTCTCCTCAGCGATGGCGCGGAAGAGGGGAGGTACGGGGAACATGTTATCCTTCACCACGCGGCAGTTGTCGGAGACGAAATGCAGCACCTTGGTCTGCGCGCCGCCTGTGCAGTGCACCATGCCGTGGATGTGGGGGCGGAGCTCATCAAGAAACCGTTTCACCACAGGGGCATAAGTACGTGTAGGCGAGAGCACTAAGCGACCTGCATCGATGGGGCTACCCTCAACAGCATCGGTAAGGCGATACGAACCGCTGTACACCAGTTCCTCGGGTACCGCGTGGTCGAAGCTCTCGGGATATTTCTCCGCGAGGTACTTGGCAAACACATCGTGGCGTGCGGAGGTCAGGCCATTGCTGCCCATACCGCCATTGTAGCCCTGTTCGTAGGTGGCTTGTCCCGAGGAAGAGAGACCAACGATGACATCGCCAGGACAGATGCGGGCATTGTCGATAACATCACTGCGTTTCATACGACAGGTTACGGTACTATCCACAATGACAGTACGCACAAGGTCGCCTACATCGGCCGTTTCACCACCTGTAGCATAGATACCCACGCCCATGTCGCGAAGGCTTTGAAGAAGTTCATCGGTGCCATTGATTATGGCAGAGATGACCTCGCCAGGAATGAGCATCTTGTTTCGACCGATGGTGGAAGAGACAAGGATATTGTCCACTGCACCGACACAGAGGAGATCATCGGTATTCATGATGAGCGCATCCTGCGCAATGCCCTTCCACACGGAGAGATCTCCCGTCTCCTTCCAATACATATAGGCCAAGCTCGACTTCGTGCCTGCGCCATCAGCATGCATAATATTGCAGTAATCCGGATCACCACCGAGAATGTCGGGAATAATTTTGCAGAAAGCTTGGGGAAAGAGCCCCTTGTCTATGTTTTTGATGGCGGCATGCACATCTTCCTTCATTGCGCTCACTCCGCGCATCATATAGCGTTGGTTATTGTCCATACGAATGTACCTCTTTGGAGAATTTAAGGAGACACTACAAATTGCCTCGCTTGGTTTTTCACTTTGAGAGAAGGTCGCACTTCGGGCAGTCGCTCAGTCGTCTGATCCACCGTACGTTGCCAGAACTGCTCTTTATTTAAAAGTTTACCGTGGGGGCATTTTGGGCTTGATCAGTAGCCTCAAAACCCTGTTTCTTCTCAAAGCCAAACATTCCGGCCAAGATGTTCATCGGAAAAGAACGCACCTGTACGTTGTAGGTTTGCACCGCTGCGTTGTAGAGTTTCCGGCTCTCGTTGATGCGGTTCTCCGTACCTTCCAGCTGGGCTTGGAGTTCGGAGAAATTCTGGTTGGCCTTCAAATCGGGATAGTTTTCCGTTACGGCGAGGAGTTTACCCAAAGCTTGAGAAAGTTCGCCTTGCGCTTTCTGAAAAGCGGAAATCTGCTCGGGTGTAGCGTTCGAAGGATCAATAGTCATCTGTGTGGCCTTGGCGCGCGCATTGACCACGCCTTGCAAAGTTTCGCTTTCATGCTTGGCATAGCCCTTGACGGTATTCACAAGGTTAGGGATGAGGTCGGCACGACGCTGATAGGTGCTTTGGAGATCGGCCCATGCTTGATTGACCGTCTCTTCTTGCGATACGAGGCCATTGTACTTCGATGATACGCAGCCGCCGAGGGAGAGAATGGCCGCAGCCACTACGAGAAGGGTGATGAGGGATTTGGAAAGTTTCATATCGAGAGAAGGGATTAGTTTATTACAAAAGAAAGAGAGTGATCAAACAGATGGACGTGCAACTCTTAAAAGCTACCGCCAGAGCCGCCACCTCCGAAAGAGCCACCACCAAAAGATCCGCTGGAAAGCCCCCCCCCGGAGAAGCCGCCGTAGCTACCGCTGCGGCGGTTCATCATTGAACCAAGAAGGATAGCCGAGACAAGCCCCGTACCGTCATCATCATCATCGCGATGCTCTTCACGCTTCGTTTGAGTATGCCCACACGAGGAGCAGACATAGGTGGTATGCTGTACAAGGTAACGACGGCCGCGGATGTATTTATGCCCCGAACGACTACCCTGCCTGCGATAGGTGTTTTGGCCACAGTTCGGACAGCGGCGTGGCTGTTTCTTGACATAATCAGCATAGGCAATGATACCAAAGAAGCCCGCTCCGATAAGCAGAAGGACGAACATTTGAAACATCCCACCACCCTCTTCACCGGAGGGATTTGCTTTGGTAAGGCTATCATCACCGCGACACACTTGGTCGATCGCGGTCATCGCCTTCACCATGGCGGCATCCCAATCACGTGATTTCAAGAGAGGAACAAAAATGCGGTCTTCTATGCGCTGAATCATCGCATCAGGGAGAGTACCTTCAAGACCATTGCCCGTGAGAAACTGATACTTTCGATCGCCCACAGCGAGCAACACGACAAGTCCCGTGCGCTTTTCCTTGCTGCCGACACCATATTTCCGTGCCACACGCATGGCAAAATCATAAGCATCGCCACCATCAATGCGGTCAAGCACCATCACCACGGTCTGTATACCCTTGTCCCGCTCCAAGGCAAAGAGGAGGCGATCGATGGAATCAACAGCAGCCGCAGAGAGGATTTCCTCTGGATTACTTACATAGCGACGGCTATCTTGAAGATAAGGAATAGGCACCTCATCGACTTTCCAAGTCCGGGCTGCCACCACGTGCCACCACGCAAATAACACGGCGAAGACACAAAGGCATCGCCGCACAAAGGAGCAAAAAAGTGAACGACTATATGTCATAGAGAAGGACGTCACTATAATTATAGAGCAAAGATACAGAGAGTTTGGCAAAAGGCAAAGCCTTCCCCCCGAAAACCACCATTTCTTCCACAGGATGGAGCACGTACGCAATTATATAACCACTGCAATCCAAGACTCTGCGCCAGATATTTCAACCATATTTACGACACGCCCCAAAAAGCATTTTATCGAAAATCGCATAGTGATAGCCATAAGATCATCGGGCTCGCCCGGAGCCTATACAGGAGAGTGCCACTAAGAAAAAAGGAAATTTGTTTGGCCAAATGAGCAAAAGTCGTTATTTTTGTCGAGCCATTCAGAAACTCTACTTTGCAAAGCTCGTCAGGGATCTTTTCATAGTCAGAATCTGGCAGGGAATGCCACATTAAACAGTAGTGCAAGTAGCCTTGCTACGCTATAGAATGGCTCATCAATTCTCTCAGTATCACTCTCAACAACTCATCAACTCAATTCAACCAATTAAATTACACAATGGCAACTACTAATGCTACTGCGCCCAAGGGTGCTCCTAAGAAACAAGGTTTCACCGGCATCAAGTCCGGCTTTCTGGTTATCGTTATCTGCTGGTTGATCGCAGAAGCTCTCTACGTCTTCGGCGCTGGCCACCTCAGCAACTTCCATGCAGAAGGTGCAACTGGTGCCCCCTTCCACTTCTTCCAAGATCAGAGCTACGAGCCTGCGGGTATCGTAGGTACGGTCTACAAGGGTGGTTTCATCGTGCCCATCATCTGGACACTTCTTCTCACGGTGCTCGCACTTGCCATCGAGCGTTGGTTCGCCATCTCCACCGCCAACGGTAAGGGTAACCTTGGCAAATTTGCTGCAAGCGTAAAGGCCGCTCTCAAAAGCAACGATCTCGCCAAGGCTGAAGATCTGTGCAACAAGCAGCAGGGTTCTGTGGCTAACGTAGTGCTCGCTGCCCTCACCGAGTACAAGAAGCAGCTCTCCACCGATGTTGAAACCGAGAAGAAGGTACTCGCAATCCAGAAGACGGTTGAAGAAGCCACAGCTCTTGAAATGCCCATGATGCAAGAGAACCTCCCCATCATCGGTACCATCGTAACGCTCGGTACGCTCATGGGTCTGCTCGGTACGGTAATGGGTATGATCAAGTCCTTCTCCGCAATGGCAGGTGAAGGTGGTGCTGACTCCTCCGCTCTCTCCGTAGGTATCTCTGAAGCACTTGTAAACACGGCTTCCGGTATCGCAACCGGTGCTGCGGCAGTTGTGGCCTACAACTACTTCACCAACAAGATTGACCGTCTGACCTTTGCTATCGACGAACTTGGTTTCACCATCGTAGAAACTTTCAAGACTACTCAGAAGTAATCATAAATTAGGTAACTCACAACATGGGACGTTTTCACGTAAAAAAACAAGACACCTTCATCGACATGACGCCGATGAGTGATGTCATGGTCCTGCTGCTTACCTTCTTTATGCTTACAGCAACGTTCACCAAGGAAGAACCCGTTAAGGTGAACGTGCCGGGTTCCGTTTCTGAAATCAAAATCCCCGAAAAGAATCTGCTCACCATCTTTGTATCGCCGCAAGGGAAGATCTTCATGAATATGGATAATCCCAATGCGCAGCAAGCAATGGCACAGCAGCTGATTGACAACAAGAAACTCAGCCTCAGCGCAGCTCAACTGAAAGTTTTCGCAGAAGTTCCCACTTTCGGCACTCCCCTCAATACCATTGGTAGCTGGGTGGATATGGAGTCGTCCAAGCGCAACGAGATCCTCACCAAGGATCCTAGTGCCGGCATTCCTTGCGACAGTGTGAATGACGAACTCAAAGAATGGGTGACAGCAGCCCGTAATGCCAACGGAGAAAACATGCGCATCGCCATCAAGGCCGATAAGTCTACTCCGTACGGCACGATTAAAGAAGTAATGAACTCCCTGCGCAAGATTGATGAGTCGCGCTACAATCTCATCACCACGCTGAAGGGAGAAGACTAATCTGATAGAAAAAAGTTATGGCACAATTAGATACTGGCGGCGGCGGCAATTCGAAGCAAAAGAAAATGAATGCCCGCGTCGACTTTACACCGATGGTGGACATGATCATGTTGCTCGTGACTTTCTTCATGCTCTGTACGACACTCCTCAAACCCCAAACGATGGAAATTACCATGCCCTCGGACAAGGATGACATCAAGACGGAGAACAAGAGTCAAGTACAGACCGATGAAGCTATCACGATTATCATCGGTAAAGACAACAAACTCTACTATTTCGAAGGCAAGCCCTCCGAAGCCACCTTACAGGAAACGCAATATGGCAAGAACGGCATCCGTGCTGTCCTGTTGAGCAAGAATAAAAAGGCTAAGGCAGAGGTGGACAAGCTCAAGAAAGTGTTTGAAGGTCGATACTCCTCAAACCCCGAAAAGGCAAAGAAAAATCTGCAAGAGTATAAGGAACAACTCTCTAAAATCAAGAAGGCCGATGGCACTCCAACAGCCATCATCAAGCCGATGGACGAGTCCACTTATCTCAACCTGATTGACGTGCTCGATGAGATGCAAAACTGCTACATCGGTAAGTACGTGATTGACAAAGTGAACGAACAAGACAAAGCCATGGTGGCTGGTCTTGCCAAATAGAACCTTTCATAAGTAAAACCAACAGCTATGTCTAAAGTAGATATCATATCGCAAGAATGGTGCGATCTCGTCTTCGAAGGGCGTAACAAGACTTATGGTGCTTATGACTTGCGCTCTAAGGCAGGCAAGCGCCATCTCTTGGCCATCATTGACATCCTCGTGGGCATTGCAGTCATCGCTGCCCTCATCTTTACCTACGCCGCTGCATCTGAAGCCATCAAAAATTCAATGGGCGGCGAAGAAGAGATGATAACGGAGCTCTCTCAGCTTAAGAAGGAAGCTCCCAAACAGGAGGAGAAGAAAGTTGAAGTTCACAAAGAAGAACCTAAACCTGAAGTACAGAAGGTCGCTGTAAAAGCCTCAATCGCCTTCACCGTTCCTGAAATCGTCGACCAAGTCGATGAAACCAAGAAGATGAAGAATCAAGAGGATCTGAGCCGCTCGAACATCTCGATTGCCTCTGTAGACTACGAAGGTGACTCCAAGAACGGTATCAACATCGATGACCTCCGCGAAAATCAGACTTTCGGCGGAACAACGGTGGCAAAAGCCGAGGAAGAAGAAGCCAAGGTCTACACCGTTGTAGAACAGATGCCTAGCTTCCCTGGTGGAGAAGCAGCCCTGCTGAACTATGTGAACAGCCATATCAAGTACCCTGCCATCGCGCAAGAACAGGAAATCCAGGGTGTCGTACACCTCCGTTTCGTTGTGTTAGAAGATGGTCGTGTGGGTGAAGTTCAGGTGCAGAAGAGTCTTGAATCCCACTGCGATGCCGAAGCCGTTCGCGTGGTGAAATCTCTTCCTCGCTTCATCCCCGGTAAACAACAAGGTAAGGCCGTTCGCGTATGGTTCTCTCTCCCCGTACGCTACGTCATCCAGTAAGCTTAGCTTAATTGGATCCTACCCATTTGACAACCTGTGTCTCCGGCCTCGGTCGAGAGCCACAGGTTGTTTTGTTTCCTCACTCCTCTCTCCCTACTCCCCCTATGAAGTTCTCCCTTGCCCTATTTCTCTTCACAGCTAGCCTTAGCTTGTTCGTGGGCTGCGGCACTAATCCTCAGAAGGCCAGCGCCTATCTCAATGAGGACGATGTTCCCTTTGCCTGTGATGTCTGCTTCGAGCCCATCGTCTCAGAACTTTCGGATCTCTATGCCCTTCGCAAACCCGAAGCCACGATGAAACCCCTCTTTTGCAGTGAAGACTCTGCTCTCCGTCTCCTACTCAACGACAGTATCCGCTGTGCCATCACCACACGCGATTTGACCGAAAAAGAGAAACTTCTCATCGAAAGCCATAACCTCCCTCTTCTGCAAAGCCGCATTGCCTATGACGCCTTCGCCCTCATTGTCAATAAAGCCAACTCCGACACCGCCATCAACGTGCAGGAGCTACGTGACATCATGAGCGGAAAACTCACCCGTTGGGATCAGCTCGAAATGGGTACGCGCAAAGGTGACATCGCCGTCGTATTCGATGCTTCAGGATCCAGCACCCTGCGCTTCATGAAGGACAGTCTCAACGGTGGAATCCCCCTGAAAGGTAAGCTCTATGCCCAAGGCAGCAATCGCGCCGTAATCCAAGCGGTCAAAGACAACCCAAATGCCATCGGTGTGGTCTCAACCGACTGGCTCCGCGTTACTAAAGGTGACACTGCCGCCATGTCCTCCTTCCGCGATCTCGATATCAACGTGATGTTGGTGGGCAAGGTGGGCAAAAAGGCAGCCGACTGGCAACGTCCTTATCAATATTATATTGCAACAGGCGAATATCCTTTAGTGCGTTCCGTCTGGGTCATCGTCACCGATCCACGCTCGCGCAGCACACTCCGCTCTTTCTACTTCTTCCTCAAAGATAATGTAGGACAGCGTGTCATCTGCAACTCCTCGCAGCTTCTCCCGCGCAACCAAGTCCAGGTACGTGACGTGAACATCAAATAAGGTCAAAGAGGTTGCACTACATCCACGTAAGATCCAAGTACAATTACCTTTTGCAAAGAACAACCGCTACCAAAGAGGTGAGACCTCAATGATAGCGGTTCGTTTTTGTTTGCCAATGAAACGATCGTATCGATTTAACAGACAGTTCTTCGTGCGCGCAGTTAAGTCTGTACCGTCAAATCAGCCTGCGCCCCCTCGTTAGTAAGAAGAGTTTGATACGCCCACAGTGATTACCAAACCGCACTTCGTGTCCCTTATGGGCGAAGCCTTCTCAACGCCTCGCCTAATAAGTGCAACGCGACTACACACAGTTACGATTTCCAGACGATGCGACCACGCTCCATATGCTGGGCTAAAAAGCACTCCATAGCATGGTAGAAATCAAATCTATTCTCTTGATTGTGGAAACCGTGGCCTTCATCATCTTTCACCATATATTCCACTTCCACACCACGTTCGCGCAACGCGTTAACCATCTGGTCACTCTCCACTTTGTTCACCCGAGGATCGTTGGCACCCTGTGCCACGAAGACCGGACACGTGATGCGGTCGGCATGGAGAGCAGGCGAGGTAGCAGCCAACTGCTCGCGATCTGCTTCAGGATGGCCGATCTGTTCATACATCATCTCTAACATCGGTCGCCAATAGGGCGGAATAGTGTTCATGAACGTAAAGAGATTAGACACCCCTACATAGTCTATGGCGCAGCAATAGAGATCAGGGGTGAAACAGGCTCCCGCCAATGCAGCATAGCCGCCATAGGAGCCACCATAGATGGCCACGCGGTCTTTGTCGGCAATGCCACACGCAATGAGCCACTCTACGCCTTCGGTGATGTCGTCCTGCATGCGTAATCCCCATTGCTTATAGCTCGCTTCGAGAAAGGTACGGCCATAGCCGGTAGAACCGCGGAAATTGAGTTGAAACACCGCGTAACCACGCGAACAGAGGAATTGCACTTCTGCGGAATACCCCCAACTGTTGCGTGCCCAAGGTCCACCATGAGGGTTGACCACCAAGGATACGGGTCGCGCTCCTTCTGCAAGACAGAGCGCGTTGCCCTCGCCTTCGAGCGAGAAGCCCTGCGGCAGACTCAAATAACCTTCAATGCGGAAACCATCGGAGGTACAAAAGCAGACAGGATGCATAGGCACCATATCGTGTTCATCCGCCCAGGGCGCAACATCGGCAATACGGGTCAGCCGCTTCGTGAGGAAGTGATAATAATAGTAGGTTCCACGGTGACGATCGCTCCCCACGAATAGGAGGGCGTGCTCCTCGCTCCGGTCCGTGTCGGCTATTCCGACACGGTAGTCGGGAAAGAGAGCATCGATTTCCGCCCGTCTCCGCGCAGACTCAGCATCAAAAAAGTGGCGCACGGGCGTTTTGTGCCCCGTACAATAGGCACTGAGCAAGCGTTTTCTGCGGCGTGAATAGGACACGCTCGCCACATCATAACGGTCGTGGGTAAAGAGCTGTTCGAGTTCCTCACCATTCCGGGGATCCATCAAGACAAGCGCATTGCGGTCGCGCCCCACATTCGTCACTGCCCAAACCAAACGATTGTCTGGGGTGAACATACAGATGGACACCTCCTCCTTAAAATTGGTGGTGAGCACAGGGCGAAAATCCTCGCCATCGTGATCCCGATAGAGTACTTGCGTGTTTACACCATCAACGATAGCGTAAACCATTCGAATGCACCCTTCGTGATCTGTGATCCACCCTTGATAGTTTCCCGGATTTTCTGCCAGCAGGGTCAGTGCCCCCGTGGTCAGATCCAATCGATACGGGTCAAAAACCTCGGGGTTTCGTCGGTTCAGCCCTACAAGGATTTGCCCCGGCACATCTTCCAAGTCATCAATAATAGAAGCACGTACACCCGGAAAATCCGTATATCCGCGAAGTTCGCTTCCATCAAGCCGTACACCAAACAAATGATAATTCTCGTCACCATCGGTGTCTTTGGCAAAAACGATCCGCTCATCATCGCCCCAGAGATAGCCTCCCAAAGAGCGTTCTGTCTCGAAGGTCAATTGGCGAGGTGCCCCCAGACGAGCTTCCCCGTCAATGGTCTGCACAAAGAGGTTCATGCGCTCGCAGTAAGGCGCGAGGAAAGCCAAATGGCGACCATCGGGGGAGAGTTGATAACCCGAGGTCTCGGGATTGCGAAAAAAGTACGCTATATCTTTCATCGGTTCTATGAATTGGAAGAAAAGAAGCTCCCTGTTGGGGGCGTGCAAAGATACGGATTATCTGCGATATGCAGCTTACTTTGTAGCCATCGCATTCTCTTCTCTGTGAAAAAAGTCGAAGCAGCACAGCCCGTCTCCTCAAAAAGCCGTAACTTCGCGGCCTAAACTCCACATCACTCTTATGCATATTGCCATAGCCGGGAACATCGGTAGCGGAAAGACCACGCTCACCACTATGCTCGCCAAGCACTACGGATGGGCTCCGAAATTCGAATCGGTGGCACAGAATCCCTATCTCGACCAATACTACACAGACATGAAGCGCTGGTCGTTCAATCTGGAAGTCTTCTTCCTCAAAGAGCGTTTCAAAGACGTACTGGCCATCGCACAGACCACCGAACATGTGGTGCAGGATCGCAGCATCTTCGAAGGTGTCCATGTCTTTTCGGCCAACAACCACGACATGGGCAATCTGGATAACCGAGATTTCGAAACCTATATGGAGCTATTTGAGATCATGACCTCCATCGTTGATGCTCCCGACCTCATGATCTACCTTCGTGCCTCTGTGCCCCACCTCGTGCAAAATATCCAGCGACGCGGGCGGGACTACGAACAGGCCATGCCCATCGACTATCTCGAAAACCTTAATGCACGCTACGATGCCTTCATCTTCCAGAAATATTCTGGACGTGTGCTCGTGATCGATGTCGACGACTTGGACTACCAACACAACCCAACGGACTTTGCAGGCATCATCGACCGCATCGACGCCGAACTCTTCGGCATGTTTCCCGATGACGCCCTCTCCCCCTCATCACTCAACCGCCCCTAATCCTTACATCATGCATATCGCCATCGCCGGCAACATCGGAAGTGGAAAGACCACGCTCACCAAAATGCTTGCCAAGCACTACAATTGGTCGCCCCTCTTCGAACCTGTCGATTTCAACCCCTATCTTGAAGATTTCTATGAAGACATGGCTCGCTGGTCGTTCAACCTCCAGATCTATTTCCTCAACAAGCGTTTCAAAGACGTGGTGACCATAGGCCGAAGCAACGACACCATCATCCAAGACCGCACCATCTTCGAAGACGCCCGCATCTTTGCCCCCAACCTCCATAAGATGGGAATGATGAGCGACCGCGACTTTCAGAACTATTCCGACCTCTTCGACTTGATGATGTCGCTCGTACAGCTTCCCGACTTGATGATCTACATCCGTTCCACTATCCCCAACCTCGTGGCGCAGATCGAGAAGCGGGGTCGCGACTTCGAAAAGACTATGCGCATCGACTATCTCCAAGGGTTGAACGACCTCTACGAGCGGTGGATTTCAGAATATCCCGGCCGCCTACTTATCGTGGACGGAGATGCGCTCAAATTCGAGAACAATCCCCAAGATTTCCGGCAAATTACCGACCACATAGATTCCGAACTGTTCGGTCTCTTCTCTACCTAAGAGCCATAACCTATAACTACCGCAGCGCACAATGTCGATGACGTTGTGCGCTGCATTTTTAGAGGTCACTCGAACGGCCTGCGGAAGGGAATCATTAGAATAGGCCTTTTAACCCGAATTCGGGATAAGCCGCACTTGTTTTTTGCCTTAAAATAGTTTCAAGAAAAGCCCAAAAAGAGGATTATTTTCCGTATATTTGTTGTTGATAATCAAACAGATAACAAAAAACAACCCTCTATGAAACTTGTCA